>JAMOPI010000028.1:142500-231487 GCA_027064585.1 Candidatus Desulfofervidaceae bacterium | reverse complement strand
GGATGCGGGAGGCGGTAGGATTTTTATTTGCTCTTTTTGTCTTGATCTGGAATGAGCAATATGAAAAGCAATTGGGGCCGGTTGGAAGCTAAAACAGAGTTTTTCAGGGACGACTATTTAGAAATGGAGGAGGAGAAATTGGACGAAATCGCACGCAAGAAGAGTCAGCTTAGGGAATGGGGAGAGTCTATTGTCATTGCCCTCGTTTTGGCCATGTTCATCCGCACCTTTATTATTCAAGCCTTTAAAATACCCTCTGGCTCTATGCTTCCTACCCTGCTTATCGGCGATCACCTTTTGGTCTCTAAATTTAATTACGGAATTCGGTTACCTATCATTGGCAAAACGATTGTGAAATTTAAAGACCCGCAAAGGGAAGACGTAATCGTGTTTGTTTGTCCGGTAGACAGGAGTAAGGATTTTATCAAGCGTGTTATTGGTCTGCCTGGTGATAAGATAGAAATTATAGATAAAAAGGTGTATATAAATGGCAAGCCCTATCCTGACCCCCATGCCTACCATAATGACCCTCGCATTTTACCCAGAGATGTATCACCTAGGGATAACTTTGGGCCAATCGTAGTCCCGCCGCATAAATATTTCGTCATGGGTGATAACCGCGATTCTAGCTGGGACAGCCGCTTCTGGGGTTTTGTAGATAGAAATGACATCTTAGGTAAGGCCCTGATTATCTACTGGTCCTGGGAAAGACCTTTTCACAACATTCGCTGGCGTAGAATTGGCATGATTATTCATTAAAATTTTTTAGGAAAACCTAAAAAGGCTTTACAAAAATAGGCAAAAAAGGACATAATAAGTTAAAAAGAGGGGGACAATCATGAAACAAAGGTGTCTATACTTGGTAATATTGTTTGCCCTCTTCTGCTTCTTTTTCCAGATAAACAGTGCCTTTGCCCTTACACCGGCAGAAGAAAAACAGCTCTTTCAAATCCTCGGTGAGATAAAGGGAGAACTCAAGCAGATTAATAAGCGCATAGATGAAGTAAACAAACGCATAGATGACACAAACAGATACATAGATGAAGTAAAGACAGAGTTGAATAAACGCATAGATGATACCAACAGACGCATAGATGAAGTTAATCGCTCTCTTAATGACCGCATAAACAAGCTTATAGACATTATGAGTGCGATAACGGCAGTGTTTGGAGGATTGGTCGTGGCGATGATGGGGCTAGTGTTTTGGGATAGAAAGACATTGATAGAAAAGGCAGTGCAAAGGGTAGAAGAAAAAAGCCGTTTGGTCGCTGCCCTAAGAGAACTGGCCAAAACAGATAAGAAACTAGCCGAAGTAATGCGGAGCTTTGGCTTGTTATAGGATAAGTTAAATTGCTGATGCAAGTTGTCACCCAAATTGACAAAGGTTGTCAATAAAGATAAGCGGTTAATGTCTGGTCTGGCCAAAAATGGGCGTGAATTAAGAAAATATTTTTGGCACAAATTTTGCTATCCCTCCATAACAGGGAAACTAGTTAAGAAAGGAGGTGAAAGATGGAAAAGGGAAAACAAGGGGCTTTAAGGCATAAGAAGGTTTTAAGGCCATGTGAGGCATGGCCAAAAAATTAAAAAGGAGGTAAAAGGCATGTTTAGGAAAATGAAAGAACGTAAGGGTTTTACGCTCATTGAATTGATGATTGTCGTAGCGATTATTGCCATTTTGGCCGCGATTGCCATTCCGCAGTATAAGAGGTTTCAGTTAAAGGCGAAGAGTGCAGAAGCCAAAACAAATTTGGGAGCTATTAAGGAGTGTGAAGAGGCCTATGCAGCGGAAAATGATGAATATTTAGCCCAAACCAACGCACATCCAGATGCAGTAGATACAGGTAAAGAATATAATTTAGTAGAGAATGACAGAATAGCTCAAAACCTATTTAATGGAAATTTTGTCAATTTAGGATTTGCAGCTAAAGGAAAACTCTACTACCAGTATAATATTCCAAGTGCTGATAAAAATCACTATGTGGCTAAAGCAGCTGCTTTAGGTAGCTCATTAAAGAGGGCTTTTAATGTCTTTAGAGCCAATTCAAACAATGGGTATAAGATTGTGCAGCAGCCATAAAACTGATTTTATTTTTTCAAGGGCCGGGACTTCCCGGCCTTTTCGCTTATGGATATGAAGATAAGTAGAGGATTCACCCTGGTGGAATTAATAGTTGTCATGGCCCTTATCGCCATTCTGGCCGCTATTGCCATTGCCCAGTATAGAAATTTTCAATTAAGGGCCAAGACATCTGAGGCAAAAACAAACCTGGGTGCTTTGCGCCGTTGTGAACTAAGTTATGCTGCTGAAAGAGACACCCTTTTAACCGCGGCCTATTACCCCGGCAAGGCCGGACCTTCCAAACAAGTTTGGAACCAGGCAAGTTCTGGAAACTTTGATAAACTAGGCTTTGATCCCGCCGGAAAGGTCTATTATGACTATGGTATTGCCCAAGGGGATCATACTTCTGACCCAGCGTCGGCCACACCAAGCAATGACGAAATACCCAATACTAATGGAGTTATTGATATCACCATCATTGCCCGGGGAGACTTGGACGGAAATGCCCAGTATGCTTATTATTGTACCTGTGAAGAAAGACGTTCAATTATAGGTCCAAAAGGAGATAGGTTTTAATCACTAAAAACACGATTTCTTTTTCTTTCAAAAAGCAAGTTATGGAACATGAGAAACCTGTAGCTATATCTCGCCTTGGCTTTTGGGAAAAAGGGATTCATATTTGTATAGCAAGTGTTTTTATCCTATCGTTTTTATGTTTGTCTCTCCAAAACATCCATTGTTTTGACATCTGGTGGCATCTGGCAACCGGGAGGTGGATATGGACACACAAGGGCATCCCTTTTCAGGATGTCTTTTCCTATACGCAAAAAGGACATCCATGGATAGATTTTACCTGGGGTTTTCAAACTTTAATTTATCCCATTTATAAGTGGGGCCATTTTGCTGGACTCATTTTATTTAAAACACTCGTCCTTGCCCTAGCCTTTTTTTTTCTTTATAAGTGTTTGCGTTTGGCCACGGAGAATTCCCTTTTTATTTGGCCGCTCATCTTCTTTGTCCTCCTTGTTAGCTATCCTCGCTTTATGGTAAGGCCACATATTTTTAGTTTTTTGTTTGTTAGCCTTTTTTTATACGGGCTAAATTGCTACCTCCAAAGTCTTTCTTGGACATATTTTTTAGGA
This sequence comes from Candidatus Desulfofervidaceae bacterium, assembly GCA_027064585.1. Lineage (GTDB taxonomy): Bacteria > Desulfobacterota > Desulfofervidia > Desulfofervidales > Desulfofervidaceae > JAGHCL01. Next base: position 228,283 of record JAMOPI010000028.1, on the reverse strand, counting down.
CTCTGCTTGGTTTTTCTCCTTTGGGTTAATCTACACGGAAGCTTTCTCATTGGGCTATACATCAGCGGGGCTTATCTTGTTGGAGAACTGGTCTCAAGATATAAATGGCAGGTAAAAGACATTCTCAAGTCTCCCCTTATGCAAAGATTAAGTTTATTGTGTATTGTCCTTGCCCTCCTTACCTTTGTTAACCCCTACGGGGTTAAGTTGCTTAAATTTACCCTCTTTTCCCATACCGGTGAAGGCGGAGAGGCCACTAAATATATCGCAGAGTGGTACCATTTTCCTTTTAAAGAAATCTTTTTGTTTAAGTTCAACCATGCGTTATTTTTTAAACTGCTCTTTTGGATGGTTATTTTGAGTCTTATTTGGGGCCGTAAACCTATTGTCATTAGAGATACCCTTATCACTGGCCTCCTTGCCTTTCTTACCTTTAAACATGCCCGGTTTATGGGATTATTTGCCTTTACGATAGCTCCGATCATTGCGCAGTGGTGGCCTTCTTTTAAAGGGGAAAACTTACTTTATACTGGCCTTCTCACCCTTGCCTTTGTTTTTCTGATGAAAATGATCATTTTAAATCCCTATTTTAAAAAGGAACTTGGCTTTGGTATGGCCAAAGAAAGTTATCCTGTTCAAACCACGGCCTTTTTAAAAAGGTATACTTTAAAGGGACGTCTTTTTAATACCTATGGCTTTGGCGGATATTTGATTTGGCACTTATATCCCCAATATAAGGTGTTTATAGATGGCCGCACACCTACCATTTATCCACCTGAATTTTACTGGCAGTATCGGGTAGCAGAAAGCGTATGTTTAAAGGCCTTTAAAAGGCTGGCCGAAAGATATAAAATTAAAATTGTGCTTACTAAAGGTAAGGAATTTGCTCATCTTTTAAAAAAAGAGCCTGACTGGACTTTAATTGGCTTTGATGACAGAAGTTATCTCTTAGTGCAAAAAGATATCCTTCCTCCTAGCATCAAACCCTTCTTTTACTTTGATCCTACAGAAGATATAGACAAATTGATGGCTCAATATAAAGAGAAAAAACAGCTCTCCTTGTTAGTCTCAGAGCTAAAACGGGCGGAGAAGGAGTTTAAGAATGTGGTTTTAATCTATAACAATCTTGGCCTAATTTATGCTAAGAAGAAGGAGTATCAGAAGGCAATTGCTTACTTTAGGCAAGCAGTAAAGCTTGATCCTTATGATCCAAGTAATTATTACAATCTGGGCCTTGCCTATAAAAACGCCAAGCGGTGGCAAGAGGCGATTAAAAACTTTAAAAAGGCCCTTTCTTTTGATAAAGGATATGCTGAAGCCTATTACCATTTAGGATTAATTTGTTATGAAAAGAAACAATATAAGCAGACTATAGCCTATCTTAAAAAATACTGTAAACTTGCGGGTGATACGGCCGTGCCTAGCGCTTATGAATACTTGGGATTGGCCTATTATAAAACCCTATGTTTGGAAAAGGCGATTAAATATTTTAAAAGGGCAGTGTTGGTGGCAAAAAACAAAGAGGAAGAAAAGAAAAACCTATACAACCTGGGTAATTGTTATTTTGGCTTAGGTAGATATAAAATAGCGGCTAAATATTATAAAAGGGCATTAGAGATTGATCCTCAATTTGAAAAGGCCAAGTTTAATTTAAAGAAGACAAAGGAAAGGTTGAAAGGTGAATATCAAATTTAGTCGTGAAAGTCAGCTTATTTTAGTGTTTGCTTATATTGTATTAGCCTTGGGAACTTTCAGTGTTAATTATTATCACCAAGTACTTTCTAATCATTATCTTGTTAATGATGATGATTTAGCTCAAATTTTTTATTTTTATAATGTCGGATATAAATCCTTTTCTGAAGTTACCCCTATTGCCCGCTATTATTTAGACCTTTTACCTTTAGGATATAAATGTCTTTACAAAACAGTATGTTCTCTTGCAATAGACCCGATTTATTTTTCTAAACTACTTACGGCCTTTTTATTTTTAACTACATTGTTTATTGCCTTTGCCTTAGGTTATAAATTAGCAAACTTTAGTGGCGGATTATTTCTCTTCACAATGGTCTTTATCTGTGAGGGCTTCTTTGAAAGGATGGCAGGCGGCTTACCTAGGGCCTTTGGCTATCCCATGGCCTTTTTATTTTGTTATGGTATATTTGCCCAAAATATTTGGGGCATAGCCCTTGCCCTGGTGGGAAGTGTTTTGTTTTATCCACCCCTTACGCCTTTTATGGCCCTTTACACCAGTTTTATCTTCTTCTTTCCGCATCGGCTAAACTTTCTTCCTTTAACCCAATGGTCTTTTTTCAAGCGTTTTCTCTGTCTAACACTCTTGGGCATTGTTTGCTTCCTCATTATCCTTCCTCCTCTTTTTAAAGGCCGATATTGGGGCCCAATGCTTTCAACCAAGGAAATGCAGCAGATGCCTGAGATGCAAGCTGGAGGGCGTTATGACCTTCCTGACCGCACCCCTTCTCCCTCATTTTTTCAGGCTATGGACATTATCCGATACAAAGTATTCCGTATTTTTAACCGTCCTAAACATAAAGGAGAGATAATATTCACAGACCGTTACGGTAGCTTTTTTCTCCTTCTTTGCCTTCTACCTTACTTTATTTGCTCATCTTCTTCCTTAACTTCTCTTACGGTTTTATGGCTTGTTTTGATTGGTCTTTATGAAATCAGTGCCTGGTTCTATCCACGATTCTATATTCCCACTCGTTTTCTTCGCTACTTTATGCCAATATTTGTTCTAGAAGGTATTGTTTTGAGCTTTAAAGAAGTGGCTGAAAAATTAAATATTAACAATTCTCTAGTAAGCCTAGTCCTCTTGGGCCTTATTTCTATTGTTGGCTTAACCTATGCCCCGCGAGGCACAAGGGGATTTGTATATGACTTTAAACCCATAGCTCCTCTTTACCAAACCATTCAAAAGCTACCAGAAGATGCTGTTATTGTCGGTTGGCCTGACCCAGTGCTTGATGGCGTGCCTTTGTTTGGCCATCGTCCCATTCTGGCCGGATATGAAACCTACCAACTGTTTCATAGGCGTTACTTAAACATGATGCGCCAACGGATGAAGGTCACCTTAAAATTGCTATTTACTAGCAACAAGTCTGATTTTGAAAAGATAACACACATTTACGGAATAAAGTACATTCTCTTTCCTCGGTATATCTACCAAGCTTGTGGGCAGCTGCAGATATTTACCCCCTTCACCCCAATGGCCCAAAGGTTGTGCACTCAAGATCATAACCCTATTGTACTTTCATTACCAGTGGTATGGCAGGGAAAGGGATATAGATTGGTAAAGGTAAGATGAAGTCAAGATACGATTGGGCAGCCGCATTTAAAGAGGATGAGTTATTTTTAAAAAAATGGGTAGAAGCAGGTAAACCCATCCCTAAAATTGGCATATTTGTCGTTACTTACAATCATGTAAACCTTTTGGCCAAAACCCTAAGACGCATCCCTCCTCTTATTTTGGACCTCGTAGAGGAAATCTTTGTCTTTGACGACGCAAGCAAGGACGATACTTATCTGGTGGCTGAGGGTTTCAAAAAGGTCTATGGATTGGAAAAACTTACTGTCCACCGTCAGTCTCAAAATCAGGGGTACGGTGGGAATCAAAAAGCAGGCTACATTTATGCCATAGAAAGGGGTTTAGATTACGTTATCTTACTCCACGGGGACGGACAGTATGCTCCAGAGGCCTTGCCTTGTCTAATCAGGCCAGTTTTGGAAAAAGGAGCAAAGGTAGTCTTTGGCTCTAGGATGATAATTCCGGGTGAGGCCAGAAGGGGGGGTATGCCTTTATACAAATATATTGGCAATAAAATTCTCACCGCCTATGAAAATTTCTTTTTGGGCTTAAACCTTAGTGAATATCATTCTGGTTACCGTCTTTATAGCACTGAAATTCTCAAAAAGATTCCTTTTACCCTAAACAGCAACGATTTTCACTTTGATACAGAAATTATCATCCAAATACGCGAATTGGGAGAAAAAATATATGAAGTGCCCATCCCTTCTTTTTATGGGGATGAGATTTGCTATGTCAATGGTATCAAATATGCTTGGAATATCTTCTGGTCAATTGTTCATTACAAGCTTTACCAAATGGGATTGAGAGAAGATAGCAGATTTAAAATTACTTCTTTTATGCCCTCATACCAGTTAAAAACACATCCTTTTTCAAGCCATATGCAAATTGTTAAACTTGTTCCTTATGATAAACATGTTCTGGATATAGGGTGTGGATATGGAACTATATTGCCTTTTTTGATTGAAAAGAATTGTCAAGTAGTAGGTATAGCCCTGTCTTCCGAGGAAGTAGATAAAAGATTTTCTCGTTATATTTGCTGTAATTTAGAAAGTATATCTAAGATACCATATCCAGAAGACTCTTTTGATGTAGTCATTCTAGCAGATGTGCTTGAACATATTAAAAATCCGCAAAAGTTACTGTCAGAAGTAAGACGAGTTGTGAAATCTGATGGAATAGTGATTGCTTCTACAGGCAATATTGCCTTGTTTTTATACAGAATATTACTTTTATTAGGTTTATTTCCTTATAGTAAAAAGGGAATTTTAGACGAAACCCATGTCCACCTTTACACTTTTAAAACCTTTTATCAACTTATGCGGCAAGCAGGTTTTAAAATAATAAAGGTAAGAACCACCCCCATTCCATTTGAACTTGTTTTAGGAGAAAAGCTAGGCCGTATATTGACATATTTGTATTATCCGTTAACCAAGTTAAGAAAAACTTTATTTGCTTATCAATTTATTTTAGTATGTCAAAAGGAAAGTCTATTTTTGCCACCAAAGAAAAAATGATTTTGATCCTCTTCTGTGTGATTCTTTCCATTATCGGCCAGCTCCTTCTGAAAAAGGGAATGATGCAGATAGGGGGATATAAGGGCGAAATGATAATGTTTTTAAAAAAGGTCATTGCTACCCCCCTGATCTGGGTGGCCATTGTCTTATATGGTCTAGACCTTGTTTTATGGCTTATTGTCCTTTCTCATTTTCCGCTGGGGTATGCGTATCTTTTCCTTGCCCTCACCTACATTGGTATCCCCCTAAGCTCTACCTTTTTTCTGGGTGAAAGCTTGAGCATTGCCCAGATTATAGGAATGATTTTAATCGCCTGTGGGGTAGCTATTGTTGGCTTAGGGAAATAATTAACTGACCTCACGCACAACACAATCTTCTCAACTCAGCCATAGCCGCAAAATTGGCTTTGATACACACCTTAGCTCTGCGCCCTTTCCCATGGTTCAATGGGAATAGCTCCTTTTCTGTTTTACGTAAGGTCAGTAAATTAATAGAATTTTGAGGAAATGCAGTCTTACTAGTATTAGGTAAAACCTTTCCGTGGAAGGCCCGTTGAAAGTAATTGTCCTGCCCCTCTTATGCGCAAAGGCTCTTTTGAGATTAAAATCCCCACCTTTCCTTCTCCAATAAAACCTTTGTTTTTTAATACCTCTTTAAGCTTACTGTATATTTCTCCTTCCCATTTACCATGCAAAAAACCCGTGGGTACCACTTCTTTTACCTCACCGTCAATGATTTCATAATGCCCCTCAGGCAGACCATTTTGTAAATCGTGATAGGTTAACTTCTTTTTCGTTTTTAAAAAATGAGGCAATACGACCATTGGTTGCATTTCCTTCCTTAAAGAGGAAGCAGTTATCATGTTGATCCCTCAATTAAAATTAATACATCCTCCAGGCAAAGAGCGGAAACTCTGCACAAAATTCTTTTACTTCCTTTTTCACTTTAGCAATTTCATCTTGGTTATTAACATCAGCCAGCACCCGCAAGATAAAGTCAGCAATGATCTCCATTTCCTTTTCCTTCATGCCTCTGGTTGTTACTGCCGGTGTGCCAATACGGATACCGCTGGTAATAAACGGGCTTTGTTTATCAAAAGGAATGGCGTTTTTGTTAACGGTAATCCCAGCCGCATCCAGGGCCTTTTCGGCATCCTTTCCGGTAATGCCCTTATCCGTCAAGTCAACCAAAAACAGATGATTGTCAGTACCACCTGAAACGAGCCGATAGCCTGCATCTTGTAGTTTTTTGGCTAGGGTCTTAGCGTTTTTCACTACTTGTTTTTGATATTCCTTGAAACTTTCGGTTAAGGCCTCTTTAAAGGCCAGGGCCTTGGCAGCAATAATGTGCATCATTGGCCCACCCTGAATTCCAGGAAAAGTAGTTTTATTGAGCACCTTGGCAAATTCCTCTTTGGCCAAGACAAAACCACCTCTTGGTCCACGCATGGTCTTATGGGTGGTAGAAGTAACAAAGTGGGCATAGGGTACAGGGGAGGGATGTACGCCAGCAGCAATAAGTCCAGCGATATGGGCCATATCTACCATTAAATAAGCGCCTACTTCATCGGCAATCTCTCTAAACTTTTTAAAGTCAATGACCCTAGGATAGGCACTTGCTCCAGCTAAAATAAGCTTGGGTTTATGCTCAAGGGCCAGACGTCTAACTTCGTCGTAATCAATGGTCTCTGTCTCTTTAGACACGCCATAGGGCACGATGTTATAAAGCTGACCAGAGAAGTTAACAGGACTGCCGTGGCTTAAGTGTCCACCATGGGGTAGGCTCATACTTAAGATGGTATCCCCTGGTTTTAAGACAGCAAAATAAACGGCCATGTTGGCCTGGGTGCCTGAATGGGGCTGCACATTGGCATATTCGGCATTAAAAAGTTTTTTTACCCGCTCAATAGCTAAACTTTCCGCAATGTCTACAAAGTCACAGCCACCATAATAACGCCTGCCAGGATAGCCCTCGGCATATTTGTGCGTCATTACACTGGACATGACCTGCCGTACCCAAGGGCTGGCAATGTTTTCAGAGGCAATAAGCTCCAGTTTATACTTTTGCCGATTCCACTCGCCCTCTAAGGCCTCCACCAATTCTGGGTCAAAGCGTTTTAAGTAGCTAAAGTCATCAATATGGTGATACTCATCATCAATCTGATTTAATCTTCTGGCGTGGCGTCCACCAGCAAAATCGGTGTTTAACCAGGTATTGAGGATCTCAAGAGCCCTACCTTCACCGATGTCCCTTTGGCCAAAGACAAGAATATTGGCATTATTGTGCTCTCTGCTAGCCTTGGCTAGAAAGACATCGTTACAGAGGGCTGCCCTTACTCCACAAAGCCGATTAGCAACAATAGACATGCCTATACCGCTACCACAAACAAGAATGCCCCGATTAAATTCTTTACTTGCTACCTTTTTGGCCACCGTCCAGGCAAAATAGGGATAATCTACCGACGCCTCTGAGTCTGTTCCTACATCCTCCACTTCGTAGCCCCTGCTCTCAAGGGCCTGTTTAATAAACTCTTTTAGCCGATACCCGGCATGATCTGAACCAATGATAATTTTATTCATGATTATACTCCTTAACCTTCAAACTTCTTAAACAACAAACTAGCATTTGTTCCCCCAAAACCAAAGGAGTTGGATAGCGCAATCTTGATATCTGCCTTTCTGGCCTGGTTGGGCACATAGTCTAAATCGCATTCTGGATCAGGGTATTCGTAGTTTATGGTTGGGGGAATGATGCCAGTATGAAGAGAAAGCACGGTAAAAACGGCCTCAATTCCACCGGCACCACCTAAGAGGTGTCCGGTCATGGATTTGGTAGAGCTTACGGGTATTTTATAGGCGTGTTCTTTAAAAACGCTTTTTATCGCCTTTGTCTCAGCAATATCATTCAATTTGGTGGAAGTGCCATGGGCATTGATATAGTCCACCTCTTCGGGTTTGATGCCAGCATCTATTAAGGCATTTTCCATGCATAGGACTGCACCTTCACCCTCTGGCGGTGGGGCGGTAATATGATAGGCATCACAACTTGCCCCATAGCCAATAACCTCGGCGTAGATGGTAGCACCTCTCTCCAAGGCATGGTTTAGCTCTTCTAAAACCATAATGCCAGCCCCTTCGCCTACGACAAAGCCATCCCTTTCCTTATCAAAGGGACGAGAGGCCTTCTGGGGTTCATCATTGCGGGTGGAAAGGGCCTTCATCGCGCAAAAACCAGCAAAACAAAGAGGAGCAATTGTGGCCTCGGTACCACCCACGACCATGACATCGGCCCGGCCGTATTTGATGTAGTTATACCCCTCGCCAACCGCATGAGCACCAGAGGCACAGGCACTGGTTGTACAAAGATTTACGCCTTTAAGATTATATTCAATGGCCACATAACCGGCCGCCATGTTGGTAATGATCATGGGCACAAAAAAGGGTGAAACTCGGCTTGGTCCTTTTTCCAACAAAACTTTGTGGTAATATTCAATATAAGGAAGTCCCCCTAAACCAACACCAATAATTGCCCCGCTCCGTTTGGCCAACTTGTCATCTATCTTAAGCCTAGCCCCTTCCATCGCCATCCGGGCAGCGGCCAGGGCGTATTGAATAAAAAGATCCATGCGTTTTATTTGCTTCTTGGCGATAAATTCCTCTGGTTTAAATCCCTTTACCTCTCCGGCAATCCGAGAAGGAAAGTCAGAGGCATCAAACTTCGTCACTAGATCAATTCCTGACTTCCCCGCACAAATTGCTTCCCAGCTTTCTTCTACGCCTATACCCACAGGGGTTACTAACCCCAGCCCTGTAACCACAACCCGGCGCAATGTTGACCTCCTTTAATGTTTTTGTGGTTTGTAATTCAGCTACTCTTTTACATGTTCCTTTACATAATTGATGGCATCTTGAACGGTCCGAATCTTTTCGGCCTCTTCTTCTGGAACTTCTATGCCAAATTCCTCTTCCATGGCCATGATCAATTCTACCAGATCAAGCGAATCGGCATCCAAATCCTCCACAAAAGAGGCATTGGGTGTTACCTCTTCTGGATCTACGCCCAACTGATTAACGATAATCTCTTTTACTTTTTCCTCTATGTTCGCCATTGTTTCCCTCCTTCTCATTTTTTTATCTCAGCAATGTTTAGCAGTAATCCCTCTTTTCTCTAGCCATCATTCAGTCTCAACCAATCACTAAATATACATACCTCCATTTACATGAATAACCTGCCCCGTAATATAGGCGGCTTTATCAGAAACCAAAAAGGCCACCACTTCGGCCACTTCCTCTGGCTGGCCAAACCGGCCAAGGGGGATCAGGCTGAGCATATATTCCTTTATCTTTTCTGGCAACCCGGCCGTCATGTCCGTCTCAATAAAGCCAGGGGCAACGGCATTGACCGTTACTCCTTTTGGCGCCAACTCTTTTGCTAAAGCCTTAGTCAGTCCCACCAGTCCAGCCTTAGAGGCAACATAATTGGCCTGCCCTACATTACCCATAAAGGCCACAACCGAGGTGATGTTTACAATACGCCCAAATTTTTGCTTAAGCATCGGTCTAACGACGGCCTTAATGCAGTTAAAGGCCCCTTTTAGGTTGACCGTAACAACCTTATCCCAATCTTCTTCTTTCATGCGCATTAAAAGAGCGTCCCTGGTAATACCAGCGTTGTTGATAAGATAATCCACCTTACCAAACTTATCTAATATATTAGCAAAGGCCGTTTGCGTGGCCTCATAATCGCTTACATCAAACTGATAAGCAAAGGCCTCTCCTCCATTGCTCTTTATGGTTTCTATTACTTCATCGGCAGCCTCTTTGCCCCGCACATAGGTGATAATGACCTTTGCTCCATCCTGGGCTAACCTTAAGGCAATCGCCCGCCCAATACCTCTAGAGCCACCGGTAACAACGGCAATCCTTTCTGTCATGAACTTTCTCCTCTTCTGGTTTTAATCTCCTCAATTAAGGCCGGAATAACCTCAAATAAGTCACCAACAATGCCATAATCGGCCACTTCAAAAATAGGGGCCTCTGGGTCCTTATTAATGGCCACAATGGTCTTAGCCGATTGAATACCCACGATATGCTGCACCGCCCCAGAAATGCCACAGGCAATATACAATTTAGGGCTAATTGTCAAGCCTGTTTGGCCAATCTGATACCTGTGCGACAACCAACCAGCATCTACAACTGCCCTTGTTCCTCCAATCTGAGCATTAAGTAAGCAGGCTAGTTTTTCAATCAGTTTCAAGTTTTCTGGCCCTTTTATACCCCTACCCACACCAATAACCACATCGGCTTCGGTCAAATCTGGCCCCTCAATTTCTGCCTGAACAAAGGAAAGAACTTCTATCCCTTGCGGTAGTGCTTCTACCTCTACTTTAACGATCTTACCTTCATGTCCGGATAGAGCTTCTGGTCGCGGAAAGATATGCGGTCTCACCGTCGCCATCTGGGGACGGGTATGAGCGCAGGTAATGGTAGCCATAATGTTACCGCCATAAGCAGGACGGGTCTGTAAAAGAAGGCTGGTGTCAGGGTCAATTTCTAACCCGGTGCAATCAGCCGTAAGACCAGTCTCTAAGGCCGCTGCCACTTGTGGGATAAGAGATCTGCCCCTGGGGGTAGCCCCCGCCAAAAAGATATTAGGTTGGTTGGCCTTAATTAAATCAATGAGCACTTGGGCATATTTTTTTTCATTAAAATCTTTTAACTCTGGATGGTCAATAACATAAGCCACATCTACCCCATAATTAATCAATTTATGTGCGTGTTTCTCTACTTCATGTCCAATCACAACCGCGACAAGCCTTTGACCTAAGGTTTGAGCCAATTCTCTACCCTTGCCTAAGAGCTCATAAACTACACCTGTAAAATCATTTCCTTTTTGTTCGGCATAAACCCAGACATCGCGCGCATCTTGAATATCTCTCTTCTTCGCCTTCTCAGGTAAGGCAAGGGCACCTTCAGGACACTTCCTCACGCAAACACCACAAAGGCGACACTCATCATTAGCCACAGGTAGACCATCCTTTAACTCTATCGCTCCAAAGGGACAAACCTCTACACACTGACCACAACCAGTGCATTTGTTCTTATCTAAAATAAGTTCCATTTTTGCCTCACCTTAATATTTCTTTTAGATACTAATTACTTCTCCCAGCCTTTCACACAACTGTTTTACACATTCATCTGGTTTGCCTGTAAATATCTCCTTTTTCCCTCGTGCCGGGGGACTAAAGACATTAACTACCCGTGTAGGCGAGCCGTTTAGACCAATTTTCTCTTCATCTGCTTCTATTTCTCCAGCCGTCCAGATAGGAATTTTGGCCTTTTTGGCCTTCATTTTTCCTCTGATAGAAGGTACCCTTGGCTCGCCAATTTCTTTAACAATCGTTACCAAGGCCGGAAGATTAAGTTTTAAGACCTGCGTCCCATCGTCTAAATCCCTTTCTACGATTAAACTACCATCCTTTATTTCAAACTTATGCACATAAGTAGCATATGGAAGACCTAAACGATAGGCCAGTTCTGGACCCACTTGGGCCGTATCTCCATCTATTGCCTGTTTTCCACAAAAGATAATATTATAATCACCAATCTTTTTTATCGCTTGCGCCAGGGTATAACTTGTGGCCAAGGTGTCAGCACCGGCAAAGGCCCGGTCACTTAAAAGGATGGCTTCATCCGCTCCGTAAGCAATGGCCTCCCTTAAGGCCTCTTCAGTCTGCGGTGGACCCATGCTGATAACAACAATCTTCCCACCATAGGCATCCTTCGCCTTTAAGGCCGCCTCTAGGGCATAAAGATCATAAGGATTAATAATGCTTTTTACCCCTTCCCGGATTAGGGTGCCGGTCTCCGGGTTTATTTTCACTTTATCTGTCTCTGGCACCTGTTTTAAACAGACAATATATTTCATATCCAACCCTTCTCTACTTGTATTCTTTACTCAACTCCCTCGCAATAACATTACGCTGAATCTGGTTTGTGCCTTCATAAATTTGCAGAATCTTGGCATCACGCATCATCTTCTCTACCGGAAAGTCCTTCATGTAACCACATCCACCTAATATCTGCACGGCATCGGTAGTTACCTTCATCGCCATATCTGAGGCAAAGAGCTTAACCATGGCTGCATACTTAGAAAAGTCTTTGGGTTTAGTATCAATGTATTTACATACCGTATAGGTCAAGGCTCTGGCTGCTTCTATTTGGGTAGCCATATCGGCCAACATGTGGGCTACGGCCTGAAAGTTGATAATCGCTTGGCCAAATTGTTTTCTTTGCTTGGCATATTTTATTGCTTCATCTAACGCCGCTTGGGCTAACCCCACGGCCAACGCCCCCACACCTGGACGGGCATAGTCAAGCGTTTTTAAGGCGATGATAAAACCCATGCCTTCCCGACCTAAAAGTCTGTCTTTAGGAATACGGCAGTCTTCAAAGATAAGCTCACCCGTAGCTGAGGCTCGTATGCCCATCTTTTTTTCTCTCTTACCAAAGGAAAAGCCAGGATCGCCTTTTTCTACGATAAAGGCACTAGCCCCACGTGGCCCTTTTTTCTTATCGGTTAAGGCAATAATTGTGTAGATTTCAGCCTCACCGGCATTGGTAATCCACTGTTTGGTGCCGTTTAAAATGTAATAATCTCCGTCTTTGACGGCCGTTGTCTTAATCGCCCCAGCATCACTGCCTGCGTCTGGCTCGGTCAGACCAAAGGCGGCCAACTTTTCTCCCCTGGCAATAGGCGGTAAATATTTCTTTTTTTGCTCTTCATTACCAAACAATAAAATCGGATAGGCACCAAGGCCACTGGCGGCATAAGTGGTAGCCACGCCCGCGCATCCCCAGGCAATCTGTTCTACGGCCAGACAGTTTTCAAAGGCACCAAAGCCAAGACCGCCATATTCTTCTGGAATAAAAATACCAAAAAGATCGGCTTGAGCCATTTCCTTTAGAATATCCCAAGGAAACTCTTCCTTCTCATCTAACTCTGCCCGCTTGGGTACAATACGCTCTTCGGCAATTTTGCGTGCTACTTCTTTAATCATCTCCTGTTCGTCGATCAAGGGATATAACATTTTATCCTCCTGTTCGTTAATAAACCTATTTTAGGATCCAGTTTTTTATCAATTCCGTTACTGTTGGATTAAATAAAGTAAGCAAAAGGACTATTAACACAATAAGTAAATTAAGTTTTAAATTAAGCCTTTCTATCCGCCCATTTAGCCTTTCTTCAAGGGCATTTAACTCGGCCTTGAATTCCGCTTTCGTTACTAATTCTTTTGTTAATTCATCTTTTATCTCTGCCTTGACAACCGCCTTTTGTTCTTTTGCCTTTTCTTCAACCGCACCTAAACCACCTTCTATAACCTTAATAACAACCTCTGCCTTCTCCTTGCCTACAACCTGCTCAATCTCTTTTACTAAATCATAAGGCAGAGCATAACCCATTTAAATCCCTCTCACTTTAAAAAATACCTCTTTATCAATTCCGTTACTGTTGGATTAAATAAAGTAAGCAAAAGGACTATTAACACAATAAGTAAATTAAGTTTTAAATTAAGCTTTTCTATGCGTCCATTCAATCTTTCTTCAACCTTATCTATCCGCCCATTTAGCCTTTCTTCAAGGGCATTTAACTCAGCCTTGAATTCTGCTTTCGTTACTAATTCTTTTGTTAATTCATCTTTTATCTCTGCCTTGACAACCGCCTTTTGTTCTTTTGCCTTTTCTTCAACCGCACCTAAACCACCTTCTATAACCTTAATAACAACCTCTGCCTTCTCCTTGCCTACAACCTCTTCAATCTCTTTTACTAAATCATAAGGCAGAGCATAACCCATTTAAGAACCCCTTTTACCATTTTAATACAATTGCTCCGTATGTAAAACCGCCGCCAAAGGCATCTAATAAGATCAAGTCTCCCCTTTTAATTTTACCTTCTCTTACCGCTTCATCTAAGGCAATAGGAATGGTCGCCGCAGAGGTATTACCATATTTTTCAATGTTAACAATGACCTTTTCTAAAGGAATACCAAGCCGCTTGGCGACCATGTTAATGATACGTATATTGGCCTGATGTGGTATAAACCAATCTATATCCTTGGGTTCAAGGCCTGCCTTTTCTAGGACAGTCCTCGCCGCTTCTTCCATATATCTCACGGCATATTTAAAAACTTCATTGCCCTTCATTTTGACAAAATATTCTTCCTTAGGCACTCCCTCTTTAAAAGGGGGATAAAGAGAGCCACCTGCTGGAACGCAAAGAAGGTCCCAAACCGTTGGGTCAGAACCAGTATAAACCGATAAAATACCCTTTTCTTCATCGGCTCCTACTACGGCTGCACCGGCTCCATCGCCAAAGAGAACACAGGTGCTCCTGTCCTCCCAATTTGTAACCGCACTTAGAACTTCAGCACCAATGACTAGGATCTTAAGTTTAGGGTTATCTTTAATAAATTTTTCCGCTATGCTTAGGCCATAAATAAAACCCGTGCAAGCCCCAGCCAGATCAAAGGCCGTTGCCTTGTAGGCCTTAAGTGCCTGCTGGACCAAACAAGCACCCGCCGGAAGGCGGTAATCAGAAGTAAAGGTTGCGGCGATGATTATGTCCAAATCTTGCGGTGCTACTTGCGCCATCTCTAAGGCCTGACGACTTGCCTCGGTTGCCAAAAGGCTCCAAGTCTCACCTTCAGAAACAATTCGGCGCTCTTTGATACCAGTTCTGGTTGTAATCCACTCATCTGAAGTATCTACCATCTTTTCTAAATCGGCGTTGGTTAATATTTTTTTAGGGACACATCTTCCGGTTCCTAAAATGGCGGCCTTTATCAACTTACAACCTCCTTTAGTTTCTCTGTTAGTTTACGCCACCCTCCTCCGATAAGGTCTTCATGTTCTTTTAGTCCTTTTGCTAGGTGGACATTGACTTCCTGTTTGACAAAACGGGCGGCCATCTTAATGCCATTTTTTACCGCCTTTGCTTGGGAACGCCCATGGCCAACAATGACTGTGCCATTTACTCCTAAAAGAGGGGCCCCACCATATTCAGAATAATCAAGCCTTTGAAAGACATTCTTTAAGACATTTTTCCCTAAAAACAGGCCCAACTTTCCTAAAATACTATTCTTGATTTCTTGTTTAATTAAGGTCACAAGTCCCTCTACAACGCCTTCGCCTAACTTTAAGGCCACATTGCCCACAAATCCATCGCAGACGATTACGTCGGCCTTATGGTAAAGGACATCTTTCCCCTCTACATTGCCGACAAAGTTAAGAGGGCTCTTTTGCAAAAAACTATAAGCCTTTTTCACTGTTTCATTACCTTTAGCTGGTTCTTCTCCGATATTCAAAAGACCTACTTTAGGATGAGGAATATTTAGAATATACTTGGCAAACACATGTCCCATGACGGCAAACTGCACCAGATGAAGAGGACGACAATCTACCATACCACCAACATCAATAATCACGGCATGTCCTTTCACAGTAGGAATAATCCCTGCTAAAGCCGGCCGATCTACTCCCTTCAACCGACCTAAGGTAAACATGGCTGCCGCCAAGGTTGCCCCTGAGTTACCAGCACTAAAAACACCCTGTGCGCGTCCTTGTTTTACCAATTCAACCGCCACTTTAATAGAAGAATCCTTCTTTGCCCGAATGGCATCCGTAGGAGGATCGCTCATCTTTACCACCTGCAAGGCATTAACTACCTCTACAGGTAAAGAAGAGGTTCCCCTTAAAAAGGGAGAAATTACCTCTTCCTTCCCTACCAATAACACCTTGATTTCAACCTCTTGGACTGCTGCCAGGGCGCCTTTTATAATTTCTTCTGGCGCGTGGTCGCCACCCATGGCATCCACCGCAATGACTATCCTATCCATTTCCTGCCGCTAGACTTCCTTAACCTCTATAACTTCCTCTCCCTTATATTTTCCACAGTGTGGGCACACCCGATGGGGTAATTTGGGTTCATGACAATAAGGACATTCAACCACATTGGGAGTTATAAGCTTATAGTGAGTTCTCCTTTTGTCCCTTCTGGATTTAGAGGTTTTTCTCTTAGGAACTGCCATTTTTCTTCTCCTTTAAGATTTTTTAACTTGCCTTTTTCTTCAAATGCTTTAAGGCCTTATAAAAAGGACTAAAACGTGGCCGCTCACAAGTACATGTTTCTTTATTTAAGTTTTTTCCACACACAGGACATAGGCCTTTACAAGCAGGTTTACAAATAGGCTTTATTGGCACATGCAGAAAAATCTGCTCAGCCACAATTTGGTCAATGTCAACCTCTATACCATCAAAAAACTCTATTTCCATATCTTCCTTTTTTAACCGCACTGCCTCAGTATGAGGTGCCAAAGAACGTGGAAAAAGCATAAAATCCATTTCTACTTTTAACGGAAAGGAAAAAGGCTCTAAACAACGTGCACAAAAAAGTTGTAAGACTGTCTCTATCTTGCCGGTAACATGCACCTTTTCCCTCGTCACTGATAAGGAAATCTTAGCTACCACTGGCTTGGCCAGATCTACATTGAGAAACTGGCGTTTTTCTTCCAGTTTCCACCACCTTTTTTCCTGTTTAAATTCTATCTCTAATCCCTCAGGGGGAATGTCTTCTACCTTTATCACCATTATGCTTTCCTTTTAAAAAAGTGCATGTTAAATATATAAAAAAAAGGGCCTTGTCAAGTTAAGCCCTTTTTATAGAACATATCATATTTGAGGAGAAAGTAAAGTGCCTGTTTATCCTAAAGAAAGAATTACAGCTATTGTTAAAAAAATCCCTGAAGAAATTAAAGATCGTCTTTTTTGTTTTATGGGAGATATCTATCTTTGCGAAGAAATTGCCCGCCAGGTTATAAAAAGGATTACGAGCACAAAGAAGGTAAGTGCAGAAACCATTCCAGCAGAAGAAATTACGGCGGAGCGTTTAGCCGAAGGTCTTTACCAAACGGGTCTTTTTCATAAGGAAAAATTAATTTGGATAAAAAATGCTTCTAAACTAGATTTTTTAGATTCTAAAAAGATCAAAAAAATTCCTCACTATCTTATCCTCACCCTGTCTGAAGGTACAAAGGTGCCGTCCTTTTTAAAGGATGAAGCCTTGTTTATAGACCTCACCCTTAGACCGCATGAAAAAGAGACTTGGACAGTTCACTTCATGCAGTCATTTCTCCAAAGGGTAAATAAAAGAATCAGTCCGGCCGCCCAGAAATTATTGGTACGTTATATTGGCTTTAACCTAGGTATCCTAAAAAATTCCCTGCAGATGCTCTTAAATTATATAGGAGAAAGAGAAGTCATTGAAGAACAAGATGTTACTGAACTTATTATTCCAACTAAAGAAGAAGGTATATTTGTTCTGGCCGAAAAACTAACAAATGCCCCGGTTGAAGATGTCCTTTTTTTACTCAAACAGCTCTTAGAGCAAGGCGTTCATCCTTTGGCTATTTTAAGCGTGCTGGCTAAAGAAGTGCGATGTTTAATGGAAATAAAGGAAATAATCCAACAAAAAACCCTTTCTCTTACTTCTTATAACCAATTTATTAAAACGGCTTATCCTCTCATAAAAAAAGAAAATTTGGTGTACCTAAAAGGCCTTCCTCCTTATGTTATCTTCCTTTTCTGCCAGCGGGCCCAAAAATATTCATTAGCAGTCTTAAAGGCCATTCACCAGCAGCTTCTTCTTGCCGAAATAGCCATGAAATCTACTTCTAAAAATGCGTTTTATCATTTGGAAATGTTGGTTCTTTTTTGGTGTGAGGCTAGAGAATGGCAATAGGGTTTAAAGGGAGGGTGCTTCAAGCAAATTCCGTTTATTAAACACAGACATTGCCTTGGCTAGACCTTCGGTTAAGGCCATTTCCACTGCCCTTATGGCCTGTTCTAAAATAAAATTTAGCTGTTCTCTTTCTAAGGGAGAGAAGTCACCTAAAACATAGCTTACTGTATCTGTACCAGCAGGGGGTCTGCCTATACCGATTTTAAGGCGAGGAATGTCCTTTGTCCCCAACATCTCTTGAATTGAAATTACACCCTTATGCCCACCACTACCACCTTTTTCTATCAATTTTAACCTTCCCCAAGGAAGATCAAGATCATCGTGGATAATCAACATCTGATCTGGGGAAAGAGAATGTTGAGAAAGGAGCCAAGATGCTGCCTGACCGCTTAAATTCATGTAAGTAAGGGGTTTAGCCAAAATAACATGCTGGTGAGCAATCTCTGCCTTTGCCCACCAGCAAATAGCATTATTTGTTTCTACCTTTAGACCATATTTATGGATAATGGCGTCAATAAAAAGAAAACCTATATTATGCCGTGTCCATTGATACTCCCAGCCAGGATTGCCAAGACCTAAAAGAAGTTTCACCCAGCGTTGGCTCAAGGTTAACCTTCTTCTCCTTCTTCCGCTTCTGCCTCTTCAGTAGCTTCTTCTTCCGGAGCTACCAAGGTTACCACGGGTATCTGAGGATCATCTTCTATCTTTACTCCTTCTGGTACCTGAATATCAGCTACATGAATAGAATCACCAATATCAAGATTACTTACATCAAGTTCAATATGACTGGGAATCTTGTCTGGCAGGGCTGAAACCGTAATTTCTCTTAAATTCTGTTCCAGAATGCCACCCCGCTCTACACCTTTAGGTTTGCCTTTAAGGATAATCGGCACTTCCATGCTGATTTCTTTGTCCATCGCAACTTGATAGAAATCTACATGAATGATCTCATCCGTTACCGGATGGACATCAAAGTCTTTAATAAAAACCTTCACCTTCTTTGTTTCCTTTCCCTCTATTTCTAAATCAAAGAAGGAAGTGGCTGTTTGTTCAGCCCTCAGGGCCTTAATCACATAAGCAGGATTAATAGCCAAAGGTAAAGGCGAAATACCAGGACCATAAAGGATAGCAGGAATCAAACCTTGCCGCCGTAACTTTTTTGCAATTTCTTTCCCTGTTTTTTCTCTTATTTGTGCCTTTAACGCAATCTCAGTCATTGCCCTCCCTCACGCTAGAGATTTTATACAAACAAAGTACTTATGGAAGTCTCTTCATGAATACGTTTAATGGCCTCTCCTAAAAGACTGGCTACTGATAATACTTCAATTTTTCCACTCTTTCTTGCGTCTTCTTTCAGGGGAATGGTATTAGTCACGACCAACTTAGAGATGACTGAATTTTTAAGCCGCTCTATGGCTGGGCCAGAAAGAACAGCATGGGTACAACAAGCGTACACAGCCTTAGCTCCTCTATTAACCAACACTTGGGCAGCTTCTGTTAAGGTTCCAGCCGTATCTACCATATCATCTAAAATAATGGCAATTTTATCTTTTACATCACCAATAATATTTACAGCCTCTGCGAGGTTAGGTGCATCCCGTCTTTTATCAATAATCGCCAAAGCTGCCCCCAAACGTTTGGCAAAGGCCCTTGCCCTTTCCACACCACCGGCGTCAGGTGAAACAATGACTAAGTTATTTTGAAAATGGTTTTTAATATACTCTAAAAGCACAGGAGCAGCAAAGAGATGATCTACAGGAATATTAAAAAAACCCTGAATCTGTCCGGCATGGAGATCCATCGCTAATACCCGGTTTGCACCAGCAATTGTGATAAGATCAGCTACCAATTTGGCCGAAATGGGCACACGGGGTTTTACTTTTCTATCCTGACGGGCGTAACCATAATAAGGAATGACGGCGGTAATACGGCGAGCAGATGCCCTTTTAAGCGCATCAATCATAATAAGAAGCTCCATTAAGTTGTGATCTACCGGTGGACAAGTAGACTGGATAATAAAAACATCTTGTCCCCGAACATTTTCTCCAATTTCCACTCGTATTTCGCCATCACTAAAAGTACCCACAAAGGCCTTACCCAAAGGCAGATTCAGATAACCAGCAATTTCATGAGCCAAGGCTGGATTAGAGTTTCCTGTAAAAAGTTTTATTTCTCCGTTCATCTTCCCTAAACAAAAAAATGGCTGGGGTGGCAGGATTCGAACCTGCGAATGCGGGATCCAAAGTCCCGTGCCTTACCACTTGGCGACACCCCAGTAATTACAACCCCTTACCTAAAAATACCTTCCAACCAGAAGGTAATCTTAGGCTCTTTTTAACCTCCAATGCCTCCCTTTTATCCCTACACAGGGCAAACACACTTGCTCCACTACCGCTTAATAATATATACTGCCCTCCTGCTCTTTGCAAGAGTCTTTTGGCCTCTTCTATTGCTTTAAAAGTCTTAGCCACAGCTGGCTCTAAATCATTTATTAAAAGTTCTAATATGTCTTCAGGTGTGCCTATTTTAGTTTGAATTTGGCTTCTTGTCAATCTCACCTGGGCATAGGCCCATTTAGTAGAAACCTTTACCGGAGGGGTAACAATTACATACCAGAAGGGCAAAGGAAAGGATAAAGGTCTGACAATCTCACCCCGTCCAGTAGCAATGGCAGCCCCCTGCTGAAAGAAAAAGGGCACATCACTACCAATTTCTGCCCCTATTTCTATAAGCCTTTTTTTAGGTAAGGGATAACCAAATAAACGATTAAGCCCTATAAGGGTAGCAGCAGCATCGCTACTTCCTCCTCCCAGGCCAGCAGCTATAGGAATACGTTTTCTAAGATGGATTTTGACCCCAGCAGGTTGGTTCAGGAAATCCAAGAAATACTTGGCCGCCTTATAGACTAGATTTGTTTCATCACAGGCAAGTTCAGAAGTATTAGTAGTTAAGACAATTCCCTCACTTGCCTTTTCCAAATAAAGCACATCATAGAGGTTGACTTTTTGCATGAGGGTAAAGATTTCATGGTAACCATCTGGGCGTTTTCCTAATACCAAAAGAATTAAATTCACCTTAGCTGGTGCAAGCAGACAAAGAGGCTTAGACATGTTTTCCCCTTTTCTTGGTAGGCAATTCTTTTTCAAACACTTCCCAAAGATTTATTTCTACATCAAATATTTTAAGCCTTAACACCTCATCCCAGTTAAATCGCTCTGGGGCACTATAGTGGCTGTTCTCTAAAACATATCTCTCTACCATGTCTAAATCAGGGAACACAATAATATACTCTTTCACGCCAAACCTTTCATACAAATCCTTTTTAATCTTTGTGTCTTTATAGGCCGTTGATTTGGACACAATTTCAATAATAAGATCAGGCACTCCTTGAATGTTATTCTCGGTAATTTTGTGCTTATCACAAACAATGAATATATCTGGCTGGACAACATTAAATTCGTCTAATACTACATCGGTAGGGGCAGAAAATAAATCACATCCTTTTAGGCTTTGTTTATTTAAGATTAACTTTTCCAATATGCCAATGCTAATTTTTTGATGTTTAATCGTAGGTGCAGGACTCATACAATAAGGCTGACCATCAATAATCTCCCATCGTTCATCATCGGACCAGTTGAGGTAGTCATGGTAAGTATACTTCTGTTCAAGCCTTTCCGCTAAACCCATCTCTTTTCTTCTCCTTAGGCAATTCTTTTTCAAACACTTCCCAAAGATTTATTTCTACATCAAATATTTTAAGCCTTAACACCTCATCCCAGTTAAATCGCTCTGGGGCACCATAGCGGCTGTTTTCTAAAACATACCTCTCTACAATTTCTAAATCAGGAAACACAATAATATATTCCTTCACCCCAAATTTTTCATACAAATCCTTCTTAATCTTTGTGTCTTTGTAGGCCGTTGATTTGGACACAATTTCAATAATAAGATCAGGCACTCCTTGAATGTTATTCTCGGTAATTTTGTGCTTATCACAAACAATGAATATATCTGGCTGGACAACATTAAATTCGTCTAATACTACATCGGTAGGGGCAACAAAGTATTCACAACCTTTAAGCCTGTTTCTAGCCTCATATAAATTTTCTGAGAGCTTTCTTACAATGCGTTGATGTCTAATCGTAGGTGAAGGGCTCATACAATAAACTTCACCGTCAATAATTTCCCACCTTTTATCATCAGACCAGTTGAGGTAGTCATAGTAGGTATATTTCTGTTCAAGCCTTTTAGCTAAGGGCATAAATGTAATCTCCCTTAAATTTATTGTACAAAACATTATGACATAGGGAATATTAGCTTGCAAGCGTTTCCTTAACTTGCTCTTTGCTAAATTTTTTTGTTAAAATGTCTTCAAAGGAGAGAAAGATGGAAATTGTCAGGATTGATTCTCCAACCGAGGCCAAAATTGCTTGGGCTGAAGCAGCCTTTAAAAAGGCCAAAGATATTCTTTTAGCGGACAAAGCAGTCAAACGGCTGTTAGAGGCATTTAAAGAGGCCAACCAGGCTACCTGGCAAAAGATGAGAGAACTTGGCATCCCAGATATATGTCGGGAATGTGCCTTAACAGAGGGTAGTTGTTGTTTAAAAAAGATAGACCGCAAGTTTGATGGCGTAATACTTTTAATTAACAAGCTTCTAGGCGTAGATTTGCCCCAAAAGCGTCTTTATCCAGAAGGCTGTTATTTTTTGGGACCCAAAGGCTGTTTGTTATGGGCAAGAGAAATTATTTGCATCAACTACCTTTGTGATCGTATTCTTAAAAAAATTCCACACGAAGAAATCGTTACCTTACAACAAATTGCTGGCCAGGAAATGGATGTTATTTTTGCCCTCCAGGAGCGGATAAAAAGGATTTTATTAACGCATTTTTAGAATATTCCTTCTTAGAACCACTTCCTAACACCGCACTGAGTGAGGCTAGGCTTTTCTTCCTCATTTTTTATTCTTCAGTCATTATTCCTAAGGTATGTACAAAATGAGAATCTTTGATTAGGGGAGTAGAAAAAACAATGGAAATTGTCTTTAAATTTAAACCCAGCTTGGTAGCAATCTTTTTTTCTTCAACAATCAAACTGGGTTGGGAAATAGCATTGCCAAAACTGTAGAACAAAATATATCCCCCAGGCCTTAATCTCCTAAAGGCAAGGGTATAGAGTTCTTCTAAGGTAGATATAATTTCCTCATCTTTGTCTTCAGCCCTTAACTCCTGTTTGATGTATTCGGAAATATTGGAGAGGTAAATAAAGTCATACTCAGCTTTCAGTTCCTTCAAAGCCATTTCAAGCGGAAGGTTAAAAACAGGATATGGCTTAAAGGCCTTTTGGGTTACCTTAAAGGCTGCTTCATTAGTAAAGTGGGGAATCAAATGGGCAAAACTTACCTCTCGCCAATTAGGGACGGGAAATCTATCTTTACTTATTTCTTCATCCAGCCACTGACGGGTCTTTTCTGAAAGGAAATCACGCAGTCTAAAATAAATGCTCTGTTTATCTGCTAGGGTTACCTCTGGGAAGAAAGGATTTTTAAACGTCGGGGCAAAAAGGATCCGAAAGCTTGTAAAATCAAGCTCCTTTAAAGCTACTCCCTTCAGTTCATTAAGAAAACACGCCTTTTGAGCAATATCTACAGCAATGATTTCTTTTACTCCTAAGGGCCAAAGGGTAAAGATGTTGTCCCCTGAATCAGCAATAATAAACACCTTTTTCCCCTGCCAGGGCAATTGTGACCACACCAAAAAAGGAAAATCCGTTGCTAGAACATAAGGGGAAGAATTTACATCAAACCCACTTTTACTTTTAAAGGACAACCTTTCTGAGTACGTACCATATTTACAGGTAAATAAACTTGCCTTATTTTTCACTTTCTGTCAAAATGGGCGCTAGGTAAAGGTAGTATTTATGAAACATTTAAACACTTTAAAGGATATTTTTCAACAGACTGTTCGCAAAAAGCCCCATGCAACTTGCGTAGAAATTTGGGATGGGCAGAAATATCTATCTTTTACTTATCAGGAAATTTTTGACCTTGTTACCCCGTTAGGGGCCGGCCTTATAAGACTAGGTTTAAAGAAAGGGGAGAGAATTATCCTCCTAGGGGAAAATTCACCTGGTTGGATTGTTTGTTATCTGGCCATTGTTTTAGGAGGATGGGTAGTTGTCCCTTTAGATAAGGAATTAAAAACTAAGGAGTTACACAAGCAGATTAAACGGGTAGAGGCAAAACATATTTTTGTCTCTTTTTCCTTCCTTCCTCAACTTAAGGAGCTAGAAAAGAAAAAGCACTACCATATTTATAGTTTTGATCCCTTTTTACAAGAAAAAGATAGTCTTTCAACTCTTAGGCAAACGGATCAAGAAATTCAAGCAACTTATCTTAAGACAAAAATAAACAAGAATGACTTGGCTTCTATTGTCTTTACTTCTGGTACTACAGGGGCAGCTAAGGCCGTGATGCTTACCCACGGCAACTTTGTTAGCGATATTATTGCTTCTTGTAAACGTATTCACATCCTTTCTAAAGACAAAATGCTTCTTGTCCTTCCTATGCACCACACCTTTGGGCTCACGGCCGGTTTTTTTATTCCTTTGTATAAAGGTATCCCCGTGGTATTAGAAAATAATAAAACTCGTGTCTTAAAGGCCTTTCAGGAAAAGAAGCCTACCGTCTTTATTGGTGTACCCAGGTTATTCCATGTCCTTCTTGCACGTATAGAAAATGAGGTAAAACGACAAGGCAAATGGGAAAAACGGCAAAAGGCCTTAAACCTAGTAAAGAAGGTTAAAGAAAAAACAGGTGTTAATATTGGACGATTAGTTTTTCGGCAGTTACATAAACAATTCGGAGGCAAAATCCGCCTCTTTGTCAGCGGTGGTGCTTATCTTCCGCCAGAACTTGCCCTTAACTATTTCCTTTTAGGCTTTCCTCTCATCCAGGGATGGGGAATGAGCGAGTTATCTCCCATAGGTTGTATCCAACCCTATTCTAAGTGGCGGTTTTATTTTACCCATTACTATGAAAAGTATGCCGGCTCCATTGGCCCTCCCATAGAGGGGGTAAAGGTAGAATTAATTGATGTACCGCAAAAGGGGCTTTATGCTAATCTAGGGGCAAAAGAAGGAGAGTTGGTTGTTTCTGGTCCGATTCTTATGCCTGGCTATTATCAAGACGAAGAGGCAAACAAAAAGGTCTTTATCTATATTAACGGCGAACGCTGGTTTAAAACAGGTGATTTGGCCAAAAGGGATGCAGAGGGAAATGTTTATATTACTGGTAGAAGTAAGTATGTCATTGTCACACCAGAAGGAAAAAATGTCCATCCAGAAGAGGTAGAGGAAATATTAAACGAAAGTCCCCTCATCTATGAATCTCTTGTTTTGGGTCACAAAGAACATCAAGGAGAAAGGGTAGTAGCTTTTATCGTCCCTCATGCTAAAACTCTTAAAGCCTACCTCAAAGAGCAGGGCCTAGAGTTTTCTTGGGAAAACATTTATGAAGTAATCTATAAAGAAATTAGGCAATGTCTAAAAAATATTGCCAGTTATAAGCATCCAACAGATTTTGCCATTACTAATTATAATGAAGAAACTGGAGAGTTTGAAAAATTTGAAAAGACGACTACATTAAAAATAAAGAGGGAATTATATAAATTTTCATCCTTCCAAAGCTATTATAGTTTGAAAAAAGGCGGTTGGCGCAAAGTTGTTTTTAATTTTAAGAAACCAGGCCTAAAAGATAAAGAAATAATCGCTAATCCTTGATTTTAACCATTTATTGGAAAAAACTTGACTTTTTTCTCGCCCTTTTATAAGTTTTAGGTAAATTCTTAAAGGTAAATAAGGACAATGTCTTCTGATAAAAAATTTCATTTTATTCAGGTGCTAGCCCTGATTTTAGGGCCTTTATTTAGTCTTATCCTCATGCTCTTTTTTGATCTCAAACCTGGCCATCCGGAGGTTACCCGCACGGCGGCCGTGGCCTTTTTGATGGCTGTATGGTGGATCACAGAGGCTGTCCCCTTGGCCGTTACGGCCCTTTTGCCGGTTGCCCTTTTCCCCTTTTTGGGCATCATGAAGGGCAAGGCCGTAGCCTCTTATTATTTTAATAACATCATCTTTCTCTTTATTGGCGGTTTCATCCTCGCCCTGGCTATGCAGCGGTGGCAATTGCATAAACGCATTGCCTTAAAGATCATCCTCGCCATTGGCGTGAGTCCTAAACGCATTATCCTTGGCTTTATGGGTGCTACAGCCTTTCTTTCTATGTGGATTTCCAATACAGCTACAACGATGATCATGGTCCCTATTGCCATGGCCATCATTTTAAAACTAGAAGAAAATTTTACGCCAGAATTGGTTGGTCGTTTTGCTACAGGAATGCTTTTAAGCATTGCTTATGCTGCTTCTATTGGTGGTATGGCCACTCTTATAGGTACTCCTCCTAACCTGGCCTTGGCCAAGATATTTTCTATTACCTTCCCCAAGGCTCCAGAAATTTCCTTTGCTCGCTGGATGATTTTTGCCTTACCTGTATCTTTTGTTTTTCTACTTTGTACCTGGCTACTCTTGACGGCGATGTTTGCCCGCGGCGTGCGCTTTTCAACTAACCTTGATATCTTCAAGCAAGAATATCAAAAATTAGGAAAGATGAGTTTTGAGGAATGGGTAGTATTTTTAGACTTCCTTATTGTCTGTTTGCTTTGGCTTTTCCGTAAGGATATTAATCTTGGTTCCTTTCACATCAAAGGTTGGTCATCTCTTTTTCCTAAACCCAAGTTTATAGACGACGGTACGGTAGCCATCGCCTTTGCCATCCCTCTCTTTTTTATTCCCGCTAGAAAGACCAAAGAAATGATTATGAACTGGGAAACGGCCTCTAGACTTCCTTGGGGTATTGTCCTGCTCTTTGGTGGTGGTTTTGCCCTAGCAGCTGGGTTTAAACAATCAGGTCTTTCGGTATGGATTGGCCAGCAGTTAAATAGTCTTTCTCATTTTAGCGTGCTTTTTATTGTTGCAACCATCTGTACAATGATGACCTTTTTGACCGAATTAACCTCTAATACGGCCACTACCCAGATGATATTACCAATTTTGGCCTCGGTCAGTCTAGCGATTAAGGCCAATCCTCTCCTTCTTATGATTCCGGCAACCCTTTCCGCCTCTTGTGCCTTTATGTTACCTGTAGCTACCCCTCCCAACGCTATTATTTTTGGCACACAGCGTTTAAAGGTCTATGATATGGCCAAGACCGGCATCATTTTAAACATCGTTGGTGTTATTCTAATTACCGGTGCCATCTTTATTTGGGGAAAGATGACCTTGGGGATAAACTTGTTTGAGTTACCAACTTGGGTAAAAGGATAAGTTTTACTTACCTCTTAAAATCTTCTTACGCAGCATTACAATTGCTCTAAGTGGATTTAATCCCTTGGGACAGGCCTCAGTGCAGTTAAAGATACTATGGCACTGCCAAAGCCCTGGGTGAGAATTTAAAATGGCCTTTCTGTCTGTCTTAGCCTCATCACGGCTGTCCATAAAGAAAAGGCAGGCCTTTAATAAAGCGGTAGGACCAAGAAAATTCCTATTAGCCCAAAAGGTAGGACAGGCAGAAGTACAGGCTCCACAGAGAATGCACTCATAAAGGCCATCCAGTTTTTTGCGGTCTTCAGGAGATTGAAATCTCTCTTTTTCTGGTGGGGGAGTCTGAGTAATAAGATAGGGTTTGACTGTTTCTATATGTTGATAAAGTAAATTTAAATCTACCACTAAATCCCTAATGACTGGAAAGCCAGGCAAGGGTTTAATCCTAATCTTTTCAGGTAAGTTTGCTACGCGTGTTTCGCAGGCGAGCCTATTTTTTCCATTTATATTTATCGCACAGGCGCCACAAATGCCATGCCGACACGAGCGACGATAGGCCAGACTTGGATCTTGCTTGTGAATGGCTTCTAAGGCATCCAATACAACCCAAGTAGGGTCACAATCAATTACATATTCCTGCCAATAAGATCCTTTTTCTTGAGAAAAACGCTGAATGAAAAACCGCCTCTTCATTAAAACCGCCTCTCCTCTGGCTGAAAGCTAGTGATAACGGCAGGTTTATAATCTAGCCGATACTGTTCTTCCTGCATAAAGACCAAGGTATGCTTAAGCCAATTTTTATCATCCCTTTTCGGGAAATCTGTGCGGTAATGGGCACCCCGACTTTCGGTTCTGGCCAAGGCTCCTCTCACAATTGCCTCGGCCAGATTAAGCATGTGTTTTAATTCCAAGGCCTCTTGAAGGGCCAGATTATAGGCAACAGGCAACCCTTTTAGACCAATATTCTTATATGCGGACTTTAAGTCTTGCAAGATGTCTAACTGTCGTTTAAGCTGTGACTTTCCCCTTAAAATACCGCAATTCTGGGTCATACTTTCTTGTAATTTCTCTCGCACCTCACCTACTTTTACCTTGGGACCACGTTCAAACAAGGCCTTTATTTCTTCTTGACCCATTTTCACTTGGACTTCAGGTAAAGGCAAAAAACGGGTCTTTTCTGCCAACTTGGCCATCCGTTTACCAGCCCTACGTCCAAAGACAGCACATTCCATCGTAGAATTGGTTCCTAAACGATTAGCCCCATGAATAGAAACACAAGCACATTCACCTGCTGCAAAGAGTCCTGGTACAACCTCCTTTTTGCCGTCAGCCAGTACCTCGCAATCTACATTGACTGGAATCCCTCCCATGCTGTAATGGGCAGAAGGGGCCACAGGAATAGGCGCTTTTTTAGGATCTATGCCTGCAAACTTGATAGCCATCTCCCTTATTTGAGGTAATTTTTCTTTAATGACCTCTTCTGACAAATGGGTAATATCCAAATAGACATAAGGCTTACCGTCAATTCCCCGACCAGCATTTATTTCTGACTGAATGGCCCTAGAAACAACATCTCTAGGAGCAAGTTCCATCTTTGCCGGGGCATAACGTTGCATAAAGCGCTCTCCATCAGCGTTTAAAAGGTGTCCTCCCTCTCCCCTTACCCCTTCACTGATGAGGAATCCCCAGGGATAAAGGCCCGTAGGATGAAACTGCACAAATTCCATGTCCTCTAAGGGCAAACCGGCCTCTAGCACCATCCCCATGCCATCACCGGTATTGATGGCGGCGTTAGTACTTACCTGAAAAAGACGGGCATAACCGCCAGTGGCAAGAAGGGTCAGCTTTGCCTGAAAGAGATGAAACTCTCCCTTTACTAGTTCCCAAGCCAAAACCCCAGCACAGCCATCTTCATGCATTAATAAGCGGGTTACTAAAAACTCACTGTAAAAATGCACTTTATAACGTAAGCACTGGCCAAAGAGGGTGTGAAGCATGACATGGCCGATTCTATCTGCAGCCAGACAGGCCCGTCTTACCGGGGGGCCTTGACCAAAGTCGCTGTAATGTCCACCAAAGTAACGCTGAAGAATACGACCATCCTCGGTACGACTAAAGGGCACACCAATGTGTTCTAAAAAATAGGCTGTGTCTATGGCTTCCTGGCAAAAAAGGGCCTGGGCATTTTGGTCACCTAAAAAATCGCTACCTTTGACCGTGTCATAAAAGTGCCACTCCCAGCGATCAGGTTCCATGTTGCCTAAGGCAGCAGCTGTTCCTCCTTGGGCAGCGACCGAATGTGAGCGGGTAGGAAAGACTTTAGACACCACCGCCACATCCCGCCCGGCCATGGCTGCCTCTAAGGCAGCAGCCAAACCTGCAATGCCCGCGCCAACGATAACGATTTCGTGTCTGTGCGTTACCATCTAAAAAGCACCTCAAGTCCTATTCCCATCAGGACCAGGCCAAGACACCATAAAAAAACCTTTAAGATATGCTTCGCCTTCTCATTGGCGATATAATCATGCCCAATCTGCCACAGACCATTTAAGGCATGAGAGACGGCTAAAAGTAGAAGAACTCCATCTAAAAGTTTCCAGCCTGGCGCAGAAAGTCTCTGGCTTATCGCTTCATAAGAAAGAGGAGTAAGGTGTCCTACCTCTAGGTGAATGAACAAGACCACCACCAAGCCAAGTCCACTAATTCTTTGCCAAACCCAACTAACCATACCACACCGGATAGATGAATATGATACTCAAAATCAGGGTTAAAACGAGTACTCCGACAAACAATTGCTTTTGCCAAGGGATGCCAATACCTAAATCAATCAAAATAAGCCTTAACCCATTGCCTGCATGATAACAAGCAGCCAGAACAAGTAATGATTCTAGGACCTTAATAAAAATATGTTCCTTTACTGCTAAAAAGGTAGTAAAAATCTGGGGAGATTTGCCAAAATAAAAAATCACCACTAAATGCAGGCAAAGGTAAAAGGCCAGGGCTAAACCTGTTAACCGCATTAAGAACCAGGCAACTGTCCCTAAATGCCACTGATAAGAAAAAAGCTGTTTTAAATAAGTCTTCATGACATTAGCGTGATAAAAAATTTTGAATAAAAAGTCAATCCTTGTCCCAAGATCCGGGATTGCCCTTCAAAACCCACACAAGTTGCTTGTCATAAAGCGATTTTTTAAAAAACGCCTTTCAACTAAAAGGTAAAAAGCATTCATTTTTTCCTCAAGCCCAAACATAATTATAGCGCCTTCGCTCGCTTATGCGGTCAAGGCCAAGCCCTACTGGTGGCCTTCGGCCAGCCTTGACCTCGCTCGCTACGGCGCTTTTTTTCTTTTTGAGGCCAGAAGGAAAAAGAAAAACTTCTTTTTTCCCTTCCTCCTTCTGCTTTTTCTTTTTTGCCAGGGCCGAGGGCGGTTAAGGGCAAGCCCGTCGGAGCAAGCGTAGCGAGTGTAGATCCTTGACCGTATAAGCGAGGCCCTGGCATATAATTTTTAAAAGGAGAAGGGATAATGCTGGCGTTTTTCTTAATTCCTTCCTCATCTCAAATGCCCTTTTTTAAAAATCAATCACGGATTTTGGGTTGAGAAATGAGCGGATAAATAAATGGGTAAATAGGTGAACGACTGGATAGGTAAATGAGTAATTCTTACTCCCACTTAAGGGCCACTTCTTCTAACTCTTTGATTTTATCCCTTAATGCAGCGGCGCGTTCAAATTCCAAGGCCTCGGCCGCGGCAAACATCTCTTTGCGTAAACGTTCAATCTCCTTCTCTAACTCTTCTTTACTCTTGTATTCTACCTCTGGTTCTTTGACTAGACCTACTTCACAATAATCGGCTTCATAAATGGAAGTAAGAATATTATCAATTCCTTTTTTAATTGTCTCCGGTGTAATATTATGGGTCTTATTATATGCCTCTTGAATTTTTCGTCTCCTCTCTGTTTCAGCAATAGCCTTTCGCATAGAATCAGTAATGGTGTTGGCATAAAAAATGACCTCACCGTGGACATTCCGTGCGGCCCGACCACAGGTTTGAATTAAAGACCGCTCTGAACGCAAAAAGCCTTCTTTGTCAGCATCTAAGATGGCGACCAAAGAAACCTCTGGAAGATCAAGCCCTTCCCTTAAGAGGTTAATCCCGATTAAAACATCAAATTCTCCTCTTCTTAGATCCCTAATAATGCGCACGCGTTCTAAGGAATCAATATCTGAATGCATATATTTTACACGCACCCCTAGATTGGCATAATATTCAGTTAAGTCCTCGGCCATGCGCTTGGTAAGAGTCGTTACCAAGACACGCTCACCCCTTTTTACGCGCTTTTTTATCTCTGCGAGGAGATCATCCACCTGATTAGTCGCTGGACGGACGTGAATCTTGGGATCCATAAGTCCGGTTGGCCGAATAATCTGTTCTATTACCCGACCCTTAGCCTTTTCTAATTCATAAGGTCCAGGTGTGGCTGAGACATAAATTACCTGGTTAACCCGCTCCTCAAATTCCTTAAAATTTAAAGGACGATTATCTAGGGCCGAGGGTAATCGCCAGCCGTATTCTACGAGGGTTTCTTTGCGGGAACGATCACCCAAATACATACCTCTTATTTGGGGCACAGTGATGTGGCTTTCATCAATAAAGAGCAGAAAGTCTTCTGGGAAATAGTCAAGTAAGGTATAAGGTGGTTCTCCTGGTGCCCGGCCGTCTAAGTAACGGGCATAGTTTTCAATCCCGTGACAATACCCTACCTCGGCCAGCATCTCTAGGTCAAAAAGGGTTCTTTCCCTAATTCTTTGGGCTTCTATCTGACGGTTTTGGGAAAGAAAAAACTTGACCCTCTCTTCCATTTCTTCTTTTATGGCCTCAATAATATCCTCCATCCTACCTGAGGCAGCGAGGTAGTGCGTAGCGGGATGCAAAATGAGTTCTTGAAGGCGACGTTTTACCTTACCTCTTAAGGGATCAATGACATAAATGCCATCAATCACATCTCCCCAGAATTCAATCCGCACTGCCTCTTCGTCTTCATAAGCTGGAAAAATTTCTAAACGTTCTCCTCGCACCCGAAAGGTACCGCGTTTAAAGTCAATGTCGTTTCTTTCATACTGCATGTCCACTAGTTGTCTGATGACCTCATCTCGCTGCCGTTCCTCCCCTTCCATTAAAATAAGGTGATGGGCATGATAGGCCTGGGGAGAACCAAGGCCATAGATGCAAGAGACGCTTGCCACAATGATGACATCCCGACGGGTAAGAAGGGCATGGGTAGCCCGATGACGCAGACGATCAATGGTATCGTTAATAGAAGCATCCTTAGCAATGTAGGTATCGGTCTCTGGCAAATAGGCCTCTGGCTGGTAATAATCGTAATAACTAATGAAAAACTCTACGGCATTTTCTGGAAAAAGGCGCTTAAATTCACCATAAAGTTGGGCGGCAAGGGCCTTATTAGGGGCAATGACAAGGGTTGGTTTATTCACCTGGGCAATAACATTGGCCATGGTAAAGGTCTTACCAGAACCCGTTACACCTAGAAGCACCTGGTGTTTAAGTCCCTTTTTAATTCCCTCTACCAGGCTAGCAATGGCCTTAGGTTGGTCTCCCTTAGGTTTGTATGTAGAAACAAGCTTGAACATGATAATAAATTATAATCTCTTTAACCAAAGAGGGCAAATACCCAAAATTCGCGATTGGCCTAAAAAGAAACCCGCAAGTGTGATAAAATAAGTTAATTTTTAAAAAGACCCCTTCACCTAAAGGGTAAGAACCACACTTGCAGGTAAGTACTAAGTACAATGATAAAACAAAAAGCTCTAAAGTAAAGCAAACTGTTTTACCCAAAATCCGTGATTGCCCTCCAATAAACCCCGGAAGTATGCCATAATAAAACAACTTTTTAAAAATGCCTTTCACCTAAAAGGTGAGAAAACATTCATCTTTTCCTCAAGTCCAATTATAATTATAGCGCCTTCGCTCGCTTAGCGGTCAAGGCCAAGCCCAAAGGCGCAGGTCGGAGCATGCGTAGACCCTTGACCACTTAACGGAGCCTTGGCGTATATTTTTTGTAAGTAAGGGGGAAGGAAAATTTATTAATTTTTGCGGAATACTATAAATCAATCGCGGATTTTGGTTTTTTAAAAAGCTTGACATCTTCACCTGTCTCTATTATAATTTGTTTCAAAATGAAACACAATTATAAGAAGGGAGGTGAGAAGATGAGAAGGTTAAAAAGGCTCTTTGTTTTTTTTATGTGGATGGTGTGTCCAGCTACAGTTTTAGCAGGAGAAGGAGGAAAAGAACCGTTGCACCATGTGGCAGATGTGAGTAAAGCGACAAACTTTTTTACACGATGGTTAGCCGAAACCTATAATAACAACCGGTTATTACATTCTATTGCCTGTGTTATTATTATGGGAATTATGGGAATCATATTAGCCTACATCACAGACTGGATCATGGCGGTGTTGGGATATAAGGCAGAAAAAATGGAGCATAGAGAATAACTTTTAGGAGGAGGAAAATGGATTTTTTTCACTTATACCTCCCTATAGCCGGGATAGAATTTAATTGGCTTGTTCTTTTGGCCATTGGTTTTTGTGTAGGAGTTATGGGCGGATTCTTTGGCATGGGAGGCGGATGGATTGTTACACCAGCTTTGAACATCTTTGGTTTCCCTATGCCTTTTGCTATCGGTACAGACCTGCTCCACATTTATGCGAAATCAATTGTTGCGGTTAAAAAACATGCTAAACTGGGGAATGTGGATATTCCTCTGGGCGTATTGGTTGCTATTGGTATGATGATTGGCGTAGAGATCGGCGCAAGGATAGTGATGTTTCTGGCTGCTAAGGGATTAGCAGGACCAGTTATTCGGTATGTTTATATGATCTTATTGGCATTATTAGGTCTTTATATTCTCTATGATTACTATAGAGCTACAAGAAAGGTGCCAGCAGCGGCCTCTTCATCTAAAAAGAGCCCTTCAAAGCCAGGTCTAGCGGCAAAGATTCAACACATTAACATCCCTCCGATGATTTATCTCAAAGCTAGTGGAGTAAGGGTCTCTCTTTGGACTCTTCTCATTATTGGTATCTTAATCGGTATTATGGCCGGTTTCATGGGCGTTGGTGGTGGTTTTGCCTTGGTGCCTGCATTTATCTACCTTGTAGGTGTGCCTACTGCTGTAGCGGTAGGCTCTAGCTTGTTATGTTGCATTATCTCTGGTGCCTATGGTGGGTTTACTTATTCTATGAAGGGAAGAATAGAACTTGTTGCGGCAATAATCTTGCTGTTAGGTGCCTGCATCGGAGCTCAAATTGGTGCCTCTGCGGTAAAGTATGTAAGGGGATATGGCATTCGCTTTCTTTATGGTATTATGTTACTATTGGCGGCTATATCTGTATTGTTAAAGCAGTTAAAGATGGCACATATTGCTGGAATTGTGGTACTTAGCTCGGCCTTAGCTATTTCAGGTATTATCACCTTGTATTTGGTTAAAGGTATTATAAGTGAAAAAGGATAAAGGTATGATGAAAAATAAAATATAAAGGAAATAAATGGGAGAGGAACCAGAGAAAGGGAAATTATCTCATTTTTATAAATGGTGGCGATCCTTGCGTGGATGGGTTGCCGCCATTTTTGGATTTTATTTTATCTTACTTTGGGGAGCTGTTTTTGTACATTATTGGAATATCAACACAATTATAAACGATTTTCTCTTTTTACAAAAATGCGAAGAGTTTGTAAGTAATGTCCTTGAAATAAGGAGATACGAAAAAAACTTTTTTCTATATCATGAAAAAGAAAGCTATCCCAATGCTTCTGTTTATTTACAGAAGGTTAATTCCTATCTAATTGCTTATCAAAGGCAAATAAAAAAGCTCATTGGCCTTCAAGCGTATCTCCAGTTTACAACCCAAATAAGAGAATATGAAAAACTCTTTTCTAATCTTTATCACCAAAATTACGCGCAAGCCAAAGGAGAAGTCTTAGAAAATAAGTTGCGCCAATTGGGACGGGATATTGTGAATACGTCCATTCTTATAGATAATCAAGTAAAAAAAAAGATCCAAAAAGAACTGAATGTCTGGAAGCATATACCTGTTATTTTTACCTGCGTGATAATCCTAAGCATTGGCCTTTTGTTTTATCTAATTGTGCG
The DNA here is from genome assembly GCA_027064585.1 of Candidatus Desulfofervidaceae bacterium. Taxonomy (GTDB): domain Bacteria; phylum Desulfobacterota; class Desulfofervidia; order Desulfofervidales; family Desulfofervidaceae; genus JAGHCL01. Next base: position 193,094 of record JAMOPI010000028.1, on the reverse strand, counting down.
CAGAGTAATTGCACCCTTAAATTTTATCCAAAATTCAACCCAACAAATCGTAAAAGGCAATTTTGCCCTTTTCCCTAAACCAAAAGAATCGTTAGAAGAAATTAGTACTTTGATTGATGCCTTAAACAGGATGATGCAAGAGCTAGAATTACGCAAGGAACAGCTGATTCAAGCAAGGAAAATGGCCTCTTTAGGCACATTCACCGCGGGCATCGCCCATGAACTCAATAACCCCTTAAACAACATTTATATTACAGCAGAAATGTTCTTAGAAGAATATGGTAACCAGCTTACATCCGAACAAAGGGAATATATTGAAGACATCCTCCAGCAAGCTCAAAGGGCAAGTGATATTGTGGCCAATCTCCTTGATTTCTCAAGGGCCAAAAGATATCGGATTGGAGAAGTAGATATTAAAGAAACCATCAACAATGTCATCAAGGTAACTCAAAATCAAATTAAGTTGAATAACATCAGCTTAAAGATAGATCTCCCTGATAACCTTCCTAAGTTACAGGGGGATCCGAACAGCTTACGACAGGTATTCATCAATTTAATAGAAAACGCCATTCAGGCCATGCCTCATGGTGGATCATTAAAAATAACGGCCCAAGGAGAAGACGGATATTTAAGAATAGATGTATCTGATACAGGAATGGGCATACCCAAAGAATACCTTTCCCGGATTTTTGAGCCCTTCTTTACAACCAAAGAAAAGGGAACAGGTTTAGGATTAGCGGTTACTTACGGGATTATCAAGCAACACGGAGGCACAATAAAGGTTAAAAGTGAGCTTAATAAGGGAACAACCTTTACTATCTTATTGCCGGTAAAGCATGATGTTGCCCGAAAAACTTAGTATTGCCATTGTAGAAGACGAAAAGGTAGTCTGCAAGTACCTTTCTCGTTTTTTGGAAAAAGAAGGTTACGAAGTAGCTGTATTTTATTCGGGTAAAGAGGCCTTAGAAATCCTTCCCAAACAAACTTTTTCTATCGTATTACTAGACTTGAAATTGCCAGATATAAATGGCATGAAGATCTTAGAGCAGGTCAAGGCATTTTCTCCCAATACAGAAGTTATTATTATAACCGGTTATGCCTCGATTGAAACAGCCATAGAGGCCATTAAAAAGGGTGCCTTTCACTATTTAAGCAAACCTGTAAAGCTGGAAGAATTAAAATCCCTTATTAAAAAAATAGAGGACAAAATTAGCCTTAAAGAAGAAAACCGCCGCCTTAAAGAAGCTATCGCCCGATATACATTTGCAGACTTGGTAGGAAAAAGTCTGAAAATGCAAAAGATTTATCGCACAATCATGAAAGTTGCGCAGGTAGATTGTAATGTGCTTATCCACGGGGAAACAGGAACAGGCAAAGAATTGGTAGCCCGGGCCATTCACTACTATAGCAAGCGGCGAGAGAATCCTTTTGTTCCTTTCAACTGTGGGGCGTTTACTGAAGAACTTATTGCAAGTGAGCTTTTTGGATACGAAAAAGGGGCTTTTACAGGGGCCTTTCGTACCAAAATAGGCCTTCTAGAAGCAGCAAATAAGGGCACGGTATTTCTAGATGAAATAGGAGAAATGCCTCTTTCTATGCAAGTAAAACTTTTGCGAGCAATAGAGGGAAAAAAGATTATGAGAGTTGGGGGAGTACAACCAATAAAACTTGACATCAGGATCATTGCCGCTACCAATCAGGATCTACGCAAGCTTGTAGCTGAAGGAAAATTTAGAGAAGACTTATTTTATCGCCTTAATGTTGTATCCATTTGTTTACCACCTTTGCGCGAAAGAAAGGAAGATATCCCTCTTTTGATTCAATATTTCTTAAAAAAATACAATGATTTCTTCGGTAAAAAGATAAAAGGAATTAGCAAAAAGGCATTACAGTGTCTTTTAAAATACCCCTTTCCAGGCAATGTAAGAGAACTAGAAAATATCATAGAGAGAGCAGTAGCATTATCAGAGGGCCACGAAATTACTATAGAAGATTTGCCCCAAGATATTTCAGAGTTTGAAATTATGGCAGAAGGAGAAACCACCCCTTTTTCTATGGCCGAGCAAGAAAAACAACATATCCAAAGGGCATTAGAAGTGACAGGATATAATAAAACTGCTGCCGCCAAGCTTTTGGGGTTTTCTCGGACTACCTTATGGCGCAAATTAAAAAAATATGGGCTATTGTAATTTGTTTTAATATGAAACGGTATAAATAAGATTGAAACACTTTTGAAACACCCCTTAAGTTTCCTTTCTTTGTATTTTTCATATATATTCACAGACTTTTTATTGGTCTATAATTTGCAATTTATCTCTTTCATGTTGGCATTTATTTTAGTAGCCCTTAACGATCAGGATTCTATTTTTGCACCGCTAACCTATGCCCAAGGTCTTGCTGAAAGATTAAATGCTAGATTACAGATACTGTTTGTGTTTACTAAAACCAGTCCGAGTAAACAAAGAGAAATTTTCAGACTCATTGTGCCGTTTGTTGAAAAGTCTAAGACAAGAGGACTAGAAATTGAATGTTTTTTTACTAAGGGGGAATTTATAGACGAAGTTTTTAAGTTCTGCCAGCAACACCGAGTGGACATTGTGGTGATACCGTCAGCAGAAGATGAAAAAAAACGGAAGTCTTATAGCAACCAAATTAAAGAGCTTCAAAAAAAATTGCAGCGGTCTGTAATTCTAGTCAATAAAAAACTAAAGAAAGGGGGGATGCCAGTTAGAAAAGGAAAGCTTGCACAAGTTTCAATTAAAACAAAACAAAAGGAGGGCAAATAATGAGTTGGTGGCTTTATTTACCCATTGCTGGAACAAGCATTAACATTTTTTTACTGTTTGGGTTAGGTGGATTGGTTGGTCTTTTATCGGGTTTATTTGGAGTTGGTGGTGGTTTTCTCATGACCCCACTTTTAATCATGATTGGAATTCCACCTACAGTGGCTGCTGCCTCTGATTCCAACCAGATTGTGGCTGCTTCTACTTCCGGATGTTATGCCCACTACAAACTAGGCAATGTGGACTTTAAGATGGGCACGCTTCTTCTTATTGGTGGTATTACTGGCGGAACGGTAGGCGTAAAATTTATCCAGATCTTGCGGGCACTGGGTAACGCTGACTTTGTGATTAAGGTTACCTATGTCATTATGCTTGGTGGCATCGGTGGTTACATGTTTTTTGAAAGTTTAAATAGCCTCAAAAAGGCAAAGGCACCCCAAAGGGAAGTAGAAGTAAATACTAAGCCATCTGGTTTTAGTCGGTTTTTGGCTAGTTTGCCTTTGCAAATGGACTTTCCTAAATCTGGTGTACGTCATTCTCTATTTTTACCTTTAATTCTAGGAACCTTCGTCGGTATCCTGGCCGCTATCATGGGTGTGGGTGGTGGCTTTATCATGGTGCCGGTCATGGTCTATCTTTTGCGGATGCCCATGCATGTAGTTGTAGGAACCAGCCTGTTTCAAATCCTATTTACTTGCATCAATGTCACCATTATGCAGTCTTACATGAACCATACGGTAGATTTTATTCTCGCTTTAATTCTTCTATTAGGTTCTACCATTGGAGCGCAAATAGGTGCACGCCTATGTAAGTTACTAAAAGGCGATCAACTAAAGCTCCTTTTGGCCTGTATTGTCCTTTTGGTAATGGTAAAAATGTTAGTTGGGCTTTTGGTTACACCGCATCTTTTACTCTCATATAAAGGAGGGCACTAATGATGAAAAAAGGAATTATTATTGGTTTTGTCTTAAGCCTTGTTTTAAGTCTTAGTTTTCACCTCTTTGCTGCGGAAAGGAAACCAATTTTACATGTTCAACCTAACAAGATACACATCAATGCCTTTTTTAAAGGGCAAAAGATAAAAATTTTTGGATATGTTCCTAAAAATTGGGATGTGGCCATTAAAATATGTGGCTCTAGAGAGGAAGTAACCCTTAAACGCAAGGGGAAGGTTGGTATCCTCTGGATGAATGTAGGCACGGTTAAAGTAAAGAATGCTCCTAATTTCTATCTTATTGCCACCTCTACTGATATAGACAAACTTGCCTCACCTGATGTGTTAAAAAAGGCAGAAATTGGATATGATGCCTTAAAGGACAAGATAAAATTTGAATCTACCGTACCTGGAGATAAACCGGATTTTCTCTTTAAGCAATTCGTGATGTTGAAGAAAAAAGAAAAGTTGTATAGCATTCATCCCAAAACTGTAGTCTTTGAAGGGGTAAATAACGGATTAAAGTCTTTTTCCACTACCATTAATGTCCCGGCTAAGATACCTTTAGGGAAATATACTGTAGATTTATATGGATTTAATAACGGACAGTTAGTAGGTCACTTAGAAAGTTTTTTCCATGTGGATCTTGTTGGTTTCCCAGCCTTTTGTCGTAATCTAGCCTTTAAACATTCTTTGCTTTATGGTATTCTAGCAGTAATATTAGCTATTGTTGTTGGGTTCTTTATGGGGTTTTTATTTGGTTCTAAAGGAGGCCATTGATAGAATTAGATGTTTTCCTTCTTAAGACACTTTAAGGAAAAGTTATTTAACAAAAAAAGTTCCAGAATAGCGGGTGAAATTGCCTTCCGGAGCATTTTCACCCGCTTTCGGGAACTCCTTGACAATAATAATCGTGCTTTAGAGATTGTTACTGATATGGGCGAAAAGTTAAGTGGAGATTACATCTTTGACAAAACCTATATTATAAACTCCTATAATGAACTAGCAGATACAGTTTACAAGGTTATATATAACCTAAACATGATTTGTTCCAATAAATACATCAAACTCTATGACGTCTTTGAGGATATAAATGCTTACCTAAAGGCATTAATAGAGGGCAAAATTTATGTTCTTATTGAAGACTTAACTATCCTTCTTGATAAATTAGATGAATCTTTGACCGATGTGGTGGGCAGTAAGGCCGCACGCTTAGGAGAGATAAGGAACAAATTAAAATACAACACTCCAAATGGTTTTGTGATTACAACAGCCGCTTATAAACGGTTTTTAGATTATAACGAACTGACAGAAAAAATTACAAATTTTTTGAGTACTTGGGAGAAAGAAGGGGAAAAAAGTACCGAAAAAATCAGCAAAGAAATTCAATCTCTTTTTCTTAAAGGAGAGCTTCCTCCTGATCTTAAAAGCGAAATAGAAAGGGCAGTAAATAAGGTCGCAACGCATAAAAATGTATTTTTTGCCGTAAGGAGTAGTGCAGTAGGGGAAGATTCTGAACATACTTTTGCCGGCCAGTTTGAAACAGAGTTGAATGTGCCAAGTGATGAACTTGTTAATGCTTATAAAAAGGTTTTGGCCAGTCTTTTTAGTCCAAGGGCAATTATATATGCTAAGCAGAAGGGATATTCACCTTTAGAAATACCCATGGCCGTGTTGTACGTGGAGATGATACCAGCCAGTGTAAGCGGTGTGATCTATACTATAGATCCTACTAATCCCTCGGCTAACATAATGTTAATTAATGCCAACTGGGGGTTGGGTAAAACAGTGGTAGAGGGAAGTGTAAGTTTAGATCAATTTAAGGTATCTCGGACATATCCGTATGAAATAGTAGAAAAAAGGATTAGTACTGAAAAAAAGATGATTTTGGCCAAGCCAGGAGGTGGATTACGAGAAACAGAGGCCCCGTCAAAATCCTGTTTGCTCAAAGAACAAATCACTGAATTGGCAGAGGTAGCTTTAAACATAGAACGGTATTTTAAAAAACCCCAGGACATTGAATGGAGTTATGATCAGCAAGGCAATTTGTATATCCTCCAAGCTCGTCCATTAATGGGCGTTACTGGGCCAGCTGAGATCTCTGTAGGTCTTTCTGTCTTACGGAATAAGTATCGTGTCCTTTTAGAGAAAAAGGGGGTAATTGCTCAAAGAGGAATAGGAGCAGGTAAGGTCTTTGTGGTAAAGCGTGATGAGGACATTACCAATTTCCCTCAGGGAGGGGTTTTAGTTGCCCGCAAAACTTCACCCCGTTTTGGGCGGATTATGTATAAAGTAGCAGCCATTGTGACAGATATTGGTAGTCCCACTGGACATATGGCTTCTTTGGCCAGAGAGTTTAGAGTGCCAGCAATTGTGGATACAGGTATAGCTACACAAGTGCTGAAAACAGGTATGGGAGTTACTGTTGATGCAGAGGAAAATGTCGTTTATGAAGGTATTGTAAAAGAATTACTAAATTTTTATCTTTTTAAGGAAACTCCCTTTGAGGAAACGCGTGAATATCGGTTATTAAAACAAATTTTGACTAGGGTATCACCCCTAAATCTTACTGATCCCAGTGCTCCAAACTTTCGGCCTGAAGGATGTAAGACCTTTCACGACATTTTGCGTTTTGCCCATGAAAAGGCTGTGGCCGAATTGATTGATATCCACATGGATAAAACCATTTGGGAAAATGTTCCAGCAAAGAAGTTAAAAACAAGAATCCCAATTGACTTAGTCATCATTGATTTAGGAGGCGGAATTAATCCTGAGGCAAATGCAAAAACGAGTATTAGCCCAGAGGAAATTACATCTGAACCTATGTTGGCCCTTTGGAAAGGGCTTTCTGCACCAGGGGTGTGGCGGACAGAACCAGTAGCGGTAGACTTTAAGGCCATTATGTCTAGTATTACTGCCTCATTCCAAGAAATTAGTGGATCGCCTAAGTATTTAGGAGTCAATTTAGCCGTTGTATCTAAGGAGTACTTAAATCTTAGTTTGCGGTTAGGTTATCATTTTAACATGGTTGATACTTACATGACCGATAACATGTTGGATAATTACATTTATTTTCGTTTTGTTGGAGGTGTAACTGAAATTACACGTAGAACAAGACGAGCCCAACTTCTTAGGAAAATCTTAGAAAGATATGATTTTAGGGTTATAACTAAAGGAGATTTAGTAGTAGGACGCATTAGAGAGATTAGTAAAAAAGATGTACAAGAACGATTAGAGAAAATTGGCCGTCTAATTGGCTTTACCCGCCAGTTAGATGTAATGCTTAAAAGCGATAAGGCAGTAGATTATTACGTTGAGCAGTTTTTAAGTGACAAATGGCAACAGCATTAGGAGGAGAAAAGTGGACGAGGGAATCAGTATTCTTATATTAGACGATGAACCCATTGTATGCAATCGATTGAAAGTAGCCCTACAAAAGATGGGCTATGAGGTGGAGACTTATACAGATAGCGTGGCTGCCCTACAGAGACTAGAAGAGAAGGATTTTGATATTGTCGTAACCGATTTAAAGATGGAGAATGTAGACGGTATCCAAATTCTGGAGGCAGCTAAGAAGAAAAACCCAAACACTGAAGTAATCATTATCACTGGTTTTGCTACAAGCGAAGCAGCTAAGGAAGCTTTAAAAAAGGGTGCCTTTGACTTTATTGCTAAACCTTTTCGTTTAGAAGATTTAAGAAATGTTATTATCCAAGCCACAGAAAAATTACAAAAGCAAAAAGATGTTTAATTTTTTAAAAAAGTTTTTAGCAAAGAAGAAAAAAGAAACTGCTTTTGATCCCACTCAAAGATATTACAGTTTCAAAAATCTTTTACTGACAAATAATGAATTACTTGATCTTTTTAGCAAATTACAAAAAGAACTAAACAGCGTTTATTTAAATTTACTATTAATTCATTCCTTAATTATAAAGATTTTGGATACTACCTTTTCTCTTATTCAGAATTTAAATGAGTTTACAGATAACAAATATAGCGTCCTATATGACGTCTTTATTGAATTGGATAAGAAAATTAGAGAAGCAGCTGGGCGATTTTTAGTTGTCCCTAAAGATCTTGAACTGGCTATGCCTCTTGGAGAAGTAAATTGGGAACTTACTAGCCTTGTAGGGGGAAAAGCAGGTCATTTGGGAGAGGTATACTCCTTTCTTAATTTGCCTGTCCCTAAGGGTTTTGTTATTACTACAGCTGCTTACAAGAAATTTATTGAATATAATCAGCTTAAAGAAATTATTAAGGATAAACTCAAACAAATAACAGAAGAAGATTTAAATAAGATAAACAAAATAAGTGAAGAATTAATTACCTTGATTCAGTTAGGAAAGATTCCAGAAGACGTGATTGGAATTATAGAAAAGTTATGGAAAGATCTAGAAAATAAACCTAACTTTTCAGGACTAGTAGCTGTAAGAAGTAGTGCCTATGGAGAAGATTCCCATTTTTCCTTTGCTGGACAATTTAAAACTGTGCTAGGAGTTAGAAAAGATAACCTTATAGAGGCCTATAAGCAGGTAGTAGCAAGTAAATATACTCCCCAAGCAATTATTTATCGTCTGCGAAAAAAGATTAAAGATGAAGAGATGCCCATTGCCGTTTTGGTATTAGAAATGGTAGATGCCAAGGCAGCAGGAGTGATTTATACCTGCGATCCTGGACATCCAGAAGTAGAAAGAATGATTATTACCAGTAACTGGGGACTGGGAGAGTATGTAGTGCAAGGTAGGGTATCTACAGATTATTTCTGGGTTTCAAGAACAGAGGACAAGATAGAAAGTAATATTGCCCATAAAGAAGTAATGCTGATCCTAGAAAAGGATGGAATAAAAGAAAAAAACGTGCCTAAGGATTTGCAAGACAAACCTTCCTTAGAAGAAGATGAGATAAAAATCTTAAAACAATATGCCTTAATTATTGAAAAACATTTTGAGGAACCCCAAGACATAGAATATGCAATAGACAAAAAAGGTAAAATTTACATTTTACAAACAAGACCACTAAATGTGACGGTAAGAATTTCCAAAAAGAAGGTTGTTCCTCAAGTAAAACCAATTTTAAAAGGGTTGGGAGTTAGTCCAGGAGTTATTTCGGGTCCTGTGTTCGTGTTAGATAATAAGCCTCTTACCGAAGTGCCTGAAGGAGTTATTTTGGTTGCAAAACACAGCTCGCCTGAATTGGCTGCCGTAATTCCTAAGATCTTAGGTCTTATTGCCGACTTAGGTAATCCAAGTGGACACATGGCTACGGTAGCCAGAGAGGAAGGGATTCCTACAGTATTGAGCACTCTTAATGCCACTTCTGTATTAAAAAATGGCCAGATTGTTACCATAGATGCAGATAGTGGTTTGGTTTATGAAGGAAGGGTAGAGGAGGTCTTGAAAGCTAAAGAGAATGAAAAAACAAGAGTAGTTAAACATTTAAAATCCCAAAAATTAAAAGGAATTTTAGACTTAATATTGCCGTTAACACTTTTAGACCCCAGGAGCCCTTATTTTCATCCTAAAAACTGTAAAACTATTCATGACATAATTAGGTTTATTCACGAAGTTTCTATACGAGAAATGTTTGACCTAAGTGATAAGGCTGTCTCTAGTAAAAAGGTAAGAGTAGTACGTCTTATTTCTCTTTTACCTGTACCTGTATTCATCATTGATTTGGGAGGTGGTCTGGCAGAAGAGGCGAAAGACGCTAAGGTAGTAAAACCTGAACAGATAACTTCAATACCCTTTCGGGCCTTGTGGCGGGGAATGGCTCATCCAAAGGTGCGTTGGAGCGGACCGGTAGGTGTAAACATTCAGGGATTTATGAGCGTTTTAATGCGAAGTATGACCGGGGCAGAGGGAAATTTAGGAGAACCAAGCTATGCGATAATTTCTAAAGAATATTTAAATTTCAATATACGATTGGCCTATCACTACTCATTAATAGACTCCTTTTGCAGTGATGTTACGGCCAATAATTATATTAATTTTCGCTTTTTTGGGGGAGGTGCTAGTGCTGATCGCCGATGTTTACGGGCAAAATGTATTGAAGAGATGTTAAAATATTTGGGTTTTTCTGTCATTAGAGAGGCAGACTTGATAAACGCTTGGTTTAGAAAATATCCTAGAGAAATTACAGAAGAAAAACTAGACATGCTTGGCAGACTAATGGGTTTTACCCGCCAGTTAGATATGCTTATGGAAAATGAAAAGATTTGCGCTATTTATGCGGATATTTTTAAGAAAGGTGAATACGACTTGATTTATAAAAAAGATTTTTTGGAAAAAATTTTAAAGGAGGCAGAAAATGGGAGCAAAGGTATTGTGTCTTATTGACCACAGTCTGGAATCTAGTTATGCCCTCAGATTTGCGTGTATGTTAGGTAAGGAAAGGGGGGCAGATGTGCATGCTATGCATGTTATCCAAACATTGCCTTTTGTATTGCGTTGGGGGATGGGTTATGCCAGAAAGCATTGGGAAAAGGAACAAATTGAAAGGATGGGAAACGAAATAAAGAGAATGGTAGAGAGCGAACCTAGATGTCAAAATGTAACCATTACCCCTATAGTAAAGATTGGAAGTGTAAAGGGAGAAGTTGTAGATCAACTAAAACGAGAGTCTTACGATTTAGTCGTAACGGGTGTGCATTATTCCCAAATCTCCCAAAAACCATATTTGGGCACACTTCATACCGATTTAATAGATCAATCTCCCTATCCTTTAGCCATGATTACATCTTTTAAGATCCCAGAAAAGGTATTGTTATATTTAGATGGGACAATTGCTATAGAAAAAACAAAGGATTTTATTAAGCGCTTCTTTGAAAGTAAGGATATAAACATAATAACTGACTTTGAGCTAGCAGCGGAAAAGACAAAGGATATAGGAAAAAGTAAAGTGGTGAAAAAGGAAGATGTTTTAGATACCCTTAAGGCAGAACTTGCTAATATAGATACCCTTCTTATCGCAAGCGGCAATGTGGAGCTATTGATCTATTTGTGTCGGGAGGTTATTCCCGAAATGTTGGGCACGGTAATCTTATTTAGATAAAGCTGTTTACCTGGACAGATTAAAATTTCTGTCCAGGTATTCATTTTCATACCTTTTCTGGCACACACAGAACAGGGCAAGGTAGGAGACGAATAACCTTCTCTGCCGTACTTCCAAAAAAGATTCTTTCTAAATCTTCTTGTCCCATACGACCATAGCCTCCCATCACAATGAGATCTACCGCCAACTCCTTTGCCTTCTTGGCAATTTCTTGAAAAGGAAGACCTTCACAAATAATACTTTCTACCCTATCCGTTCCTTCGTTTTGCTGTAAAAACTTTTTTAACTCCTGTTTGTGCTGTAGCCAGATTTGTTTTTTAGTTTCATCTCGTGAAAGGGGAGAAATACGTAAAATGCTTGCCAAATGACTTTTATTGATCACATGGAGAACAACTACAGATGCTCCAAATTTATCGGCCAGAAAAAGGGCATATTTTAAAGCCGAAGCAGAACATTTAGAAAAATCTACCGGCACTAAAATACTTTTAATGTCCATAATCAAAACCTCATAATTTCTTCTTCTTTTTCATGCAGAAGCTCATCAACCTTTTTGATAAAATCATCAGTGATCTTTTGAACCTCCTCTTGGCCACGGTGAAAATCATCTTCACTAATCTCCTTATCTTTCTTCATCTTCTTCAATCTTTCGTTTGCATCGCGTCGGATTTGCCTAATTGCAACCTTAGCTTCCTCACCTGTCTTTCTTACAACTTTGACTAATTCTTTCCTTCTTTCTTCCGTCAACGGCGGAATGGAAAGGCGAATTACCTTTCCGTCATTCGTGGGTGTCAATCCCAATTCAGCCGACTTCAAAATGGCCTTTTCAATGGCCCCTAAGGCCGAAGGATCCCACGGTTGAATGACAATCAGACGACTCTCAGGAATGGAAATGGACGCCAATTGGTTAAGAGGAGTAGATGTACCATAATAATCTACCACAATTTCTTCTACTAAAGAGGCCGAAGCTCTCCCAGTGCGAATCTTAAGCAGATCGTGCTCTAACACCTTTATTGTCTTTTGCATCCTCTTTTTTGTATCTTTATATACATCCTCAAGCATCACTGCCTCCTTTTTAACAAACCATCGTTCCTACCGGTTCCCCCCAAATGACTTTTTTAATATTCCCAGGCGTCATAATATTAAATACAATAATGGGTAAATGATTGTCCATACAAAGGGAAACGGCCGTAGCGTCCATAACCTTAAGCTGTTTTTGCAAAATTTCAATATAGGAGAGGCGTTCATACCTTTTGGCATCCTTGAATTTCACAGGATCCTTTTCATACACCCCATCTACCTTTGTGGCCTTAAGAATTATCTCTGCCCCAATTTCAGCCGCCCTTAAGGCCGCGGCCGTATCCGTGGTAAAGTATGGATTACCTGTGCCTGCCGCAAAGATAACAATACGCCCTTTTTCAAGATGTCTAACTGCCCGCCGCCGAATATAGGGCTCTGCTATCGCCCTGATATTAAGACCAGACATTACCCTAACCTCTACATCCTGTTTCTCTAAAGCCACCTGTAAGGCAAGGGCATTCATCAAGGTAGCTAACATTCCCATATAATCACCAGTGGCCTGGTCAATGTTCAAATCTTTTGCCTGTTTCCCCCGAAAGATATTACCACCACCAACAACCACGGCTAACTGTACACCCGCCTTGGCTACTTCGCTGAGCTCAGTAGCTAAGCGGTTTAATACCTTTGGGTCAATGCCAAAAGGTTGCTCTCCTAAAAGGGCCTCGCCGCTTATTTTAAGCAGCACCCTCTGATATCTCGGTGTCATTGCCAGATTTTTCTCCTAATTGAAAACGCACAAACCGCCGGATGACAATTTTTTCACCTGTTTTGGCCACAAGTTCGTTGAGTAAGTCCTTTACCTTAAGCTTGTCGTCTCTAATATAAGGCTGTTCTAACAGACAAGCCTGTTCATAAAACTTGTTAAGCTTTCCTTCTACAATTCGTTCAATAACCTTTTCTGGCTTACCTGATTCTAAGGCTTGCTGTCTATAAATTTCTTTTTCTCTTTCTATTACCTCCGTAGGCAGATCTTCCTTACTTATAGCGATAGGATTAGTAGCAGCAATCTGCATAGCAATTTCTTTGGCAAATTTTTGGAAATCATCTGTTCTGGCAACAAAATCGGTCTCACAGTTGATTTCTACCAACACACCAATCTTGCCACCGGCATGAATATATGCGTGGACCAACCCTTCTGAGGCCGTACGACCAGCCCTTTTGGCGGCTTTAGCCATGCCCTTTTTTCGCAACCAGGCAATGGCCTTTTCCATATCTCCTTGGCATTCTTCTAATGCCTTTTTACAGTCCATCATTCCAGCACCAGTTCTTTCCCTCAACTCCTTGATTTGAGCGGTTGTTATTGCCATTTTCTCCTCCTTATTCTGCACTCACTTGTTCAGTAATTTCTTCCTTAACTTTCTCAGCTATGGCTGCGGCCTTTTCTGTATCTCCTTCCGCCGCCTCCATCATTTCCTCTTCTAGGGTGGCCATTTCTTTTTCATACCTTTCTCTGCCCTCAATACAGGCATCAGCAATACGCGAGGTAATCAACCGAATAGCCCGGATAGCATCATCGTTACCTGGAATGACATAATCAATCTCATCTGGATCGCAGTTGGTATCTACAATGGCCACAATGGGAATCCCTAACTTTCTCGCTTCGTGCACGGCTATTCTTTCTTTATGAGGATCAACGATATAGATAATATCTGGCAATTCTTCCATGTCTTTAATGCCAGCCAGGTTTTTGTTCAATTTGGCAATTTTTCTCTGAATCTTTAAGGCCTCTTTTTTGGTAAAGTTTTCAATCGTCCCGTCCTCTACCATCGCCTCCAGGGCCTTCAACTTCTCAATACTCTTTTTAATAGTTTGAAAGTTAGTCAAGGTGCCACCAAGCCAGCGGTTGTTAACATAAAACATTCCACACCGCTTAGCCTCTTCTTCAATGGATTCTTTGGCCTGACGTTTTGTCCCGACAAATAATACCTTTTTCCCCTGGGCTACCTGATCAGCCACAAAATCATAGGCAACCTTAAAAAGCTGAACAGTCTTTTGGAGATCAATGATGTAGATACCATTACGTGCCCCAAAGATATAGGGCTTCATCTTAGGATTCCAACGTCTTGTCTGGTGTCCAAAATGCACTCCTGCTTCCAAGAGCTCCTTCATGGTTACATACGCCATCTTACCTCCCTCGTTGTGTACTTGCCTTAAAGCAGGCAAGCATGACTGAGTTTCCCCGCCCTCAGTCAAGGCTGAATTTCCGCAAGTATATTTAATGTCCCCTGCGGATACGGGACAAACCACGCAAGACATATCATATTGCTATCAATTTGGCAAGGGGAAGGAAAAAAGATTATCCTTTTAAAGACACTTGAAGTGGTTTTTAACTATTCTTCACTCATTTCAAAAATACCGGTAACATCTAGGATCAAACCAACTCTCCCATCTCCCATAATGGCACCACCAGCAATTCCTTTTATCCTGCCTAATGCCTCTCCTAAGCTTTTTATTACTACTTCCTGTTTACCAAGGACTTCGTCTACCATGAGACACCTGCGTTCATCTTCGCTTTCCACCAGCACCATCAGGGCTTCCCATGGTTTAGTATATTTTGCTTCTACGTTGAAAAGTCTGTGGAGCCTAACAATAGGAAAAAGGTTGTTTCTGATGTTTATCATTTCTCCTTTTTCGGCGTAGGTGTTATATTGGTCTTTCGTTGGACGAAAAACTTCTTGCACCGCAATGGTAGGCAAAATATACCGTTCATTACCTACCTTGACAATAATACCATCAATAATAGCTAAGGTGAGAGGTAATTTAATGATAAAAGTTGTGCCTTTGCCTTTTTCGCTTTTGATTTCTATTTTTCCCCTTAACTTTTCTAGGGTCTTTTTCACTACATCCATCCCTACCCCACGACCAGAAACATCCGTAATTTTTTCGGCCGTGGAAAAACCAGGTTTAAAGATCAACTGGTAAATTTCTGCATCAGAAAGCTCTTCTCCTTCTAAGACCAGTCCTCTCTCTATAGCCTTTTTTAAAATCTTTTCTTTGTCTAAACCCTTTCCGTCATCTTTAATTTCAATGACAATATTTCCTCCTTTGTGATAAGCTAATAGCTCAATAGTCCCAACTTCAGGTTTTCCTTTAGCCCTTCTTTCCTCTGGCATTTCTATACCATGATCCACGGCGTTTCTAATCATATGTACTAGTGGATCATAAAGCTCTTCTACCATATTACGGTCAATTTCTGTCTCTTCTCCCTGCATAACCAACTGCACCTTTTTACCTGATTTCTTTGAAAGATCGCGCACAAGACGAATCATTTTCTGAAAAGTTTCTTTTATCGGCACCATACGTAAGGACATACTGATTTTTTGCAATTCTGTAGTGATGCGGGCCAGCTGGGAAAGATCACGGACAAGCTTTTGGTCTTTTATCTCATTTAAAACAGGATTTTGCCTAATCATGGATTGAGTAATAAGTAATTCGCCGATCATATCAATTAGATTATCAAGCTTTTGGGTGTCAATCTTAATTGTTTGAGAAATCTTGGCTCTTTTTTGTTCTTTTGGTGCCTTAGCTACCGCTTTGGCTGGTGTTTTTTGATCTTTAGGTAAAGCTTTCTTTATCTTTACTGGTTCCTCTTTCCTTCTCTCTTGTTGTTCTAGTGCCTTTGGAGAAACTTCTTTAGAGACAACTTCCTTTTTAGATGTTTCTTTCTTTTCAGGAGTAGAAGATTGTAATTGTTGTTTCATATACACAGCTTCAATCTTCTTAATTAATTCTTGGACAGGAAAACGCTTTCCTGTCGGTTTCCCAGTAGAAATTTGTTCTTCTAGGTCATCAATCATGTTTTTTAGTACATCTACAATTTCTAAAATTACATCAACGGCTTGCTCATTAATGGTAAATTCATCATTTCTAGCAGCATCAAGCATGTTTTCTGCTGCGTGTGAAAGTTTATTGATAATATCTAAACCTAAAAAGCCAGAAACTCCTTTTATAGTATGGAAGGGACGGAAAATACTATTGATAACCTCTATATCAGTAGGATTTTGCTCTAGGTTGATAATGTTTAATTCAATAGAACTTAGATGTTCCCTGGCTTCACTTATAAAATCACGATAAAGGGCAACATCTTCTTCAAAATTCACTTTTAACTCTTCTCCTTCACTCGGTGCCTTTTCAGAAGAAATTTCGGACTTCTCTATAACCTCTTCTTTTGTTTTTTCTTCTACAGTTGTACCTGTCCGTATAGCCTCAATCTTTTTTATTAAGCCCTCTACAGGAAATGTCCGCCCAGTTGGTTGTCCAGAATTCAGCTGTTCTTCTACATCCTCTATCATATTTTTAAGCATGTCTACTGCTTCCAAAATAACATCAATAGCTTTAGAAGTAATCTTAAACTCATCACTGCGTGCTGCATCAAGCATATTCTCAGCGGCATGGGCCAGTTTATTAATTGGCTCTAGCCCTAAGAAACCAGCAATTCCTTTAATTGTATGAAAAGGACGGAAAATAGTGTTGATAACCTCTTTGTCTTCAGGGTTTTGCTCAAGATTAATAATGTTAACTTCAATGGTATCCAAGTGTTCTTTCCCCTCGTTGACAAAGTCCCAATAAAGATCAGGGTCTTCCTCTGGATTGATCTTAATCTCTACTTCCCCTAAAGTCATTTTTGGCTCTTCTTCGGGTATTGCTGACTCTTCTGAAGAAGGCTGTGTCTGTTTCTCTACCGATGGGAGCTCTTCTTCATCAGAGTTTAACCATTCCATAAGCCTTTCATGCTCTTGAAGAATTTTCTCAGGATCTGGTTCTTTACCTTGTAATAGCTTTTGGAGTAAAGTAATTTCTTCACTAATAATCTTAAGGGCCTTATTTTCAGAAATATTTCCTTCTATTAAACGCTCTATAATAGCGTCTACGGCTCCTGCAATAAAGAGGGCGTTACTTTGTTTTTGTTCTTTTAATATTTCAATAAGTTTTTTAACCTTTTCTTTAAGGGCCGTTAACTCTTGCTTGGAAATTTCTGTTCCTAAATTTAGCATATCAATAGCAATTTCATCCAATATTTCACTAATCATTTTCTACCCTCTTTTACTGAAAATTTTTTAGAATTTTATTACATTGGTGTTTGCTGAGCAATACCCTCTTGTGTCTGTTCTGCCTTCAAAGCTGCATTTTCTTCAGCGCTAAAGGCTAATTTAGCTAAAACGATAATCAATTTAGTAATAGGAATTTCTCCGATAATCCTACCCCTTAGACAAACGGGAATAGAAAACATTGGCCTTCTGGCGGCTGTTTTAGCAACTTCTAAAACGCTTGCTTCAGGTGGCACCCAAAGGACCTCAGTCTCCATAAACCAAGAAACCTTAAACTTCTTGGTTGCCTCATCTTGAGGTCGTGCATATTCCCTAAAGGGCTCTTCTAAAAAGGGACTAAGCCCCATTCTTACGTCCTTCATCGTAATTACACCTAAAAGCTTAAGTCCATCTACCACAAAGAGGTATTCTGTTTTATTCGCTCGCATTTTTTCTAAGGCTTCTTCTAATGTTGCCTCTGGATAGATGGCCGGAAAGTCCTTTTCGGCAATATCTTCAGCCGTAAGTCCATGAGAGTCTTTTAATACCAATTCCTGAAAGATATCATACTCTGGAGGTGGTGGAGTTTCTTCTATCACCTTTTGGGACACAACTTCTTCTGTTTGGACTTGTTTTTCTTCCTCAATCTTTTCTTCTTCTCCTTCTATTTTTCTAATCAAATCTTGGCTAAAAATAAGGGTCAACTTGAATTTAAGGTTATCCTCTGTGCTTATTTCTCCTATAAAAGTAGAATATTCTTTTGGAGGAAGGAACTCTTCGGTTTCAAGCAAAAAGGTATTACCTTGGGTCAAGTGCCAAGAGCTATCTACACGTTGTCTAAAAAGATCATCAATTATTCCAACAAGCATGTTAAATATTTCACGTTGGGCATCTTCTATGGCTTCATTGACTTCTCCTTTTTTAATAGATTCTTCTATACTTTTTTGAGGCAAAAGAAGCATCTTTCCAGCTAAATAAATGGCTCCTCGTTTTTCTACGAGAATCCAAAAATCTTCCTCAGCAATATTGTCTACCTTAACTTCTGTTACAAATGCCTCAGGCAATAATATCTCTTGAATGTCTTCTCTCGTCCCTTGAGGGCCGTTTGTATGCTCCAACGAAAACTCTGCCCCTGTCAGATCTTTTAAAAGATTTCTCCCGGCTTTAAAAATTTCTTTGATAAGAACACCTATTTTAACCGGCATGTTTCTAACCCAATACCTTCTTTAAGGCCTCTCCAATTTTTTGTGGAGTGAAGGGTTTACGGATAAATCCTTTTACTCCTAACACTTGCGCTCTACCTACAATATCCTCTGCACCTTCGGTACTGATTACAATTACCGGAATTTTTTTAGTTTCTGGATTAGATTTAAGTGCTTCAATTAATTCCAAACCGTTCATTTCCGGCATGTTTATATCTGTCATAACCAGATCTACTTGATTGTTTTTTAATACCTCTAAGGCCTCTTTTCCATTACCCGCTTCTAATACGTTATCCACCTCATAGCCAGATTGCCTAATGGTACGTAAAATAATTTTCCGCATAGTGGCAGAATCATCCACTATTAAAATATTCATTATTTCCCTCCTGTTTTATTTTTCTTCTAAACAAATTTGGAGAAAAAGTTCTTCACCATCTTGATCTTCAAACTTCACAGCTACCCTTGCAATCTCACTAGCCCCTCCAATAGTATGATTATGACCAGTAACAACTGTAGGTAAGGAAATCTTGAAGTTGTCGTTATATTTGGCTTTAGCATCGCCAGCAATCATGTTAATAAGTTCACCTACTCCATCGGTAATCTCTCCTTCCTTAATCTCGCTAGGTTCAAGCATAAGCATACTCGCCACAATTTTTTGGGCAGAATTAAGAGGTAAGGTTATAGCTACAGAGCCATTTATCTCTCCTGCCAATTCTTGTGTACCTGTAAAGCCAATCACACCAGAGACATCACCATACACCTTTTTAGAATCTTTTTGGGTAAACACTTCTCTCTTTTCTACCTCAACGCCAGCCATCATACTAAGCACTTCTTTTGTTGCATCAATAAAGGCATTAACTAAGGCCCAGTCAATAATTTCTCCCCTACCTATACCAACACTTAATTTAGCCCAAACGGCCTTTAAATCAAAGGGAACAACGAAACAGCTACCGTTTTTTCCATATCCCATTACTATAGGATTTGATGATCCTTCTAAAGGAGATACATAAATTAATACCCAGTCTATATTATCTTTCTTGTCAAATAAATTAAATAGATGAGATTCACTAATACAAGAAAATTTATCTTTTAACTTTGAAATCCATTCACCTCCTATTTTTTCCGGGAAGCTAACAAGACAAACTGTTTGCATTTCTACCCCTCCGTATTAACTTGATCGGATAAAATATTAAAATTGTCCATTTTCTTGTTTTTCTGTCCTTATTAGTTTGCGTTGTCTTTTAAAAATATAATGAATAAGGGCTTCTCTATCATCCTCGTGAATATCTAGAAAGCTTACTCCTACTTCACATTTTTGTTCCTCTTTCTTTTTACTCCATACAACCTTTCCCAAAACATTAATCTCAAAACATGGGAAAATAGGGAGTAAAAACCGAATTTTTAAAAAGGTCCCTGGAGCAATTGTCTCTCTGGCTGTAAATTTTATTCCTACCCCACTGATATTTACAGGAACTGGCTTTTTGCAATATAAAAAGCCTTCCCTTTTACCCTCCTTTTCGGTCACAAATCTTATTAACTCTTCTAGTTTTTCATTAATAGAAACTAATAATCCTAAAAAAATCTGGTTAGTCACTGAACCTTTGATATTATCTTGTCCTTTCTCACCGGAGAAAGTTAAAGATAAAAACGGATATTTCAACTTAATCTTTTCTACTCCACTGGGTTGCTGGAAAAATACCTTTTTTTCCTCTTCATACTCCTCTGGAGTTAAAATCTTATACTCAAAAACCAAAAAATCTTCTATTCTAATAGAAGACCTTCTTTCTTGTGTCGTCATTATTTCCACCCATTAAAATGATAATATTGTTTAACATTATAATATTTTATTATACAAATTTCAAATATTTTCGTCTATTCAAAAACAAGGGCAGTAATAACCTCCCTTGTAACAGAGTCAGCTAAAAAAAGCCCCTTTTTGCCCAAGCGTAAAAAAGGAGATTCATATATTAAAAATCCCTCTTCTACCAGGGCAGACATATAATGGGTATTTTGTTTTTCTTCCCATTTGTTTAAAAGACCTAATTTTTCTAGATTAATGCCCTTAAGCATTCGTAACCCCATGCTTATTTTAAGGGCTAATAAATCTTTACCTCCTATATTCTCGGCCTCGGCTATGGGTTTTTGCTTTGCCTTAAGAAGAATGTAATATTGGTCTACGTTCTCTATATTCTTATGCCAATGCCCATCGTAAAAAGAAACTGCTCCTGCCCCTAAGCCAAGATAATTTTTTAACTCCCAATATTGTTGATTATGCTGACAAATATACCCAGGTTGAGCAAAATTAGAAATTTCATAATGGATAAATCCGTGTGCTTCTAAAAAATACTTAATAAAAAAATACATCTTCCTTTGTGTTTCAAGACTTATCGGGTTCAATCTTTTTGTTTTAATATACTCATAAAAGGGAGTATGGGGATAAAAAGTTAAAAGATAGGTTGAGATGTGTTTAACAGGGAAGTTAATTAATATCTTTAGATCTTCTTCTAAATCCGTAAGGGTTTGGCCTGGAATGGCAAATATAATATCTACCCCTCCATTTTCAAATATCTGTGTTGCCCACGAAAGGACTAAGAGGGCTTCTTTGCGGGAATAAGGTCTTTCTAACACCTTCAACAAATCTGGTTGTAAGCTCTGGATGCCTAAATTAAACCGAGTGATGCCAACTTCTTTAAGTGTTTGGAGATATTGGCGGTCAACAGTAGCCGGATTGGCCTCCATAGTAACTTCGGTATATTTTCCTATTTGAGATAGGACTTTTTCAAAAAATGATGGCTCCATCAAAGAAGGAGTCCCACCCCCAAAATAAACGGTAGGGCTGTTCCAAAAAAGATGGGAGTAGGCTTGTAGTTCTTTTAAGACAAATTGATCATAAATTTTTGCCTTGGGGTGAAAAGGCTCAGAATAAAAATCACAATACGGACATTTTTTAAGACAAAAAGGGATATGGATGTAAATCCCATGAATAAAATGGAATTTCATAGAAATATGAAATATCACTTTTTCTTACTATAGAGAAGACTTTTAGGACTAATAGTTTGGGCAATTCCTTTGGCTAAACGGTGAGGCATACCTATATTCCGTAACCGACAATATAAATGTAACTCGTTAAAGCGATGCTGTAAGGCACTTTTTATAACCATCCGCTTTAAGATCATCCATAACACCTCTCAATATCTGAAATCGGCCTTTTTATAGAAATAGTCCGATTGTTAAAGCACATTCTGTCTGATATGATCAATGGCGTTCACAAATACAGCCAGTCCCATCCCCTCTTCGGGCAAGTTTTCGCGTGTCCAGCGGGGATGATGCGTAAAATGAAGAAATCCTTCTGGATGGGGCATGAGTCCAAAAATGCGACCAGTTGGATCGCATAACCCAGCAATGGCATTTACCGAACCATTGGGATTAAAAGGATAATCAAGGGTAGGACACTTGGTTTCTGGATGCATATATTTCACAACCCCTAAGTGCAATTCTTCTATTGCCTCTAATAAAGCCTTATCCTTTGGAATAAACTTTCCCTCTCCGTGCCTTACAGGAAGGTAAAGCCTGTCTATTCCTTTTGTGAATACACAAGGGCTATCTTGATCTATGTATAAATAAACCCACCGGTCTTCAAAACGACCTGAATCATTATAAGTTAAAGTAACTACTTGATTTTCGTAAGAACGATTCAAGGCAGGCAACAGCCCTAATTTTACCATTAACTGAAAGCCATTACAAATACCAATAATAAGCTTTCCTTCTTGAATAAACCGCATTAACTGGTCAAAAAGCAACTCACCTGTGTTTCTTACGCGGGCATAACGCCAGCGTGTAGCCGCTGCCTTAGCCGCTCCCAAATCATCCCCATCTAAGAAGCCACCAGGGAAACAGAGTAAATGATAGTCATCAAGGCGTTTTTCACCGTATAATAGCTCACTTATGTGCACAATATCGGCCTCTCCGCCTGCCCGCTTGCAAGCATACGCCGTCTCTATTTCACAATTGGTCCCATACCCAGCAATGACGATACATTTAACTGGCCGCATAAAAGCCATTTACACATTTTTCCCAAAAAAAGCAAGAGGTATTTTAAAACAAAGATAATGGAAAATTTCACCTCCCTCACCTTGACCATCTTAATCTAATCTTTTATTATTACCATTGAGCCAGCGTAGCTCAGTGGTAGAGCAGCTGATTCGTAATCAGCAGGTCAGGGGTTCAAATCCCCTCGCTGGCTCCAGTGTTTTCGGAAATAGCTAGTTTTTTATATTCCCTTAAAGGCTTTACAAACTAATAAACACAATGTAGAATTAGCAAGGATGTTAGAAGCTGTTATAAACAACCAATTTTTGGTGAAATAGATAGCGTGGGGATGTAGCTCAGTTGGGAGAGCGCCTGCTTCGCATGCAGGAGGTCAGGGGTTCAATTCCCCTCATCTCCACCATTTTTTTATATTTTGACTTTTTAAAATGCGTATAGCTGAGATTAAAAGGAAAACGCAGGAGACAGACATCTTACTTAAATTGAACCTAGACGGAACGGGCAAGGTGTCTTTACAAACGGGTATTCCCTTTTTAGAACATATGCTAACTCTTTTTACTGTTCACGGTCTTTTTGATTTAGAAATAAAGGCAAAAGGCGATTTAGAAATAGATGCTCATCACACAACCGAAGATATTGGTATCTGTCTGGGGTATGCCCTTAAAGAGGCCTTGGGCAACAAAAAGGGTATATACCGCTATGGCCAGGCAGCTGTACCCATGGATGAGGCCTTGGCCGAGGTCTTTCTTGATCTTTCTGGGCGGCCTTTTTTTTATTGCCAGGGCGAAAAATGGCAGGGGCAGGTGGGCAGTTTTGATTTAGAGCTAATACCTGAGTTTCTGCGTGCTATGGCGAATGCCGCAGAGATGAATTTACATGTCCATCTTCTTTACGGCGAAAATAAACACCACTGTGCTGAGGCCATTTTTAAGGCCCTAGGACAGGCCCTTAGACAAGCCGTTAGTATTGACCCGCGGCGGACAGATATTCCTTCTTCTAAAGGAGCTTTATAAAGGTGGTTATTATTCCGGCGATTGATCTTAAAGGTGGCAAGTGCGTGCGTTTGCTTCAGGGAGAGGAAGGAACAGAAACAGTTTTTCATAATGATCCCGTAGCCGTCGCTCGTCTTTGGGAAGAAAAAGGAGCTAAACGCCTACACATTATTGATTTAGACGGAGCCTTCTTAAAGAGACCATATCATGTAGATTTAATTACGGAGATGGTTAAGGCTGTTTCCATCCCTGTCCAAGTAGGTGGAGGCATCAGAACGGCTGCTGATATTGAATGTTATCTAAAGGCCGGAGTGCAGTGGGTGATTTTAGGGACCCTCGCCTTAGAAGCAAAGAAAGAATTTTCCGCCCTTTGCCGCAAGTTTCCTGGTCATATTCTTTTGGCCATAGATGCTAAGGATGGAAAAGTAGCTACCCAGGGATGGAAAAAAATCACGGATAAAGATGCCTTTATATTAGCTCAAGAAGCAGAGGCGTTAGGAGTAGCAGGAATCAATTATACTGACATTGCCCGGGATGGTATGGAAACAGGACCTAATATTGGAGCCTTAAGTCTTATGTTGGATAAAGTAAGGTTACCAGTGTATGTAGCGGGAGGAGTAGCTACGTTAGAAGATATAAAGCGACTTTTGCGTTTAAAGGAAAAGGGGTTAGCAGGAGTAATTATCGGCCGTGCTCTTTACACAGGTAAGATTGATTTAAAGGAAGCTATGGCTATAGTAGGGGGCAATTAAGAATGGGAGAAACCCTCACTTATGACAAGGCCGGTGTTAGTTTAGAACGGGCAAGTAAGTCGGTTGAACGGATAAAGGCATTGGTCAAACGTACCTATCAAAGTGGAGTGTTATACGACATAGGTCAATTTGGTGCCTTTTTCGCTTTATCTCCTGATAAATATAAAGAACCTGTGTTGGTTTCTTCTACTGATGGTGTGGGAACAAAGTTAAAAATTGCTTTTATGCTAGACAAACACGATACCGTCGGTATTGACCTTGTGGCGATGTGCGTAAATGACATCGCCGTGCATGGAGCAAAACCCCTTTTTTTTCTAGACTATATTTCTACTGGTTACCTTGCGCCAGAAAAGGTAGAAATGGTTATCAAAGGAATTGTAGAAGGTTGTTGTCAGGCCGGTTGTGCCTTGATTGGAGGAGAAACAGCAGAAATGCCTGATTTTTACGCCCCAGGAGAATACGATTTAGCAGGCTTTGTTGTTGGCATTGTAGACCGAAGGAAAATTATAGACGGTTCTGATATTTCGGTTGGTCACCAAATTATTGGCTTAGCTTCTAATGGATTACATAGCAATGGCTATTCTTTAGTACGTAAGCTCTTTTTTGAAGTCCTTAAATGGTCCTTGGATAGACATTTGGATGAGTGTGAATGCACGTTAGGAGAAGAACTTTTAAAACCAACTCGTATTTATGTACCAACTATTTTGAACCTTATTCGGGACTTTCCTATTGCTGGTATGGCTCATATTACCGGTGGAGGAATTCCTGAAAATTTGAGCCGGATCTTACCCCAAGCTTGTAAGGCAATAATTAAAAAAGAGGCTTGGGAAAGACCAGGTATTTTTCAGATCATCCAGAGGACGGGTAAGATAGAAGAGGCAGAGATGTTTCGCACCTTTAACTGCGGCATTGGCCTCATCTTGGTGGTAGATCCCGATTATACCGATGAAGTGCTGAATCGGTTGCAAGCCCTTCAAGAAAAGGCATTTGTTTTAGGAGAAATAGGAAAAAGGGAGAAAAATGAACCTAAGGTGATCTTTGTATGATCCTGGTAAGTGCGTGTTTAATAGGACTGAGATGTAGATATGATGGACAAAATGCCTTCTGTCGGGAATTAGTAGAACTTTTGCGGGACAGGCAATATTTACCTGTATGTCCAGAAGAGCTGGGAAATTTACCTACCCCTCGTCCTCCGTCCATTCTTGTAGGTGGAGATGGTCATGAGGTATTACGGCTTAAGGCACGAGTGGTGAATGAGAAAGGAAAGGATGTAACCTTTAATTTTTTAAAAGGAGCAAAAAAGGCGTTAGAAATGGCCCAGAGTTTTGGGGTTAAAGTGTGTTTTTTGAAAGAAAAAAGTCCCTCTTGCGGAGTAAACTTTGTTTATACCGACAAGGGATTACAGTCAGGGGTCGGTGTTACGACGGCCATGCTTTTAAAAAATGGATATAAAGTAATAGGCATTCAGCCAGGAGAAACAGATATACACAAATTGAAAGATCTGATAAAACAGGTTAAAGGAGGTAAAGATGAGCTGGAAATGTGAAATTTGTGGCAAAAGGCCATCGGTTGGACACAACGTCAGTCACGCTAATAACCGAACCAAAAGAAGATGGAAACCCAACTTGCAGAAGATTCGGGTGTTGGTAAATGGGCAGGTAAAGCGTATGAAGGTTTGCACCAAGTGCTTAAAGGCCGGAAAGATTGTCAAACCTGGAATAAGAACTTTTTCTAATCTCTAAGCCCCCATGCGTTTTACTTCTTCTACCGAGTCAATTTGCCATAATGCCTTAGTAATTTCCTGGAGGTGTTGGCTATTTTTCACCTCCAGGGTAAAGCAACAAAGGGCGTGGTGATCTACGGTTGTCTTTGTTTCGGCCTGAATGATGTTTGCTTTAGCCTTAGCAATGGCCGTGCTAATTTCGGCTAGAAGGCCAACTTTATCTTTACATCTTACCTGAATTTTTACCGGGTAAACCTGTTCTTCGGTCATATCCCAACTTACTTCTATTAATCTTTCTGGATCAGCATGGGCAATATTGGGACAATCAGCCCGATGAATACTAACTCCTTGACCTCTGGTGATATAACCAACAATTTTATCGCCAGGCACAGGCGCACAACATTTGGCAATTTTCACCAATACCTCATCTATTCCTTTAACTTTAATGGTTGAAGAAGACTTAACAGATGTTATCTCTTTAGATATTTCTAACGGTTCCTCCTTTTCCGGCCGTGGCAATAAACGGTGAATGATTTGTCTGGCCGAAATTCTACCGTAGCTGACAGCCAAAATGAGGTCTTCAGGATTCTTAAAGGAAAACTCCTTGGCCACTTCTAAAAATTTAGGACTATTAAAATAGACCTGAAAGTTAAGTCCATGCTTTTTAAACTCCTTTTCGCAAATCTCTTTACCTAAAGCCAACCCTTGCTCTCTTTCCTGATCACGAAGGAACCTTTTGATCCGGCTGCGGGCACGGGGGGTTTTAACAAAATGAAGCCAATCCTTACTCGGACGCTGCTTAGGAGAGGTAATGATTTCCACAACATCTCCTGTTTTAAGTTTATACCGCAAAGGAACTAGACGGCCATTTACCTTTGCTCCAGCACAATGATGTCCCACTTCTGTGTGGATACTATAGGCAAAATCCACAACCGTTGCCCCTACAGGAAAGACCTTGACATCACCTTTAGGTGTAAAGACATAAATTTCATTGGGATATAAGTCCATTTTTATGGCACTCATAAATTCGTGGGGATCCTTTAACTCCCTCTGCCAGTTGAGCAATTGTCGTAACCAGGCAAAGCGTTCTATCTCTTTTTCGTCTCCCTCCTTACCTTCTTTATAACGCCAATGGGCAGCAATACCTTCTTCGGCAATCTTATGCATTTCCTCGGTGCGAATTTGAATTTCAATCCTACCACCATAAGGACCAACAACTGTGGTGTGAAGGCTCTGATAACCATTAGGCTTAGGCATGCCAATATAATCCTTAAAACGGCCAGGCACCGGTCGCCATAGTGAATGCACCATGCCAAGGGCCTCATAACACTCCTTTAGGGTTTTCACGATGATCCGAAAGGCCACCAGGTCATAAATCTGATCAAGGTCAACCTGTTGCCGTTGCATTTTTAGATAGATACTATAAATACTCTTTATCCGCCCTTCTATTCGGCCTTGAATGCCATACTCTTGTAGTTCTTTCTCTAAAATCGCCTTAATTTCACTGATATACCTTTCTTCCTCTGCCCGATGGCGGGCAATACCCTGAGCGATTTGTCGATATGTTTCTGGTTCAAGATAGTAAAGACAAAGATCTTGAAGTTCAGTCTTTAGCCAGCCAATACCCAACCGCGCTGCTAGAGGGGCATAAATGTCCAAGGTTTCCTGCGCAATCTGTTTTTGCTTTTCTGGTGGCATGTATCCTAAGGTGCGCATATTATGAAGTCTATCTGCCAGCTTAACCAAGATGACCCGGATGTCTTGGGCCATAGCCAGGATCATCTTGCGCATGTTCTCTGCTTGGTGCTCTTCCTTTGACTTGAAAGAAAGCTTACTTAATTTGGTGAGTCCATCAATAATTACGGCAATTTCATCACCAAAATGCTCTCTTATGTCTTCTAGTGTAACATCCCCATCCTCTACGGTATCATGTAAAAGCCCACATGCTACACTGACAACATCCAATCGCATCCGGGCAAGGATGTCAGCCACAGCCAAGGGGTGCGAAAGATAGGGTTCACCAGAACGCCGCACTTGTCCCTTATGCACCTTGGCCGAATAGATATAGGCCTTACGGATAAGACCTATATCGGCTTTAGGATGGTAGCTTAAAACTCTTTCAATAATATCTTCAATCCGCACCATAACTAATTAGGCTGAAGATCTATCGTTATCTTTTCTAAAGTATCTTCTAGCTCGGCTAGAGACGTAAGGATAACTTCTCCGGTTTTTCTTACCTTGATTTCTACTTTTCCCTCTTTTAAATGTTTGCCTAGCGTCACCCGGATGGGAATACCAATCAAATCGGCGTCCTTAAACTTTACCCCTGGACGTTCTTCCCGATCGTCATAGAGTACTTCCCAGTGTTGTTCAAGTTTAACATAAAGTTCTTCGGCTGTCCTGGCTATGTCCGGATTGTTTACATCCACCGGCAAAAGATAAATCTGATACGGTGCAATGGGATACGGGAAGACAATACCGTCTTTATCGTGATTTTGCTCAATGGCCGCTGCTACCGTTCTGCCTACACCTATGCCATAGCACCCCATAACAATATACCGCTCTTTGCCTTGAGCGTCTAGATAGGTAGCCTTAAGGGCCTTACTGTATTTGGTGCCAAGCTTAAAGATATGGCCTACTTCTATACCTTTTTTAAATTCCAACCGCCCACCACAACGTGGACAGGGATCATCAGGTGTAATAAGGCGAATGTCAGCAAATTGAGTAACAGAAAAATCGTCTAAATTGACATTAACATAGTGATAATCTGTCTTATTTGCACCGGTAACGAAGTTGGCCATTCCCTTTAGGGCCAAATCAGCAATGATAGGCATGTCAAGTCCAATAGGACCAGCAAATCCCACTTCTGCTCCAGTCTCTGTCCTTATTATTTCTGGAGGGGCTAGTTCCAGTTCATTACAACCTAACAAACGTCCTAATTTGACTTCATTTACTTCGTGATCTCCTCGCACTAATACGGCTACAGGTTTGCCATCGGCCAGATAAATAATGGTCTTTACCAACTTTTGAGGTGGGACACCTAAAAAGGCCGTTACTTCTTCTACAGTATGTTTACCAGGGGTATGAACTTCTTCTTTGGACTTGGGTGATTCGGCTGGAGGAGAAATAGTACTCTTTACCTCTGCCTTTTCAATATTAGCAGCATAATCGCAATCTTGACAAAAAACAATTGTGTCCTCACCTATATCGGCCAGCACCATAAATTCATGCGAAAAGCTACCGCCAATTGTACCTGTATCGGCCTCTACCGCCCGAAAATTAAGACCACAACGGGTAAAAATACGGTGATAGGTTTCATACATCTGCCAGTAGCTCTTTTCTGCCCCCTTTTCATCAGCATCAAAGCTATAGGCATCTTTCATAATAAATTCTCTGCCCCGCATAAGACCAAAACGGGGGCGAATTTCATCACGAAATTTGGTTTGGATTTGGTATAAATTTAAAGGCAAATCCCGATAAGAACGCACTTCCCGCCGCACTAAGTCAGTAATAACTTCTTCGTGGGTAGGACCTAAACAAAAATCCCGCTTATGTCGGTCTTTAAAACGCAAGAGTTCTTTACCATATTGTTCCCAGCGCCCTGATTCCTGCCAGAGTTCAGCCGGTTGCACCATCGGTAAAAGTAACTCTTGGGCCCCGGCCCGGTTCATCTCTTCACGGATGATGTTCTCTACCTTGCGGATGGCCTTAAGGCCCAAAGGCAGGTAGGAATAAATACCTGAGCTAAGTTTGCGGATCATCCCTGCCCGCAGCATTAACTTGTGACTAGTAATTTCTGCTTCAGATGGTGTTTCCTTTAGCGTTGGTAA
Organism: Candidatus Desulfofervidaceae bacterium; assembly: GCA_027064585.1. Classification (GTDB taxonomy): domain Bacteria; phylum Desulfobacterota; class Desulfofervidia; order Desulfofervidales; family Desulfofervidaceae; genus JAGHCL01. The sequence continues at coordinate 163,677 of JAMOPI010000028.1, read as the reverse complement.
GAAATAACGGGAATAGCGCATCTTTTCCTCCTTATTTAGGAAAGACTTTGGCAAAATCAAATTCTATCTCACAGCCTTCTAACGCAAAGACAAACGTGCCGTTTTTTATAAATCCCTTTGCCAGCTTATATTGTCCATCTTTAAGAACAAAAATCTCCACTCTTTGCGTCTCAGGCTCCACCAAGACATAATATTTAACCCCTGCCTCTTGATAGAGATTAAATTTAAGGACTTTATCTTTACTTTTGGTAAACGAAGAAAGCACCTCAAAAATAAGCACAGGTGGCCGGCTAAGCACCTGCCCCTCTATCTCTTCTCCGCAAACTACCAAATTATCTGGCTGCACTATCGTATCTTCAGCAATCTTCCAGTCTACAGGAAGTAGGGCAAAACACTGCGGACATGCTTCTAAAAGCTCATCCAAATATCTAGCAATCTTTAAACTGACAAACTGATGCAGTTTACTCGGTTGGGGAGACATGGCATAGGGTATGCCTTTAATCAATTCCCAACGTCCTTCCCAGTGTTTGTAGTCTTCATAAGTGTAGTGAGGCAAAAGCTCCTGTTTAATGGGCATCTTTTCCTCCAACCATTTTCTTTATCTCTTCCAGCAAGACCTTTAAAAGTTCTTCTTCTTTAAACTTTTTTACCACCTTTCCTTTTTTGAACAATATGCCCACGCCCTTTCCCCCGGCAATGCCAATATCAGCCTCTTTTGCCTCACCAGGCCCATTCACCACACAGCCCATAACAGCCACTTTTAAAGGCATTTTTACCCAAGCAAGGGCCTTCTCAACCTCTTCTGTCAGCTTAATCAAATCAATCTGACACCGTCCACAGGTAGGACAGCTAATCAGATCAATGCCATATTGACGTAGCCCTAAGGCGCGCAGAATCTCATAGGCAATTTTAATTTCTATTACCGGATCACCTGTCACAGAAATCCTTATCGTCTCTCCAATACCCTCCTGCAACAGGGTGCCAATAGCAATGGCCGACTTAACCGCACTCCGCAATGGAGGTCCAGCCTCAGTAACCCCTACATGAAAGGGATAATCTACTTTCTTGGCCAAAAGGCGGTAAGCGGTAATCGTATCTAAAACACTAGAAGACTTAAGGGAAATCTTAAAGTTAAAGAAATCCAAATCCTCTAAAAATTTAATTGTCTTAAGGGCACTAGCCACCATGGCCTCAGGTGTTGGTCCGTTATATTGACGCAAAAACTCCCTCTCCACTGAGCCGCTGTTGACCCCGATGCGGATGGCGGTGTTATGTTCTTTAGCTACCTTTACCACGGCCTTTATTTTTTCTTTTCCCCCGATATTACCGGGATTGACCCTAATACCATCGGCCCCTTTTTCTATTGCCTTTATTGCCAGCCGATAATCAAAATGAATATCCGCAATTAAAGGAATGGAAATAGCCTTTTTAATAACAGGAATGGCCGAAGCCGCGCTTTTATCTGGAACGGCAATACGCACAAGCTCACATCCAGCCTCCTCCAGCCGTCTAATTTGATCAACCGTGGCCTTGACATTGGCGGGATGGATAGTTGTCATGGACTGCACACGAACCGGTGCCCCTCCCCCAATCTGAACATTGCCAACAAAAATACTTCTACTCTTGCGCATATGTATTGTTATAGAACAACCAAAAAGGTTTGTAAACAAACTTTGCAACCTAACATCCGTCCCAAAATCCGCGATTGAGTTGAGGGAAAGGTGTATTTAAGAGGGAATGAAGGAAAATTTAAGAAGGAAAAAGCTCTCAAAAAGAGGCTAGGAAAACCAGACAGACCTAAATTAACCAAAAATTACCTACTTTAGACAAACTTTTGCCTTAGTTTTACAAATCAATCACAAACTACACACCTCTCCTCATAAGTGTCCACAGCAAAATTGCCATATCCCATAACGAATCTCCTCAAAAATAGCATAGGCATAATTTCTAACTTTAAGAAAAATCTGTCGGCTGTGATATACCACTCTGCTGCTATGTGGGAGTATATTTATCTGCCTTTTGATCAAGCTTTAGTCCATAGATAAACTCCCCAAATAAAACTAAACCTGCTCTGGGAGTGATAATTTCCTGATTAGTCCCTAAAATAAAGGGTAAAACAGTTTGCTTTACTTTAGAGCTTTTTTGTTTTATCATTGTCCTTACCCGCAAGTGTGGTTCTCACCCTTTAGGTGAAGGGGTTTTTTAAAAAAATAGCCTATTTTATCACACTTGCGGGTTTATTTTTAGGCCAAGCGTGGATTTTGGGTCCTTAAGCTCCTTGACAATGGATGTTTCTTATATTATAAAATCCTCATTGTCTAGGAGGTAGAAAAAATGCGGACATTTATGCTCAGAAAAGAGGATGTAAAGAGAGATTGGTATGTGGTGGACGCCGCTGGAAAAACCTTAGGACGGTTGTCAACCGAGATTGCCAAGCGGCTTATGGGCAAACATAAGCCTATTTACACCCCACATGTAGACACCGGTGACTACATTATTGTTGTTAATGCAGAGAAAATTAAGTTAACTGGCAAAAAATGGAATAAAAAGCTTTATTACCGCCATTCTGGCTACATGGGCGGTTTAAAGGTATTTACGGCAAGAAAGCTCTGGGAAAGAAAACCTGAAACCCTCATTCAGTTAGCCGTAAAGGGAATGTTGCCCAAAAACAGGTTGGGACGGAAGATGTTTAAAAAGCTTAAAGTGTATGCTGGGCCCAATCACCCCCATCAGGCCCAACAGCCAGCAAAATTAGAGATATAGGGTGAGAAATATGGTTGAAGAAAGATTTTATGCCACAGGCAAAAGGAAGACTGCCATCGCGAGAGTGTGGTTAATTCCTGGTGGTTCAGGAAAAATTACCGTAAATAAAAAACCTTATGAAGAATATTTTGAAAGGGAAACTGCTTTAATGGTTATCCGTCAGCCCCTGGAATTGACCCAAATGCTAGGTAAGTTCGACGTCATGGCCACGGTAAAAGGTGGTGGTAAAAGCGGACAAGCGGAGGCCATTCGTCACGGCATCGCCAAAGCCCTGGTAGAGTATAATCCGGAGTTACGGCCAATCTTAAAGAAGGCTGGCTTCTTGACCAGGGATGCCCGGGTCAAGGAGAGGAAGAAATACGGTCTGGCTGGTGCCAGAAGGGCCTTCCAATTCTCTAAACGTTAATCTTTTTTGGGTAGAACCTTGGTTAGAATTGGCATTATCGGAGCAACGGGCTATACAGGGCTTGAGTTGCTCCGTGTGCTTTTACTTCATCCTGAAGCAAAGGTCACGGTAGCCACTTCCCGTCAATTTAGTGGGAAGCGGTTGGGTGAGCTTTTTCCTTTTTTTTCGGAAATTACTGATTTAATTCTTGAAGCCTTTGATCCTGAATCCTCTTCTGAAAAGGCCGATCTATTTTTTACCGCCCTACCCCATCAGGTTTCTATGGAAATGGTGCCAAATCTATTAGAAAAAGGGAAAAAAGTCATTGACCTCAGTGCTGATTTCAGGCTAAAGGATGCATCTGTTTATGAAAAATGGTATGGCCCGCATAAGGCCACGGCCTATCTAAAAGAGGCCGTCTATGGGTTACCAGAACTCTATGCTGAAGAAATCAGGAAGGCACGCCTTGTTGCCAACCCAGGTTGTTATCCCACGACTGTCATTTTGGCCCTTGCCCCTTTTTTAAAAGCAGGGGTAGTAAATCTAGATACCATCATTGTTGACGCCAAGTCTGGGGTAAGTGGAGCCGGCAGAGGAGTAAAGCTGACCACGCATTTTTGCGAGGTCAATGAGGACATGAAGGCCTATAAGGTAGCTGAACACCGGCACACACCGGAAATGGAACAAGAGTTAAGCAAACTAGCAGGAAGAGAAGTAAAAATCAGCTTTGTACCTCATCTTATCCCCATCTCTAGGGGCATGTTTACGACTGTCTATGCACAGCTTAAGCAAGATCTCAGTACAGAGGATGCCTATAAATTAGCCAAAGACTTTTACACCCAAAAGGTTTTTGTTAAAGTTCTTTCTCCTTCACAAGTTCCCCAAACTATTTATGTAAGGGGAACAAATGAATGCCATCTAGGCGTAAAGGTAGATGACCGCACAGGAAGATTAATTATCATGGCCGCCATTGATAACCTAGCCAAGGGGGCTTCTACGCAGGCTGTGCAAAATATGAATTTAATGCTTGGCTTATCTGAAGAAACAGGTCTTAAAAATCTGCCTTTATTTCCTTAATATGCTAGAGTTATTTTCACTTTTCCCACGGAACTTGCCCTTTCCGGACCAATATACTGTGGCAGATTTTAACACGGCGCAGCGAAACATTCGCTGTGTGCTTCAATATAAAGGTACAGCCTATAGCGGTTGGCAGGTACAGCCCAATGCCACTACCGTTCAGGGCATATTAGAAAATTGCCTGTATAAAATCACGGCCGAAAGAATCAGGGTCAGGGCAAGCGGGCGTACAGATGCTGGTGTGCATGCCTTAATGCAGGTTATTAACTTCTTTACCTACAGCACCATCTCCACCCAGGGCCTGCTTTGGGGATTAAATAGCCTTTTGCCTAAGGATATAAGTGTCATTTATGTAGATGAAGTTACACATGAGTTTCACGCCCGCTTTAATGCCAAGAGTAAGGTTTATACCTATCTTCTTTTTAATTCTGAAATTCCTTCTCCTTTTTGGGAAGAATATAGCTGGCGCGTTTTTCCTGCACTGGACATTCAGGCCATGCAAATGGCCGCTCAGATCCTCGAAGGAGAACATGACTTCCGCTCCTTTATGGGCGCTGGCAGTAGTGTAAAGACAACGGTTAGATGCATCTATCGGTTAGAAATTAGCCCCATGCCTCCTTTTGTACTTATTGAAGTAGAGGCAAACGGTTTTTTAAAGCATATGGTGCGCATTATCGTAGGGACGCTTGTAGAAATTGGTCATCACAAGCGACCAGTTGAAGATATGGAAAACATCCTTAAGGCCTGCGACCGCAATGCCGCTGGCCCTACAGCCCCGGCCAAAGGATTGTTTTTAAAGGCCGTACGGTACTAATCCGTATACTTATCTGCTACCGAACTGGCACCAAAGCTGGCAGGCTTGATTTGGGCAGTGTAGCCAGAAGAGTTGATCCAGGCCACGACCTCTTGGATAAGCTCCTTGGTCTTGCCGTGATTACCTACATCAGAATGAATTTCTATTTCTACTTCAGATAGTCCTTCCTGCTTCAATAGATCATCCAACTTGGCAGCTATCGCTAGGCTTAAAGCCGTCTCGTGATAAATGGCTGCCTGAAGGCTATAACGCCCTACTTCGCTGCGCTGACGCTGGTAAAAATAGATACCTCCTTTACCTACCCGATAAAGGATAATCACTGTTACATAGGTAAGATAATCGGTATGACGCTTAGAATCCGTCCCTACAATGAGACGACACCCGTTTTCTCGCTGCAGGGCCTCGGCGATAATGCCTACAATCTCCTTTAGACTTACCGGCCCACGCGTGGGACTAAAAAATGTGTCTTTTATTTTTACTTGTAACTTACTACTCATTTCGTAAGATTATGCGACCATTTCTTAAAGGTGTCAAGAGAAAAAGCGTTGCCTAAACTCATAAAATCTGGCAGAATAAACAAACTTAAAGTTAAATTTATATGTGCTTAAGGAGTAGGTAGTGCGACGGTTACAAAATGTCTTAGTTACTGGTGGGTGTGGTTTTATTGGAAGTAATTTCATTCATTATCTCTTAAATCAGCCAGACTTTGAGGGCCAAATCATTAACTTAGACAAACTTACTTATGCGGGTAATCCTGAAAATTTAAAGGATATAGAAGAACAATACGGAAATCAGCGCTATATTTTTATTAAAGGGGATATTTGTGACTTTGAGCTCGTAAAAGGTATATTCCAAACTTACGATATTGACACGGTTGTTCACTTTGCCGCTGAGTCTCATGTAGATCGCTCTATTCTGGGGCCAACCCCTTTTATTCAGACCAATATAAATGGCACCTTCTCCTTACTAGAAGTCGCTCGCTATGCCTGGTTAGAGGGGAAAAAAGAAGGTTGTCTCTTTTATCACATCAGCACCGATGAAGTCTATGGTTCCCTAGGCAAGACCGGTCTTTTTACTGAAGATACCCCCTATCGGCCCAATAGCCCCTATTCTGCTTCTAAGGCAGCTAGTGATCATCTGGTACGGGCCTATTTTAAAACATACGGACTGCCGGTCATCATATCAAACTGCACAAATAATTATGGCCCCTATCAGTTTCCAGAAAAGCTTATTCCCTTAACTATTCTAAATGCCTTAGAAGGTAAACCAATTCCGGTTTATGGTAAGGGAGAAAACATCCGGGATTGGATTTATGTAGAGGACCACTGTGAGGCCATCTGGTGCTTGTTAAAAAGAGGAAAGACCGGGGAGCAATATAACATTGGTGGAACTAATGAGATGCGCAATATTGATGTCGTGCGCCTTATCTGTAACCTGCTAGATGAAATGCTCGGACCTTTGTCTTTTGGGCCACGGGAAAACCTGATTACTTTTGTCAAGGATCGGCCTGGACATGATTTTCGTTATGCCATGGATATTACCAAGATAAAAACCACTATTGGCTGGATGCCCAAGACAAATCTTAAGGAAGGTCTAAAGAAAACCATCACTTGGTATCTTACGCATCGTAGTTGGGTAGAACACATTAAATCTGGCGAATATCAACGCTGGGTAAAGGAATTTTACGGAGGCTTTAAAGATGCCGTTTAAATTCACCCGTCTAGAAATTCCAGAAGTTATCCTTATAGAACCTAAGGTCTTTCAAGACGAACGGGGCTTTTTTATGGAGGTATATAAGGCCAGTGACTTTGCCCAATCTGGCATTAAGGATAACTTTGTGCAAGATAACCACTCCTGTTCGGCCAAAGGGACATTAAGGGGATTGCACTATCAAAAGCACCCTATGGCTCAGGCAAAACTTGTTCGTTGCGTGCGGGGAAGCATCTTTGATGTGGCCGTGGATATAAGAAAGGGTTCTCCTACCTATGGCAAGTGGGTCGGAGTTACTCTTTCGGCCGCAAATAAAAGGATGCTTTATGTGCCAGTGGGATTTGCCCACGGTTTTTTGGCCTTAGAGGACGAAAGTGAAGTGATTTATAAGGTGAGCAATCTCTATTCACCTGAGCACGAGGCCGGCATTATCTGGAATGATCCTGAAATTGGCATAAAGTGGCCCTGGGACAACCCTATTCTTTCAGAAAGAGACAAAACCTGGCCTTCTTTAAAGGAGGCGGACAACAACTTTGTTTATGAGGAGTAAGCAAATGAAGATAAAAGGCCTGGTCTTAAGTGGCGGGAAAGGTACAAGACTGCGGCCCATTACCTATACAGGTGCCAAGCAACTTGTCCCCATCGCTAATAAACCCATTCTTTTTTATGTGTTAGAAAACATCGTCAACTTAGGGATAAAGGACGTTGGCATCATTATTGCCCCTGAGACCGGAGATGCAGTTAAGCAGGCTGTAGGAGATGGAACAAGGTGGGGAGTAGACGTTACTTACATTCTCCAGCCAGAGCCGGCTGGTCTGGCCCATGCGGTTAAGATTGCTAAGCCTTTTTTACAAGAAGACCCATTTTTGATGTATCTGGGCGATAATCTGATTGGGGCTGATTTAAGACGTTTTTATGAACGGTTTATCACAGAAACACCAGATGCCCAAATTCTTTTAAAGCCGGTAGAAGATCCTTCACGTTTTGGCGTGGCCGAAGTGGATGAAAAGGGACGGGTAAAGCGGTTAATAGAAAAACCCAAAGTGCCGCCGTCTAACCTAGCCTTAGTAGGTATCTATATGTTTTCTCCAAAGATTCACGAGGCCATCGCTGAGATAAAGCCCTCCTGGCGGGGAGAATTAGAAATTACTGATGCCATACAAAAGCTTTTGGACTGGAACTGTTTGGTCTTAAGCGATATTTTGGAAGAGTGGTGGCTTGACACAGGGAAAAAGGATGACCTGCTTAAGGCAAATACCATTGTTTTGGACGAGTGGGTTAAGCGAGAAGTAAAGGGAGAGGTTATTAATAGCAGGATCAGCGGACGGGTAGTCCTACCTGAAACGGCCAAGGTAATCAACAGTCAAATCAGAGGACCTGCAGTCATTGGGAAACATGTTATCATAGAAAATGCCTTTATCGGTCCCTTTACTAGCATCGGACATGGCTCAAAGATTGTCAATTCCTCCTTGGAACACTGCGTCTTATTAGATGGCGTAGAGGTAAGAAACATTGAGCGCCTAGAAGACGCATTGATTGGTAAACATTCGCGTGTAATCAAAAATAATAGCCTACCTAAAGCACTAAAGCTGATGATTGGTGATGATAGCGTCGTGGAGATCCCATAATGAAAATCCTTCTTACTGGTGCCAACGGACAACTAGCCCAAGATATACTAGCTGAGGCCGAAAAAAGAGGGTTTGAAGTAAGGGGCTTTGGCCGGCAAGAATTAGACATTATTGATTATAACCGCCTCAAAGAGGCTATCTCTTCTCTTCGGCCTGATGTCGTTATTAATTGTGCAGCCTATAATGCCGTAGATAAGGCTGAATCTGATTGGCAAACGGCCTTTTTGGTTAACGGCATTGGACCTAGGAATCTAGCAAGTATCTGTGGAGGCTTAAAAATTCCCCTGGTGCACTTTAGCACCGACTTTGTCTTTGACGGTAAAAAAGGCAGCCCTTATACCATTGCCGATACACCTTCTCCGGTGAACAAATACGGCCAGAGCAAGCTTTTAGGAGAACAAGAAGTAAGACATCTTACACCCTATCATTATCTCATCCGTATAAGCTGGGTCTTTGGGATAAAAGGGAAAACAGAAGTTAACTTTATCAAAAAGCTCATTTCTTGGGCAAATAAGTATCAAGAATTGCGCATTGTTACCGATCAAACAAGCAGCCCTTCTTTTACACCTGATCTGGCCAAGGCAGTCTTAGACCTTATCCAAACTAAACAGTATGGTCTTTATCACCTATGCAACAGTGGTTATTGTTCGCGTTATGAGTGGGCCAAGTTTGTCTTAGAAAAAATAGGCTGGCAGGGAAACTTATTGCCTGCTAAAAGTGATGACTTCCCTAGCCCAGCCAGGCGTCCGGTCTTTTCTGCCCTTGACCCTTTTCCTTTAAAGGAAATCCTAGGCTACCTTCTGCCCAGCTGGCAAGAGGCCACAGAAAGGTTTTTAAAAGAGAGCCTTTAATGTCCGCTGCCAGGCCTCTTTAAGGGTTAAGATATCCGTGCTTATAATGGTCTCGCCTTTAAGTCCCTTTACTATGAATTCCTTTCCTTCTATTACTTGGCCAATACAGGCAAGGATATGTCCCTTCATTATTTTTTCAAACTTTTTTTTATCTTCAGGATGCACGGTAACAACAAAGCGACTTGGAGATTCAGAAAAGAGGACATAGTCATCCCGTTCTATGCCTTCATAAGGTACTTGTTTTAAATCAATCTCCATCCCAAAGCCACCGGCAAAGGCCGTTTCTGCCAAGGCCACACCCAGACCACCGTCTGAACAGTCATGACAACTAGCGACAAGGCCCTGCATCATCGCCGCGTGCAAATCATCATAGAGCCGCTTAGCCGCCTCGGCATTGACTTTAGGTACTTTATTGCCGATAAAACCCATTTCCAAGAAATATTCACTGGCCCCAAGCTCATCATAGGTCATACCTAAGACATAAACCAAGTCTCCGGGTCTTTTGGCGTCCATGCTTACGGCCTTACGCACATCGTCTATACGGCCAATGACCGAAAACAAAAGCGTAGGCGGAATGGAGATTTTTATGTCACCAATGCGATAGTCGTTTTTCATACTATCCTTACCAGAAATACAGGGTACACCATAGGCCACCGTGTAGTCATAAAGTGCCTGATTGGCCCGCACCAATTGGGCCAGCTTATAGTCCCCATCAGGGTTTTTGTCCGACAAAATGGGATCACACCAACAGAAGTTGTCTAACGCGGCCATGTGTTTAAGGCTCCCCCCCACGCAGATGGCATTGCGGACTGCCTCATCTAGGGCACAGGCGGCCATGTGATAGGTGTCTATGTCACCGTAGCGGGGACAGATACCATTGGCCACCACAACGCCTTCATAGCTGTCCAAAAGGGGCCTGACAATAGCGGCATCGCTGGGGCCGTGATTCCACACCCCAACCAGCGGCTTTAAGGCACTGCCCCCCTGCACTTCATGATCGTATTGTCTGACCACATCTTCTTTACTGCAGATATTCAAACGACCAAGCATGGTCTTTAGGGTTTCGGTCAAATCTTTTGGACAGGGAAAGTCAGGCTCAGGATGTTTAGGAGGTGTCCACTTGGCCACCATTTCCTTTTTGGGCACACCATTATGTAAAAATTCTAGGTCTAAATAAAGTACGGTCTTACCATCATAAATCACATGGAACTTACCGGTATTAGTAAATCTACCCAAAACCGTGGCCTCTACATCCATCTTTTTGGCCAGCTCCAAAAATTCCTCTAAATGCTCTTCTGGCACGGCTAGGGTCATCCGCTCTTGGGATTCAGAGATGAGAATCTCCCAAGGGTCTAGGCCGGCGTATTTCAAGGGTGCCTTGTCTAAATACAGCTCTGCCCCACCAGACTCCCTAGCCATCTCTCCCACCGAACAGGAAAGGCCTCCGGCCCCATTGTCGGTAATGGAGTTATACCAACCCTTATCTCTAGCAATGAGCAAAAAGTCAAACATCTTCTTTTGCGTGATAGGATCACCAATCTGCACGGCCGTTACCGGTGAACCTTCATGCAGTTCTTCAGAAGAAAAGGTGGCACCGTGGATACCATCCTTGCCAATACGTCCACCAGTCATGACAATGTAGTCTCCTGGCTTGGCTTGTTTTTTATAACTGGGCTCCCCGTTTATCTCTGCCGGCATAATGCCACCCGTACCGCAATAAACTAAAGGTTTACCTAAGTAGCGATCATCAAAAACAATACAGCCATTAACCGTGGGAATACCACTTTTGTTTCCGCCGTGTTCCACTCCTTCCCTCACGCCCTCAAAGATACGCCGGGGGTGTAAGAGCCTTGGTGGAAGGGTCTTGTTATAAAAGGGAGAGGCAAAGCAAAAGACATCAGTGTTAAAGATGAGTCTTGCTCCCTTACCTGTCCCAAAGGGATCACGGTTGACACCAACAATACCAGTCAAGGCGCCACCATAGGGATCAAGGGCAGAAGGAGAATTATGTGTCTCTACCTTAAATACCAGATTCCAGCTTTCATTAAATTTAATCACGCCGGCATTGTCCTTAAATACCGAAAGACAAAAGTCATCTTTACCCTTTTCTTTTCGTATACGCTCGGTAGAACCACGAATGTATGTATCAAACAGACTGTCTATAGTCGTTGTCTGACCGTTTTCATCGGTGTATTGGATGACGCCATTAAAGATCTTGTGCTTGCAGTGCTCAGACCAGGTCTGGGCAATGGACTCTAGCTCCACATCCGTAACCCGCTCATCCAATCCTACCCTCTCCCGCTCGGCAATGACGGCCGGATCGGCAAAATAGCGTTGGATGGTCTTCATTTCCTTTAAATCCAAGGCCAAAAGCCGTTCTTTACTAAGGGCCAAAAGCTCCTCATCACTCATCAGGCTCAAATTATAACGCTCTACCATCGGCTCCTTAACCAGCTTTACCTTGGGCACATAATAGAGCACACTACCATCCCACTTGGCCCGTTCGGTGATGTGGTAGCGATGAATAAGGGTATTGGCCAGAAGTTCGGTGGCAATGCGTTCTACAGCGTCTTTATCAAGATTTCTACCATTTAGGAGATAAAGAGTAGAAGTATAAACCTTTTCTTCTGGTTTTAAGGTCTTGCCTAGGCGCCATTCTATTGCTTCTTTAGCCGTTTTACCCACATTGTCAGTTACCCCTGGTTTAAAACCTACCTCTATCATCCAGTCAAAATCAGTATAAAGGGGCCGATCAATGGCATAGTCCTGAATAACAGGATCGCTAAAGGGCCCGCTGGCAATGAGCTCTATTTCTTCCTTGGTAAGCTCGGCATCTATGGTATAGACAAAGACCGTCCTCACCCGTTCTACCGGAATGTCCAAAAAATTACGGATTTTTTTAGTAATCTTCTCGCCCTGGGCATCCCTTATATTGGGTTTAAAACCGACCTCTATGCGTGACGGCATCTTCCTCTCCCTTCCATAAACAAAATATGCCATTGTGATGCTTAGGATGAAAATCATTTAACAAAATACTGCTTGCCGGCCGACCCGGCACAAGCATCATTTCTACCTCTATTATTTCCCCTTCTTTTTTCTCTAAATAGGGAGTAATTAGATCAGAAACGGCGGTATAATCCTTACCGTCGCAATAAATTTCTGTCAAAACCTGCCAAAAATCAGCCAACTCTGAGCAAGGATAGGAAAAATAAAGGGTATAAACCTTAAAAGGCACTTCCTTTAAAAGCTTCTTCACATAGTGATGGATCACTTCATCGTCGGTTATGCAGATGGGGAAATTCATTTCTGCCTTTTTTAATAAAAGAGAAAAGGCAAACAGGATCTTGTCCACAAACTGCCGTAGACCTTCATCAGGATGGACATAATCAAGGTTAAATTCTGGCAAAGGAGGAACTTTTATCTCAGAGGGCGCATCAAGAATTTCCTTTAAACTCTCTTCCTGCTCCTTCACTTTTTGCAAGCTCTGATAAAGGGTACGAATGGCACTGCTATATTCCTGAGCCAGGTATAAAAAGAGGGCGCTTATAACCTCTGGCGGCAATTTCTCATCCTCTTTTTCTACCATTCCTCCACGCAACATGCGGATCAAAAGGGTTACCTTTTCTTCGTCTGGACTAGGTGGAGGAGCATGTTTAATATACTCCAAAAAGCTTTTGTCCGTGTACATTTGCTGAAAGATTTGATACTGACTTAATAAGGCCCTAAACTTATCTTGCCAATCCTCAGGTAAAGGATCCCAAAATTTAGCTTGGGATACGACAAAACGAGGTCTTATCCCGCGGGGTGCAAATAAATACAACTTCGTAAAACAGGAGGCTATTTTATTAAGTTGCGGTGTATCTAGCGTAAGATATGGATAATAAAGGACTTGCATGGCAATTATGATACTCTATCCCTCTGGGGCTGACAAGGGGAATGTGCTAAAAATGATAACTTTTCTCTTGCCAAAAAAAATTTTTTGTGCTAGGGAATTGACAAGACTGTTTTGAATCCTTAATAATAGGGCTGAATTTAAAAAAGGAGGAAAAATCATGACAAAGGCGGAATTGGTCTCAAGATTGGCTCATAGAACAGGGTTGAAAAAGGTAGATGTAGACAAAGTAGTAAGTGCTTTTTTGGAAGAAGCTAAAGAAATCCTAAAAGAAGAAGGCAAGCTTACCTTAACGGGATTTGGCACTTTTCGGGTGGTAGAAAGGGCAGCCAGAGAAGGACGTAATCCGCAAACAGGTGAACCAATTAAGATTCCTGCCACTAAAGTTGTTCGTTTCAAACCTGGTAAAGATTTAAAAAATCTTTTTGGCTAAAAAATTTCTCCCCCTCTAAGGTTGAGGGGGAGAAAACGGGTTATTTTTTCTCTTGACGGAGATATTCTCTTACAAGCTTGATAGCACAATACTTACCACACATGGTGCACACATCTGTTACTTTAGGCACGCTTGTTTGGCGGTAATAGGCGGCCTTTTGGGGATCTATAGAAAGTTTTATCTGGGTCTCCCAGTCTAGTTTTCCTCTTGCCTTGGCCATTTGGGTATCCCTCTCCCAGGCTTTAGGATTGCCTTTAGCCAGGTCGGCTGCATGAGCTGCTATTTTGGCTCCAATTACTCCCTCTCTTACGTCCTCTACTGTAGGCAAACGCAAGTGCTCAGCCGGGGTAACATAACACAAAAAGTCTGCCCCTGCCCAGGCAGCTAGGGCCCCGCCAATGGCAGCGGCAATGTGGTCGTAACCAGCAGCAATGTCGGTCACCAAGGGCCCAAGGACATAAAAAGGCGCTCCCTTGCATAACTTCTTTTCCAAAAGGATATTAGCCTCAATCTGGTTTAAAGGCACATGCCCAGGTCCTTCTATCATTACCTGCACTCCCGCCTTCCAGGCCTGCTCGGCCAATTCACCCAAAAGAATTAACTCCTGCACTTGCGCCCTATCCGTGGCATCAGGCAAAGAACCTGGTCTTAATCCATCTCCCAGACTTAAGGTTACATCGTGCTTGGCAGCAATTTCCAATAAACGATCATAATGTTCATAAAGAGGGTTCTCTCTCTCATTGTAAATCATCCAGGTAGCCAAAAAGGCACCTCCACGACTGACAATATTGGTCAAACGCCCCTGTCTGCGTAGGCGTTCTAAAGACTGCAAGGTTACCCCACAATGCACGGTCATAAAGTCTACGCCGTCTTTAGCCTGCTTTTCAATTACGGCAAAGATATCATCCACGCGCATCTTGACAATGCCGCCTTTTTGTTGGGCAATTTCAATGGCGGCCTGATAAATAGGGACCGTGCCAAAGGGCACAGGTGTTTCTTTTAATAACCGCCTGCGAATGGTGTCTAAGTCTCCACCGGTGCTTAAATCCATGATGGCATCGGCCCCTACCTCTAGGGCCGCTTTTAACTTGGCTAACTCTTCTTCTACATCTATGTGATCAGAAGAGGTGCCGATATTGGCGTTAACCTTTACGCTTAAACCCTCTCCAATACCTACTGGACGTTTTAGCTCCCGGTTTTTATTAGCCGGGATGACTACTTTACCGGTGGCCACCCTTTCTAACAAGTCCTCAACGGCTACTCCTTCTTCAGCAGCCACGGCCTGCATTTGGGGACTTACAATCCCCTTTTTAGCTAAAGCAATTTGGGTTTCAGCCATCTTTAAAGACCTCCTTTGCCAAGGAAATAACTTTATCTATCACATCTGCTGGATTTTTCCCAAGCACCCTGATCATCGGTTCTTTACCTATATCCCCCTTATCATAAATAAGATCCGGTATATCTTCCCTTACCGCCTGTTCGGTCAGCCAGGGAAGAGTTTTGCCTTCTATTTGTTTTGTTTCGGGTGCCTCCTCTGTGCGGGAGACCTCCTTTATTTTATAACCCAAATTTTGCCCCTTTTCTATCACCACCGGCAAATATTTTATATTCATCGCCGCCCGCATGTTTTGGTCATATTCCATTGCCTTTAAGACCACGCTGGCCATGTGCCTAGACACACCAAAGGCAGGTAGAGCACAGGCACAAACTCTATCTTCCACTACCGTTAGGCGGCCAGGAAAACCAGCTACTTCTTGATAATCCCTAGCGTAAGGCAAGGCATAGACCAAATTACTGCGCACTTCAGGAATAAGTTTGGCCACTTCTTTAACCGCCTGCAATCGTTTTAAGGCCCCCTTTAAAGCCTCTATGACCTCATATCTGGCCAGCTGCTGTTTAATATGGGCACAAGGGTTAGATAAAAGACTGCCCTTTCCTACTCCGATTGCTCCATCTACGGCCAGGGTAATAAACCTTTTGGCCTGCGTAATGGCCTCTGTCAAAGAATACCCTTTTGCCAAAAAGGTCGTAATCGCACTGCTATACACGCAGCCCGTGCCATGAACTGGCTTGGTCTGTTTTTTCTCTACTTTCCAGAAATAAAAATCCTGGCCATCAAAAAGTACATCTACAGGTTTATCTAAATCTCCACCTGTAATAAGAACAGCCTTTGACCCTAAATTGAACAACTCTTTAGCTGCCTCTTTCATCTCAGCCTCATCTCTAGGTACCTTCCCCCAAAACACGCCTGCTTCTTCTCGGTTTGGGGTAATTAAACTGGCCAAAGGGAAAAGCCTTTTGCTAATTTCTTCCCAGGCAGGCGTAAGGACAAATGCATTTTTGGCCTTGATTACCGGATCAATGACCACATACTTAGGTTTAATCCGTTCCAATTGCTGGGCAATGATTTCCACTGTTTCACTATCAGGAATCATTCCAATCTTAACTGCATCAATCCTTATATCCTCAACTAAGGCCTCTAGTTGGGCACTCAAGACAGACTTATCTACGGCCACCCAGTTTTTCACTCCCGTCGTATCCTGCACTGTTAAGGCTGTAGCCACTGTTAGACCTGTCTCACCTAAGAGCGTAACCGTTTTTAGATCGGCCTGCAGCCCTGCCCCACCGGTAGGATCAAAACCAGCAATGATCAAGATATTCATAAATAAAGCTTACCCTGCCCTCTTAAAGTTGTCAATTGCACATCCTGGCATTATCAGGTAAAACATAAAGTTATGTTTGGAAAATATAGGCTCATTTCATATCATATTTTAAAGGAAATCATTACTTATTTTTCCCTCAGTTGTCTGGTCTTCTCCTTTCTCTTTTTGATGGGTAAAATTTTTGATCTTACTCGGCTCATTATCGTTCACCATGTAAAGGTGGACATTATCTTAAAGCTGCTCTTTTATACTCTCCCTTACTTTTTCTCCTACATTATCCCTATTTCTGCCCTCTTAAGTACCTTACTTACCTTTCTGCGTCTGACTCAAGATAAAGAATACATTGCTTTAAAAACCACTGGCATTAGTCCCAAAATACTCTTAAGGCCTTTAATCCCCTTTGCCTTTTTTTGTCTCTTTTCCACCCTCTTTATCACCAGCCTTGGCATTCCCTGGGGTAGCGGGGCGGCAAGGGATTTAGTCTTTAAAATTACGCAACAGCAGGCTGAAATTACAATAAGACCGGGGGTATTTAATGATCGCCTTCCCGGAATCATCATTTATGTCGGTGCCCTTAAAAATAGACATTTTCAGAATATCTTCATTTATGACGAAAGAAAAAAGGAAAAGGGTTTTCATACGGGTCAGACCATTATTGCCCGGCTGGCCACGCTTAAGAAGGAAGGAAACAAGATCATTTTTCACTTGCAAGACGGCTGCATCTTAAAGACAGAGAAGAACAAAAACGGTCAGGTGGAAACCCATTTCTTAAGTTATCAAGACTATAACTTTACGCTAGACCTCCCTTCCACCCTCAAACACCGTCACAAAAACCCAAAGGAATACACCCCTTGGCAACTATGGCAAAGGATCAAGCAATTCCAAAGGCAGAAAAAAGATCCTACTACCTTTATCCTGGCCTTTCACCGTAAATTAAGTTTACCGGCAAGTGCCTTCATCTTTGTTTTCTTAGGCGCGGTGTTAGGATTAAAAGAAGAGGGAAAAAGGCGTTTGGGTGGAATCACCCTTGGCCTAGGCTGTTTTGTTCTATATCAATTGCTCTTTTCGGCCGCGAGTAGCCTTGGCGAAACCCATACCCTGCCCCCTCATTTAAGCCTATGGCTCCCCAACCTAGTCATGGCCGTTTTGACCATTTACCTTTGGCGGAGAGTGATCAATGGGTAAACTAATAGACCGCTATCTGGCCAAACACCTTTTATTTGCGTTTTTCCTATTGCTTACGGCCTTTGTATGTATTTATCTTATCTTTGATTTCTTTGAAAAAATAGACAACTTCTCGGAAGCCCATGTTAAGGGAACCCTCATCCTTACCTATTTTCTCTGCGCCCTACCTGGCATTATTAGTCAGATGTTGCCTGCTGCCTTCTTTCTAGCCGGCCTTATCAGTCTAAGTATCCTTAAAAAACACAACGAGCTTATTGCCCTGCAGGCCTCGGGTCTAAGCCCTTATCGCCTTGGTCTACCCTATCTTGTCTTGGGTATTTTAATTTCTGTAGGCCTCTTTTCCTTTAATGAATTTATTGTTCCCAAAACCCAGGCCATAAGTTCAGAGATATGGAATGTAAAGGTAGAAAAAAAGGAAACAAGAGGGGGATACATTCAAGAAAGGATTTGGTTAAGAGGAAAGAACAGTATTTATCAGATTGACATGGTAGACTTAAAACATAATGTCTTACGCGGCGTAACCATCTATTTCTTCTCGCCAGATTTTCGGCTAGAAAGGCGCATAGACGCTCAAAAGGCCGTTTGGGATGAAAAAAGAAGTACCTGGATTTTCTATCAGGGCGTGGAAGAAACTGTGGGCTCACAGGGGAAAATCAAGACTACATATTTTCACCAAAAGGTCTTACATTTCAAAGAAACGCCAAAAGACTTTTGTTTTCTACAGATGAATTATCAAGAATTGAACATATGGAAGCTAAAACGGTATGTAGATCAACTTAAGAGGCAGGGCTATGATGCCACGCCTTATCAAGTGGATCTATGGCAACGCACTGCCATGCCACTAACTCCTTTTATCTTGATCCTCTTAGGTCTAGGACTGATTTTTAAGGAGAAAGAAGTCAAGATTACCCACACCATTGCCTTAGGTATCTTCATTGCCTTTCTCTTCTGGGTCATCCAGGCTCTCTTTCTAGCTTTAGGAAAGGGAGGACACCTCCACCCTGCCCTCGCTGCTTGGATCCCGAATGTGTTGTTTGGCCTTTGGGGAATGTTACTTTTGAAATACTCTGGAGAGTAAAAAATAAAAAAGTCCCGGCAGCGACCTACTCTCCCACGGGGGTAACCCCGCAGTACCATCGGCGCTGGAGGGCTTAACTTCCGAGTTCGGAATGGGATCGGGTGTGGCCCCTCCGCTATAGCCACCGGGACATGAACGGAAATTTATAAACTTGAGAATATGGAAGACACGGTTTTAGTTTCTTGTAGTCAAGCCGCACGGCCGATTAGTACCGCTCGGCTTCACCCATTGCTGAGCTTCCACCTGCGGCCTATCAACCTCGTAGTCTCCGAGGGGCCTTCAGGGACAACCCTTTCGGGTTGTCACGGGAGACCTTATCTTGGGGTGGGCTTCCCGCTTAGATGCCTTCAGCGGTTATCCCGTCCGCACATGGCTACCCGGCACTGCCACTGGCGTGACAACCGGTACACCAGAGGTGCGTCCCTCCCGGTCCTCTCGTACTAGGGAGGGCTCCCCTCAAGTCTCCTGCGCCCGCGGCAGATAGGGACCAAACTGTCTCGCGACGTTTTAAACCCAGCTCACGTACCCCTTTAACGGGCGAACAGCCCGACCCTTGGGACCTTCTCCAGCCCCAGGATGGGATGAGCCGACATCGAGGTGCCAAACCTCCCCGTCGATGTGGACTCTTGGGGGAGATCAGCCTGTTATCCCCGGCGTACCTTTTATCCGATGAGCGACGGCCCTTCCATGCGGAACCGCCGGATCACTAGGGCCTGCTTTCGCACCTGCTCGGCTTGTGGGCCTCGCAGTCAAGCCCCCTTATGCCCTTGCACTCAACGGCGGGTTTCCAATCCGCCTGAGGGGACCTTTGCGCGCCTCCGTTACCCTTTAGGAGGCGACCGCCCCAGTCAAACTACCCACCTAACACTGTCCCTGGACCGGATAACGGCCCTAGGTTAGGATCCTAGACTAGGAAGGGTGGTATTTCAAGGGTGGCTCCACGGGAACTGGCGTCCCCGCTTCCCAGCCTCCCACCTATCCTACACATCCTAGCCCAAAATCCAATGTTAGGCTGTAGTTAAGGTGCACGGGGTCTTTCCGTCTAGCCGCGGGTAGATCGCATCTTCGCGACCACTACAATTTCACCGGGTCCCTGGTCGAGACAGCGCGGCGATCGTTACGCCATTCATGCAGGTCGGAACTTACCCGACAAGGAATTTCGCTACCTTAGGACCGTTATAGTTACGGCCGCCGTTTACCGGGGCTTCGGTTCAGAGCTTCGCCCCCGAAGGGGCTAACCCTTCCCCTTCACCTTCCGGCACCGGGCAGGCGTCAGTCCCTATACGTCGTCTTACGACTTAGCAGAGACCTGTGTTTTTAGTAAACAGTCGCCACCGCCTCTTCGCTGCGACCCCCTCGGGCTCCAGGAGCAAGTCCCTTCACCCTAACGGGGCACACCTTCTCCCGAAGTTACGGTGCCAATTTGCCGAGTTCCTTGACCAGGGTTCTCCCGCGCGCCTTGGGGCATTGTACCCCCGCCTACCTGTGTCGGTTTGCGGTACGGTCAGCAGAGTGACTCCCTAGAGGCTTTTCTTGGCAGTGTGGGCTCACCCACTTTGTGGCCCGAAGGCCTCGTACTCGGCTCTCGGCGTTAATGAGGTCCCGGATTTGCCTAGGACCTCCGCCTACCACCTTGAACCGGGACATCCAGCACCCGGCTGGGCTACCCTCCTGCGTCCCCCCATCGGTAATAACGCCACTCTGCTGGGGCCGGAATATTAACCGGCTTCCCATCACCTACGCCTTTCGGCCTCGGCTTAGGGGCCGCCTAACCCTGGGCAGACGAGCTTTACCCAGGAAACCTTAGGCTTACGGCGAGGGAGATTCTCACTCCCTTTATCGTTACTCATGCCAGCATAATCACTTCCAGCACCTCCACCGGTCCTCTCGGTCCGGCTTCACAGGCAACTGGAACGCTCCCCTACCGCTCGGAGGCAGCAACGCTGCCTCCGAACCCGCAGCTTCGGCGGCGTGCTTAAGCCCCGCTATATTTTCGGCGCAGAACCGCTCGACCAGTGAGCTGTTACGCTTTCTTTAAAGGATGGCTGCTTCTAAGCCAACCTCCTGGCTGTCTAAGCGGTTCCACCTCCTTTACCACTTAGCACGCACTTTGGGGCCTTAGCTGGCGGTCTGGGTTGTTCCCCTCTCGTCCGTGGATTTTATCACCCACGGGCTGACTCCCACGCTAGGGATAGCGGCATTCGGAGTTTGGATGGGTTTGGTAGCCGGTTAAGGCCCCTAGCCCAACCAGTGCTCTACCACCGCTACCCAACGCGTGAGGCTATACTGAAATATATTTCGGGGAGAACCAGCTATCACCAGGTTTGATTAGCCTTTCACTCCTATCCACAGCTCATCCGACAGGTTTTCAACCCTGACCGGTTCGGGCCTCCATCCGGTTTTACCCGGACTTCACCCTGGCCATGGATAGATCACCTGGCTTCGGGTCTACTCCCGGCGACTAAACGCCCTGTTAAGACTCGCTTTCGCTACGGCTTCGCCTCACGGCTTAACCTCGCCGCCGAGAGTAACTCGCTGGCTCATTATGCAAAAGGCACGCGGTCAGGCAGTGCCTCCCAAAGGAGGCATAGCCCTTCCACAGCTTGTAGGCAGACGGTTTCAGGTTCTATTTCACTCCCCTCCCGGGGTTCTTTTCACCTTTCCCTCACGGTACTGGTGCGCTATCGGTCAGCGGGGA
>JAMOPI010000028.1:0-140000 GCA_027064585.1 Candidatus Desulfofervidaceae bacterium | reverse complement strand
TCTCTTTCCAAAGAGCGAGGTATTAAATAAGCCTTTTTAGGTTCCTTGTCAAGGGGGCTTTCAAAACTTTCTTCTCTCTCAAACAGCCACCTTCAAAAGAGCAGGCTAATAGATAAACCCTTTTGTCTTAGCTGTCAAGGGGAGAAATTTAAAAAATTTTAAATTTTTTATTATGTATCCTAAAAGGCAATCAAAAACAGCTCTCTTACTTTCCCCTTGCCAAATGTCCTTAAATGAGCCAATAAATAACACAGGGAGGTTTGGTGATGGGTATGTTTAAGGTTTGCAGCTTTAATGTAAATTCCATTAAGGCCAGGATTGATTTGGTCATCAAGTGGCTTGAAAAGAGGGAAAAGGACATTGATGTTTTGTGTTTGCAGGAATTAAAGGTAAGGGATGAAAACTTTCCTTTTCAAGCCTTTGAGGAATTAGGTTATAAGTGTGCCGTATTTGGACAAAAGGCATATAATGGAGTGGCTATCTGTGCCAAAGATGAGATGGAAGCAATTAGAAAGGGTCTTGGAGATGAATATTGGGATCGGCAAAAACGGGTTATTGCCGCTAAAATAAAGGATATTAACATCGTCAATGTTTATGCACCCCATGGGGATATAAGGGGAGAAGAAAAGTATTTTTATAAGCTAAAGTTTTATGAAAAGTTGGTGGAATATTTGGATACCCATTATCGTCCCGACTCTCCACTTATTGTTGTGGGGGATATGAATGTGGCCAGAGATGACATAGATGTTTATGACCCTGAACTCCTAAAGGACACTATCGGCACCATGCCTGAAGAGAGGGAAGCCTTTAATAAACTTTTAGATTGGGGGCTGATAGATGCCTTTCGCTTTCTTTATCCAGACAAGCGCCAGTTTACTTGGTGGGATTATATCGGGGGAAAGATTTGGAAGGACGAGGGAATGCGGATTGATTATATCCTCATTACTCCCTCCCTCAAAGATAAGCTAAAAAATATTCTTGTTGACCTCTGGCCAAGAAGAAGACGCAGCCCCAAGCCCTCTGACCACGCCCCACTTATCGGGGAGTTTGAGTTATAGTTTACCAAAACTCTGGCTTTGGGGTACGGGAAAGGAGTTCCTTTAACCCATCTAAAGGTGACTTTTCTCGATAAAGAATTTCATAAATCTTACTCACAATGGGCATTTCTGTCTCTTCCCTTTGAGCCAACCTATAGGCTGCTTTACTCGTCTTTACCCCTTCTGCCACCATGCGCATGGAGTTTAAGATGTCTGTAATCCTTTCACCCTTACCCAGACGTCTGCCTACGGTGTAGTTGCGGCTAAGCGTACTGGTGCAGGTCAAGACTAAATCCCCCAGCCCAGAAAGACCGGCAAAGGTCTGAGGATGAGCTCCTAGCCTTTGCCCCAAGCGGGACATCTCTACCAATCCCCTCGTAATCAAGGCCGCTCTGGCATTGGCTCCTAGACCAAGGCCATCACAAATCCCAGCGGCAATGGCCATGACGTTCTTTAAAGACCCTCCTAATTCTACGCCCAAGACATCACTATGGGTATACACACGAAAATAAGCAGTAGAAAAAAGCCTTTGCACCAATGCAGCCACATCCTTATCGGCCGAGGCAACAGTAACGGCCGTAGGCAGTTTGGCAGCCACTTCTTTGGCAAAACTGGGCCCGGAAAGCACGGCATATTGAAAGGATATCTCCTTTAATACATCCTTTGTTACCCCAGACATAGTCAAAAGGCTTTCATTTTCAATCCCCTTAGTGGCACTGATAAGCAAACAGTCCTTTTCTAAATAGGGTTTCATCTGGGTTAATATCTCTCTAAAAATATGCGAAGGCACGACCATCAGGATTATTTTTTGCCCTTTAAGAGCCGCTGATAAAGAGCGGGTAGGTAAGATATTTTCAGGCAGTTTTACGCCTGGCAGATAAAAGACATTTTCCCTGTAGTGCATGATTTTTTCATAGGTCTCCTTACCGTGCACCCAAAGCCTTACTTCTAAACCCTTTTCTGCCAAAAGCAGGGCTAAGGCCGTACCCCAACTTCCGGCACCAATAATCGCAATAGATTGCATCTCTTAATCCCTCTTTGGGAAGCTTACCGGACAAGTAGGCATTTCCTTTGCCCCGAAGAGCACGGCATGTTCACTCATCATACACCGGTTCATCACCACCTTTATCCCTGCCTTGGCCCAGGCCTCGGCTGCCTCCCAGTTCTCAATCCCTGCCTGCATCCAGGCCACCTTTGGCTTCACAGCTAGTACCTCATTTAGGTGCACAATCACCCGTTTTGAGGCACGAAAAATGTCTACTACATCTATAGACTCAGGAATTTCGGTAAGTTTGCGATAGACTTTTTCTCCTAAAATGTTATCATATTTGGGATTGACCGGAATGATTTTATACCCTGCTTTTTGCAGATAAGAGGCCACACGGTAACTAGGAGAATCTGGATCATTTTTTAGGCCAATAACGGCGATGGTTTTTGCCTCTGAAAGAATCTGCTTAATTTTTTCTGCGTCCCCAATAATATTTTTACGCCACATCTTTATCCTCCTTTATTCTTCAAGCCTCGGGTCTAAGGCATCCCTTATGGCTTCTCCTAAAAGGTTATAGGCCAAAACGGTCAATAAGATGGCGAGGCCAGGGAAAACCGAAAGCCACCAGGCGATTTCCAAGTTATCTTTACCTGCCGTAAGCATGTTTCCCCAGCTTGGGGTAGGTGGTTGCACACCAATGCCCAAAAAGCTTAGGGCAGCCTCTGTCAGAATTGCCCCAGGAATGCCCAAGGTGGCAGAAACAAGGATTGGAGCCATGGCATTGGGCAAAAGGTGCTTAAAAATAATACGCAGATCACTTGCCCCTATGGCCTTGGCTGCCAAGACAAAGTCTCTCTCCTTTAGACTTAAAAACTCCGCCCTGACCAATCTGGCCACCCCCATCCAGCTAGTCAGGCCAATGACAATCATGATGTTCCAAATACTTGGTTCCAAAAAGGCCACCACCGCCAGAATGAGAAAAAAACTGGGGAAACAAAGCATGATGTCCACCAGACGCATGATCACTGCGTCTACCAAACCGCCATAATATCCCGCCAAGGCCCCCAAAAAGGTGCCAATAACCGTGGCAATACCCACGGCCACAAAGCCTACCTTTAAAGAAATACGAGAACCATAGATGAGCCGTGATAGGACATCCCGGCCCAGCATGTCTGTGCCTAAGGGATGTTCTAAAGAAGGAGGCATAAGCACTGCCTTTACATCAATGGCCACAGGGTCATAAGGCACAATCAAAGGAGCCAAAAAAGAGAGGAGAAAAAGAGCAAGTAAAAAAATGGCTGCGGCCATGCCCAATTTGTTGCTCTTAAATCGTTCCCAAAACTGACTCCACATTACTCTACCCTAATTCTTGGATCTACCAGCGCATAACTGATATCAGCAAGCAAATTACCCAATAAGGTCAACCCTGCCCCGATGACCAAACAGCCCATGATTGTAGGATAATCTCTGGCCATCACACTGGCATAAAAGAGTTGACCCATGCCTGGAATGGCAAAGATGGATTCAAAGATAACGCTACCGCCAATCAGCCCTGGCACAGACAGACCTAAAATAGTAATGACCGGCAAAAGGGCGTTTTTAAGGGCATGTTTGTAAATGACCGTCCTTTCTGGCAACCCCTTGGCCCGGGCGGTAAGAATATAGTCCTGTCTGATCACCTCTAGCATAGACGAACGCACAAAACGGGAAAGCCCTGCTAGTCCGCCAAAGGCAGAGACAAAAACCGGCAAGATTAAATGTTTGGCCTGATCCCAAAACTTACCCCAGGCAGAGAGAGTCTGATAGTCAAGAGACTTTAACCCTGAAATGGGTAACCACCCCAGTTTTATGCCAAAAAGGAGCATCAGCAAAAGGGCCAACCAGAAACCAGGGGTGGCGTAGCCAATAAAGACAAATATAGTGGTAATCTTATCAAAAAGGCTGTTGTGCTTCACGGCCGAAAGTACCCCTAAAGGCAGGGCTACAATGAAGATAAGAAACATAGAAAGGACATTTATTTTAATAGTGATGGGCAACCGTTCTTTTATCTTTACCCAGACAGGCCGAGCATCTGGAGTAAAACTGCGGCCAAAGTCTAAGTGTGTAAGTCTTTTTAACCAGAGCCAATACTGAACATAAAGGGGTTTATCCAAATTATACAACTTGCGTAACCGTTGTTGAAACTCAGGTGAGACCTTAGGGTTAAATTGGGTATAAATATCGGTCGGGCTACCTGGGGCGAGGTGAATAACAATAAAAGAGATAATGGTAATCCCCAAAAAGAGAGGAATCATAAACACAATGCGGCGTATAAGATAAAACAGCATGTTTTAAGAATATGCTTAAAACGGCAATTTGGCAAGCAGTTGTCCTTAACTCCTGCATAAAAAATCAGAAAGAACACAAACGTGGAATATAAAAGTTTTTTGAATACCTCACGCCCTAATTGACAGATAGATAAATATGATTTATGCTTCTTTAATCCAGGTTTTATCTGGATGATTTTTAAATTTTTAGGAGGTTAAGTATGAAGGTTGAAAATGATGCAGTCGTAGAGATCGAGTATACGGTAACGCTCGACTCTGGAGAGGTAGTGGAAGGAAAGGACCAGCCAGCTCGGTATTCTTTCATCTTTGGCAGAGGACAAATCTTTCCGGCCCTAGAAGAACAGCTTAGAGGATTAGATGTAGGTGACACAACTGAAGTTACTTTAAGTCCAGAAGAAGGATTTGGCCAACCTAGACCTGAATTAATGCGTGAGGTACCTTTATCTGAATTCCCACCTGACTTAGAGATTGAAGTAGGGCACATGTATCGCACGATGGATGATAAGGGTAATCCAATGTATTTTTCTATAAAAGAGAAAAAGGAAGACACAGCTGTGCTTGATTTTAATCATCCTCTGGCGGGTGAAAACCTCCACTTTAAGGTACGCATTGTCAATGTCCGTCCGGCTACAATTGAAGAGCTAGCCGAGGTATCTTCTATCTGTATTCCTGGTGGTGGCTGTTCTTCTTGTAATGGTTGTGGTTAAGTAGAAACGACAAAGGGGGTTTTAAAGGCCCCCTTTGTATTTTTTTATTCGTTCATGCCTAGCTGTTTTTCCCTCAACACTGATCAAGCCTTAGACCTTTCTATTTAACTCAGCGTCAGAAGGGCGAATGTAAAAGGGCACAACAGCAATGGGATCTGCGTTTTCTCCTTGGGCAAGAGCTTCTTGGGCTAGACGGGCGATGGTTTGAGGATGAATGCGCTGCAATTGAGCAGGAGGAAAGAGGCAGCGGTCTTTCATTTTCTCTTTAATAATCTCCTGATAAACATCCACCCCAGTACCGGCAAAGATGGTTTTGCGTCTTAGACCCTTCAAGAGAGATTCTGGGGTAATGGATTGGTAGTCTGAGATACGTTTAATCTGACCATCCTTTGCTTCATAAAAGGCGGTAAAGATTTGCCTTTTACGGGCATCTATAATAGGACAAATAAGATAAGACGTATAGGGAAAATTGTGGGCAATGGCATCTAAACCGTTTATACCGATTAAAGGTTTGTTCAAGGCATAGGCTAAGCCCTTGGCTGTCGCTACCCCAATCCTTACCCCCGTAAAGCTACCAGGGCCTTTAACGACAGCAAAGAGATCTATAGTATCTAGAGTTATATTAGCAAAATCAAGCAGGGCCTTTAAGGTGTTAATCAAACGCTGATTATGCGTAAGGGGCAGGTTTAGATCAAACTGCCCTACTAAGACATTATCTTCCACTAAGGCCACACTTCCCAAATTAGTCGTTGTGTCAATGGTGAGAATCCTCATGGTAAGGGCGTTTTTTTAAGAATACGCAAGATATCATTATACATGACGATAAGCATAAGGAAAACCAGGATGGCAATGCCCATCTTTTGGGTAATTTCTATCG
Source organism: Candidatus Desulfofervidaceae bacterium (assembly GCA_027064585.1). Lineage (GTDB taxonomy): Bacteria > Desulfobacterota > Desulfofervidia > Desulfofervidales > Desulfofervidaceae > JAGHCL01. Next base: position 134,064 of record JAMOPI010000028.1, on the reverse strand, counting down.
TCTTCATGCTCAAAGGCCTTCTTCTAATGGCCTCTACCGCAAACAGAACTAAATGTCCTCCATCTAAGACAGGTAGGGGAAAGAGATTGATAATTCCCAGATTGATGGAGAGTAAGGCAGCAAAGGAAAAGAGGGCCGCCAATCCAGCCTTGGCCTCCTGTGTTGTTAGCTGCACAATGCCAATAGGACCGGCCAACATCCGGAGGGACAGCTTCCCTAAAATTAGGTTTTTTAAAGTAATGACCGTCATCTTGGTAGTCATCCAAGTCTGTTTTATTCCCTCTAGACAGGCCGAAAGGGGATTAAGGCGTTCAATCTTAATTTCCCCAGCGGCAATGATCCCAATGACCGGCCTTTGTACCTCTTCTCCCAAGAGGGTCTTCATCTTTTCTATTTTAGGGATAACGGTAATTTTTAGGATTTTCTCTCCCCTTTTTACCGTCAATACAAGGGAATTAATCCCCTGTCTTTTAATCATCTCTGCCAGCTCATTCCAGCTTTTGACCGGCCTATTATTAATGGCAATAACCATGTCTCCCTTTTTTAGCCCCGCAGCCGCAGCTGGTGAATTAGGTTGAATATTCCCTATCTTAGGCAACATTACTGGTTTGCCGGCCAAGAGAAAGATAAAAATAAACACCACCATGGCAAAGAGGAGGTTGAAGAGTGGACCTCCGACTACAATCAAGGCGCGTTTCCAGACGGGCTGAAAATAAAAGGCCCTGTGTTTCTCTTGTTCAACAACAAATTCTTGGGGAGATTCACCAAGTAGTTTGACATATCCACCTAAAGGAAAGGCAGAAAGAATATATTCAGTTTCGCCCCATTTCTTCCCAATTAATTTAGGACCAAAGCCAAGGGAAAAGGTCTTGACCGTGACCCTACACAACCTGGCCATAAGAAAATGGCCCCACTCATGCACAAAAATCAATAAGCCCAAAATAATAATGGTCCAAATAATAGGCAATTTAAACCTCCATTATTAATTTTGATTGGTTATAACATAATTTTTTCGTTCTTACGAGCCCAATACTCTCTTTCAGATGGCAATTTTTTAAGGCGTAGGATAGGTTGCTTAGTTAGTTTTGAAAAGTTAATGACCTCTCCGGCAAGGTCAATGACTTCAGAACAAATGTCTATCAAAGCCCCGTCACTAGTAGCTACGAGCGGATAGGCACTCAAAAAACGCTCTGGTACAGGCACGGCCTCTGCTTTCCCTTTGAGACCGCATGCTTTTAAAAATTTCCTTGTAGTAGCAGCTAACTCTCCGCTACGGGAAAGGGGAGCGTCGTAATACCAATCTATTTGGGTAGGTTTATACAGAGAAAGCAAAGTAAGAATTACCTTTAAGGCCTTATATGTTGTCTTGCTTGGCCGATAACTGGCTGAGACACCAGCAATATCCCGAATAAATCCATCATCTGCCAAAAGTAGTATCCTGTTTTTTAAGGCACTTTCTACGGTAATAAGCACATTATGTCCGTCTATTCCTAAAATAGATCCTCGCAGCCGCCAAAGTCCCTGTTTCTTTTTCTGCCGTTTTTTAGCAGTTTCTGGGGCACATATGCTGCGGTTAAGTAATTGTCTTTGGTCTTTAGAAAGCTGATATTTATTACCTACCCATGTTAAGACCTGGTTTTTTTCATATCCTTGGCTGAGCAAATAACGCATATCTGCCACGGCCTTGGCTGGTATCTTTATCATTTGGTAAAGACAATCCACATATTTACTTCGTCGTAAATAATAGTGGGGTTTTGAATGCCCGCTTTTAAGGCAAGCTGATATAGTTTTTCTTGAGAAAACTCCCTTCGTCTTTTCGCTACCCGTTCTTCCCAGTCAGGATAAACAGTCTTTATCTTGACACGAATCTCTTCTTTTATTTCCTTTTTCCCAAATCCGCCGCCAATCATGGCCCGCCCACCAGGCCTTAATACCCGATAAACCTCTTTAAGTCCTTTTATCTTATCCTGCCAGAAGAAAAAAGAACCCCGACTACAAACAAGATCAAAGGTATGATTAGGAAAAGGTAAATTTAATGCATTACCACAACAGAGGTAAAGACGATAAAAATCAGCACCTTTTTCATGAAGAATTTCTTTGGCCAGCACAAGGGCCTTAAATTTGTTATCCAGGGCAAATACCCTCAGTTCTGATTGCTTCACCAATTCATAGGCCAAAAGACCAGGACCTGTACCTACTTCAAGAGCCATTCCTTGCCTGATGCCTAAGGTATTAATAATCTGCCTAGCTACTGCCGGATAGGCAGGAGCGAAAATTGTTTTGGCTACCTCGGCAAATTGTCGGATTTTGGCCTCTTCGTTCATTAGGTATCAAAGACAATAGTTCTATTTTCATAAACAATAATACGGTTTTCTAGGTGCATCTTAACCGCCCTTGCTAGCACCAGCTTTTCAATATCCCTGCCCTTACGGATCAAGTCCTGCACCGAATCCCGATGACTGACGCGTATAACATCCTGCTCTATAATGGGGCCTGCGTCTAATTCGGCCGTGACATAATGACTGGTAGCCCCTATGACCTTTACACCCCTCTCCCAGGCCTGATGATAGGGACGGGAACCGGCAAAGGCCGGTAAGAAGGAATGATGAATGTTGATGATCCTGTTGGGATAGCGGGCGACAAAGGTAGGAGTTAAGATCTGCATATACCGAGCCAAGACGATAAGGTCAATGGCGTGTTTTTCTAAAAGTTCAATTTCCTTCTGTTCTACGGCGGATTTGGTTTCTGGGGTGACCGGAAAGACATAAAAAGGAATACCAAAGGCCTCAGCGATGGGACGTAAGTCAGGATGATTACTGATAATGAGTTTAATATCCGATTGCAGATCGCCAGCTTGTTGTCTTAAAAGCAGTTCATATAAACAATGAGATGTCTTGGAGACAAAGATGGCCACCTTAGGCACATAATCGGCAAAGTGTAAGGCCCACTCCATCTCAAACCTTTGTGCCAAAGGAGCAAAAGCTTTGGGAATTTCAGACCGCGAAAGGTCAAAGTCATCTAGCTCCCACTCAATGCGCATAAAAAAACGGCCCTTTTGGGTATCAGTATATTGTTCGGCGTGGACGATATTACCGTTGTGCTCATAGATAAAGCGGGAGACTGAAGCAACAATACCTTTCTGATCTGGACACGAAAGTAACAAAATGGCGTGATTTTTTATATCCATAAAATTATATTGCCATGAACAAAAGAAAGGGTCAACGGCCTAGGCATAAGGAATGGAAGAGGCTATAATCTGGTTATGATAACTTCTCTGTAAAGGTTCAGACACTTCGGAGTGGCAATTAAGTGGAGGATGAGCAAATATACGTACAAAGTAAGGAAAGACAATGAAATTTAAATTTATCTGGGTGGGGCGCACAAGGGCAGATTATCTGGCTGAGGGTATAGAAGATTACTTAAGGAGAATTAAGCGCTATGTGCAGGTAGAGGTAAAAGAGGTAAAGGAGGAAAAGATAAAAAATATACCTGAAGCCATTATCAAGGCCAAGGAGGCAGAACGCATCAAGATGGCCTTTAAAACAGGTGAGTTTTTGATTGCCCTAGATGAAAGGGGAAGACAATTTTCTACCTCCTCTTTAGCCCAGTTTTTAAAAAAGTTACCTGCGCAAGGGTATAAGACCCTTACCTTCTTTTTAGGTGGGCCTTTAGGCCTTTCTCCAGAACTGTTAAAACAGGCCCATCTCTGCCTTTCTCTTTCTTCCCTCACTCTCACCCATGAGATGGCACGGCTGGTACTTTTAGAGCAACTCTACCGCGTTCTTACCATCTGGCACGGAGAGGAGTATCACAAATAAAAAATCATTTCTTCAGCTTGATCTTTAAGGCCGGCTCTAGCACCTCATCCATGTTTTTAACAAAGATAAACTTTAGCTTACGCTTGGCAGAAGGCGGCACTTCAGCCAAATCTTCTTTGTTTTGAACCGGCAAAATAACACACTTAACCTTTGCCCTGGCCGCTGCCAGAATTTTTTCCTTTACCCCTCCTACTGGTAACACCCGCCCTCTAAGGGTAATCTCTCCAGTCATGGCAATTTCTTTGTCTACGGGTTTATTAATAAGGGTAGAGATAAGAGCCGTAGCCATGGTGATACCGGCCGAAGGCCCATCCTTGGGTACAGCCCCTTCTGGCACATGGATATGCACATCAATTCCTTCATAGAAGTTTTCGGGTAGGCCAAATAATTTGGCCCGGGAGCGCACATAACTCAGGGCCGCCTTGGCCGATTCTTGCATAACTTCTCCCATCTGACCGGTGAGCATGAGGTTACCCTTGCCTTTTAAGACCGTTGCCTCTACCCGTAAGATTTCTCCTCCGTAAGGGGTCCAAGCCAATCCCGTGGCCACACCTACCTCACTTTCTTCTACCTCCATTTCTGGGCGATACTTTGGTAACCCCAGATAGCGCCTAAGATTTTGGGGCGTAATCTTAAATGGCCCCTTTTCTCCTTCGGCAATCTTCCGTGCCACCTTACGACAGATAGCCCCAATCTCCCGTTCCAGGTTTCTTACGCCTGCCTCACGCGTATAATGGCTGATGATTCTGGCGATAGTCTTAGGTGCAATTTGAATGTCTTCTGGTTTAAGGCCATGCTCTTTAATTTGACGGGGCAACAAATACTTCAAGGCGATTTGAAGTTTCTCTTCTTCAGTATAACCAGGAATCTCAATGACTTCCATTCTGTCTTTTAAGGCCGAAGGAATGGTGTCGGTCACATTGGCCGTGGTGATAAACATCACCTTGGATAAATCAAAGGGCACATTAAGATAGTGATCGCTAAAATTGGTGTTCTGTTCTGGATCAAGCACCTCCAGCAGGGCTGCGGCCGGATCGCCCCGAAAGTCGGCGCCAATCTTGTCAATTTCATCCAACATGAAGACCGGATTGTTAGTGCCTACCTGCTTTAGGCCCTGAATGATCCGGCCTGGCATGGCCCCAATGTATGTCCGCCGGTGCCCTCTAATCTCGGCTTCATCCCTGATTCCACCCAGAGAAATACGAACAAATTTCCTTCCTAAAGCCCGAGCAATGGACTTTCCTAGAGAGGTCTTGCCTACCCCAGGAGGACCAACAAAGCACAAGATTGGTCCCTTAGCCTTAGGATTAAGCTTGCGTACACTGAGATACTCCAAAATGCGTTCTTTCACCTTTTCTAAGTCATAGTGATCTTCGTCCAGAATCTTTTTCGCCGTCTTTATGTCCATTTTGTCCTTGGTGCTTTTTCGCCAAGGCAGAGAAACCAGCCAGTCTAAATAGGTGCGAATGACATTGGCATCAGCCGAATCAGGATGCATCATTTCCAGCCGTTCCAGCTGCTTAAGCGCTTCTTCTTTAACGGCCTTGGGCATGCGGGCCTTTTCAATCTTTTCCCTAAACTCCTCAATTTCCTCGTCAAATTCATCAAACTCGCCTAGTTCTCGCTTGATGGCCTTCAACTGTTCCCTTAAGAAGTATTCTCGTTGCACTTTATCCATTTCTTCCCTGGCCTCAGACTGAATCTGGGCCTGGACGGTGGAAACCTGAAGCTCCTTGCTCAGGAGGTCGTTGACCTTGCGCAGACGGGCTACGGGATCAAGGGTTTCTAAGATAGTCTGGGCCTCGGATACTTTAAAGCGCAGATTGGAGGCAATTATATCGGCTAATTGACCTGGATCATCTATGCTTGTTAGGATGGCAATAATGTCATCATAATCCAGTCCCTTAAGGGACAATATTTTTTCGCTCTGCTCTCGTACATTTCGTATTAGAGCCTCTATCTCTACTGATACTTCGGAAACAGCTAAATCTTCCAATACCTCTATCTTGGCCTTTAAAAAAGGAGAATCCTGAGTATATTTTTTAATTTTAGCCTTAGTAAGACCTTGTATCAAGAGTTTTAAACGACCATCAGGAAGACGCAACTGCCTCATAATTTGACAAATAGTGCCAATCGGGTACAAATCTTCTGGAGTTGGTTCTTCTGTAGTGGGATCCCGTTGGGCCACCAAAAGGACAAGCTTATCTCCTTCTAAGCTTTCCTCTACGGCCTTAAGAGAAATACTTCTGCCTACAAAAATCGGCAAAATCATAGAAGGAAAAACAACTAAATCCTTGACAGGCAATACGGGAACTTCATCTGGAATAAGGATTTCTTTTTCTTCTAAAATGTCCTCCATAATTACTCCTTTAGTTAGTATATTGATTTTTTAATCTTTCCCTGCTAGTATTTTTAACATGTTATCTAGAAAAAAAGAAGAATATCGGCAATATTATCTTAATATTAGAGAAAATTTTAGCCCTGAAGAGATAAAGGAAAAAAGTACTAAGATTTGCCAAACCCTTCTTTCCCTTCCCATTTGGCAACGGGCAAATACGGTTATGCTTTATGTCTCGGTGAGAAACGAAGTTGATACCACTACGCTAATCCAAGCGGCATTAAAAGAAAATAAAACGGTGCTTTTGCCTAGGGTAGAAGATAAGATTGACATCGTGCCGTATAAAATCAAACGCTTTCCTGAAGATGTCTCACCTGGTTTTGCTGGTATTCCAGAGCCCATTCCTCAAAAGGCTCTCTCTTGGCACGAAGAAATTGATTTAATTGTCGTGCCAGGAATTGTTTTTGATGTCCGGGGCGGTCGTATTGGGTATGGCCTAGGTTGTTATGATCGTTTTCTTAAAAAGATGGATGCAGCCATTAAGATAGGTCTCACCTTTGAAAGATGTCTTACTTACGCCCTCCCCTTAGAACCTCAAGACGAAACCGTAGACATCGTTATTACCGAAGAACACATCTTTAGGGCAGAAAAGTAATCCCTTTCATTCAGCCTTAGGGGTTAGATTAAGAAAGGACAAAATAAAAAAATGGAGGCGGCAACCGGATTCGAACCGGTGAATCGCGGTTTTGCAGACCGCTGCCTTACCACTTGGCTATGCCGCCTAAAAAATGGAGCGGGAAACGGGATTTGAACCCGCGACCCCCACCTTGGCAAGGTGGTGCTCTACCCCTGAGCTATTCCCGCTCTGACACCTATTAAATTAGCCTTTATTAGTTTTTTTGTCAAGAGGTGGTAGCAAGGTTGTTTGAAAAATAATATAGTTAACCGTATAATTCTATGTAATTTGTGGAGACCTTTTTTCTTCAAGTCCAATTATAATTTCGCTCGTTTAGCGGTCAAAGACTCTGTGCCAAAGGTGCAGGTCGGAACGAGCAAAGCGAGCGTATACCCTTGACCACCTAACGAGGCCTTGGCGTATAATTTCTGTAAGTAAAAAGGAAGGGGAATTCATCTATTTTTGCGGAATGCTATAAATCAATCGCGGATTTTAGGTCAATGTTCAATTTTCAAACAGCCTCAGAGGTAGTGGCAAATATTCATTTGTAAAACTTGACAAACCAATCTTACCCTTTACCTTGGTAATATGGAAAGGCGCATATTTAATGTCCTTTTTGTCTCTATCCTCACTACGATGGTTGGATTAGGTATTATTGCCCCCTTAATGCCCATTTATGCCAAAAGTTTAGGTGCAACTGGAATGTGGTTAGGCATCATATTTTCGGGTTTCTCTTTAGCCCGTGTCATTTTTATGCCTCTTATAGGTCGAATTTCTGACCAAAGAGGAAGAAAATTCTTTATTACTTTGGGCCTATTTTGGTATTCTATCATCTCTCTGCTCTATCCCTTGGCTAAGACTGTCTATCAGTTGAGCCTTATTCGGATCCTCCATGGATGTGCATCGGCAATGGTCCTTCCTATTGCTATGGCCTATATAGGTGATATTGCCCGTAAGGGAGAAGAAGGAAAGCTCATGGGCACTTTTAACATGGCCCTCTTCCTAGGCATAGGTAGTGGACCTTTTTTAGGAGGCTTTTTAAATGATGCCTTTGGTCTAAAGGCAGCCTTTTATGCCATGGCCCTTTTAACCACCATTGCCTTTCTTGTTACTCTGGTCTTCCTCCCTGATTTAAGAATTCATATAAGGCAAAAAACCTCCCTTTCTTGGCGCAGTATCCTTAAAAACAATGTGATCAAAGGCCTCTTTATCTTTCGGATGGCCAATGCTACCAAAAGGGGAGGTATTATGGTCTTTTTACCTCTTTTTGCTGCTAAAATCCATATTAGCCCATCAGAGGTAGGTATTTTACTCTCTGCCAACATCTTTATTACCGGTCTTTTGCAAACGCCCTTTGGCAAATTGGCAGATAAGTGGAATAAATTTTGGATGGTACTGACGGGTTCTCTCATCTCTGCTTTAGGACTTATCTTTGTCCCCCTTAGCCATAATTTTACTGAGCTTTTTGTAGCTGGCATCTTAGTAGGCATCGGGGGAGCTATTGCTATGCCTGCAGCAACAGCCATTGCCGTTTTAGTAGGCCAATCTACGGGTATGGGCACTTCTATGGGTATCTTTAATACGGCCATGAGTCTTGGTATGGTGTTTTCTCCCATTTTTCTTGGGATAATCATGGATACCTTTGGTCTACACTTTATTTTTTATTTTGCTGCTCTAGTCGGTCTCTTAAGCTGCCTTGTTTTCTATTACTACACCATAAAAGGTAAATAACTGCTCCTTCCAAATTATTTTATTGACTAGCGCTAAAACCGTGCTTATTTTCTAAAGCGAGAAAACAGAAAAAAGGAGGGGATAAAAATGACATGGAAAGACCCTTTCAACGTATTGGAAGAAGTAGTGGAAAACCTCTTTCCTACAATATTAACCGAACAAGAGATTCGCACAACCTTGGCTCCAGTCGTGGTCAGTGAAGACAAGGACAATTACTATGTGCGGGTCTTGCTTCCTGGGGTAGAGCCGGACAAAATTAATGTCGTGTTGCAAGATAGACAATTGAGCATTGAAGGTGAACGGAAGCCAGAAATAGAAGAAAAGGCCACATTTTTACGGCGTGAGCGGCCTTATGGTAAATTTAAGCGGGTTATCAACTTAAGCAAGCACATAGATAGCGAGAAGGTTGAAGCTAGTTATAAAAACGGCATTCTGTTCTTAACTTTGCCGAAAAAAGAGGAGTTAAAGCCAAGACAGATTAAGATTAAGGCCGAGTAAGGAGGTGATCACTATGCAAAAAAAGAAAAAAGAATTAACAAAAACAACGCCAAAAGAGGAAGTTTTAATCCCAGATGTGGATATTTATGAGACAGAGGAGGCCTATGTACTTTTAGCTGATTTGCCTGGAGTAGATAGGGACAATCTCTGCGTGGACATAAAAGAGGATGAACTTATTATTGACGGCCGGGTTGAAAATGTGTTTAAAGAAGGAGAACGGCCTTTGGCTGAAGAGTTTAAACTTGGACGATATTATCGCAAGTTTGCCTTGGGTGATTTGATAAACTATGAAAATGTCCAAGCGTCTCTTAAAAATGGTGTTTTGAAGGTTGTATTGGGCAAGGCTGAAGCCGCTAAGCCTAAGAAGATTGAAGTAAAGGTAGCAGAATAAGCCAGGGAGGTGAAAAAAGGTGAATGCCATTGAACTATGGAAACGGGTAAAGGAAACGCTTTACACAACCACAGAAGCAGTGGTGGAAAGGGCACATAAGTTAGCAGAGAAGACTAAAGAAAGTGCTGAAGTGGCCAAGGCAAAATTAGAAGTAAAACGGTTAGAAATCAAGATTGCAAACAAGTTTGCGGAATTGGGCAATAAGGTATATGAATTATCTCAATCTGCAAAGGAAGAAAATCCGCTTCAAAATGAAGAGGTAAAGAAGTTAATAGAAGACATTACAAAGCTGAACGAGGCCTTGACCCAAAGTCAAGCAATATTAGAAAAGAAACAAGAAGAAGAGGCCAAGCAAGAAGAACTGCCAGAAACAACTATAGAGGCAGAAACAACAAAGGAGATAGAATAAAATAAGGGCAGGGCCAAACCCTGCCCTTTTGTTTATTAAGGAGAAGGCAGTGAAGAAAAAGGTCATTAGCTGTCCTAAGTGTGGTGCACCGGTGTATGTATACCAAAATCCTATTCCCACGGTAGATATTATTATTGAGACAGAAAAGGGAATCGTATTGATCAAACGCAAGAATCCACCTTATGGTTGGGCCATACCAGGTGGGTTTGTAGACTATGGTGAAAGTTTGGAAGAGGCAGCCATAAGAGAGGCCAAGGAAGAAACAGGTTTGGATGTAGAATTGGTTAGGCAATTTCATACTTATTCTAACCCAAACCGCGATCCCCGCCAGCATACCATTACTACCGTTTACATTGCCAAGGCCAAAGGTGTCCCCAAAGCAGGTGATGATGCGGCGGATTTAGGCATTTTTACCCAAGATAACCTTCCCTCTCCCTTAGTCTTTGATCACAGCCAAATTTTAGCCGATTATTTTGCTAGTAAAAATAAAATTTTATAATCTCCCAATTTCGTTTCTGCTCAGCTGAGAGTAAAGCTGTTTGGAAATTGAATATTGACCTAAAATCCGCAATTGATTTATAGTATTCTGCAAAAATTGATGAATTTCCCTTTCTCCTCCTTACTTACAAAAATTATACGCCAAGGCCTCGTTAGGTAGTCAAGGCCTGGCTGCTAAGCCACCCGTAGGGCTTGGCCTTAACCGCATGAGAGAACAAAGGCCCAATAATTATGATTGGGTTTGAGGAAAAGATAAATGTTTTCTCACCTTTTAGGTGAAAGACGTTTTTTAAAAAAATTGTTTTATTATGGCATACTTCTGGAGTTTCTTGGAGGGCAATCACGGATTTTGGGCTATCTTAATAGTTGCTTTGAAGGTAAATTTATGTTACCCTTTGTTAAAAAGGTCATAAAAGGAGAATCTAAGAGGTGGTAGATTACGTTAAACCATTGGCTATGATTCTGGCTGGGGGAAAGGGGGAAAGGCTTTTCCCTCTTACCCGTCACCGCACTAAACCAGCCGTGCACTTTGGTGGTATCTATCGCTTGATAGACTTTGTTCTTTCCAATTTGGTTAATTCTGGTGTTTATTCTATCTATGTGCTTACTCAATACAAGGCCCAGTCCCTCTTACGTCACCTTCAGTTGGGGTGGGTAAGTGCCTACCAAATGAATAGTTTTTTTATCCTTCCTGTACCTGCCCAGATGCGGATGCGCGAAACTTGGTACCTAGGTACAGCCGATGCTGTTTATCAAAATATTTATCTTATTAAACAATTTAAGCCTGATATTGTTCTCGTCTTTAGTGCCGATCATGTGTATTTTATGAACGTCAGACAGATGATTGACTACCATTTGGCTAAAGCTGCCGATGTTACGGTAGCCACTATCCAGTTTCCTATCGCTGAGTGTAGTCGGTTTGGTGTGGTTTCTATAGACGAAAATTGGCAAATTATAGAGTTCCAAGAAAAACCTCCTCAACCTGCACCCATGCCAGGTTATCCAGATAAAGGCCTAGTATCTATGGGCAATTACATCTTCAATACCGAAGTCCTCTTAGAAGAACTAGTAAAAGACGCAGAGAATAAAAATAGTTCGCACGATTTTGGTAAGGATATTCTTCCACGAATTTGTAAAACAAGACGTGTTTTTGCCTATGACTTTTGCAGCAATGAAATTCCAGGAATAGAAGGGCAGATGTGTTATTGGAGGGATGTAGGCACCATTGCCTCTTATTATGAGGCCAATATGGATTTAAAAAATCCCCTGCCTAGCCTTAACCTTTATAATCCTAAGTGGCCGGTGCGGTCAGTTAAATATCATGATCCACCAGCTAAGGTGGTCGTAGATGCCGAAGGAAGGGTAGGACACTTGGAGAATAGTCTTATTGCCGGAGGGTCTATTGTTAGCGGGGGTTGGGTAAGAGATTCCATTATTGGACGTAATGTTTTCATAGACAGCCGGGCAGTGGTGGAAGAATCTATTATTGTAGGAAATGTCATCGTGGGAAGGAATGCCCAGATAAAAAGAGCGATTATTGACGAAGGTAACATAATCCCTAAAGGGGAACGAATTGGTTATGATTTAAACAAAGACGCCGAACGTTTTTATGTAGATCCAACTTCTGGAATTGTGGTTGTACCCAAAAAGTTAGATTAATCATTTATTTATTAATAGTTTAGCATATCTATCCCGCTCGCTATAAATACAACCACAATATTGTTGTCTATACATACCAAGCTCTTTAGAAATTTCTATCCCTTCTTTCCAGCCTACCCGAAAATCTTCATAATAAAACTTTACACCGTAGTCTTTGCTGAGACTTGTAGCAATATCACAGATAAGTTCGTGGTTTTGGAACTTACTGTAAAGAAGGGTAGTGGTAAAGGCGTCAAATTTGCCGTGTTTGGCCACCTGGGCTGTAGCCTCAAGCCGTTTATGATAGCAAAATTGGCAGCGAACGCCAAAGGCCTCTCTAAAAACCACCCCTTGCAGAAATTTATCCAATTCATACCGATCCCGCCATATCATGCGCAGGTTGATTTGCTCAGCATAGGTCTTTAAGGTTTCCAACCGACGCTGGTATTCAGTAAAAGGATGAATATTAGGATTATACCAAAAACCAAAGACCTCTATACCCTTTTCCCGCATAACTTTAACCGGATAAATGGCACAGGGGGCACAACAGATATGCAATAAGACCCGCATGTTTCTATTCCTCCTTAAGGCTTATACCTAAAACCTCTGCCAATTCCAAAAAATTATTTACATAAATATCGGCTGGTAAGTCCGGCCGTTTATAAGAGACAAAAGTTACTCCTGCGCTTTTGGCCATCTCGGCATCTACCTCGGCATCACCGACATAAATCAATTCATCATTTTTTATCTTAAAGGCATCCATAATTTTGTAAAGGGCCTCAGGGTGAGGTTTAGGTCTTTGCACATCCAAGGCAGAGATGATTAAATCAAAAAACGACCGCAAGTCATAAATCTCAAGCAGACGGTAAATAGTATTAGTGCGGCTAGTGGCCATACCAAGTTTAAATACTCTTTTAAAGGCACTTAAAGCCTCTTTTACATAGGGCTCTGGACGCATGTAAGAAAGAAAGTTAGAGTAATTTAATTTCTCTCTTGCTTTATACGCCTGTTGTCTCAATTTGGGGTCAGGAATCAAATAGTCAATAACCTCAAACACCGTATGGCAATGGGCAAAGGCCAGTTGTTCTTCCGTCATGGGAGGCAGACCAACTGCCGCCAGGAGGGCATTATAATAGGCCCGATTGGCTTCCTTAGAATCAAACAAAACTCCGTCACAATCAAAAACGAGCGCCTTGAAATATGCGTTAGAAATACACTTTCTCATGACTAAAGCTATGTTAAAGGAAAAATTTTATTTGGGCAAGAGGATTATTTCTCCCTCTCCATTGACACTTTGTTGATATCCATTAACATTTAACAAACTTACAAAGGGAGACCTATGGTTTATAGGCTATCTGATTATGATTATGATTTGCCCAAGGAACTGATTGCCCAACGGCCGGTGCCAAACAGGGAGAAATCTCGTTTACTAGTACTCAAACGTAAGACGGGGGAAATAATACATACCGAGTTTGCTGAGATTGTAAATTTTTTAGCTCAAAACGATGTTTTAGTAATAAACGACACCAAGGTCATCCCAGCCCGTCTTTTTGGGAAAAAGGAGACCGGTGGGAAGGTAGAAATTCTTTTATTGCACTTTGACCCGGCCCTGGCCAGCAGAGAAGTTTTTGAGACTGAGGCCTTGGTACGTGCTTCCCGTGCCCCTAAACCTGGTCAGTTTATCTATTTTGCCGATAACCTAAAGGCAGAGGTTTTAGGTTATAACGAGGGCAAGATACAATTACGCTTTTACAGTAAAGGTCCTTTTCGGGATAGGTTGATAGAGCTTGGGCATGTACCCCTTCCCCCTTACATCAAACGCACAGATACCCCTGAAGACAAAGAGACCTATCAAACCGTCTATGCGCAAAAGGAAGGAGCTGTCGCTGCCCCTACGGCTGGACTGCATTTTACAAAAGAATTACTAAAAGCCTTACAAGAAAAGGGCGTAGAGATTGTTCGTTTGACCCTGCATGTCGGCTATGGCACCTTTATCCCGGTCAAGGTAGAAGACATCCGTCAGCACAAGATGCACGGCGAATATTATGAAGTTTCAGAGGAGGCAGCAGCCCGGCTGAATAAGGCTTACAAAGAAGGCAAACGTATTGTCGCTGTAGGCACAACCAGCACTCGGCTTTTAGAAAACCTGATGACCCGCTATGGCGAGATTAGACCTGGACGAGGAATTTGTGAAATCTTCATCTATCCAGGCTATCAATTTAAGATCGTGCAGGGGCTTATTACCAACTTTCACCTTCCCAAGTCCACCTTAATTATGTTAGTATCGGCCTTTGCCAGCAGGGAGTTAATCCTAAAGGCCTATCAGGAGGCGATAAAAAGGAGGTATCGGTTTTACAGCTATGGAGACGCCATGTTTATCTTTTAAAAGTAGCTCCTTGAGCTTTACCGTGCAGGCAACCGATGGACAGGCAAGGGCCGGTGTTCTAAAAACCCCCCATGGTGTTATTCACACGCCGGTCTTTATGCCTGTAGGCACACTGGGAACAGTTAAGTCCCTTACTCCAGAAGACCTGGAAGAAATCGGGGTAGAAATCATTCTGGGCAATACCTATCACCTCTACCTGCGTCCAGGGCCAGAGCTTTTGGCCCAGTTTGGTGGATTGCACCGGTTTATGCATTGGCAGAAACCTATTTTGACTGACAGTGGCGGTTACCAAATCTACAGCCTTGCCCACCAGCGCAAGATCCGTGAAGAAGGAGCAACCTTTCGTTCCCACATTGATGGTTCGTTGCACTTTTTGACCCCAGAAAGGGTAATAGAAATCCAAGAAATTATTGGGGCCGACATCATCATGTGTTTTGATGAGTGTCCGCCCTATCCGGTTGATTACGCTTACGCGCAAAAATCTCTTGACCTTACCTTGCGCTGGGCCAAGCGCTGTAAACAGGCCAAAGAGAGAAGAGATCAGGCCCTGTTTGGTATCGTGCAGGGAAGTTTTTTCCCTGATTTAAGACGCAAGGGCGCAAAGGCCTTAGTAGAAATAGGCTTTGATGGCTATGCCATTGGGGGATTGAGTGTCGGAGAGCCCAAAGAGAAAATGTGGGAGGCCATAGAAATCAGCAATGAAATATTACCTGCTAACCAACCCCGCTACGCCATGGGAATTGGTTTGCCAGAGGATATCGTAGAGTGTGTATGGCGAGGGGTAGATATGTTTGACTGCGTAGTGCCTACCCGCCATGCCCGGACTGGCACTCTTTTTACCTCGTTTGGCCGGTTGGTTATCAGACATGCCCGTTATGCTAAAGATGAACGTCCGATTGATGAAAACTGCAATTGCTATGTCTGCCGGCATTATAGCCGGGCCTATCTACGCCATCTCTTTATGAACAAAGAACTCCTAGCCTACCGTCTTAACAGCTATCACAACATTTATTATTTTATCAATCTCATGCGTCAATTAAGAGAAGCAATTTTAAATGGATGCCTTGCGCAATTTAGAAAAACATTTTATGAAAGACGAAATCAAATGAAGGAGGAAAACAATGTGGATGAGCCTTTTTAGCGATGTGGCTTGGGCAATGGGACAAGCATCTAAAGGAACAGCCGGGGGTGGGGGAAATCCCTTAGCCGCCTTTTTGCCCTTAATTATTATCTTTGTTATTTTTTATTTTTTGCTTATTCGGCCTCAGCAAAAACAGGCAAAAAAACACCGGGAGTTTTTACAAAGCTTAAAAAAGGGTGAGTGGGTAATGACGGCAGGAGGGTTGCGGGGAAGGATAACCAATGTTGGTGAAAATGTAGTTACCTTAGAACTTCCGCCTGATAACGTTAAAGTTAAGGTAACAAAAGGCTATATTGCTGGTCCATTAAAAGCAGAGGGAGAAAAATAAAGGCGAGGGAGAAAGATGAAAGGTTTAAAATGGCGTTGGTTGATTATTTTGGCTGTCTTGATATGGGCTGTTATTTATTTACTTCCCACCTTTGTCCCCAACCTGCCATTAGGCTTTTTACCCAAAAATAAGATTCAACTAGGACTGGATTTAAAGGGCGGTATTCACCTTGTCTTAGAGGTAGAAACCAATGAGGCGGTAAAGACCACCACAGATAGCCTGGCCGAAGAGATTGAGACTACCTTGAAGAAGGAAAAAATTCCTTATCTTGAGGTTAAAAGGGTGGGTGAAGATGGCATTGCCCTCAAGCTTATTCGTGCAGAAGATGTGGAGCAGCTGAAGGAATTGATTAAAAAGGAATATCCTGACCTGATTTGGAAGGGCGAAAAGGTAGAAGATAGACTACATCTGGTAAGTCTAAAATTGAAACCTGAACGTGTAACCCAAATCAAAAAAATGGCTGTTAGCCAGGCCTTAGAGACGATACGCAATCGGATTGACCAGTTTGGTGTAGCTGAACCAGATATCAGGCAAGTAGGAGAAGATCGCATTTTGGTCCAACTTCCTGGTATTAAAGACCCCCAAAGGGCCATTAATATCATCGGCAAGACGGCTCGGCTGGAGTTTAAACTTGTGGACGATGAACACAGTGTACAGGAAGCCTTGACTGGTAAAATACCTCCAGGAGATGAAATCCTTTATGGGATAACAGAAGATCCGGTAACTCATCGTCAAGTCAAGGTGCCGTATTTGCTTAAAAAAAGGACACTGCTTACCGGCGAATATATTATTGATGCCAGAGTGTTAATAGACCCACAGTTTAACGAACCTTATGTGGCCATCACCTTCAACAAACAAGGAGCTAAAATATTTGCCCGGGTTACAGAGCAAAATGTGGGCAAAAGGTTGGCCATCATCTTGGACAACAAGGTGCATTCGGCCCCGGTCATTCGGGAAAAAATCCCCAATGGGCAAGCAAGAATTACAGGTAATTTTACCTTAGAAGAAGCAAAGGATTTGGCCGTCGTCTTACGTGCTGGTGCCTTACCGGCGCCGGTAAAGATTTTAGAAGAACGCACGGTTGGACCTTCTTTAGGACACGATTCAATTCAAAAGGGAGTTAGGGCATCGGTAATTGCTGGTATAATTGTACTGATTTTTATGGCTGTCTATTATGGTCTTTCAGGTGTAGTTGCAGATGTTGCCCTTTTAGCCAATCTTCTCCTGCTTTTAGCGGGTTTGGCCATGTTTCAGGCTACTTTAACATTACCAGGCATTGCCGGTATTGCCTTAACCATTGGTATGGGAGTAGATGCAAATGTCTTAATCTTTGAGCGCATCAGAGAAGAATTACGCCTGGGAAGAACTCCTCGGGCCGCGGTAGAGGCTGGTTACAGCAAGGCCTTCTGGACAATCTTTGATGCCAATACAACAACCCTGATCACAGCCATCATCCTCTTTCAATTTGGTACTGGCCCAGTCAAGGGTTTTGCTGTTACCTTAAGCTTAGGCATTTTGGCCAATATGTTTACGGCCGTCTTTATGTGTAAGGCCATTTTTGATTATCTGCTCTATCGGGTAGAGATAAAGAAGTTAAGTATTTAGGAGGCACACATGGGACTTGAAATTATTAAACCTGATGTCAATATCAATTTTATCCGTTTACGGCCCCTCGCCTTAACCTGTTCAGGCATATTAATCATTTTGGGGTTAATTTCGCTGCTTATCAAAGGCGGGCCTCGCTATGGCATTGATTTTGCGGGTGGTACTATTATACAGGTTAAGTTCAACAAATCAGTAAAGGCAGATGAAATTAGGGCGGTGTTAAAGAAACTCAATATACAAGATGCAACTGTCCAACGTTTTGGACCGATTGAAAACCATGAATACCTGATCCGCACTAAGATCACCAGCGGGAGTTTACAACGGGTTGCCGAAGCGTTAAAGAAAGAACTTGAGACAAAATTGGGCAAGGGAACAGTCATCATAAGACGGGTAGAAATGGTAGGGCCGAAGGTAGGCAAGGATCTACGTGAAAAGGCCCTTTTGGCCCTCTTTTATGCCATTTTGGCCATTGGTATTTATATTTCTGGCCGCTTTGAAATGAAATGGGGCACAAGTGCGGTTATGGCCGGCATCTTGTTGGGTGTGGTTTATATTTTTTCCCTGTTTAAAATACCCTTGTCTTTTTTGGTCATTGTGGCCTTTGTTGCTACGCTTGCCCTTTACGTTGTTTTGAACTTACGCTTTGCCCTGGGGGCCGTTATTGCCTTAATCCACGATGTTTTTATCACTGTAGGCGTATTTTCCCTTTTAAACAAAGAAATTGACCTTCTCATTGTTGCCGCCTTGTTAACGATTATGGGATATTCTCTCAATGATACGATCGTCGTCTTTGACCGTATTCGGGAGAACATGCGTAAACGTGGTCGGGAAAACTTTGCTACTTTAGTCAACCGTAGTATCAATGAAACCTTAAGCCGGACGATTCTTACTTCTGCCACAACCTTGCTTGCCCTGTTATCCCTGTATCTCTTAGGTGGAGCAGTGATTCATAACTTTGCCTTTGCCCTTCTTATCGGCATTACAGTTGGTACATATTCTTCCATTTTTATTGCCAGTCCTATTTTGACCATCTTAGAGGGAAAACAATTTTTCTTTAAAAAAGAAAAGGGGATCAAAGAATGAAGAGGTCAATAATTATCTTCATAACTTGCCTTTTGCCTTTTGCCGTCTATGCCGATGAGCTTTATAAAGTGAAAAAGGGAGATACCCTCTGGGAAATTTGCGACAAATACTATCACGATCCCTTTTTATGGCCAAAGTTATGGCAGCTTAATCCTCAAGTAACCAATCCCCATTGGATCTATCCAGGTGATGTCTTGCGTTTAAAAGAAACAAAAGAAGGATTGATTAAGGCTGCGACTAAGAAAAAACCGACAAAAAAACTTGTTCCTAAGATTCCAGGAAGAGTGATAGAGGCTGCTGGTTACCTCCTGCCTCAAAAAGAGCCTCATAGTGGTGAAATCCTACGGGCGGTAGTTGATAATAGAACCATCTTAGGCAAAGGAGATCACATTTATGTCTCTTTTAAGAGAGATATAAGGCCAGAGGTAGGTTCTGAGTGGACTATCTTTCGTATATCTGGCCCTGTTTTTCATCCTATTACCCACGAAAGAGTTGGCTACATCCATACCATTTTAGGTATGGCCAAGATTATAAAGGTGTATGCAAAAATAGCCGAGGCCAAGATTATAAAGTCATACGAAGTGATCTATCAGGGTGACTATCTTAAGCCTTATCAAAGGCCAAAGCCCATCTATTTTGATAAAGCTCACCCTCCTTTTCAGGCCTGTATTGTGGCTGCTAAAAGTGGAGGAGAAGAGATTGGTTGGCCGGATATAGTCTATATAGACGCAGGTAAGCGGCAAGGACTTAAACCAGGACAAATCTTAAGTGTATTTCGGCAGGAGGGAAAGGATTTACCTCTTTTACCGGTAGGAAAAATTGCCGTAATCCTTACTACTCCCACAACCTCCACGGCCCTAGTTTTAAAATCAAACTATGCATTTCATGCAGGTGACCTTGTAAGGTAAATGGATTTTCTTTCTTTCTGGTTGGCCTTAAAACACATCCCTGGCTTAGGTAACCAAACGGCCTTGAGGCTGCTCCACCACTTTCATTCTCCAGCGGCCATTTTAACGGCCAAAGAAGAGGAGTTAAAAGAACTAGGCGTAAGGGAAAAGACCATTTTTGCCCTAAAACAAGAAGAATGGAAAAGGGCTGTAGAAGAAGAAAGGAAAAGGCTTGAAAAGGCTGGCATAGAAGTGATTACCTATCAAGACAAGTGTTATCCGTCCCTTTTAAAAGAAATCTATGATCCGCCGCTTCTGCTTTATCTAAAAGGTAACGCTAACCTCTTAAATACTCCTTCTTTAGCCATCGTAGGCACACGGCAGGCGACCTTTTATGGGATAAAGACCGCCACGCGCCTTTCTATGCAATTGAGCGAACTTGGGTTGACCATTGTCAGCGGTCTGGCCCGAGGCATTGATACCGCTGCCCATCAAGGCTGTCTTAAGGCGGAAGGAAAAACGATTGGGGTACTTGGTTGTGGACTGGACATTGTTTATCCTAAAGAAAACGCCAAGTTGTATGCAAAAATTATAGAAAAGGGCGGAGCGATTGTCTCTGAATTTCCCCCTGGCACTCCTCCCTTGGCGCATCATTTTCCTGCCCGCAACCGCATCATTAGTGGCCTTTCCTTAGGCGTGCTTGTCGTAGAGGCAGCCTTAAAGAGTGGTTCTCTTATTACGGCCCGTCTGGCCCTAGAACAGGGCCGAGAAGTCTTTGCCGTGCCTGGCCCGGCCGATAGCCCTTACAGTCATGGCACGCACGCCCTTATTAAACAGGGGGCCAAATTAGTAGAGACCGTAACCGATATTCTAGAAGAACTGCCCATTACTTTTGAAAAAAGGAATAATGAAGATAAAAAAATATCTCCTTCCCTTGACCCTTTAACCGAAAAAGTCTTATCCTTTGTTCAAACACCAAGACATTTAGATGAAATTATCCTAAATTTAGGAGAGGATCCGTCCAAAATTTTGGCCAAATTGACCATGCTTGAGCTTCAGGGATTGATTGAACAATTACCAGGGCAACAATATGTGAGGGTAGATAGGATATGAAACTACTTATCGTTGAATCGCCAGCCAAGGCAAGAACACTAAAAAAGCTGCTTAAAGGATTTGCCGTAGAGGCAACCCTTGGCCATGTTAAAGACCTGCCTAAAAACAAGCTTGGAGTGGACATAGAAAAGGAATTCAGGCCTACCTATGTACTTCTACCCGGCAAGCAGAAGGTGCTCCAAAAATTACGTAAGCTGGCGGCAGAGGCTGATGAGATTTACCTTGGGCCAGACCCAGACCGTGAAGGAGAAGCCATTGCCTGGCATGTAGCCGAGGAGATTAAGAAAAAGGCCAAGGACAAGGTTATCAAGCGGGTACTTTTTCACGAAATTACCCCGCAGGCAGTCAAAGAGGCCATTGCCCATCCAACAGAACTAGACATACACAAATATACCTCTCAGCAGACCCGGCGCATCCTTGACCGTTTGGTGGGTTATAAGATCTCTCCCCTGCTGTGGGAAAAGGTCAAACGCGGGCTATCGGCAGGAAGGGTGCAGTCAGTGGCCCTAAGACTTATCTGCGAAAGGGAGCGGGCAATTCAAGCCTTTGTACCAGAAGAGTATTGGGAAATTATGGCCAAGCTTATGGCTAAGAACCCACCAGTATTTGAGGCGAAACTTATAAAGATAGACGGGAAAAAAGCAAAGCTTCAAGACGAGAAAACAGCCATAGCCATAACAGAGGCCTTAAAGGATGAAAAGTTTATTGTCCAAAAGGTCGTGCGTAAGGAGAAGCGCCGCTATTCTACCCCACCCTTTATCACTAGCACTATGCAGCAGGAAGCGGCCAAAAAGCTGGGTTTTAGCGCCCAAAGGACAATGGCCATTGCTCAGCAATTATATGAGGGCATTGATCTAGGAACGGCCGGGCGTGTGGGTCTTATTACCTACATGCGCACGGATTCGGTGCGCACGGCTGATGTGGCCTTAAAAGAAGTCCGCCAGTTTATCAAAGAACAATGGGGCAAAGAACTGTTACCGGCTAAGGCCTATCGTTATAAAAACAAGCGTTCAGCCCAAGACGCCCATGAGGCCATACGCCCCACCTCGGTCTACCGCACACCAGAGGCAGTGGCCCCTTATCTGACACCAGACCAAAGGGCACTTTATACCCTTATCTGGCGGCGCTTTGTTGCCTCCCAGATGGCCCCGGCTGTTTATGACCAGACAACAGTAGATATCGGAGCCGGACGTTTCACCTTTCGGGTTACAGGCAGTATCTTAAAAAGCCCTGGCTTTAAAAAGGTATATGAAGAAACGCAAGAGGATGAAGCAAAGGAAAAGGATGTCAGCCTGCCACCCCTTGAAGAAGGTGAAGTGTTGACACTAAAAGAAATTATGCCCAGCCAGCACTTTACCAAACCACCGGCCCGGTATACCGAGGCCAGCTTGATCAAGGAACTGGAGGAAAAGGGAATTGGTCGGCCAAGCACCTATGCCACCATTTTGGCTACCATTCAGGAAAGGAAATACGTAGAAAAAGAAAAGGGACGTTTTAAGCCCACGGAGCTTGGCCTTTTGGTCAACGATCTTTTGGTTAATAACTTCCCTGACATTGTGGATGTCTCCTTTACTGCCCGCATGGAAGAAGACTTAGACGCTATTGAAGAAGGCCAAAGACATTATCTGGATATCCTTAAGGCCTTTTATCAGGTCTTTATCCAGGCCCTGGCCCGCGCCAAAGAGCAAATGCTTGATGTCAAGGGCCGCGGGGTAGAAACAAAGATTGTATGTGATAAGTGCGGGGCCAAGATGGTCATCAAATATGGAAAAAACGGAGCCTTTCTTGCCTGTTCCCGCTATCCCGAGTGTAAAAACACCAAGGAATTTACCCGGAATGAAAAGGGAGAAATCGTTGTGATCAGTGAAGAGCCCCCTGAAGAAACCTGCCCGCAATGTGGCAGGTCTCTTGTTGTCAAACACGGTCGTTATGGTAGCTTCCTTGCCTGTTCTGGCTATCCAGCATGTAAATTTACCAAACCATTAAAGGAAGAAGACATACCGGTAGCCGATAAAAAGTGTCCTGAATGTGGGGCTAGCCTGGTTGTTAAGCGCAGCAAAAAGGGCAGTCGTTTTCTGGCCTGTTCTCGTTACCCTGACTGTAAATACACTGCCCCCTTCACCTTGGGTATAAAGTGCCCGCAGTGCGGAGAAGGAGAGCTAGTGGAACGTGTCTCTAAAAAAGACCGGATTTTTTATGGCTGCTCCCGCTATCCAGAATGTAAGTTTGCCATGTGGGAAACACCAGTCAAAAATCCTTGTCCCCAATGTGGAGCCGAGTTTCGGGTAATAAAGGGGGCTAATTTGGTCTGTTTAAAATGTGGTTATAAGGAAAAGGCAGCTTAAGGCAAAGTTTGGCCATGCAGGCAAGGAAAAGGCTTATCGCTGACAGTAGCTCTCTTATTTTGCTTACTAAGGCAGGTTTGCTTAAGCCCCTGCTGGACACCTTTCAGGTCATTGTTCCGCCTCTTGTGTATGAGGAGATGACCAGAAAGGATCAACCTGACGGCAGGTTGTTAAGGACCTGTTTGCAAGAAGGTCTTTATCAAATTCAGACTCCATCTGTTTTGAATCATAACGCGCATGGCCTGAAAGGAGGGGAAAGAGAGGTATTTATTTTACACCAGGAATTGGGAGGCACCATCCTTACTGATGATGGCCGCTTGGCTGCCCTTTGCCGTCGGCAAAGGCTTCCCTACCTAAATGCCCTGACCGCAGCCGTAGACATCTGGCGTTACCACCACATTGACTTTTCCACCCTTTACCAGGCCCTTCTAAGACTCATCCAACTTGGGCGTTATAGTGATTGGGTCGTGGCATATGTAGAAAAGTTGATTAATGTAAAACTAGAGCGTTCGTCTTAACTCTGAACGCATTTCTGACAAATCCCATAAAAATAAAGCTGGGTTGTAAGTACCTTATGCCCGGATATTTCTTCTCTTTGCGGCAGGGGCACTTCAAACACGTCATATATCCTTCCGCATTTGATGCACTTAAAATGGGCGTGCGGGGTGGTATTGATGTCATAGCGGGCCTTCTCTTTTTCAATCATAAGCTCAGTTACCACACCTAGTTTGGTAAAGAGCTTAAGGGTGTTGTAAATAGAGGCCTGTGATATAGAGGGAAACCGCCTTTTTAAGGAGTTATAGATTTCCTCGGCTGTAGGATGGATAGGATTTTCAAACAAGTATTCCAGAATGATCAATCGTGGGGTAGTAAGTACTACTCCCTTTTCTCTTAATAAAGCCCTTTTTTCTTCTAATTGTTTCTCTAATTTCCTGTCTCTCATTTGTCTAGGCTTATATTATTAATTTTTTTAAAAGGAAACGCAATGGGTTTTTTCTTTTTAATTTTGCTTTATCTGGAAGAGTAAAAAGACTCATTATGCCTTCCTTTATTAATTTAAATTCATCCAGCTTTCAATCTCTTTCTTTAAACGTCTTGCCCGCAGCTTTGTTTTTTCTACCAACCATTTTAGCCCTGGGTTCTTCTGGACAAAACCGTCTAACTTCTGCAGATATGCCGCAAAGCTTATTTCCCTATCGCCATGAGTAAAGTTGTCGGCATGACAGACAATCTTCTCCTCCAAGCTTACCGGCAGATAATCCTTGGGCGGTAGACCAAGCCTGATTGCCTCTTCCCGACTAATGCCGGCGGCAAAATGCCTTTCGGTGATAAGTACTATCTCAGGAGAAAAAACCTTCTCTAGCCAAAAGCTGCGCTCCGGCAATAAAATGCCAGAAAGGGTCATCCGTTATCGCCTAGCCAATGTCGTGTTAACAAGATCTTTATTTACGTCTTTTATTCTCTCTGCCAAACGTAAGGCAATCTCTGCCACCTTTAAAGAGTGTTTTCTTCTCTTTGCATGGAAATTATATTTATCCCAGATATTTATAACTTCTGACGGAACGTACATCAATATTTTTCCTTAAAAGATCGGAATCTATAGAGAGCATTTTTAGATTCGTCTATCCTTTTTTGTCAAGGTTGCGGAGTAAGAAAAAAATGATAAATACAAGGCATGCCTGAATTGCCAGAAGTAGAGACGATTGTGCAGGCCCTTAGATCCTGTTTGATAGGTTTAGTCCCAATAAAGGTAATCTGTCATAAAGAAAAAATTTTGCGCACACCAGACCTTTTACCAAAGGCCCTGGGATACCCGATCAAGGACATTAGCCGCAAAGGCAAGCTTATCCTTCTTTGGACCCCTCCCTATGTCTGGCTTATCCATTTAAAAATGAGTGGGCAGCTTTGGTGGCAACCTCAACACAAACCTTTACCTCCCCATACACATCTAATTGTCTCTTTTGCCGAGACTGATAAGCAACTCCGGTATGCCGATTTGCGCCAGTTTGGTTATTGGCAGATTGTGCCTGAAGGGAAGTTATCCCAAGTGCCGTTTTTACAGAAATTAGGCCCAGATGCCTTAAGCGTTACCCCTAAACTTCTTCAAGATCGGCTACGCAAGCGAAAGACCGCCATTAAGAGTGTCCTCCTTAACCAAGAATGTTTGGCTGGACTTGGCAATATTTACAGTGATGAAGCACTGTGGCTGGCACAGATTCATCCTTTAATACCGGCAAGTACCTTAAGCTCCACCCAAATAGAAAGACTTGCTTGGGCTATCAAAAAGGCCTTAATTAGGGGTATCAAACTAGGTGGTACTTCTATTCGGGATTATCTGCATCCAGACGGTCGTAAAGGACTTTACCAGAATTACCGTTTGGTCTATCGGCGGGAAGGACTATCCTGTCTGCGATGTGGTATGCCAATTAAACGCATTAAAGTTGCTGGCCGCAGTAGCTATTTCTGTCCTATGTGTCAAAAAGTCTAAAACAGGGCACTTTTTAAGCAGTGCCCTGCCCTTTTATCTATCCCAAAATTTCTTTTTTAAATGTCTCAAAACCGATCTGTTCTATAAAATCTCCTAGCCGTTTTTTGGTTTCACTATTTTCATAGAATCTAATTACTTTATCGGCTAGCTCTAAGGCTTCTTCGGTAGTAAGACCCTCGGCCAACTTCTGGGCCAATCGGGGTTTGGCACCACCATGTCCGCCTACCGTTACGGTCCAACCTTTTTTCATACCATAAAAACCAAGGTCCTTAATACAATTCTCCGCACACTGGTTAATACAGCCAGAAACACCAATTTTAAACTTGCTGGGCAGTTTGTAGCCATGATACCGCTTATCTAACTCTAAGCCCAAGGATAGTGAATCTTGCTGTCCTAATTGGCAGAAGGTAGTCCCCGGACAAATCTTTATGCTGCGCACACACAGGCCAACGGCCGCACCAGGGCTAGCGCCTAAATCCTTCCAAATGGCATCAATGTCCTCTTCCTTAATCCCCACCAAGGCAATCCTCGCTGCACTGGTAATCTTTAGGGCAGCAATGCCATGCTTCTTGGCCACCGCGGCCACTTTTTCTAGATAATCAGGTGTAACCACCCCTGCCGGCACATGCGGCACAATGGCGTAAGTCTTTTTATCCCTTTGTAAAACCGCCCCTTTTTCTCCTGATTTTAGCATGGTGTTAACCTCCTTAAAAATTTTTTAAAAGTATAATCAAAAATTTCAAAACATACCTTGACTTAAGTCAAAAAATTAAGAAGATTTTTTTATAGTCATCCCTTTAGGTATTTATCTCTGAAAAAAGTTAAATTTATTGGATATTAAAACTCAGGACAAATTAGGCAATAACTTGGGTTGACATAAGTTATTCCGAGTCATTAAGAAGAGCAATGGAGGCTAAAATTGAGTAAAGGCCGGCCAGGGCCGGCCGTTTTTGAATTTTAGAATGTAAATCCTAGCTCAGTGCCCACATACCACTTGTGATCGGCTGGATTTCCTTCGCCATTTTCAAAGCCATCATTGTTGTGCACATAGGCACCTTCAATTCGGGCATAGGTGTTAGCGGTAAGATGAAGTGTTGGCGTAGCTGTAATGGCATAAATATCACCAGCACCACCAGTGTAAATACCACTTTTGCATTGATCAATGTATTCTACCCTTAAAGGCAATTCAAAAGGCTTACAAGGCCTTACAGAAACATAAAGCGCGGCCCCGATGGAGTGGTCACCTTTTATATCTGCTTGCCTTCTTAAAAAGTTGCTCCACTTCCAGTAGTCCATATTAAATGCCACATACAAGATGTCCATATCCCTTTCTATGGCAATCCCGGTCAGGGAACGAATACTATTTATATGGTAGTGATACAAGGTGATGTCGGTATCTAAAACATTGGTGCTAAGGCCTGTCTCCCAGGCATCATGTGGCTTAACATATTCCGCATACTCTTCATCTTCTAGTCTGTTGCGATAATAACCATAAAAGACATCCACATCCGGGCCACCATATCCCTTAATGGTATAAGTTGCCCTAGCGCCATAGGCATTGTATGGCTGTTGTGAGGCAACAACACCAACAGTAATATTTTTGTTCCTAAAAGTATAGGTATCTTCATACCCAGCAACTGGTTCTAAAAGGCCGCCCTCTAAAGTAAGACCTTCTATAGGACTTACCGAAAAATCGGCATATTCCACCCTAAAATCAGGGGCACTATCAGTCTCGCAAACATTATCAACGATAGATGGAGTAGCCACTCCCCCAAGCCCAATATCCAAAGATACAGGATAGGTCTTTGATTCCAGATTGAGGTCAAACAGGTCGTTGGTAAGGACCCATTTGCTAGCCCGATTGTGTCCATGACCACTACCTTCGTTATTGGCGTAAAAAAAAGCCCCACTTACACCACCTGAAAGGGTGGCCTCAATATCACTAATTGAAAGCTTGATAACGCTTGGCGAAGGGACCTTATTCTCTCCCGCCTTAGCCAATAATGGCAAAAATAGCAACGAAAATAAAAGCATTGCCATCAACAATTTTCTCATTTTTGTCATTTTCCTCCCTCCTCATTTATGATTTTTTAAAAAAACATTCCAATGAATAACTCCATTTGCCCTTTTGGCCTTCTCACCCCCTTTCTTTAGAAAAATAAAAAAAGGCCACAAAGGCTCCCTTCATGAAAAGGAAGAGCCTTCATGGCCCTATTACAGAGGTGTTTAGCATATTGTTTGTTTGTTGTCAAACAAAAAACCGCCATAACAATTTTCCCTTAAGCAAATATTCTTCCCATTTGATAAAACAAAACCGCCATCGTCCAGCCTACAAACAAACTCCAACCCACCGCTAAGGCCGTCCATTTCCAGGAATTTGTTTCTTGCTTGATTGTTCCAATGGCCGCAATACAGGGAATGTAAAGCAAGGACATGGTCATGAAAGAAAAAGCAGATAGTTTAGTGAAATACTTAGGCAAGACCTTATTTAGTCCTTTTTCTTCCACACCATAAAGGGTGCCTAGGGTACCAACAACTACCTCTTTGGCCAGAATACCAAAGATTAAGGCCACAGCGGCCTGCCAAAAACCAAAACCCGCTGGTTTAAACAACGGCGCAAAAAATTTACCCAGATGCCCAATCCAACTTTTTTCACTGGCATATTCTACCCCCGGAGGCATAGAGGATAAAAGCCAAACCAACACCACACCAACCATAATAATTGTGCCTGCCTTCTTGACAAACATAAACGAGCGTTCCCACAGGTGCAAAAGTACACTTTTTAAGGTAGGTAGGCGATAAGGAGGCAATTCCATGATTAAAGGAGCAACTTCGCCCTTAAAAAAGAGATTTTTGAACAAGAGCCCTGTTAAGATGGCTACAACAATACCCAAAGCATACATGATGAAGATGACCGTGCCGGCGTGTTTGGGAAAGAATGTGCCGGCAAAAAGCACATAGATAGGCAGCCGGGCCGAACATAACATAAAGGGATTAATCAAAATGGTCAAAATTCTGTCTTTTCTAGATTCAAGGGTACGGCAGGCCATAATCCCTGGAATGTTGCAGCCAAATCCCAAGATCATGGGAATAAATGACTTGCCATGAAGCCCTAAAGCGTGCATAAACCTATCCATGACAAAGGCTGCCCTAGCCATATAACCACAGTCTTCTAAGAAACCAATCATAAAAAAGAGAATGAGGATATTGGGCAAAAAGACCAGGACTGAACCTACACCAGCAATAATGCCGTCACTCAGCAAGGAAGAAAACCAATTTTCACCCAAAAGATGTTTAGCAGCATCTCCCAGCCAGCCAAAGAGGCTATCTATTTGGTCCGCAATAGGACCACCTACATCAAAAACCAGTTTAAAGGTAATCCACATAAAGAGTAAAAATAAAGGAATACCTAGCCAGCGATTGAGTACAACTTTATCTATTTTGTCTGAAAGGGTTAATTTCTCTTCTACTGCGGCTGGTCTTTGCACACATTCTTTTACCAAACCAGAGATAAACCCATACCTTCTTTCTATAAGGTATGTCTCTACATCTTGTCCTAGCCTTTCCTGAAGCTCCTGTCTCATTTTGTCTGCTTCCTCGTGGATTTCTCTGCCTCCTGTAAATCCTTGTACCCATTCTTTTACCTGGACGTCATCTTCTAACAACTTTATTGCCAACCACCGGCTAGGAATATTGATGCTTTTATCTTTTTTAGAATTAAGTAACTCTGTTAATTTACTTAACATTTTTTCCACAACAGGACCATAATCTATCTTTAAAGGAGTTACATCTCTGTCTTTTGCTTTAAGAACGGTTGTTTTTAACTGTTCTAAGCCTTCACCTTTTGTGGCCACAGTAGGCACTACTGGTACATTTAAGACCTGGGAAAGCTTATCCAAATCTATCCGCCAGCCCCTTTTGGAGACCATGTCCATCATATTAAGATCAAGCACTACATTGGCACCCATTTCTAACAATTCAACGGCTAAATAAAGATTTCTTTCCAAATTTGTAGCATCTACAATCACCACAACTACATCAGGATGTTCCCTAATCAAAAAATCCCTTGCAATGCGTTCATCAATGGAATAGGCCGTTAAGCTATATGTACCTGGCAAATCCACAACATGAATGTGCTTGCCTTGCTCTAAAAAATCTCCTTCTTTTTTTCTACGGTAACCCCTGGCCAGTTGCCCACCTTTTGGCGAGCCCCAGTCAGGGCATTAAAGATAGTGGTTTTTCCACTATTGGGATTCCCTGCCAAACAAATGACTGTTTCTCCCATTTTCCCTCCTACAATGGCTTTACAAAGATCCGATGGGCCATACCAAAGCCTAAACCAAACCGTTTTTCGCCTACAGCAATAATCACAGGCCCTGGACGACCGTTGTTTAAAATTCTAATCCGTATACCTGGGTAAATCCTCATCCTACTTAAACGCTGACATAAACCAAAACCACCTCTTATATCCAAAACCTCCACTTCCCTGCCGTTTTCTACTATGCTTAGGGGACACATTGCCTTTACATCACCTCCACTTCTACACAATTTGCCTCTTCTTTTCTTAAAGATAAGTGGTAACCCTTGACCAGCACATCTATGGGACTACCCAAAGGAGCTACCCTTTCCACCTTTACCATTTCTCCTGGTACAATACCCATCTGCATGAGCCGTTGTTTAACGGCACCATTGCCCTTAACTGACCTTACCCTACCTTTCTGCCCCTTTTTAAGTGATGTCAAATACATTTCAACACCTCCTAATTAAGATATTTAATTTTATTAGTTTTCTTAACAATTAATCCATAAATACCTATAGTTTCTAACCAACTAAAGCAGAAATCCACGAAGCCACTTTAACACCTAAAAGTACAAATAAGGCAACAACCAATGTTTCCAGTCCTGCCTTGAGATTAATTTCCCTCATAAGCAAAGCAGAACCTAAATCAGTCAGCACGCAAAAACTTAAGGCACCTATTAGCCCCCAACGTCTAAAAACCAAAACCATAATAATCGTCAAAGGTATAGAAAATAAACTCCCAAACACAGCTATTTTTATCAAGCTTAAATTAGTAGCCCGACTAATCACTGCGGCCATACCCGCCATCCTAGGGCAAACTATAAACAGAGCAAAGGCAATGCTTACCAATACTAAATCTGACATTTATTACTCCCTCCTATTACTCCCAAACTTAAGCTTGGATTAATAAGCTAAATAGAAATTTTTGTCAAGAATTTAATTTTGTTATTTTTTTTAACATTATGTTCCTGCCTTTACAGCAGGGAAATGTGGGAGAGGCCGGCTATCAAAAGCTTGATGGCCTCCATGCGGTGCATTTGGATGGCTTCAATACACTTATGCCTTTGGGGAACAACTACCTTCATGTTTATCACTCCTCAATCTTCTCTTGTTTAAAAGGCCCCTTTAAAGGGACCTTTTAGGTTTAGTCTAGCGGGCTAACCATATATTTTTTCGGCCATGCCGTGGCCTACAGAAACGGTAGTACCACCTGGAAGTGTTAGATAAAAGATGCAACCAATGTGCTTGGCCGGACCCGTAGTAGATTTTCTTGAAACTAGCTTTATGTTTTCCCCTTTTTCTATTCCGGCCTTTTTTGGTCTTTCTTCCAAGGCAATACCACTAATAATACCGACAAATTCGCCTTCGGCGTCGGCCTCAAGCTGGCAGAGTTGAAACACCTTGTCCCCTACTTTAATCAACAACTTTGAGGCCTCTCCTGTGCAAAGCTCAATTTGATTTCCATTAAATTCAATGGTGTAATTTTCTTCGGCTAAATGCCCTTTAACCTTGATACTTTCTCCTACCTTTAGACCCAAGTGTTCAAGCCCATCTCTGATTTCTTTACCACCCTCAATTTCTTTAACCACTCCATTATCACCGGCCTCCAATTCCAGAAGATGCACAAATTTCCCATTCCCTGTCTCTACAACCATCTTATTTGCAATTCCCTGGGCCAAAACTATTTCTTTGCCCTGTATTTCCACTGCCAAAGGACCACGATGCTCATGAGAAAAGGTGGACTCTAACTCAATCTCTTCGCCTTCTTTGATACCCAAATCTTCAAGATACTCTTTGAGGTCCTTCCCTCCTTCAATTCTTACAACCTCAAACCGCCTGTGTTCACTCCCTGCCTAATCCTTTAAACTTTTTACCTCTGCCATCACAAACCTCCTCCCAAAATCCGTGATTGCCCTCCAATAGAGCCCACAAGTGGGCTGTAATAAAGCGTTTTTTAAAAATACCTTTCACTTAAAAGGTGAGAAACATTTATCTTTCCCTCAAGCCCAATCATAATTATTGGGCCTTCGCTCGCTTAGCGGTCAAGGCCAAGCCCTACGGGTGGCTTAGCAGCCAGCCTTGACCTCGCTCGCTTCGGCACAATTTTTTTGAGACCAGAAGGGAAAAAGGAAGGTTTTCTTTTTCCTTCTTCTTTTCACAATTTCTTTTTCGCCAAGGCCGAGTGTAGTCAAGGGCAAGCCCGAAGAGCACAGTCTGCCCACAGAGCAGGTCGGAGCGAGCAAAGCGAGCGGAGACTCTTGACTACCTAACGAGGCCTTGGTGTATAATTTTTGTAAGTAAAGAGAAAGGGAAACTTCTCATATAAATCAATCGCGGATTTTGGGTTGTAATAAGAATGTAATGTGTAGTAGTAATATGTCTATAATTGATCTCATTGCCAATACTCCTCTTTTCAAAAGACTTTCTAAAACCCAACATGAAAATTTAGCCAAAATATGTATAAAGCGCTCTTACAAACGAGGACAAATCATTTTTCGGGAGGGCAGACCAGCAAATGGTTTTTATATAGTTGCCTCTGGACGGATTAAGATTTTTAAGGTCTCCTCCCAGGGAAAGGAGCAAATTCTTGGTATCTTTGGTGCGGGCGAGGTTTTCGGAGAAGTAGCTGTCTTTTCCGGAAATTGTTTTCCTGCAAATGCCATGGCCATAGAGGATAGTCATATCATTTTTGTCCCTAGAGGAGAGTTTATAAGCATCATAAAAGAAGATCCTACCCTAGGCTTAAACATGCTGGCCGTGCTTTCAAGCCGTCTGCGTAAATTCACGGTGCTTATAGAAAATCTTTCTTTAAAAGAGGTAGGTAGCCGTTTAGCGGCTTATATCCTTTATCTAAAGGAGCAAAAAGACGCAGAGAAATTTAAGTTAGATGTAACCAAGACCCAGCTAGCCAGCCTTTTAGGTACTATCCCTGAAACCCTATCCCGCACTTTAAGCAAAATGAACAAACAGGGATTGATAAAAATAGAAGGGAGCCAGATTGAAATTTTAGACCAAGAGGGATTACAGAAACTAGCAAAAGGAAACTGAAGAGATCTTATACATATTTAAATTAAGTTTATGCTATATTATGCAAAACCCCAAAATCCGCGATTGAGTTTTGGAGAAAGACATTTAAAAATAAGAAAAAACAAGAAAAAAACACCATAATTATCCCCTCCTTACTTAAAAAATTATATGCCAGGGCCTCGGTTATACGGTCAAGGGTCTACACTCACTGCGTTCGTTCAGACCTGCGCCTAAAGGCGCAGGCTGCGCCCTGCGGGCTTGCCCTTGACCGCCCTCGGCCCTGGCAAAAAGAAAAATCGCAAGGAGGAAGGGAAAAAAGAAATTTTCCTTTTTCCTTCTCGGCCTCAAAAAGAAAAAAAGCGCCGTAGCGAGCAAGGTCAAGGCTGGCCGAAGGCCACCCGTAGGGCTTGGCCTTGACCGCATAAGCGAGCGGAGGCGCTATAATTATAATTGGGCCTTGAAGAAAAGATAAGCGTTTTTCACCCTTTAGGTAAAAGGAATTTTTAAAACATTGTTTATTATAGCCTACTTGCGAGGTCTTTTGGAAGGCAATCACGAATTTTGGGGAAAACACTGTCTCTTTTTTAAGCTATAGACAAAACCACCCTGATCACCTATAAATGGGATAACCCTGTAAATGGAGAAATGCAGATGTCTTTAAAACCCCAATTATACACATATAAACTTGGACTTATCTTTATCTCTCTCTTTATTCTTTTTGCATGTGTGCCCTTTAAAAAGCCCCCGCCAGCGTTAATCCGCGTAAAAAAATGGCCACCACTAAGACGGCCGTCTGACATGAAGGCCTTTAATGCAGCTTTAGATCGCAGTCTTCACTATTGTTCTCGTCTTCCCGCGGATTACACCTTTTGGATAAATAATCTTCCCTATACCGCCAGGGAGTTAGAGGCAGACTTGGAAACCCTTAAATATTGCTTAAACCAGGCTGATTGGCAGAAATGCCTTAAATCGCATTTTGTGCTCTATCAGGCAAGGGGATTAAAAAAGAAAGAAGTGCTTTTTACCGGCTATTATCAGCCTGTCTTGCACGCCGCCTTATCACCCAGCAAGCGGTATCGCTATCCTATTTATCGTTTACCAGATGAGTGGATAAAAATTGACTTACGCCGTTTTGGTCATGATCTACCAGCTAAGACATTGATTGGCATGGTTAAAGGGCACGAGGTCATTCCTTTTTATACGCGCGCCGAGATTGATTTTGCCCATAAGCTTATGGGCAAAGGCTATGAACTAGCCTGGGTAGATGATCCCATTGAGCTCTTTTTCTTACATGTCCAAGGCTCTGGCATTCTTGTTCTGCCTGACGGACAAAAGCTTTATGTGCATTATGCTGCCAGCAATGGCCGTCCTTACCGCAGCATTGGCAGAATCATGCGGGAGTGGAGACTTTTGGATGATAATGTTAATGGTCTGAGGATAAAGGAGTTTTTGCGCAATCACCCAGAAATGATGCAGAAAGTATTTGCCTTTAACGAAAGTTATATCTTCTTTAAACTTGTCCCTAAAGGCCCCCTTGGGGCGATAAATGAAGTGCTGGTGCCTTATTATTCCTTAGCGACTGATCCCAGTGTGTTCCCTCGTGGGGCAATCTTGTTTGTAGATACGGAGATACCGAAGGTAGACGAAAAACAGCACTTTTTAGGCTGGCAGCCCTTTAAAACCATCGCTTTCAGTCAGGATACAGGAGGTGCCATAAAAGGACCAGGCCGGGCCGATATCTTTTTTGGCACCGGGCCAATAGCCGAGGCCCAGGCCTGTTATATGGCGCAAAAGGGCAAATTATACCTGTTAGTAGGAGGAAAACATGAAAAATAAACTCTTGCAAATCCTTTCTTCTCATCTCCTTTGGCCCTATGGCGAAGCTGCCTTTAAGCGGGTGTTAGAAGTTCTGCCAGAGGAAACGGTTGCCTTTTTGCTAAGGCGACCAGAAGCAGCCAAGCAACTATTGAAGATTTGCGTTAGTTCTACCTATCTGACCAATTTGTTGGTAAGAAGGCCAGAGCTTGTAGCCTGGCTTTTTTTAGAGGGAGGGATTGAACAAACAAGGACAAGGGCCGAATTTTTAACCCTTCTTAAGTCC
The DNA here is from genome assembly GCA_027064585.1 of Candidatus Desulfofervidaceae bacterium. Classification (GTDB taxonomy): domain Bacteria; phylum Desulfobacterota; class Desulfofervidia; order Desulfofervidales; family Desulfofervidaceae; genus JAGHCL01. Next base: position 99,264 of record JAMOPI010000028.1, on the reverse strand, counting down.
ATCATTGGCAAAAAGGAATTCCCTGAACTTATTCGGGCGTTTAAGGCCAAGGAGCTTCTGCGTATCTGGGCGAGAGACCTTAACCAGCTTACCTCCTTAGAGGCATCCCTTAAGGAGTGGAGTGATTTGGCCTCTGCCTGCCTGCAGGCCATATATGAACATGTCTTACCTTCTGTCTTTCCTGAAGGCCCTCCCACAAGCTTTTTTATCTTTGGTTTGGGAAAATTGGGAGCAGAGGAGCTTAATTATTATTCGGATATTGACCTGGTCTATTTTTATGAATCTAATGAAAATGTAACAAGGAATGACCACCAGCTTTTTGTCAAATTGGCCGAAAAGATAACCTCCTTATGTCATCATCCCCAATATGGGGAGGTCTTATTTAAGGTAGATTTAAACTTACGGCCAGGGGGAAAGGAGAGCGAAATTATCCAATCTACACGCGCCGCTGAGATTTATTATGAAAACTTTGGCACGGCCTTAGAGCGATTGGCCCTTTTACGGGCAAGGCCTATTGCCGGAGATTTAAAAAGGGGAAGGGCATTTTTAGATAGTCTTACCCCTTTTATTTATCGGCGTTATTTTGACTTTTCAGGCGTGGATGAGATCAGATCCTTAAAAAGGGCCTTAGATTTTAAGAGCCAGAAGGAAAAACGCTTTAATTTAAAGATAGGTCAGGGTGGCATTAGAGAGCTGGAATTTTTTGTCCATACCCTTCAGCTTATTTACGGAGGCCGTTTTCCTGAACTGCGCCAGCACCGGACCTTTGCGGCCATTACGGCCTTAAAGAATGCTAAGCTTATAAGACCAGAAGATGCAGACTTTCTCTGTCGGGCCTACCGTTATCTGCGGCGGCTAGAGCATCTTTGCCAGATGGCGGCCTATACCCAAACCCACACCTTGCCCCGCGACCGCCATACCCTTTTAAAAATCGCAAGGCTTATGGGATATGGAGAACGCAGGGAAGAAATAGCCTTAAGACATTTCTTTAACCACTTGCGCAAAATAAGAAGCGGAGTGCATGCCTTTTTTAAGGAACTTCTGGCCACGAAGGAAGAAGGAAAGGAAGAAGAAGTGTTTAAGATTCTTTTTACACATACAGTTTTGGAAAAAGAGGCCATTTCTTACCTTAAACAAATGGGGTTTAAACATCCAGAGCGGTCCTATGAGCGTATTATGAAATTAAAAGGTTTTCTGCAAACCCCTCATGTGTCAGGTCAGTCGCACCGCCTTCTTTTGGCCCTTCTGCCCAGACTTTTACAGGAAGTGCAGCAAACTATCAATCCTGACCTAGCCTTAATCCGGTTAGAGGAGTTTATTTCACGTCTGGGGCCAAGGACTGGCTTTTATGCCTTGCTGAAGGAAAACCCTACTCTCCGCAGATTAGTCTTGCAAATCTTTGGCGCCAGTGAATTACTTTCTTCTCTCTTAATAAAGCACTTTCAGCTCTTTGACCAATTGATCTCTGCCTCTCAGGCCAAGCCTATTAAGACAAGGGCAGACATAGAGGCCACCTTGCAGACATATATACGCTGTGTTTCTAATGGGCATACAGAATTGGATTTAGAGGAAAAAATAGAGGCCCTAAGGCAGTTTAAAAATGAAGAGCTGCTGCGCATTGGTTTTGCTGACCTGGCAGGAAAACTAAGTCCCATACGTGTCTCCCAACAGCTTACGGCCGTGGCCGATGTTGCTTTGGCCCATGCCTTAATCTGGGCAAAAGAAGAGGTAAACAAAAAGATGTCTCCTTTAAGCCTGCCCTTCCTTGTCGTTGCTCTTGGTAAATTGGGTAGTCAAGAAATGGCCTATCACTCAGACCTTGACTTAATTTTTATTTACGATTACCCCCCTGAAGCAGATCTGACCTTACAGCAGCAAGCCCACCTGTATTTCGTCAAACTGGCCCAGCGGCTGATTTCCATTCTTACTGTCCCTCATGCCGGTGGTCCGGGTTATGAAGTAGATACCCGTCTGCGTCCATCGGGCCGTTTTGGACCCTTGGTTGTATCTTTTCCTTCCTTTAAAGAGTATTACCAAAAACAAGCCATGCCCTGGGAAAGGCAGACCCTTTTAAAGGCCCGCTGGGTATGTGGAGATCAAGCTCTAGGTGAGGCATGGGAGAAGTTTCGCCATTTCCTTCTCTTTGAAGAAGAAACTGAAATTGATTGGAGACAAGAAATAAGCCACATGCGCCAGCGTATCTTAGAAGAAAGGGCAAAGGAGACAGAGGGAAAATTCAACTTAAAGTTAGGTAAAGGTGGGTTAATTGAAGTTGAATTTTTGGCCCAATATTTCCAGCTTATATACGGGCCTAATTATCCTGAAATAAGACGGAGACATACCTTTAAATTTTTTAAGGCCCTAAAGGAAATAAAGCTTATACCGGCAGATGATGTGCAGGCCCTTATGGAAGGGTATAGCCTGTTTAAGGCCTTAGAGCATCGGCTCAATCTCGTTTATAACCGCTCATCGGAGTTGCCTCTGTCTGAGGATAAGATAAAGGAAATGTGGCAAAACTGGGGTTTAAAGGAACCGCCATTAAAGCTTTCACCAGAAGAGGCGCTGGCTTACCTTCAAGATTTGCGTATGCGCATAAGGAAAATTTGGGAGAAGTATTTGCCTGATGGGTAAGATTAAAGAAATTGGAAAGTTGAAAGAGGGATTAAGTTTACTCTCGCAGGTCCTTATTGGGAAAGAAGAGGAAATCAAGCTAGCCCTTACTTGTTTTTTAGCCGGAGGCCACTTACTTTTGGAAGACCTACCTGGAACTGGCAAGACAACCCTGGCCCTGGCCTTGGCGAGAGTATTAGGATGTTCCTTTGCCCGCATTCAGTTTACAAGTGATTTACTTCCGGTTGATATCTTGGGAGGAATGGTATATCTTCCTAAAGTAGAACGGTTTTTCTTTCGCCCTGGTCCCATCCTTTCACCACATTATCCTGGCGGATGAAATTAACCGGGCCACGCCCAAGACCCAGAGTGCCCTCCTTGAGGCCATGGAAGAGAGGCAGGTAAGCATTGAAGGAAAGGTCAGGCCTTTGCCGTCTCCCTTTTTTGTCGTTGCTACCCAAAACCCGCTGGAACTTCATGGCACCTTTCCCCTGCCTGAGTCTCAGCTTGATCGTTTTTTAATGCGGTTGCGTCTAGGATATCCTCCAGCCGACCAAGAGGGGATTATTTTAAAAAGGGGTGATTCCCAAGAAAGGGCTAAATACTTGCGTTTCTGTTTACCCCAGAAGAATGTTTAAAACTACAGGCAGAGATAAAAGATATCACCCTTCATGATGACCTCATTGCGTATATGTTAAAAATCGTAAATTACACACGTCAAACAGCAGATTTCTATTACGGCCTTTCGCCGCGGGCCGCGCAGGCCTGGGCCAAGACAGCTAAGGCCTATGCCTTTTTAGAAGGAAGAGATTATGTCTTCCCTGAAGATATAAAGACCGTATTTATTCCCATTGCCTTCCATCGGCTTTTACCTAAAGAGGAAATGTCTTTTAAGACCAAAGAGGAATTTTTAAAGGACTTCCTAAAGCAGTTTTCCTTGCCTACATGAAAAAGGGACAATTTCGGGTCAAAGTTACCAAGGCTGGGGCCATTTATATCTTTCTCACCCTCTTTATCGGCGTGGCGGCCGTTAATACAGGCAACAACATGCTTTATTTGATCACCTCTTTTATGCTGGCCGTTATGGGTTTGTCTGGTCTCAGCTCCTTTATCAACTTGCTGGGGTTAGAATTTGTCTTTTGTCCTAAAGAAGAAATATACGCCCAAAAAAGAACTCTTTTTGTACTCCAAATCCGCAATAAAAAATGCCTCCCTAGTCTGTTTTTAGGTATAGACACGAAAAGGGAATAAAGCCAGGTGTATATCCACCTGAAACAATAGCAGAGAAGATCAGAACCTTCTTTCTTCAGCCTTCCTTTCGCTATACCAAAAAGATCCCTCCTTTTACAAAGGATTCTATTTATACCTTTTTATTCATTACGCATCAGGGTTGGTGTGAACATTTTGCCTCGGCCATGACTCTACTCTTACGCACGGCTGGCGTGCCGGCTCGGCTTATAGGAGGATATCACGGCGGTATGTGGAATGAAGTAGGACATTACTATATTGTAAGACAAAAAGATGCCCATACCTGGGTAGAATATTGGAATGGACATACCTGGCATCTGATAAACCCAACCCCAGCTCGGCTCTTAGAAAAGACCAAATCAGTTTCTGTCTTTACTAAATGGCTAGACTATTTGCGACTACGCTGGTATGTGTACATTCTTAACTATGATTTCTCCCGCCAGCAGCAATTTTTTAGGACATTGAAACAGCATTTTGTTTCCTTGCCTAAAGCTCCTCGCCTTAAGTTAAACAAAGAAAAATACAAAAAAATTGTTCTTATAGGTTTTTGTTTGGTTATGATTGTCCTTTTGCTTATTTTAGGGCTAAGGCACATCAAAACAAACCCAGCCCTTAAACTACGACAGCTTCTTAAGGCTTATGGTTATTCCTTTCATGACGCCGATGGGCTTCTAGAAATAGCCGCCCAAATAGCCCCAAAGGACGCACAATTGGGCCAACTTATCACAGATTTTGCTTACATGTGGTATGAAATGCGCTTTGGGAATAAAAAAGAGCTTAAAAATAAATTAAAAAGGATAAAAAGACACTTAAATCACTAAGCTTTTACTGTCCTAACAGGTGCTTAACGGTGGTAAGAAGTTCTATGAGTTGATAAGGCTTTTGTAAAAACCGAAAGCCTTTCTTTCGTACCTGGACGACTTGGCTTCTTTCATCTGTATATCCAGTGGTAAAAAGAATTTTTAGGTCAGGATTAATCTTTACAAACCTTTCTGCCATTTCTAAACCATTGCTATCTGGGAGGACAATATCACTAAAAAGCAAATCAAAGTTTCCTTTTTCCTTATTGAAAATTTCACTCGCTTCCTTTACATTATTTGCCTCAAAGACCACATAGCCATTCTCAGTTAAAATCTTTTTCACCATTTCTCGGAGCCCTTTTTCATCTTCTACAACAAGAATACGTTCTCCATTGCCTTTAAGACTTCCCGCAGGCATTTCCTCTTTTCCTTCTTCTTTTTCTGGCTTCTCAGAGACCACTGGTAAAAATATCTTAAAAATTGTCCCCTTTCCTGGTTCACTGTAAACATTTATCCACCCATTGTGTTGTTTAACCACGCCATAGACTACCGAAAGACCTAATCCTGTCCCAATTCCGGCAGGTTTAGTGGTAAAGAAGGGTTCAAAGATATGTTGAATTGTTTCTTTGTCCATGCCAATGCCCGTATCTTCTACTTCTAAACACACAAAATTACCTGTTCTAGCATAAGGGTAAGTGCGACAGTAGTCCTCATCAATATACACATTTTTTGTTCTGATTATAATTTTCCCTCCTTCAGGCATGGCGTCCCTGGCATTGATGACAAGGTTCATGATTACCTGTTCAATTTGAGTAGGGTCTGCCTTTATAGAAAGGAGATTAGGCTCAAGTATCGTTTGCACTTCTATATTTTCCCCGATAACTCTTCTTAGCATACCCTTCATATCTTTAACTAGATTATTCACACATATAACCCTTGGTTCAAGAATTTGCCTCCGACTAAAGGCCAAAAGCTGGCGCGTAAGGGAGGCTGCTCGTTCTGCTGCCTTTTTGATTTCCTCAACCGCTTTATAAAGAGAATCATTAGGTTTAAGCTGGATTAACAACAACCCTATATAGCCAATAATAACCGTAAGCAAGTTGTTAAAATCATGAGCTATGCCACCCGCTAGCTTTCCGATGGCTTCCATTCTTTGAGCTTGAAAAAGTTGATGTTGAAGCCTTTCTTTTTCTTGCTGGGCCTGTTTAAAAGGAGTGACATCTATAAGAGAGGCTACACTTTTCTTTGTCTTAGGGATCATACTTACGGTTAAAAATACATCCTTTTTCTGTCCCCGCCTGTCTATAAAACATGCCTCATAGCTTCTAGGGGCTCCTTTGGGGTCAATCCGACGCTGATAATGATAACAGAGCATTCTACTTACATCTTCCTCTGTAAAAAATTCTGTCCACTTCTTCTTCCCCTCTATTTCATTTTTAGAGTAACCAGAAAGCTTTTCAAACTCTGTATTTACAAAAGAAATGGTTGTATCCTCTTCAATAATGAATATAGCTACACCGACATTTTCCAAAACAGTTTGATACTGCTGATTTAGCTCTGCAAGTGCAGTAATGGCTTGCTGTAAATACTTAATGTCATTTACCAGATCTTTTTTTGTTTTCTCACTCATCTTTTGCTTATACCAGACCAAAGTTACTGCTTTTTTTATTGTATTTTTTAAGCTTTGTCAAACTTTTTTCTAAAAGGCGAAGCACTAAAATAATGGATGATATTATAGGGTGCATTAAGAGCGATAATATAGTAAGGGTAGGCTTTAAAAGAAAGATAAGCCTTAAGTCCTTTTTCTTCCAAACAGAAGGAAGATCACGCTTCCAGCTATCAACAGAGTAACGCCTATGTAAAGGAATACTTCACCTATTGTCATTGTTTCTTCCTTTTTACAAGCAATATATCCCCCCATGAAAAGACACAACAGATAAAGCCCACAGCCTAAAATGCCCATTTGGCCTCTATCACACCCTGAGTTAAGGGCTAACACCTCAAGGCCCCAACACAAGCAGCCCTCTCGTTAGAAAATGCTTCCCTAACTTTACCCACACGTTTTATTCTACCTTCCGCAAAAGAAAATAGCAAGGAAAAGTTAAGTTGGCACGCGCAAACTTGGAGTTTCTCATTCTATGATTTCCCAGATGGAGAAAGGTGTAAGGCCTGTCACAATAGGTTAATTAAGAAACTTGAACGGCTTAAACTAACGGCTCTGATTTTTATCTTTTTTTCTGGAGGGCGATAGGGGACTTGAACCCCTGACCTTTGGCTCCGGAGGCCAACGCTCTATCCAACTGAGCTAATCGCCCTCTTTCAGACTATTAAAAAATAGAACATCTAGCAAGTAGTGTCAAGATCCCAAAATCCGTGATTACCCTACAATAAACCCCACAAGTAAACTGTAATAAAGGGATTTTTTTAAAAAAACGTCTTTCACCTAAAAGCTGAGAAAACATTTATCTTTTCCTCAAGCCCAATCATAATTATAGTGCCTCCGCTCGCTTAGCGGTCAAGGCCAAGCCCTGTGGGTGGCTTAACGGCCAGCCTTGACCTCGCTCGCTTAGGTTGGGAGGATGTTGAGAAATTACAGAGCTAATACATTCCTCCTAGCTTTTTGCTCTTGTCTTTTTTTTGAAAAAGGTTTAATCTCAAATTAATAAAAATGAAGTTATGGCAAAAAGTTACTATTGCTATTTCTCCCTACCTTTTACGTTCTTGGTTTGCTACCTGTCGTATCAAGATAAAACATGAAGCACCTATACCTGAAAAACAGGCCATCTATGTAGGCTGGCATTCTATCCTACCTGCGTTTTTATATCTAGGTCGCACTCACCACATAGCTACTATGGTCAGCCGTAGCCGGGATGGAGATTTGATAACTCCTATTTTCCAAAAATTGAGATTTCAGGTTGTGCGAGGTTCCCGGCATAAAGGCAGTGTAAGCGCCCTAAAGGGCATGCTTAAAATGATCGCTAAGGGATATAACGTAGGTTTAGCCATTGATGGTTCTAGAGGACCAGCAAGGAAGGCTCAAGGAGGAGCCTTATTTCTGGCCATGTATACAGGACTGCCCATTGTGGGAGTAGGCGTTGCCTATAGCCATTATCTAACTCTTCCCACCTGGGATCGGATGGAAATACCCCTACCCTTTTGCCAAATGGGAGTGGTTTTCAGTCGTCCCTTTTATTTGCCAAAGAAAATGGATGAAGAAATCTTTGCGAAATACCGACTCCTCATTGAAAAACATCTTTTTAAAATCAGGAAAATGGCTAAGGAATTGGTAAAGAGTTAATGCTCAAGAAAATAATCCAGCACCTGATCAAACACCTCAAAGTTGGCCGAAATCCAATAGACAAAACTACCCCTTTGAAAAACAGCGTGTTGCTGTCCTAACCCAAAGAAGGTATAAACTTTTATGCCTTTTATGTTTTTTTCTTTAAAGTTATAAAATGGAGACCTTTGGGCCGAAAGCATTTTCTGCATCATCACCTCTGTTTGTTTCTTGGCTTCTTGGGGACTAAAAGATTCTGAAATCCAAATACTGGCTTCATTCCAGTTACCTTCATAATAGGCCCCCTGATAATAGGCTACCCAGGCCCTTTTTAGAGGTATTTTCTTACCATGAAGTTTATTTACCGCCTCAATGGCCTCTTTGCCCTGCAGGATTTTTATCAGATGAAGATGGGGAAGAGTTTGGGGAAAACGCTCTGTGCCTTTAGGCTTGCGCCCGCAAGATAAGAGGGCAGAAAATAAAAAGACTGCTATAACTATACTAACTATCTGTCTTTTCATTTACTTTCGCCCTTTACCTTTCATTATTCGCATTTTTTGATCTGTAGAAAGGAGGAAATAGACTCATCCACTACCTGAAAAGAGGAATATTCCTGTTTGGCAATAGCACAGTTGATGTTTAGGGCGCAGTATTTCAGACAAATGGGATCTGTGGGATCAAAGTCACCGAAGCAATGGAGGCGGCCTTCTAAAGATTCTGGTTTAACAAGTTTGACTTTAATTCTTTTCATTGTTTACCCCTTCTTGAACGCTCGTTAATATTTTTATCATATCTTCATGCAAAAATCCATTAGTGGCTAGAATCTCTTTTCCATAAATGGAATATTTATCTCCCTTAAAATCCGTCACCCTTCCACCTGCCTCTTCTACAATCAACTTGCCTGCCGCCGTATCCCAAGGATGGAGACGTTCTTCCCAAAAGCCGTCAAAGCGACCACAGGCCACATAACAGAGATCCAGGGCCGCTGAACCAGCCCGTCTCACCCCTCTTGCTCTTAAAATCATTGCTTTAAACCGGCTTAACACCGGTTCAGGTCGTTTTTGAATATCGTAAGGAAAACCCGTTGCCAAAAGGGCCTTAAGCAGATTTTTTGTTTGGGAAACCTTTATCGGCTTATCGTTTAAAAAGGCCCCCTGTCCCTTTAAGGCCGAAAACATTTCTTTTAATACAGGATTATAGATTGCCCCTAATACAATCTCTCCGTCTATCTCAAGGGCAATAGAAACACAAAACCAAGGCAAACCATGGGCAAAATTGGTGGTTCCATCTAAGGGATCAATAATCCACTTTGGCTCTGTTTTTCCTCCTTCTTTTAGACCACTTTCTTCAGCCAAGATAGCATGCTGAGGATATTGGTTTTGAATGGCCTCTTTAATGAGTCGCTCACTGGCCAAGTCTGCTTCTGTGACAATGTTTATTTCTCCCTTATAGTCAATCTGATGTGGCTGAAAAAGAAATTTCATTAGTTCTTCACCAGCCTGATAGGCCACTTTGATAGCAAATTTGTAAATCTCCTCCATTCGTGCCCTCTGTAAGCAGATCCCCTATTTACTCTTTTGGCAAATTATGTTATAAGCCCTGTTTGAGGTAAGCGCAAGGTATGACTACCCATAAATTTGCGAGTCTGTGGCCTAAATTTGTTGACTTTAAGCGGAAGCCTCTTCTCTTAACTAAGGCCTATTTTGAAATCCTTCAAAAAGAAGCCCTCCTTTCTTTTTTGAAAACCAATTCCCATTTCAAAATAGAAAAAGAAAAGAATCAAGACTGTATCGCTACCTGGATTACTTCTGATGGGAAGAAGATTTTGGGGATATTGAAGGTCAACAGGACACGGTGTGTATTAGAGTGTTTAACCAAGGAAAGGGCCGAAGAGGGAAGAAAATTTTTAGAAAAACACCTTAAACAAACCATCCGTTTTCGGGCCTATAGCCTGCAGCGCTTAGAAGAAATAGAACAAGAAGAAGAGGATCTGCCGTTAGAGGAGTATCTTCAATACTATTATGAAAAAGAATGGATTAAAACCCCCTTGGCAGCTCTAGATGGTAAAACTCCTTTAGAATGTTTAAATTACCCTGAATGTAAAACGAAACTAGTTGGCTTGATTAACAACTTGGAAACAACTTCTAACTTACCTTATGACTTTAACCGTCTGCGTTGTCGGTTACGTCTTGGCTGTGTTTATGATCTGAGAATAGAGCTAGAAAAATATAAACTTGCCTTGCAGGAACAAATTTTGGTCATGTTGGATGCCAGTTTACGTCTCTTAAAGGCCATTGAGAAAAAGGCAGAAATCTTTTCGGCAGAAAATGCAGATGTGCTTTTGAAAATAAGCAACCTTATTGATGAGTTGACTGATTCTGTGGTAATTTTAGACAACGTTTCTAGCTTCAGGGATTTTAAGGCATTAGAAAAGGAAATAAACTATCTCTTTAATGAGATTGAAGAAAATTTCCTTCAATTCTTGGATACCCTTCCCCAAAAAGAAGGCATTATTGCCCTTTATGGAGACGAAACCTGGGATCATATTCAAGATGCAGATGAAAAAACCCCCCTTCCCTTGCCTCAATTGTTGGCTAGAGAGATAATGGCCAATTGGCGTGCCAGTGCAGAAGAAATTCTACTTACGCCTGAGATGAATTTAAAGGCAGTATTGGAAAAACAGCCCATAGAATGGATTGAAGCCATCTCTAGCTTTTTAGGTGTGAGCGAAGGTTGTAAAAAGAAACAAGATCATATTCAGGTCATTGATATTTTTCTCCATTCCAAGTCTAATCTAAGACGTCTTTTAAATACTTTTATCCCTTCTGCCAAAGAGTTACTCTATACGGTGCTGGATGCCGGCGGATTTTTCCCTTATGCTTGTCTCGTAAAGTGTTTTGGCAACGATCTGCAGGATGGATTTTACTGGCGTGAAAAACCGCCCAAGAGTATCATTGGTGTTTTGAGAGCGAGGGGGTTACTCTTTGTTGGACACCTCCAAAAAGAGGGGGAAAAGGTAAAAATCGCCCTTATTCCTGCCGATTTAAGACCCCTTTTGATGGAGGTGTTACAAGAGAGTATTTTTTAAATCTTTTCACCTCTATTCCAACAATTTATTTTTCTCCAATCATCTTTAAAAATTCCTCCTCATTGATGATGGTAAGACCCAAACGCTGTGCCTTACGGAGCTTTGAACCTGGATTTTCACCCACCACGACATGGGTTACCTTTCGGCTGACCGCATCCACGGTCTTTCCTCCCAACTCCTCTACCTTTCTTTTGGCCTCATCCCGCGTCATGGAAGAAAGGGCACCGGTAAAGATAAAGACCTTACCGGCCAATGGCCCTTTTATCTCTACTTTGGCCATACGCACACCGGCCTTTTTTAGCTTTTCAATTACCTTAAGATTGTCGGGTAAGGAGAAAAATTCCTTAATGCTGTGTGCAATCTTGGGACCGATACCAGAAACCTGTTCAAGCTTGTGTTCTGGCATATTAATAAGTTCATCAATTGAGTTGACCATCTCGGCTAGTAGAGTGGCCGTGGCATAACCGACATAGCGAATACCAAGGGCATAGATAACACGGTGAAGAGGCCGGTTTTTGCTTGCTTCAATATTTTTGAGTAACTTCCTTACATTTAACTCGCCTAAAAAGGTTGGACGTGGTTGTCCTAATTCTTCCATCCGTTTAGGTAGTTCCTTAAGAAGCTTTTCTTCGGTAAGGTAGTAAATATCCGCCACGTCTTCTACCAGCCTACTCATCACAAGTACTCTGGCCGTTCTTTCTCCTAATCCCTCTATATCCATTGCCCTTCTAGAAGCAAAGTACTTCAAACGCTCCTTTAATTGGGCCGGGCACCGCATATTTACACAACGCCACGCTGCCTCTTCAGGCAAACGCACAATTCTGCTACCACAAGAAGGACAGGTTTTAGGAAAGACAATAGGCTCTTCGCTCCCTGTTCTTGCTTCTTTGATCACTTTCACTATATAGGGAATAACTTCTCCTGCCCTCTCTACCAATACCATATCACCCACACGAATGTCTTTTTCCCGAATAAAGTCTTCATTAAATAGAGAAACGCGACTAATAATTACCCCTCCTACTTCTACTGGTTCTAATTCTCCCACCGGGGTAATGGTCCCTACTCGCCCTACCTGAAATACCACCCTTTTCAGCCTAGTCGTGGCCTGTTTCGCCTTGAACTTAAAGGCAATGGCCCAACGGGGATGATGGGTAGTTTCTCCTAAAATTTGCTGTGATCTTATATCATTGACCTTAATGACAATCCCGTCTATTTCATAAGGAAACTCTTCCCTCTTTTGTTCCCATTCTTGGCAGAATTTAATCACTTCATCTATCCCCTTACACAGTTCAGCCCCCCAGCTGACTTTAAACCCACATTGTTTAAGGATTTCCATCGCCTGCCAGTGTGTTTGAATAGAGGTCCCTAAGAGGTTTTCTCCTTTTTTATTTTCAGCAAAGGTAATTTGGTAAACAAAGGCATCTAGTTTCTTTTTAGCTACCTCTTTGGGATCTTGCAATCTCAAAGAACCAGCCGCGGCATTGCGGGGATTAGCAAAGGGAGACAGACCTTCTTCCAGTCTTTGTTGATTAATTTTGCGAAAGCTCTCTTTGTCTATTAAGACCTCCCCTCTTATTTCTATGCGGTGAATACCAAATTGAGAAAGGGGTGCGCGTAGAGGAATGGCCCGGATGGTTCTAATGTTAGGGGTAATGTCCTCACCCCTAGCCCCATCGCCTCTAGTACATCCACGTTGCAATAAATCATTCTCATAGACGAGCGCAATACCTGCCCCATCAAACTTAGGTTCACAGGTGTATTCTACTTCCTCTGTTCCTATACCCTGCACTACTCGCCGGTGAAAGTCCCTTAATTCATCAGCAGAATAGGCATTGTCTAAGGAAAGCATTTTAGAAAGATGGGGCACCTCAGGAAAGACCTTGGTTACATCACTGGCCACCCGCCTCGTGGGTGAATCTGGACTAATTAACTCTGGGAATTTTTCTTCTAAGTCTCGTAGATACCGAAAGAGTTGGTCATATTCATAGTCAGAGATAACCGGATCGTTTAAGACATAATAACGCCAGTCATGATAGCTAATAACCGTGCGTAAAGATCCAACAATTTCCTTTGCCTTTTCAAGAGAAAGTTTTTTTATTGGATGATCTTTAATAAATCGTAAAAGGCTTTTTGTTTCCTCCAATAGCCGGGCCTGCTCTTTTTCGCTATACATCCCTACACCTCAAAACAGAATTTAAATGTTTTCTGTAGCTATTTTTAATCACTTTGAACAAAAAGGGCAAGAAAGAGAACTATAAAACCAATCTATCAGCGGGCAATTGTTTAACAAATTTCGTTTTCCTCTAAAATAACCCACCTAGTATAAACTATTTCACAATTGCCTACATAAGCACGTGCTTAAGACATTGTCCAGTGTAACTTTCTTGGACGGCTGCCACTTCTTCAGGCGTACCAGTAGCAATAATCTCTCCTCCCGCTGGACCGCCTTCAGGACCAAGGTCAATAATATAATCGGCACATTTTATTACTTCTAGATTATGTTCAATCACAAGCAAGGAGTGACCCTTCTGCAACAAGGTCTGCATGGCCTTGAGCAGGCATTCTATATCGGCCAGGTGAAGACCAACCGTAGGTTCGTCAAAGATGAATAGTGTTTTGCCTTTGCCGATTTGTAAAAACTTGGCCAACTTGAGCCGCTGTGCCTCCCCGCCAGAAAGGGTATTAATGGGCTGACCTAAACGCAGATAATGAAGACCCACTTCTATAGCAGGGAGAAGACGATTTACGATTTCAGGCCGGTCGGCAAAGAAAACCTTGGTTTCAGTAAAGGTCATGGCCAACACATCGGCAATATTTTTACCTTTATAGGTAACTTCCAACACTTCCTCCCGGTAGCGTGTACCCTTACACACCGGACAGGTAAGATAAACATCAGAAAGAAACTGCATTTCTATCCGCTCAAATCCTGCCCCTTGACAGGCTGTGCATCTCCCCCCAGGGCTGTTGAAGGAAAAGGTACCGGCAGTATATCCCCTGGCCTTGGCCTCTGGTAGGGTAGCAAAAAGCTTGCGCATAGGGGTAAAAATATCCAAATAGGTAGCAGGGTTAGCGCGGGGAGTTTGACCAATGGGTGTTTGATCCACAAGGATTACATCGTCTATCTTCTCAAGCCCACTTATTGCTTCATACTTGCCTGGTTTTCCCACAAACATACCCTTTTCTTTTTTGATGCCTTTATATATGATCTCTTCAGCCAGAGTGCTTTTACCTGAACCTGAAACGCCCGTCAAACAAACCATTACACCTAGGGGAATTTTGACAATGATGTTTTTAAGATTGTGTGCCGCTGCTCCTTTAATAATTAACCAACCCTTAGGTCTGCGACGGACAGAAGGCACGGCTATCCGCTTTTTGCCAGTTAAATACTGGGCCGTTAAGGAATCCTTTGCTTCCTTAAGACCTTCTAAAAGTCCAAAATAAACTACTTTTCCACCTCTTTCCCCGGCCCCAGGACCTAGGTCAAGAATATAATCAGCGGCCTTTATGATCTCTGGGTCGTGTTCTACGACCACCACCGTGTTTTCCTTGGCCAGTTCCTTTAAGATTTTGACCAAACGTTTGTTGTCTCTAGGGTGCAGTCCTACGCTTGGTTCATCTAAGATAAACAAGGTGTTGACCAAGGAAGAACCAAGGGCCTTGGTCAAATTGACCCTGGCCACCTCTCCCCCAGAAAGGGTGCGGGATTGGCGGTCAAGGGTAAGATAACCTACCCCTGCTTCTTTTAAATAATACAGACGACGCGTAATCTCATCCAATAAAAGCCTAACCGCTGGGTGTGACTGCTCTTTAGAAAAATGCTCTTTAAAAAAGACAAAGGCCTCGTCAATGGACATTCCTAGGATTTCAGCAATGTGTTTACCTTTAAGCCGATACTGCAGCACTTCTCTTTTAAAGCGCGTGCCCTGACAATCTGGACAGATAAAATAACCACGATACCGTGAAAGAAAGACCCGCACGTGCATTTTGTAACTTTTGCTTTCAAGCCAGCGGAAAAAACCTTTTATGCCGTAAAAACCATCTCCTCCCTCTATGATGAGTTTTTGCTGCGTGGGTGGAATTTGGGCAAAAGGCACATCCGTAGGGATGCCTTTGGCATGACAAAAAGAAATCAAGTCTTCATACTCCTCGCTGCCTGGCTTCCAGATTTTTATTGCTCCTTCGGCTAAGGATTTATGTTTATCCGGGATAATCAGATCTAAATCATAATCAATAATGCGGCCAAACCCACGACAGGTCTCACAGGCCCCTAAAGGGCTATTAAAAGAGAAGAGATTAGGATGCGGCCTTTTATAGGCTATGTCACAATAGGCACAGCCATAGTCCTGACGAAAACAGAGCATCTCACCAGGAAACACTTGCACTACCACCCGACCTTGAGCAAATTGATAGGCCATTTCTATGGCCTCTTTAAGCCGTCCTTTCTTTTCAGGTACGGCCACAAGGCGGTCTACAAGGACATAGAGCCTTTGTTTAGGCTTAAGGGATATGTCTTCCAAATAGACTACTTCTTCATTCATCCACAGGCGGTCAAAGCCCAGGCGTAAAAGTTCCCCTTTAGCCTCTTCAGGCGACTGCACGGCATAGGGAAAACAGACTACCAGCCGTTTGCCCTTATATTCCTTCAAAACCAATTCTACCACTTCTTGGGGTTCATAACTGCGCACCGGTCGGCCGCAATGGGGACAATAAAAGATGGCCAAATGGGCAAAGAGGAGCTTTAGGTAGTCGTTAATTTCGGTCATCGTACCTACAGTAGAACGGGAGGTCCGCACCGGGTGTTTTTGGTCTATGGCAATGGCGGGAAGAATACCTTCAATTCGTTCTACATCCGGCCGATCCATGCGCTCAATGAACTGCCGGGCGTAAGGAGAAAAGGTCTCTACATACCGCCGTTGTCCCTCGGCATAGAGGACATCATGGGCCAAGCTGGACTTTCCGGCCCCACTCACCCCCGTAATGACCGTCAGACAATTAAGGGGTAAGCTAAGGTTTATTCCCTTTAAGTTGTTTTGGCGGGCATTGATGACTTTAATGCAGGGAACAGACATGGTGTTCTTTAAGTCGCTTCATCCCAATAAGGTGAATGTCCAAGGACCTGCCATAATCTACGCATCATGGCTTCATGTTCTGGGTGATCGTGGTGATAGCCTAATAGATGCAGCAAGCCGTGAATAAGATAAAAATCCACCATTTCTTCCAGACTAAAATCGCACGCTTCAGCCTCCCTCTGGGCCGTCTCTAGGGAAATAACAATATCACCCAAAAGATGAGGATTGATGTCTTTATCCTCTCCCTCTTGCATGCAAAAGGAAAGGACATTAGTAGGGGCATCCTTTTGCCGATACTGACGGTTTAACTCCTTTATCTCCTCATCACTCACAAAGGAAATACTCACCTCGGCCTCAGCTAGATTAAGTGCCTTTAAGAGCTTGCCCATTTTCTCTTCTATTTGGTCGGCTTTAAGTCTGTCTTTCTCTTTCAAATTTATCCAAACTTGCATAAACTTGCCACCTTTAAAATTTGGATTTAGAATTCAATGATAAGAACAGGCAGCTGGTATGTCAAGGAACATATTAGGAGGCCTTTATGGTTTTAGCCGAAACATACCTTCCACGCTATACCTACGAAGACTATGCCAACTGGGAAGGAGATTGGGAGCTGATAGAAGGCGTACCTTATGCCATGGTCCCCTCTCCTCTCAAAAGACATCAGTTTGTCTCTATGCTGATAGCGAAAATGGTTTATGAGCAGATTGCGGATTGCCCTTATAATTGCCAAGTATTCCAGGATGTGGACTGGATAGTAAACAACTCTACGGTTGTAAGACCGGATTTATTAGTCGTTTGTGAGGATGAGGCTGAAGACTATGTCAGAAAAACGCCAGAAGTTGTCTTTGAGATAGTCTCACCTACCTCGGCCACTAAAGATGAAAATCTAAAGTTTCTTCTTTATCAACAGGAGGGCGTTAAGTACTATGTCCTTGTATACCCTGAAGGACGAAAAATCAAGGTCTACAAACTCATGGAGGGAAGGTTTATAAAAGTTTTTGACGATACTAAAGGGTCTTTTAGGCTAGAAGTAAGCTGTCCATTTGAAGTTAAACTTGATGAGTTGTGGAAGAGGATGGAATAGAAAAAATCACAAATTTGATCCATTTTTTCCTTCCTTTTTTACCTCCGGGTATTCAATCCTTGGATGGAAGATACCTATCAACACCTTGGTAAACATTTCTTCTATTTTATGGATATCCTTGAGCGTAAGTTCGCACTCATCTAGCTGGCCATCCAAAAAGAGATTGGAAATAACCTTCTGCACTGTAGTTTTGATGCGTGAAGGTGAAGGATCCACCAGAGAGCGGCTGGCGGCCTCTACTGCATCGGCTAGCATTACCAGGCCTGCTTCCTTGGTCTGAGGCTTTGGCCCAGGATAACGAAAGTCTTCTTCCTTAACATTGGGGTTTTGTTCCTTGGCCTTGTGGTAAAAATAGGTAATTAAGTTCGTGCCGTGGTGTTGCCTGATGATATCAATAATGGCGTTACCCAACCCGTATTTTTGAGCCAATTCCACGCCGTCTTTGACATGGGACATGATAATCAAGGCACTCATAGAGGGGTTAAGTTTATCGTGTTTATTTTCTACTCCAATTTGATTTTCAATAAAATAAAGAGTTTTTTTCATCTTGCCAATGTCATGATAATAGGCCGCCACTTTGGCCAACAGAGGATTGGCCCCAATCTCTTCGGCCACCGCCTCTACCAACTGGGCTACCACGACACTGTGATGATAGGTACCAGGGGCTTTAACCATTAGCTCCTTTAACAAAGGCTGATCCAAACTGGCCAACTCTAGCAGCCGTATGTCACTAGTATAACCAAAGATGATCTCTACAATTGGGGTAAGGCCAAGGACGACCACACTACTTGCAATACCCCCTAAAAGGGCCAGACCCAAGTCTAAGGGAATGTGAGTATAATTTACTTCCTGATGCATAGTATTTATAAAAAGAACAAGCATTGCCTGGATAATCCCTAATTCCAAACCTACTTTGATAAGAGTTCCACGGTGGCGGCAACAATGAAGCCTTAAGGCAACCCAAAATCCTCCCACTAAGAAATATAGGAAAAAGGAAGATGATTTAAGCATAAGACCCGTTAGCCCTGCCATAAGAGAGGCAATTACTAAACCTAACTGGGGTTGGGTAAATAAGGTAAGGAGCATGGTGGCTCCGTTTATGGGAAGAGCGTAAACAAAGGCCTGAGCAGAAAAAATAGGAAAATTTTGGGCAAATAGACTGCCAACCTCTAATCCTAACTTCCCTAAAACAAAAAAGAAGAAGATATTGCTCAACCAAAAGCAAAAGTTAGACTGCCTTTGAAAAAAAACAGGATTAAGCCATGCACTCACGTTTTTTGTTACCCATAAGCTGACAAAAATCAAACCTGTAAGTCCTAAAAACAAGAGAAAGACATGTTTATGTGAAGTCTGCTTTTGTTGTGCCTGTAGCTTTAAGAGCTCCATTTGGTTAATTTTCTCCCCTTCCCTAACGATGATTTCTCCCTTTTTTACTTGATAAAAGACCGGTTTAACATTTTTGGCTGCTTCCATTTTACGACGATAGGTTTCAGTAGGATTATAAAAGACATTAGGTTTTATTAATTTGGTAGCAATTTTTATAACTACTTGTGTAGGCTGGCGTTTTAATTCATTAAAAAGGATATAACGTTGCTGATAAATTTCTTGTTTGGCCTCCTCTATACTTAAAAGACGATCAGGATTAAAAATCCTGTGTTCGTGAGATGGATTTTTAAAGACCAATACAATGCCATAGCGGGCCTTTATCAGGGAGGTCTTATCTGTTACAATTCCCCGCGTATAAAGGGGTTCCAACAGTTGATATAAAAGCTCTTCCAGACGAGAAGAAAACCCTTCTTTTTTTAGAATTTGAAATTCAACTAGGTTCAGTTTAACACCCAAGATTTTCTCAAAGGCTCCCTTCATTTCTTTATCAGAATGAATCTTAAGGTTTTCCGTATCCTCGCTTTTTACCACCGTTTTGGCCAGTCTTTTTAACCTGTTTTCTTCCAAAAATTGACGCATCTGAGCAAAGGCCTTTTTGATCCTTTCTTTCAGGTCTAGCCAGACCTCCTCCTTAAATTCATATACCGGAGGCACCTTTGCCATTGCTTCTTGACGGTATTTTGCAGTCGTAACGGTATCTTCTACCAGAAAATCCCTTTTCGCCTTGATATCCCTTTGCGCAATATCACCCAATTTATAGTGCTTAGGTGCAATGAGAAGATGAGGATAAAGTGTAAAGGCAATTAAAAAGCTGGCCAAGAGGAGAGAAAAAGTAGATAAAGTAGAGTGCTTATAAAAAATTTTTTGCCATTCAAAAAGGATCCGTTTTAAACAACCTTCTGGTGAATTACCGTTTTTATTGTTGTTTTTCTTTATTGACATGGAATTTAGAGGCCTTTTGTTCTTCGTATTTTTCGTAGGCCCGAATGATCTCCCTTACAAGACGGTGTCTGATAACATCTGTTTTTTCAAAGAAGATAAACTTTATTCCCTCTATACCCCTTAAAATCTCTTTGGCCTCAATTAGGCCTGAGGCCGTGCCCGCAGGTAAGTCAACTTGGGTAATATCACCTGTCACCACCGCCTTGGCATTGAAGCCTAAGCGGGTAAGAAACATCTTCATCTGTTCAGAGGTGGTATTTTGGGCCTCATCTAGAATAACAAAGGCATCGTTTAAGGTTCGTCCCCGCATAAAGGCAAGGGGAGCAACCTCAATTACCCCCCTTTGCAGAAACTTGGCCGCCCGGTCAAAGTCCATCATGTCATGCAAGGCATCATAAAGGGGTCTAAGATAGGGATTGACCTTTTCGTAAATGTCTCCGGGTAAAAATCCAAGCTTTTCGCCTGCCTCTACGGCTGGTCGGGTGAGAATAATCCGCATAACCTCACCCCGCATAAGGGCTGAGAGGGCCATGGCCATCGCTAGATAAGTCTTACCTGTTCCTGCCGGTCCAATTCCAAAAACAATATCATACTTTCGGATGGCTTCAATGTACTCCTTTTGCGCCTTCGTTTTAGGAGTAATAACCTTCTTTTTAGAAACAATGTACACTGTATCTAAAAAGATGTCCTTTAACCTAGCATGAGCATCGCTCTGTAATAAACGAATGGCATATTCAATATCACTAGGATAAAGGGGATAACCTTGTTTTAACAGGTCATACAACTGATGTAATAGGTTGGTAACCAAGTCTACTTCCAAAGGTTCGCCTTCAGTCATAATCCGGTTGCCCCGGACATGAAGCCTTACACCCACACTGCGCTCAATTAATTGGAGATTAAAATTCCGCTCTCCTATTAATCTTCTTAAGAGGTTAATGTCATCAAAGGTGAAACTCACCATTTCTCTTTTTTTTGCTGGTAACGCCAAATTTTACCTCCTTAATAAAAAATTAAGGGGGCTTTCTGCCAAAAGCCCATTAACATATACCACACTGTCCCTTGAGATGCAATCGGGGAAATGTAGCGCTGGAGTTTATCCTTACAAGGCATAAGGTTTCTATATTTGGGGTAAGGCTTTAAATTTTTAAGCGGTAATAAATCTGGGGAGACCTTTTTCTTCAAAACCCAATTACAATTATAGTGCCTCCCATCGCTCATCTGTCAAAGCCAAGTCCGAAGGGAGCACTGAGTGAAAATCCTTGACACTGTATAAGCCAGGTCTTGGTATATAACTTATTAAAAAACAGAAAGACCAACAATTTTCAAACCGCCTCATAAAACAATTTAAAATTTTGCCTTTCAATTTGA
This sequence comes from Candidatus Desulfofervidaceae bacterium, assembly GCA_027064585.1. Lineage (GTDB taxonomy): Bacteria > Desulfobacterota > Desulfofervidia > Desulfofervidales > Desulfofervidaceae > JAGHCL01. Next base: position 78,392 of record JAMOPI010000028.1, on the reverse strand, counting down.
CAGGTATTTGCCAAAAAGGTATTAGGATATGTGAAGAATGTACTTGAAATTACAGGTAGAATGTAAAAGAAATTGCAGAGGTTGAAAAGGAAAGAGAACTTTAAAAGCTGAATCCCTGGAGGTTGGGTTTTATGTGGCGAAAAATTAAACTTGCTCTGGAGATGATCAAATTTGAACATAGCATTTTTGCCTTACCCTTTGCCTTTATCGGAGCCTTTTTGGCCCAAGGCGGGGTGCCGCCGGCGAGCAAGTTGTTTTGGATCTTGGTGGCAATGGTCAGTGCTCGCAGTGCGGCCATGGCCTTTAACCGCTTGGTGGACAGGGAAATAGATGCCAAAAACCCCAGAACAAAAGACCGCCATCTCCCTAAAGGTCTCCTTACGCCCCAATGGGTGCATGGCTTTATTCTCTTTTGGGTGCTTGTCTTTTTTGTTTCTACTTATTGTTTAAACCGGCTGGTCTTTTATCTATCACCCATCGCCCTTTTTATCGTCATGGGCTATTCCTACACCAAACGCTTTACCTGGCTTTCTCATTTAATCTTAGGTATTGCTGATGGTCTTGCCCCTTTAGGCGGTTGGCTGGCGGTCAAACCAGTCTTTACGGCGACGCCCCTTTGGCTATTGATGGGCGTTGCCCTTTGGGTAGCAGGCTTTGATATCCTTTACAGTTGTCTTGACTATGAATTTGATAAAAAGGAGGGATTACATTCTATTCCGGTAAAATTCGGGATTAAAAAAGCCTTACATATCTCTACACTTTTTCATCTTCTTACCATTATTTGTTTTTACTTCGCTGGGGAAACGGCTCACTTGAAGCCAGTCTATTTTTATGGCTTAACAATAATTGCTTTTCTCCTTATTGGTGAACACCTTCTGGTCAAGCCCAATGATTTTTCCCGTATCAATATGGCCTTTTTTACCTTGAACGGAGTTGTGTCTATATTAATGTTTTTCCTTGTTATTCTTGGCGTTATGATTTAAGTTTGGCTATGGTTTCTTTAATAATTTCAATGGCCTTTTCTACTTCTTCTTCGGTGGTAGGATAACCTACACTAAAACGCACGGCCCCTTTTCCTAACTCTGGCGCAACCCCCATGGCTGAAAGGACATGAGAAAGGTTTACCTGTCCACTGTGGCAAGCTGCCCCGGTAGAAGCACAAATTTCAGGCATGGCCTTAAGGACTTTTTCTCCGCTAAGCCCTTTAAAGCCAACAAAAAGGGTATTGGGTAGGCAGTGTTCAGGATGGCCAAAACGCACCACCTCTAAATCTTTTATGCCTTTCCAAAGCCTATCTCGCAATTTGGCCAAATGTAAATTCTCTTTACCTTTAAGTTTTTCCCTTAAAATCTCACACGCCTTCCCTAAACCAACAATATAGGCTATATTTTCCGTGCCTGCCCGTTTAGCTATTTCCTGGCCTGCGCCATGCATAAAAGGTGAAAAAGGTGTCCCCTTACGTATATAGAGGCCGCCAATACCCTTAGGGGCATAAAGTTTATGTCCAGCAATGGTCAATAAATCCACTCCTAATTTTTCTACATTTACTTCAATTTTTCCTAAGCTTTGGGCAGCATCAGTATGAAAGATAATCCCATATTCTTTGGCAATTTTAGAAATTTCAGCAATGGGTTGAATAGTGCCGGTTTCATTATTGGCATGCATAACAGAGATGAGGACTGTATCTCCCCTAAGGTATCTTTTGATCACCTCAGGCTCTATCAATCCATCTTTGTTAGGAGGAACAAGACTAACTTCAAATCCCAATGATTCCATAAATAAGGCTGGATTTAACACCGAAGGATGTTCAATTTGGGTGGTGATTACATGCCGTCCTTTTTCCTTTAATACCCAAAGAACACCCTTAAAAACAGTATTATTGCTTTCCGTCCCCCCACTGGTAAAGATAATTTCCTCTGGCTGGGCGTTAATAAAATTAGCTACCTGCTGTCTGGCTGTTTCTACTGCCCTTTTGGCCTCTTTCCCCAAGGCATAACTACAACTGGGATTACCAAACTTTTCTTCTAGAAACGGAAGCATGGCCTCCTTTACCTTTGGATGAATAGGGGTAGTAGCATTATAATCCAAATAAATCATGGCTTTACTCCTTATTTTTTATTTATACCAAATTATGGCATTTTAAATTTTTCTTGCAAGTTTTTCTTGACACCCAAAATCCGCGATTGATTTTTGATGGTTAACGCAAGTATCTTAATTTAGGCAAAAAAATTACATTTTTTCTTCAAGTAATCTTTTCACCATTTAGGTGAAAGCTATCTTAAAAAAAATTGGTATATTTTAAGACACTTAAACTATTTTTTGTGCGACAATCACAGATTTTGGGTTGACAAATTCTCCTTTGCCTGCTTTTATAATATTTTGTATAAAGGAGGAAGGAATGCCGGCCTTAGCCAAAATCTTTGGTGACAAAAAATATATGTGGGATGGAGAGATTTATGCCTCTGAAGAGGAGGCTAAGAAGGTAGCTCAAAGATATAAAGAAGCTGGGTTTGAAACAAAGGTTGTGTCTGAAGATGACCAATTTTTCGTTTATAGTCGTAAAGAAGTAAAATAAAAGGTTGACTTTTGGTCAACATTATGATACTCATTGCAGCGATGAACCAAGTTTATGTTAAAAGAGCTAAAAGAATTCCTACATGATTTTTTTAAATTGACGGCTATGGCCACCCAAGTCGGGTTGGCCTTGGTTTTTGCTATTTTTATTGGCTTTGGTATAGGTTATTATTTGGATAAATGGCTAAAGGTAACGCACCCGTGGTTCAAGATAATATTCTTGGTGTTTGGTATCATTGCTGGTTTTAGAAATGTTTTTATTATTATGAGGCGTATCCAGCGAGAAGAAAAGAAAAAAGGACTTTAATAAAGAATTTAGATGCTAGAGCAGGGAGAGTTTGAAAAGATACCGGCCGATCTTAAGTGGCGGAGCTGGCTTCTTTTGGGAGGTTTAGTTATTGCTTCCTCCATTTGGATGCCCTGGCGTTTTACAACGGGTCTTTTGTTGGGAGGTATTTTAGCGAATATAAACTTTCATTTTTTACATAAGGCCTTAATTAAATTTCTTGTTGTTCATAAAACCTCTAAGGGGCTTGTTTTTGAAAGTATGGTGCGGTTGTTTGTCCTAGGGGTGATTTTGGCGGTTTTGCTTAAGTACCAGTGGGTAGATGTATTTGGCTTACTTTTAGGACTTTCAGTGGTGGTTATAAATTTATTTATGATTGCATTAATGGAAATAAAAAGTTTGGTGTTAAATAGGAGGTAAACATGAAAGAACCCGTCCTATTCCTTACTTTGCTTTTTGAAAAGATAGGTTTGGGAAGTTTTGCCGAACATTATCCGCATGTTGTGTACAGTTGGCTTGTGATGATCGTGTTGATAGGAATAGCGCTATTAGTTAGAGGTAAGGTGCATCCATTTAGGCCTACAAGGTTGCAAACTTTTTTAGAAATGGTCATAGAAGGTATTGAGAATTTTATGGTAGATGTGATGGGAGAGGAAGGGAAGTTTGCGTTTCCTATTATTGCGACCCTATTTTTATATATCTTCCTCTGTAATATTTCCGGATTGATGCCAGGGATGTACTCTCCTACAGCCAATTTAAATACTACTCTTTCCTGTGCCCTTGTAAGCTTTTTTATGACACATTACATTGGTGTAAAATTTCACGGCGTAGGTTATATTAAACATTTCTTGGGTCCTATTCCTTGGCTGATCCCATTGTTTTTCCCGATTGAAGTAATTGGGCATTTAGCAAGGGTTCTCTCTCTTACCTTTCGTTTGTTTGGAAATATCTTGGCTGAAGATTTAGTGTTGGCCATTCTGTTCTTTTTAGCTGGTGCGTTCTTAGCGCCACTTCCAATGATGTTTCTGTTTATTTTTGCTGACTTTGTGCAGGCATTTATCTTTACCTTGTTAACCATGATGTATTTTGCTGGTGCCATTGAAGAAGCACATTAAGCGGAAGAAGGCCGTTCGTATCAAAAAATTAAGTAAGGAGGTGAAAGGCTATGTGGAAGAAGGTCGGTTTCTTGACAGCAGGACTTTTAAGCGTAGCTAGCTTGGCGTTGGCGGCTGATGGTGGCGCAAACTTGAGCTTTTTCGTCACTACGGTATTTGCAGCTGGTTTTGGTATCGCAATTGCTGCCTTCGGTGGTGCCTTTGGACAGGGTATGGCGGTAAAGAGTGCAGTTGAAGGTATCGCCCGGAACCCTGAGGCTTCTGGTAAGATTACGGTTACCATGCTGATTGGTCTGGCTATGATTGAGTCTCTCGTCATTTATGCCTTGGTTATTGAGTTGATTTTGCTCTACGCTTACCCAATGGCCAAGCCGATTGCCAAGTTCCTTGGCTTGCCTGTTTAAAGGGATATACTAAGAAGGGCCCCGCTGGGGCCCTTTTTCATTTGTTCCAGTCTGCCCTTAATACCTTTCCTCCTTCTTTTCCACTGCCTGGCCCTATTTCTACTAAGTAATCGGCTGTTTTTATTATGGCCGGGTGGTTACTGATAAGGATGATTGTGTGGCCTTTTTCTAAAAGCTTGTCCAGAAGTTTCAGTAATTGATTGATATCTTTGGGATGAAGGCCCATAGTAGGTTCGTCTAGAAGATAAAGGGTGGGCTTGGTGGACTTAAGGTACAGACCCTTGGCCAGCTTAAGCCTTTGTAGTTCTCCTCCAGAAAGGGCAGATAGAGATTGACCTAAAGAAAGGTAGCCTAAGTTTACCTCCGTAAGGAGAGAGAGCCTTTCTTTTAAAAAAGGAATATGGCGGAAGAAACTAAGGGCCTCGCTGACAGTCATCTCCAGCACGTCGGCAATGTTTTTTCCCTTAAACTTTATTTCTAAAACTTCTGGCTTAAACCGTTTCCCCTGACAGACCTCGCAGGTTAGATATACCGCTGGCAAAGGGGGCATTTCTATTTTGATCTTTCCTTCGCCTTGACAGACTTCACATCGTCCACTCTTAGCGTTAAAACTAAACCGTTCGGCGGTATATCCCCTGGCCCTGGCCTCAGGCAGACAGGCAAATAATTTTCTAATATAGGCAAATACGCCTGTAAAGGTGGCCACATTGGCCCGTTTTAATCTGCCTATGGGTCTGGCGTCCACTGCTACTACTTGTTTTATCATTTCATGGCCTTTTGCCTGAATAGAAAAAGGGAGATCTCTTTTAGCCAAAAGGTTTTTGAGGACAGGATAAATAGCATCCATTACTAAAGCCGACTTTCCGCTTCCACTTACTCCATATACGCAGCTAAGCCGGTTTAGAGGAAATTTTATGTTCACCTGTTTTAAGTTTTTTACCTGTAAGCCTGTAAAGGTTAACCAGTTTGTAGCAGAAAATTGTCTTTGCCGGTGATAAAACTTTTTTTGGCCAGTTAGATATTGAGCAGTTAGAGTACGGGTTTTTAGTAACTCTTGTGCGGTTCCAGCAAAAATGAGTTTGCCTCCTTCTCTTCCAGCCCCTGGACCTAATTCTATGACATAATCAGCCTTTTTTATAAATTCTAAACTGTGTTCAACTACAAGGACAGTGTTACCTAAGTTTTTTAGGTCTTGCATAGCCTTCAAAATACAAGATATCTCTTGAGGGTGAAGTCCGGTAGAAGGTTCGTCTAAAATAAAGAGCACATCGCTTAATTTATGGTTAAGACACTGTGCTAGCAAAAGCCGTTTATATTCACCGGTAGAAAGCTGGGAGATAGGATAATCAAGGGAAAGATAACCAAGGCCAATATCTATTAGCGGGGCGATGCGTTCTTTAAGGGCAGAAATAATAGGAGTGGCAATAAGCTGCTTAGAAAATGGTAAAGAGAGATGATCTAAAAAGGTCAAAAGTTCTTTTAAAGGAAAGGCACTTACCTCGGCGATATCCTTTCCCTTTATTTTAACACTTAAGGCCTCTTTTTTTAATCGTTTCCCCTGACAGGCAGGACAGATATCTCCATTCTTTTTGCCAAGGCCATGACAGACAGGGCAGGCACCTAAGGGAGAGTTAAAAGAGAAAAGGACAGGAATTAAAGCAGGAAGATCAATTTTACACTGAGGACATATAGGCTTGAGGCAAAAAAATAACTCCTTGTTGTCTGGAATGATTACCTTAAGACAACCCTTGCCTACCTTTAGAGCAAGCTCTACCGAATCAAGAAGGCGGCCTTTAATTGTTTTTTTCATAATCAACCGGTCAATGACAATTTCGGCTTCTTTTATTCCTGAAGGTGGTGTTTCGGTAGAAAGATCATATATTTCTCTATTTATCCTTGCCCGGATAAACCCATTTTTAAGATACTCTTTCCACCAGTCTTCGCTTTTAATTTCTATCGGGGCTAGAAGTATAAGCCTTGTTCCTTCGGGTAAGGCAAAAAGGGCTGAGAAGATTTCCGAGGTGGTCAAGACCGATACAGGCCTTTGGCAAAAAGGACAATAAGGCGTGCCTACCTTGGCATATAGAAGGCGCAAGAGATCATAGGCCTCTGTTAACGTACCTAGGGTAGACCGAGGCGAGGAAGGGGGAAGGTATTGTTTAAGCATCACGGCTGGAGAAATTCCCTGGATGGAGGCTACCTTCGGCTGGGTAAAAGTGACAGTAGAGTTTTTTATTTGCGGAATAAAGACGCTTAAGTAACGCCTTTGGGCCTCTTTATAAAGTACATCAAAGGCCAGGCTTGATTTGCCTGACCCACTTACACCAGTAATAACGACCAGTTTATGCTTGGGAAAGGAGACATCAATACTCTTTAAATTGTGTTCAGAGGCCCCTTTAATAACAACCCAGGAACTTTTCTTCATCTAGAAAGACAACAAAGGGTATAGAAAATACCTGCTAGTCCTATACATACCCCAAGGATGATAAAGGCGTAAAGGGGAAAGATATAGGTCAATATAATGCCAGTTAGTGGTAAAAGCAGCCAAAAGATATCTGCTTTGGCCTCACGTATAATGCCTGAAAGAACCATACCTAAGGCAACAAAGAACATCCAAACTCGGCATTCTTGGACGGTTTCGTATAAAGAAAAGACGGCAATAAAAACAGGGGCACTAAGAGCGACTAAAAACCAAATGCTTAATAATTGTTTTTCTTGCGATGTTAAAGAGATACCACTTTCAAACTGCTTAGCGAGGCTAATAATGGTAAACCCAAAACCAATGACTATCATAAACAAAAAGTTTAAGGGAATAAAATTAGGTTTGTGAAAATAAACCAATAATTGGGCTGAAAATCCAAATACAAGTACTAATATTGACCAAAAAAGCCCAATAGTCCGAATGCCTACCTTTTGGATATCACTTGAAGCCGACATCCCTTTTCCTCCTTGTGAACTGTTTTTAAAACGCTTTAAAGGATTGTGTTGTTTCTGTCAAGTTGCTTGACAAATTTTTTCTCCTATCTTAACCTTTGGCAAAAAGGATGGGGAAAGCATGAAAAAAGTTAAGAAGGCCGTCATCCCAGTAGCTGGTTTAGGAACACGGATTTTGCCGGCATCTAAGTCTGTGCCTAAAGAAATGTTACCGGTAGTGGATAAGCCCCTCATTCAGTATATCGTAGAAGAATGTTTGGCAAGCGGGATAGAAGATATTATTTTAATCACGCGTCAGGGGAAGGAGGCCATTGAAAATCACTTTGATACAGACTTTGAGTTAGAGACAGTTTTAGAGCAAAAGGGAAAGAGAGAGATTTTGGCCATTGTCAAGGATATTGTACAGATGATGAATATCATTTCTGTACGCCAAAAACATCCCTTAGGTTTGGGCCATGCCATCTTATGTGCCAAGCCACTTATCTTTGATGAACCCTTTGCCGTACTTTTGCCTGATGACTTAGTAGACAGTGAAGAACCTTGTATTGGCCAACTGATAGAAGTTTTTGAGGAAACAGGAGCGCCGGTCGTAGCCGTAGAACGAGTGCCTAAAGAAGAAATATTTCGTTACGGGGTGGTCAATCCTGAACCCATAAGGGAAAATCTTTATCGGGCCAGGAGCTTTATAGAAAAGCCTGCTATTGATGAAGCCCCTTCGGATTTAGGTATTATCGGCCGTTATATCTTAACCCCGGAAATTTTTAACATCTTGGAACGCATTCCCTTTGGCCGGGGAGGAGAGCTTCAGCTTACCGATGCCTTAAATCGGTTTGCCAAGATGAACAGTGTTTATGCCTACACCTTTAAAGGCAAGCGTTACGATGCTGGAGATAAGCTGGGCTATCTTAAGGCAAATGTAGCTTATGGACTTAAGGATCCAAAGCTTAAAAAGAAGTTTAAGGCTTTTTTGAAGGAAATTGTAGGCAAAGAGTGATTTAACCTTGAATCATCTCTGCGGCCATTTTGATTGCGGCTAAGAGACTACTTTCATCAGCTAAGCCCTTGCCGGCAATATCATAGGCCGTGCCGTGGTCTACAGAGGTGCGGATAATAGGTAGTCCCATGGTAACATTTACCCCATCCCGAAAGTGGAGAAGTTTAAAGGGGATTAAGCCCTGATCATGATACATGCAGATAACCACATCGTAATTTCCTTCTTTAGCCCAATAAAAGACGGTGTCTGGTGGAAAGGGGCCTTCTACATTATATCCCTTCTCCTTAGCCGCCTTTACAGCCGGTGCAATGATCTCAATTTCTTCCCTGCCCATAAGACCGTCTTCGCCAGCATGAGGATTTAAAGCAGCTACGGCAAGGCGAGGGGAAATACTAAATTTTTCTTGAAAGAAGGTGGTGGTTAGATCAATCAGGTCTAGGATCTTTTCTTGACTAATCAGTTTTGGTACCTCTTTTAAGGCAACATGAATGGTGACCAGGGCTACCTTTAGTTTCTCTCCGGCCAAAAGCATGGCATAGCGCTTGGTTTGGGTAAGTTCCGCCAAAAGTTCTGTATGTCCTGTAAAGGGAATACCTGCCTCGTTAATAACTGCTTTATTGACCGGGCAGGTAACAATACCATCAATTTTATCTTCAAGGGCTAAAGAGACGGCTGTTTTAATATAATCAAAGGCCGCTTTCCCCACGGCCTTTGTTGGCTGGCCGTAGCGTAGATCTGTCTCTGTTAAAGCAGAGACAGAATATAAAGAAACTACGCCTGGAACAAGCTCTGTTTTCTTCTCCCATAAAGGAGGGACAATTTTTATTTCCGTCTTTACCAATTGGGCTGCCTTTTTAAGGGCCATTTCATCTCCAATGATTATCGGCCGACAAAGGCTATAAACTTCTTCATTTTGAAGGGCCTTAATTACGATTTCAGGCCCTATTCCGCAGACATCCCCTAAGGTGATACCAAGTACTGGTAGGGACATGACATTCACTCCTTCAAATGAGCTAAAAAAGAGAATAACAGAGAAAGTAAATAAAGACAAGTCTAAAATCTGTGCTTGCCCTCCAAGAGAGACTGCAAGTAGGCTATAACAAATAATTTTTTTAAAAACACCTGTTACCTGAAAGGTGCATACTTACTTTTCTTCAAGGCCCAATCATAATTGTAGCGCCTTCGCTCGCTCATGCGGTCAAGGCCAAGCCCTACGGGTGGCCTTTGGCCAGCCTTGACCCCGCTCGCTGCGGCGCTGACTTTTTATTTGAGGTTGGAAGGAAAAAAGGAAATTTTCTTTTCCCTTTTCCCTTTCTCCTTTCACAACTTATTTTTTGGCCAAGGCCGAGTGTGCTCAAGGGCAAGCCCGCAGGGCGCAGCCTGCCCAAAGGGCAGGTCGGAACGAACGTAGTGAGTGAAGACCCTTGACCACCTAACGAGGCCTTGGCGTATAATTTCTGTAAGTAAGGAGAAAGGAAAATGCATCAATTTTTAGAATACCATAAATCAATCACGGATTTTGGGTCAATGTTCAATTTTCAAACAGCCTCCTCAGATCACATTGACAATTGGCTTTTAACTTGCTAGAAATGCCGCATGAACATTTCAGTGGTCATCCCTGTTTATAATGAAGAGGAGTCCCTTCCTCTTCTCTATGAAAGGCTACATGCCGTGCTGTCTTCTTTGAAAAAAGAGTATGAAATCATCTTTGTGGACGATGGCAGTACAGACAAAAGCTGGGAGGTGTTGTGCCGGTTAAAAGAGAAAGATGATCACATAAAGCTCATCCGGTTTACGCGTAACTTTGGTCAGACGGCAGCCATGGCCGCTGGCTTTGCCGAAGCAGAAGGGGAAATTGTTTTTGCCATGGATGCCGATTTACAGAACGATCCAACGGATATCCCTCGTTTTCTAGAAAAGATAGAAGAGGGTTATGACTTGGTAAGTGGGTGGCGTAAGCATCGTCAGGATGCGGCCCTTAAACGTAAGCTTCCTTCTCGCATTGCCAATTGGCTCATCGGTAGAATTACGGGGGTTAAAATCCATGACTATGGTTGTTCCTTAAAGGCCTATCGTAAATGGGTTATTAAAAACCTAAGGCTTTACGGAGAGATGCACCGTTTTATCCCTGCCCTAGCTGCCCTTTTAGGGGCTAGAATTACCGAGATACCAGTGAGGCATCACCCACGTCAATTTGGCCAAACCAAGTATGGTCTTTCCCGCACATTTAAGGTCATTTTGGACTTGATTACCGTTAAGTTTTTACTCAGTTATTCCACTAAGCCTCTGCATTTTTTTGGCTTACCTGGCTTGCTTTCCAGTTTTATTGGTTTCTGCATCTGCCTGTATCTTTCTTTTTTAAAGCTTTTTTATCATATTCAACTTTCTCAAAGACCGCTTTTGCTTTTGGGTATTCTCCTGATCTTTATTGGGGTACAATTTATCAGTCTAGGGCTCATTGCCGAGCTCATTATACGAGCCTATCATGAGACCCAAGAAAAACCAATTTATCTCATAAGGGAAAAGAGATAATGCGTTATTATCCAGTTTTTTTAGACTTAAGGGGGAAGAATTGTCTTGTTGTTGGTGGCGGCCAGGTGGCCTGGCGGAAGATCAAACGTCTCCTCGCTTGTGGGGCCAAGGTCTTTGTTGTGGCAAGGGAGCTTTTGCCAGAGCTAGAAGAGGCCGTAAAAGAAGGACAAGTAAGCTATTTAGGCCCTGAATACAAAAGTGAATACCTTAAAGACATCTTTTTACTCATCGGGGCCACAGATGATGAAGCTCTAAACCTGCGTTTAAGCCAAGAAGCAAACGCCGCCAATATCTTGTGTAACATTGTAGATCAGCCAGAAAAGTGTAATTTTATCGTTCCTTCGGTGGTAGAAAGAGGAGATTTAATTATTGCTATTTCTACCAGTGGCAAGAGTCCAGCCTTGGCCAGAAAACTGCGATTGGAATTAGAAAAACAGTTCGGAGAAGAATATGCCATTTTCCTTAAATTGCTTGGACAGGTGCGGGAGGTGTTAAAAAAACGAATTGAAGGGCAAAAAAGACGGCAGGAAATTTTAGAAAAGTTAGTTTATTCAGAGTTACTGAAAGAAATCAGAAATAAAAATTGGGAAAAGGTACAAAAACTCCTTAAGGAAATACTGGGAGAACAATTTAGGGCAGAGATTTTAAGTCATTGCTTTTTCTCTCCGTAGAGATATCTATCATGATTTTCCACTAAATCGGTAAGTTCACTGTCTAATATTCCTTCCAAACTAAACAAAGGATCTTTTTCCCAGACAACTTCTTTTTCATTCAGATATTTTTCTACTGCCTCTCTTACGATAGATGCCACTGATCTTGATTCAGCCTTCGCCCTCTTCTGTAACTTTTGGTAAAGTTCTTGTGGGAAATACATTTGTGTTCTTTTTTTCAGCTACAGCCATATTAATTTCTCCTTTTATAACTAATACAATATATTGCATACAACACCTTTTACCTGTTTTCAAGTTTTTATCTTTCAACTTCAGACACAGGTAAAGAAACAATAAGGTCTAACGGTATTTGCCAATTTAATCTTCAACTATTAAGAATTAAGAATTAAGTATTGCCAATTGAACATAAAGAAGGTAAAACAAAAAAGTGCCTAGGGAGCCTAGATGAAGGTAAAGATTCCAAGGGTAATGTGTACCCAGCACTCAGAGAACGTTAGTCTGCTTTTTTCCCGAATCGCCAGAGATGGCAGGTAAGGACGAGGCATATTACGCCTTTTCACATCTAGGAGGATTGTTAGGATAAATCCTTAAGGTAGTTCCCACAGTTGCTTCAGATACTGACACATTTTAGGAATAGCTGCCTTTACTTCTTTTGAAAGCCCTGGTTTGACGATTTCTGGAATTTCCTTTGCCTGCACCACCACGATGTGGATTTGTACCTGGCCTAACCTTTTTAATTCCTGTAAAAAGTTTACCGTTGGCCCTTGGTGTAAAGAAAAATCAGGTATTTTGCTTGGTGGTAATGTATCTATGTCAATTTCAAATATTTCCCCTGGCCTTTTGTTCTTGATCTGAATAGCATCTATCAGGATCAACCTTTGCGGTCGCTGGGGGCTTAATAAAAGATCAAACAAAACGTTGCGGATGCTGGTACCTACATCCAAGGCATAGACATCCGAAGGAAGTTTATAGTGTTGCATTAGATATTCTACTACCTGAGGGCCAAAGCCATCATCGCCAAAGAGGACGTTACCACAACCAAAGATAAGCACCCGTTTATTAAACATTTCCAATGACCAATCTCTGGGAGCAGTTTCTTTAATGATATCTGAAAAACGCATATTCCTTTTATAACAGTCTGTTTCAGAATAAACAACCTCTAGAAGATGGTGTTTGAAAATTGTTGGCCTTTCTCCTTAAAGAAATTATACACCAAGACCTCGTTAGGCAGTCAAGGGTTTTCACTCGCTGCGTCCGCTCCGGCCTGGGTCTAAAGCCGCAGGCTGCGCCTTTCGGGCTTGCCCTTGACCGCTAAGCGAGCAGAGGCGCTACAATTATAATTGGGCCTTGAAAAAAGGTCTCCACAAATTTATCATATAAAATTATGCGGTTGACTATAGGTCATTTTTTTAAACAGCCTCAATTGTTTTATTGCAAACATGTTTATCTCAGGTATAATACCACCATGCTAGCCATCGTAGCAGCCGTAGAAAAAGAAGTCTCTTTATTAATTAATTTTTTAAAAAACATAAAAACCCTTTCCTTAGGCAAAAGGCAGTTCTATCAAGGAAGATTTTTTAAGCAAGAAGTGGTTATCGCCACGACCGGGATAGGGGCTGTAAACGCCGCTTACACCCTTACCCTTTTGGCTGAATATCTTTCTCTTGATTTTGTCCTTGCTACGGGTTGTGCCGGGGCATTCCCGCAGACAGGCTTAAATATTGGCGACATAGCTGTGGCCACGTCCGAAATCTGGGCCGAGGCCGGGGCCTACACAGATGCTGGTTGGCATTCTTTGGAAAAAATCAATCTGCCTTTATATCAAAAGCATAAAACACTATTTTATAATGTCTTTGAAGTGCCTAAGAAGGTTAAAGAAATTTCTTCTCTTATCTCCAATTTTTTACCCAAAGGCGTAGGCTATAAAAAAGGGCCATTTTTAACCGTAAGTGCCACTACTGGTAGTCAGGAGAGGCTTTATACATTAAAAAGGCATTTTCCTGAGGCCATCTGTGAAAACATGGAAGGAGCGGCCGTGGCGCAAATTTGTACTATTTATGATCTGCCCTGGTTTGAATGTCGGGGAATAAGTAATTTGCTTGGTGAATATGATAAGAGTAAGTGGAACATAGACCTGGCTGCCAAACACAGTCAGCTTATGCTTTTAAAGCTTATTAAGGAGCCTGCTTTATGGAAACCTTAAAGCTTGGTTTTTCTTCCTGCCCTAATGATACTTTTATGTTTGCTGCCCTGGTTAATGGATTGATTGCATGCCCTTTTTCTTTTGAGCTCACGATAGCCGATGTAGAGGAACTAAACGGTCTGGTACAAGAAGGGAAATTAGACATTTCTAAAGTTTCTTGTCATTTGCTTAAGCATGTAAGTAAAGAATATTGTTTTTTGCCTGTGGGGGCAGCCTTGGGCCGAGGTTGTGGACCGCTTCTTGTTACACGGCCTGAGCTTTGCTTAAATGATCTTCCTTCAGCCCGTATTGCTGTCCCTGGTCGTTATACGACTGCTTATGCCCTGCTTAGGCTTTATGCGCCGAAGATAAAAGAAGAACAAATTACCTTCTGCCTCTTTGACCAAATCATGCCCAAGGTGCAAAAAAAAGAACTAGATTTTGGGCTTATTATTCACGAAGGTCGCTTTGTTTATCCTCAATACGGACTTAAGGCCGTGTGTGATTTAGGAGAGTGGTGGGAGAAAACAACAGGGCTACCTATTCCCTTAGGAGGGATTGTCGCCAAAAGAGCATTATCAGAAAAAACCATTTCCCTATTTACGCAATGCCTAAAAAAGAGTATTCTCTTTGCCTATAAACATCCAGAGATGGTGATGCCTTTCGTGCGCAAGCATGCGTGTTATTTGGAGGAAGAAGTTATCAAAAAGCACATTGCACTTTATGTAAATAAGTTTAGCCTAGACCTGGGTCCAGAGGGGATAAAGGCGATAGAAACATTGATAAGTAAAAGTGTAGATGTGTGGATGTGTATAATTGTATAATGAGGAGGCACAAATGAAGGCATTGGTGAGTGGTGGGGCAGGTTTTATTGGTTCAAATCTGGCCTTAACCCTACAGGAAAAGGGTTGGGATGTAATTGTCCTTGATGACTTTTCTAGCGGAGATTATCGTAATTTACTTGGTTTTCATGGTGATGTTATTGCTGAAGATATTTTAAACGTAGATTTAAATTGGTTTAAGAATGTGGATGTCATTTTTCACCAGGCGGCCATTACTGATACGACAGTGCGGGATCAAAAGCTGATGATGCAGGTTAATGTAGAAGGCTTTCGGCGGCTTTTGGACTTTGCCGTTAAACACAGGCGTCCTTTTATCTATGCTTCTTCTGCCGGCACTTATGGTAACATCCCCGGTCCTCAAAAGGAGGATATGGCTGGCAATCCAGCCAATATTTATGGGTTTTCCAAGTGGATTGACGATTGTATTGCCAGACAATATATGAAGGTAAGTGATTCATTAATTGTAGGACTGCGTTATTTCAATGTCTTTGGCCCTAGGGAGGCATATAAGGGCAAGATGGCCTCTATGGTCTGGCAGCTGGCCGTGCAGATGAAGTCAGGTAAAAGGCCACGTATATTTAAGTGGGGTGAACAGAAACGGGATCAGGTATATGTAAAGGATGTAGTTTATGCTAATCTACTTGCCTTAAAGGCCAAACAGAGCTGTATCATTAATGTGGGCAGCGGTAAGGCCACTACCTTTAATCGCATCATTGAGGTATTAAACCAGGTGCTTGGTACCAATTATGAACCTGAATATATAGACAACCCTTATGTAGGTTTTTATCAAGACTACACCCAGGCTGATCTTACCTTGGCCAAAGAAATGCTTGGCTATGAACCGCAGTGGACATTTGAAGAGGCGGTTAAGGATTATATGAAGGCCGTAGGGTTTATAGATTAGGCAGTTAAAACCCTTCTGGCCACTTCAATGTCCTTTTGAATTTGAGCTTTAAGGGCCTTTAAGTTTGCAAACTTTTTTTCATCCCGAAGCCGTTTAACAAAATTGACCCTAATGACCTTCCCGTAAATATTTTGGTTAAAATCCAGAATGTGCGTCTCTACCGAAAGGGCATTATCACCAAAGGTGGGGTTAAAGCCTATGTTGGCCACCCCTAAATAGGCTTTGTCTTCATAAATAACCTCTACCGCATAGACCCCATTTTTAGGAAAGACTTCATTAACCAGCTTCAAATTGGCCGTGGGAATACCCAAAAGCCGTCCTCCCCGATCTTTCCCCTTAATAACTGTACCTGTTACCTGGTAATAACGACCTAAAAGTTCCTTCACTTTTTCCATCTCTCCAGCCATGATGAGTTCCCGCACCTTGGTGCTGCTGACAATAATACCATTAATACAAATAGGTCCTACTACATACACCTTAAACCCCAGCTCTCTCCCCCATTTTTTGAGTGTATCAATATTTCCCTCCCGCTTTTTGCCAAAGGCAAAATCATAGCCAACGACCATTTCTTTCATACCAATTTTTTTCATCAAAATCTCACAGATAAACTCCCTCGCCTCAATCTGAGCAAACTCCTTCGTAAAGGGAGGACATATGGCTATCTCTATTCCCTGTTGGGCAATTAGTTCCATCTTACGTGGAAAAGGTGTGATTAGGGGCAAATGCTTACCTCTTAAAACCTTCACCGGATGAGGTTCAAAGGTAAAGACAACCGATGTCCCATTTATGTCCTTGGTGCGTTCCTTTACCTTTTGCATCAAGGCCTGATGTCCTAGGTGAACACCGTCAAAGTTTCCTACCGTCACAACGGCATTTAAAAAAGGTGCTTCTATTTCGTCTAAAGAAGTAATAATCCGCATAGGCCTCTCATCCTTTCTTGACAAAAACAAGAATTCTTTATAAAAAATTTAGTGGAAAAAGCAAGTGCCGAAGTGGCGGAATTGGCAGACGCGCCAGATTCAGGATCTGGTGGGGGCTAATCCCCGTAGGGGTTCAAATCCCCTCTTCGGCACCATTTTTTGTCTTACTAACTCCTGCTTGACCTCCTGTCTAGGTTTTTTCTATATAGCCCTTCCTGACTTAGCCAACTAAAGGCCTTAAATTTTTAGGCCTTACGGTTTTTAAAATAATATGTTAGACTTTCTTAAACACGATTTTTTGAAGTATCTTTATGCAAAAGATATATCTTCTTTCTCTTGGTTGCCCTAAGAATTTGGTAGATAGTGAAATCCTCTCGGCCCTGCTGGGACAGGCAGGATTTGCATTGGTGGCCTCTCCAGAAGAGGCAGATACTCTTGTCATTACTACCTGTGCTTTTATCCAACCAGCAGTAGAAGAATCTATTGAAGCCATTTTAGAGCTGGCCCAGTTAAAGAATAAGGGGAAAAGGCTTATTGTCGCTGGCTGTTTGGTAGAAAGATATAAAGAAAAACTACCTCCCCTTTTGCCCGAAGTAGATGCTTGGATTGGTTTTAGGGCCCTTCCGTATTTGCCAGAGTGGTTGAAAAAAGACTGCCTGCCTAAATTGGCCTTAAAAGGCCCTGGGTGGAAAGATGAGGATTACAGCTTGCGCATTCCTTCTCATCCTTTTAGTGCCTATGTCAAAATCGCTGAAGGTTGCTCTAATTACTGCCGTTTTTGCACCATCCCTTTTATTAGAGGATCTTTAAAAAGCAGACCAATAAAAGAGATTGTAAGGGAAGTAGAACGACTGGCAGAGATGGGTATAAAGGAAGTTGTTTTAGTCGCCCAAGAGACAACGGCTTATGGTATAGACATTTATGGCAGGCCTGCTTTAGCAGAATTACTAGAAATCTTGGATAAGACGGGTGTCCCTTGGCTTAGATTACTTTATACCCATCCCAAGCGGATTTTCCCCTTAATCTCTGCCTTTAAACGCTGTCAGCATCTAACACCCTATCTGGATGTGCCTATTCAGCATGTAGATGATGAAGTGTTAAGGAGCATGGGCAGGGGGATGGGAGAAAAAGAACTAAGGGAGGTTATTTGGTCTTTCAAACAGGAATTACCCCAGGTCAGATTGCGCACCACCGTTATGGTAGGCTTTCCCAACGAAACAGAGGCAGCCTTTAAAAAGTTAAAGGATTTTTTAGCCGAAGTCGCATTTGACCATCTGGGTGTGTTTAAGTATTATGCAGAAGAAGGCACGGCGGCATACAACCTAGGCAATCCCATTCCTGACGAAATAAAAGAGGAACGTTATCAGGAGCTTATGGAACAGCAATTTCAAATTGTAAGGGAGAAGCATACCCGCTATCTGGGTCAGACCGAGCCAGTATTTATAGAACGGGTGGAAGAAGGATATAAAGGGGTGGGCCGCACTGCGTGGCAAGCTCCAGAAATAGACGGAGAGGTTTATATTATAGAAGGCAAGGCCAAAATAGGAGAGATTGTGCCGGTGAAGATATTGGATAGCTATGATTATGATTTGATTGGAAAGATAAACAAAAGCAGTTAACCCGAAGAATAGGCTCAGAAAGAACTTGAAAATTTAAAAGCAGTAAGGTAAATTACACGAATAAGTAGTGATTTTTTAGGAGGTAAAAATGCGCTCACCTACGGATATTGAAGAGGAAATAAAAAAGGTCCATGAGCAGTTTAAACACCTGATGGACTCCTTTTTGCAGACACCCCTATTGATCCCAAGGGTAATGGAAGAACGTTGGGTTCCGGATATGGATGTCTTTGAAACGGATGAAGCGGTCTATGTCATCATTGATGCCGCTGGTCTTAAGAAGGAAAACATTGACATCACCCTGGAAGGAGATGTCCTTAAGATTAGTGGAAAGAGAGAAGACAGATTTCCTACCTCAGAGCGGCGGTATCATCAGGTAGAACTTCATTATGGACCGTTTTCCCGTTCATACCGGCTCCCCTGTCCAGTAGAGGCAGAAAAGGTCTCTGCCAGTTATAAAAATGGAATATTAGAAATAAAGCTGCCCAAAAGAAAACCAGTTATTAAAATGATAAAAAACGAGGGAGAATAATGGCAGAAGGGAAGATTATCACTCCTCAGGATCAAGCCAAAAGACCAAAGATACCGCTAGAGTTGCCAGTTATGCCCTCGCGTGATCTGGTGCTCTTTCCTAAGATGGTCTTACCTTTCATGGTAACTGACCCTAATTTAATCAAGCTCATAGACGATGCCCTAAACAAAGACAAGATCATTGCCATCGTTACTATGAAAAAAGGAGAGGAAGAGACGAAGTCTCCACCTGATAACCTTTACCAGGTGGGTTGTGCCGCCCAAATTTTAAAGATGGCCAAGGTACCAGATGTAGGGGTAAAGCTTTTAGTTCAAGGTCTGGTGCGTATTCGTATCATGGGATATGTACAAAAGGAACCTTATCTTACGGCCATCGTCTCTCCTCATTATGAAGAATATCCACCCGAACAAAAAAAGGACGTAGAACTGGATGCCTTAATGACCAATGTGCGGGGGCTCTTTCAGAAGGTTGTGGAACTATCACCTTATCTGCCCCCAGATCTGGGCGTAATGGCCATGAATGTAGAGGAGCCAGGTATATTGGCCGATATGGTCGCTTCTACTTTGAATATTTCTAAAGAAGACAAGCAAAAGATCCTTGAAACCTTTGATCTCAAAGAACGACTTAAGGAAATTATTCGGTTTCTCAACCGTGAGATTGAAGTCCTAGAACTAGCCAATAAGATCCAGGCCGAGGCCAAAAAGGATATAGATAAGGCACAAAGGGAGTATTTTTTACGCCAGCAATTAAAGGCCATTCAAAAAGAGCTGGGGGAAAAGGATGAACGTGAGGCAGAGATAGAAGAATTGCGGACCCGGCTTAAGGAGAAAAAATTACCTGAAGCGGCTGCTAAAGAGGCAGAAAGGGAATTAAACCGCCTTGCGCGGATGAACCCTGGTTCTCCTGAATATGTAGTTGCAAGAACATATTTGGACTGGATCTTAGACTTGCCTTGGACCGAAAGCACAGAAGATAATTTAGACATTGAGCGGGCTAAAAAGGTATTAGATGAAAACCATTATGACCTAGATAAAATAAAAAAACGCATCTTGGAATATCTAGCTGTGCGTCAGTTAAATCCTGAGGCGAGGGGATCTATTCTCTGTTTTGTTGGCCCACCTGGCACGGGCAAAACCTCTCTAGGAAGATCCATTGCGGCAGCCTTGGGAAGAAAATTTGTGCGGGTGTCTTTAGGTGGCGTAAGGGATGAAGCCGAAATCAGAGGACACCGACGTACTTATATCGGAGCCATGCCCGGCAAAATCATTCAAGGAATAAAAAAAGCAGGTTCAAACAATCCTGTATTTATGCTGGACGAAATTGATAAACTGGGTGCTGACTTTCGGGGTGATCCAGCCGCAGCCCTGCTTGAAGTGCTTGATCCAGAACAAAATACTACCTTCGTGGATCACTATCTAGGTGTTGAATTTGACCTATCCAAGGTCATGTTCATCACTACAGCCAACATTTTAGACACTATTCCTGGCCCTTTGCGGGATCGGATGGAGATTTTAGAACTTTCTGGGTATACCGTACAGGAAAAGGTAAAGATTGCCCAAAAATACATTATTCCGCGCCAGTTAAAGGAACATGGATTGAAGGAAGAAAATCTCCAGTTTGAGGAAAAGGCCATTGAAAAAATTGTGCTTGACTACACACGCGAAGCAGGCCTGCGTAACCTGGAAAGGCAAATCGCTTCTATCTGTCGGCAGGTAGCTGTAGAAGTAGTGAAGGACAGAGAAAAAAAGGTAAAGGTTGTGCCTGAAGATATAGAAAAGTTCTTAGGTCCACCCCGTTTTTACCGGGAAGTGGCCGAGAGAATCACTGAACCAGGCATTGTCACTGGCTTGGCTTGGACGCCGACTGGAGGTGAAATTATTTTTATTGAAGCCACCAAAATGAAGGGTAAAAAGACCTTAATCCTTACTGGTTCTCTGGGAGAAGTAATGAAGGAATCAGCAGAGGCGGCTTTAAGCTATGTTCGTTCAAAGGCCGCACAGTTTGGTATTGACGAAGACTTTTACGAAAAGCATGATATTCACATCCATGTCCCTGCTGGGGCCATTCCTAAAGACGGCCCCTCAGCCGGTGTCGCCATAGCTACGGCCCTGATTTCTTTGCTTAAAGGTCAACCTGTACGAAGTGATTTAGCCATGACCGGCGAGATTACTTTAAGGGGATTGGTCTTGCCTGTGGGTGGTATAAAGGAAAAGGTGCTCGCTGCCCATCTGGCAGGCATTAAATATGTGGCTTTACCCCAAAAGAATGCCAAGGATTTAGAGGAAATTCCACAAGAAATTAAAGATCAAATGGAATTTATCTTCGTAGAAAAGATAGAAAAGGTAGTAAATTTTGCGTTGAGGAAATAGAGATGCAAGAAGCACTTATTGACCTTCATAGCCATTCTACGGCCTCAGACGGTTCTTTTAGTCCAACAGAACTGGTAAAACTAGCCAAAGAGATGGGGCTAAAGGCCCTAGCCCTGACGGATCACGATACAGTAGAGGGGCTTAAAGAATTCATAAAGGCAGGCAAGGAATTAGATTTAGAAACGGTGCCTGGAACAGAGCTTAGTGCCTATTTTGAAAAGGGCACTTTACACATTCTTGGCTACTTTATTGATTTTCACAGCCAAAAATTAAAAGATCGCCTTAAAAAATTACAAGAAGCCAGGGCTGAACGTAACCCTAAGATTGTAAAAAAATTACAGGCCCTAGGTATCCCCATTACCTATGAAGAAGTAGTGGCCATCTCTGGTGGTGGACAAATAGGTAGACCTCACTTTGCGAAGTTACTCTTACAGAAGGGCATTGTTAAAACCTTTGATGAGGCCTTTGAGCGCTTTTTAAAAAAGGGGGCACCGGCTTATGTAGAAAAGGACAAGATTTTTCCGCGTGAGTGCCTGGAGATTATCCTAGACGCAGGCGGCGTTCCTGTCCTTGCTCACCCCTTTACCTTACACCTAGAAAATGACGCCTTAGAAGCCTTTGTTAAACAGCTAAAAGATTGGGGACTGAAAGGTATAGAGGTATACTATACTGAACATACTCCTGAACAAACGGCCTTCTATCTTAAGCTAGCGGAAAAATACGAGCTTTGTGTCACCGGAGGCTCTGACTTTCATGGTAAAAATAAACCAGAAATAAAGCTTGGGGTAGGATATGGCAATCTGAGGGTGCCTTATCGGCTGTTAGAGAAATTAAAGGAGGTAGCCCAACAATAGACTTAACTGCTGTCTAAATTATCTTAAATTGCCCCAAAAGAATGGCAACTTTGCTTATGGGAAATAACTTTATATTGGGGGGTAGCAAATGTTTAAAACTACCGAAGAAGTGTTGGCTGAAATTGAAAGAAGGGAAAGGGAATTCATAGAATTTTACACCCAGGCTCAACAGAAGGTAACCAGCCCGGTATGTATAAAGGTATTTGAAACTCTGGCCGGTGAACATCAGAAACATTTAGAAAGGGTAGAAGAAATTAAACAACAGACAGCCAAGGGTAAAAGTTGGCTTGTGGATCGGTGGATATGGGATGTAGGCCTAGGTATTTCCAATCCCTTAACCAAGCTGTCTGACATTTTTAAAGAACATCCTCTGTGTGCGGTGGAAGAGATAAAGTGGTTGGATACGGCTATGGAAAAGGAAGAAGATTACTTTAATTTTTTGGACGCCCAAGTCCAGCGGGCCGTGCAACCCCTTACCAAGCGCTTTTACCTAAGTCTGGCCTATGAAGGTAGGGGTTACTATCTTCTTCTCTTAGACACCAAGGACTGTGTCATGCACCCAGATCACTGGCAGCATCCGCTAGAAGGTGTGTTTGTAGATGGAATGTAGCGAGTGAAGAGAAATGGGTTAAAACGGGTTTAGGGTTAAACCCAATAAACTCAAAAGTAAAAAATGGTATTAAAAAACATGCCAGTTGGGGAAATTATTATCATTGGTGACGAAATTCTAGGTGGGGAGGTATTGGATACAAATAGCTTTGATGTGGCCAAAGAGTTGGCCGAGGCCGGGTTCTCTATCGCCCGTATGACGGCCATTGGCGATGAACCAGCGGCCATTAAAAGGGCTCTCAGAGAGGCCATCGTGCAGGCTGACTTTGTGGTCATTACCGGTGGATTAGGGCCTACTTGGGATGATAAAACAGTTAAGGCCGTTTCAGAGGAGTTAAGCCGTCCTTTAGAGCGCAATCAAGAGGCATATAACCATTTACAAGCGGTCTTGGCCAAGGCCGGAAGGCCCTTTTTACCAGGACATGAAAAGATGGTTATCTTGCCCAAAGGTAGTAAACCCTTGGGCATTGCCTATCGGGCTTGCGGGTTTAAGCTTGAATATCAAGGCAAACCCCTTTATTTTCTTCCAGGTGTGCCTCACCAGATGCGGCAGATTTTAAAAGAAAAGGTCCTGGCTGACTTAAAGGTTCATTTCCCGGATGTAACCCCAGTATATAAAAAGGTCTTACGCATCTTTGGCTTATCTGAAACCGAAATGCAAGAAAAAATTGCTCCTATCCTGGCCAAGTTTAAGGAAATAAAAGTCAGCTCTCTGCCCCGTTTTCCTGAGGTGCATTTAGTGCTAAGGGGAAAGAATAAAGAAACGGTAGAAAAAATGGCAAGGGAAGTGAAAGCCACTTTAGGAATAAGTGTTTTTGGAGAAGATGAAGAAACGCTGCCAGCCGTTGTTGGAAAACTTCTTTTAAAACAGGGATTTAAACTGGCGACCGCCGAGTCTTTAACCGGTGGCCTTATTGGGCATTTGCTTACCCAAGTGCCTGGCAGTTCAGCTTACTTTGACCGCGGGGCAATTACCTACAGTAACCAATCGAAAATAGAAATCTTAGCCGTGCCTAAAGAGGTTATTGACCAGCACGGACCCGTAAGTGAACCCACGGCCAGATATATGGCCGAAGGTGTCCGCAAATTGGCCCAAACGCAAATTGGGCTTGCCGTTACGGGCTATGCCGGCCCTACAGGCGGACCAGAAGCACCAGTAGGAACGGTATTTGTAGGCCTATGCGTAGAAGATAAGACAGAAGTAAAACGTTTTCAATTTCAAGGCACAAGGGAAGAAATAAAACTTCTTACCGCCTTTCATGCCTTAGATACCTTAAGGAGGCATCTGCTCTCATGATTAGAAGCTTTATTGCCATCAGCCTGCCTGAAGAGGTAAAGGCAGTCCTAGAAGGGCTAGTAAAAGAATTAAGGCCGCTTTTTCCTAAGGTAAGCTGGGTAAAGGCTCAAAATATGCACCTTACGCTTAAATTTTTGGGCAATATTCATGAAACACAAATTGAAATGATAAAAGAAATCATGGCGGCTAGTTGTGCGGGGCTTTCTGCCTTTTCCCTTAAAGGACATGCCTTAGGTGTGTTTCCCCACATAAACCGGGCACGGGTGATTTGGACAGGTTTAAAAGGGGATATACCTATTTTAGAAAAACTGCAAGCAGACATTGAAACCGGCCTGGTCAAAAAAGGCTTTAAGAAGGAAGACCGTCCTTTTCATCCTCACCTCACCTTAGGGCGTATTAAAACGCCGGTAAATGCCAAGCGTCTTTTGGAAGTGATAGAGCGTTATAAAGCATTTTCCACGCCTGACTTTACCGTCAAAGAGGTTATTTTGTTTAAAAGCGAACTTCATCCCCAAGGGGCAAGGTATTCAGTCTTAGAAAGGGTGGGATTTTAAAGCTAATAAATGACCAATAACAGACTTTTGTATTTGCGTTGGTTGGGTTTATGTTGTTTTATTGACATCATCAGGGTGTTTTGATAGGGTAAGGCTATGAGAAGGATAGCCATTATCTTTGTTTTTATGGTTGTGTGGTTAACGCCTCT
This sequence comes from Candidatus Desulfofervidaceae bacterium, assembly GCA_027064585.1. Taxonomy (GTDB): domain Bacteria; phylum Desulfobacterota; class Desulfofervidia; order Desulfofervidales; family Desulfofervidaceae; genus JAGHCL01. The sequence goes on along the minus strand of JAMOPI010000028.1, from coordinate 54,054 downwards.
TGTGGCTAGAGGGGTGCAGGTAGCGCCAAGGATAACTGATAAAGAAATTATAGAAAGGCTTACCCGACTTGAAGAAGGACAAAAGGCACTTAATAAACGTATTGATGATGTTGATAGACGCATTGATGACTTGCGGGCAGAGATGAATGAGCGTTTTAACACGCTTCAATGGATGTTAGGCGTTTTTATTAGCATTTCATTAATTATTTTAGGCTTTGTTTTGCGCATGCAGTGGCAGATGCAAAAGAGGCAGACTAGCCTTGAAACAACGCTAAAAGAACAAAAAGAAGAAATTGCCTTTCTTAAAGGTCTTATTGAAAAACTCCTGCCGCCAAGGGAGGTGTTGTAACCTAAATGGTGTTTGATGAAATCCCTGCAAAGGTATGGAAATTATGCTTCATAAGTGGTAAAACATTTTCTAAACATGGAGAGGGAGGAAAGAGAGAAGTAAAACTCTCGTGCTTCCGTAATAAAGCGAAGGTATAAACATCTAAAAAGCCTAAATAACCCCCAAAGGAGCAACACCATGAAACCTGAAAAACACCAAGTCTTACAGACGGCCATTAGTCAGATAGAAAGGCAGTTTGGCAAAGGGGCCATTATGCGCTTGGGCAGTGCGCCCAAGCTTTTTGATATCCCTGTCATTCCCACTGGTGCCCTCTCCCTAGACATTGCCACGGGTGTAGGTGGGGTGCCTAAAGGCCGGGTGGTAGAGATATTTGGCCCAGAATCCTCAGGTAAAACTACATTGGCCTTACATATTATTGCCGAGGCTCAAAAACAGGGAGGTGTAGCGGCCTTTATAGATGCCGAGCATGCCTTTGATGTGTATTATGCCAAGAAACTGGGCGTAAATACCGATGAGCTTCTTGTTTCTCAGCCAGATTACGGCGAGCAAGCTCTTGAGATTGCTGAGATGTTGGTAAGAAGTGGGGCGGTAGACGTAGTCGTCGTAGATTCAGTCGCCGCCCTTGTGCCTAAGGCTGAACTAGAAGGAGACATGGGTGATGCCCACATGGGTCTTCAGGCCAGGCTCATGTCCCAAGCCCTGCGTAAGTTGACGGGTATCGTCAGCAAGTCTCAAACGGCTTTAATTTTCATTAACCAAATACGGCAAAAGATTGGCATTATGTTTGGCAATCCAGAAACCACCACCGGTGGCAATGCCCTTAAGTTTTACGCCACGATGCGTATTGACATCCGCCGTATTGGACCAATAAAAGAGGGAGAAAAGGTCATTGGTAACCGTACGCGGGCCAAGGTAGTCAAAAACAAAATTGCCCCGCCTTTTAAAGAGGCAGAGTTTGATATTATTTACGGCGAAGGCATTTCTAAAGAAGGTAATATATTGGATCTAGGCGTAGAATACAAAATTATTGATAAAAGCGGTGCTTGGTATGCTTATAAGGACGAACGTCTTGGTCAGGGAAGAGAAAACGCCAAGCGTTACTTAAAAGAACATCCGCAGATAATGGCAGAAATAGAAGAAGAAATTAAAAGAAAGTGTGGTTTATTAAGAGAATCCTCCCCTAAGGAAGAAAAAGAGGGGAAAAATTCTCCAACCACGCAAAAGGGGAAAAGTGAAGGGAAGGCTTAATAATTAAAAACGGAGAGTATCTATGCTTACGGCTTTAGAAATTCGCAAGACTTTTTTGGACTATTTCCAGCGACACGGGCATACCATTGTTCCCAGTTGTCCCTTAATTCCGCCTGGTGACCCCACCCTGCTTTTCACTAATGCAGGCATGGTGCAGTTTAAGCGGGTCTTTTTAGGCGAGGAAAAACGCAGCTATAAACGCGCGGCTAGCTGTCAAAAGTGCCTGAGGGCCGGCGGGAAACACAACGACCTGGAGAATGTAGGGCAGACCATCCGCCACCATACCTTTTTTGAAATGCTGGGCAACTTTTCCTTTGGCGACTATTTCAAGGAAGAAGCCATTGCCTACGCCTGGGAACTTTTGACCAAGGAATTTGATCTACCTAAAGAAAGGCTCTGGATCACCGTTTTTAAAGACGACGATGAAGCCTATGAGATTTGGCACAAAAAGATCGGGGTACCTACTGATCGCATCGTGCGCATGGGTGAAAAGGACAACTTTTGGGCCATGGGCGATACTGGCCCCTGTGGCCCTTGTTCTGAAATCTTAATTGATTTGGGAGAGGAATTTGGCTGCGGGCGGTCTGACTGTCAGGTAGGCTGTGATTGCGATCGCTATCTAGAAATCTGGAACTTAGTCTTTATGCAATACAACCGGGACAGTGAGGGCAAATTGACTCCTCTTCCTAATCCCTGTATTGACACTGGCATGGGTCTAGAGCGGATCACCATGGTTCTGCAGGGGGTAAGGTCCAATTACGAAACAGATCTGTTTAAACCTCTGCTAGACCTCTTGAGCGAAATGACCGGCATCCCCTACCAGCATGACCATCCTAAAGCCCTTCCCTTTAGGGTGATTGCCGATCATAGTCGGGCCATTGCCTTTGTCATTGCCGATGGCATCCTGCCTTCCAACGAAGGAAGAGGTTATGTGCTGCGGCGTATCTTAAGAAGGGCGGTGCGTTACGGGCGCCTTCTGGGCCTAAAGGAGCCCTTTTTGTATAAACTGGCCGAAAGGGTTGTAGACTATATGGGTGAAGTCTATCCAGAACTAAAAGGAGCCCGGCCTTTAATCAGTGAAATTACCAAGCGTGAGGAAGAACGCTTCTTAGAAACCTTAGACTTTGGCCTCAACCTCTTAAATGAAGAAATAAGTAAACTGAAAAAAGAAGACAAAGATATCATCTCTGGTGAGGTAGCCTTTAAGCTCTATGACACCTATGGCTTTCCCATAGACATCATTAATGATGTGGCTAGGGAGATGGGGCTTGTAGTGGACATGGCCGGGTTTGAGCAGGCGATGGCCGCCCAAAAAGAGAGGGCAAGGGCCGCGAAAAAGGCGGCAGCCCAAGCCTTAAGCGGCATGGATTTATACACCGAATGGACATATAAGGGAGAAAAGACAACCTTTTTGGGCTATGAAACCTTAGAAACCACCTCAGAAATTACCCACCTCATCAAAGACGGCCAAGAAGTGGATGTCGTTTCTGTCGCAGATATGGCAGAATTGATTACCAAAGAAACACCCTTTTACGGTGAGGCTGGAGGTCAGGTAGGCGATAAAGGCGTGATTGTCGGGCCAAAAGGCCAGGCAGTGGTCTATGATACGCAACGCGCCGGGAACTTGATTGTGCATCTGATTAAGGTAACAGAAGGAAGTTTGCAAAAAGAAGAAAAAGTAAAACTTACCGTAGATAAAGATAGACGGCAGGCAACGGCCTGTAATCACACGGCTACACACCTCTTACAGGCGGCCTTAAGGCAGGTGTTGGGCACACATGTCAGGCAGGCAGGTTCTCTCGTGGCCCCAGATAGACTACGCTTTGACTTTACCCACTTTGCTGCCTTGGATGAAGAAACTCTGACTAAGATAGAAAGGATCGTTAATCAAGCCATCCGGGACAACCAGCCGGTAGAAACCAAAGAAATGCCTTTGTTAGAAGCAATCAAGGCAGGAGCCATTGCTATCTTTGAAGAAAAATATGCCGACATCGTGCGGGTAGTAGCAATTCCTGGTTGGAGCAAAGAGCTCTGTGGGGGCACTCATGTTAAACGTACTGGTGATATCGGCTATTTTAAAATTCTGTCTGAGTCTAGTGTCGCGGCTGGGGTAAGAAGGATTGAGGCCATTACCGCCGAAGCAGCCGTAACGTATGTGCAGGAAAGGGAGCGGCTTTTAGGACAAATTAGCCAGATGCTCCGCGTAAAACCAAAGGATGTAGTAACTAAGGTGGAAAAACTCCTTACCGAACTAAAGGAAGCAGAGAAACAAATTGCTGCTCTAAAGGCCTCGCTGGCGGCCAAGGAATCAGAAAAATTATTGGATGCGGTCAAATACATTGATAACATTGCCGTCTTGGCCAAAGAAGTGCCAGGAGCCGATGCCAAGGCCCTGCGGGAAATGGGAGACAAGTTAAGGGACAAACTTAAAAACGGAGTTATCGTCCTGGGCAGCCGGGCCGATGGCAAGGCCATGCTAGTGGCCATGGTCACCAAGGATTTGACCAATCGGATAAAGGCCGGAGAAATCATCAAGCAAATCGCCCCCTTAATCGGCGGTGGTGGTGGCGGACGGCCAGACATGGCCCAAGCAGGCGGTAAACAACCAGAAAAACTCCCTGAGGCCCTCAAGGCCGTATATGAAATTGTGGCAAGTGTAAAGCGGTAGAAAGGGAAAGCCTTGACTCCTTGCCTTCAAAAATTTAAGCCCTCCCCTTTTTAAAGGGAGGGCTTTCCAATTATACATTTCCAGCTATTGTTTGGGCAGATCAGTAGCCCTTTTGTCTGAAGCCAAGATGGCCTGGAAAATGCCTTCGCTTAAGGTCGGATGCGGAAAAAGTATGCGCTCCAAAGTCGTAGGCGTATAGCCTGCTTTGATTAAAAGGGCTGCCCCAAAGATAAGTTCAGTTGCCTGAGGACCAAGGATGTGAATACCTAAGATAGCATCAGTGTTTTTATCTAGAATAACCTTAACAAAGCCCTTTGTTTCACCGGCACAAACGGCCCTACCGTTGGCCGCAAAGGGGAATTTGCCTATCTTGACAGCATATCCTTTTTCTTTGGCCTCTTTCTCCGTAAGCCCTACGCTGGCCACTTCGGGCAAGGTAAAAATGCAGCTTGGGATAAAACTATAGTCAACCCTTGCCTCTTTGCCCATGGCATTTTGGGCAGCCACCATGGCCTCAGCACAGGCCTTGTGGGCTAAAAAGGGTGGGCCCACTACATCCCCGATGGCGTATATACCTTGGATGTTTGTCTCCATCCTTTCATTAACGAAAATTCTACCCTTTTCACATTTAATGCCGATTTCTTCAAGTCCTAATCCTTGCGTACACGGTTTTCTCCCCGTGGCCACAAGCACCCTCTCAGCACAAACTGTTCGCTTTGGTTCTTTCTCGGCGACCGTAAAGGTAACTTCTACCTTGTTTTCCTTATGAATCATTCCTTCTACTCTAGCCCTGGTGTAAATCTCAATGCCTCTTGCCTTAAGCATCCTTTCTAACGTGCGGCAAATTTCGCTATCTTCAGCGGGTAAGATAGAAGGCATGGCTTCAATAATTATTACCTTTGTTCCTAAGGTCTGAAAAACACAGGCAAACTCAACTCCAATCACCCCTCCTCCAATAATAAGCAAGGAAGTAGGCGGTGTTTTAACCTCAAGCAGATGGTCACTAGACAGAATGTATTCACCGTCTATGGTCACGCCAGGTAAAGAAGACGGGATAGAACCCGTAGCAATAATACATTTTTTAAAACTAAACACTTCATCTCCAACCTTAATGTTTGAAGGAGAAATAAAAGAGGCACTGCCTTTGATTACCTCTACGCCATAACTTTTAAGTAGGTATCTTAAACCGTTTCTTAGTTGGGTAAGGATTTTATCCTTTCTTTTTATGACAACCTCAAAAACGACCCCCTTTTCTTCTACCCTAACACCAAATTCCTTGGCCCGTTTAACCGTCTCTAACACATGCACGCTGCTTAAAAGGGACTTGGTTGGAATGCAGCCCCGGTTTAAACAAGTGCCTCCTAGGCTGTCCTTTTCTATAACCGCCACCCTTGCCCCCAATTGGGCTGCGCATACAGCCGCCGTATAACCCCCTGGTCCTCCCCCGATGACGATAACATCAAATGTTTTCATTTTAAATACTCCTCTGCCAAATAAGAACTACGCACATAAGGCCCACTAGCCACATAAAGAAAGCCCAAAGATAAGGCATCTCTTTTGTAGGCTTCAAATTTATCTGGATGAATGTATTCTTTAACCGGATATGCCTTTAAATTTGGTGCCAAATACTGCCCAAGGCTTAAGAAATCACATCCTACTGCCCGTAAGTCCTGACACACCTGCATTACTTCTTCCTCGTTTTCACCTAGACCCAACATAAGTCCTGATTTGGTATAAATCTCATTATTTAATTCCTTTACTATCCGCAAGACCTTCAAAGACCGCCTGTAATCTGCCTTTGGTCTTACCTCTGGATACAGCCTTGGCACTGTTTCTACATTATGCCCAATAACATCTGGCCTTGCCTCTACCACCCTTTTAATGGCCTCCTTGTCACCCTGAAAGTCTGGAATAAGCACTTCAATCGTGATGTTTGGCATTTGTTCTCTAATATTTAAAACCGTTTGGGCAAACTGGGCCGCCCCTCCATCGGGCAGATCGTCCCTCGTAACGCTGGTAACGACCACATGCCTTAAGTTAAGCCGTCTTACCGCCTCGGCCACCCGCCTAGGCTCATCTGCATCTACCGGCAGGGGCTTGCCTTTTTTCACCGCACAAAAACGGCAGTTACGGGTGCAAACATCACCTAAAATCAAAAAAGTAGCCGTGCCCCTAGCAAAACAGTCAGAGATATTCGGGCAACCTGACTCCTCACAGATCGTATGTAACCCTAAATCCCTTAAAAGTACCTTTAAGGTATGACACACCTTTAAATCAAGCTTTTTCTTAAGCCAAGGTGGTTTTTTCATCTTAAATTCCATATCTTTGTGCTGTATTTTTCTTCCCTTAGCTTGGCCGCCAAGGCCTCTTCCTCTAAGGTTAAAGGTTGCTCTATCAACTCTACCCCAAATGTTTCCTCAAAGGAAACCTTTATTACTTGTGCCAATTCTGCGAGTGTTATCTTTCTGCCTAAAACTTCTTCTAAACTGCAAATCCTTTCTTTCAATCCCACTGGTCGTTGTCGTAGAAAGGATAAAAAGGCATCTATCTCTAATCGTAGCGGAATAGAACCGTGTTGAAAAATTAAGTCCCTTTTCCTCTTCTGGGCATTGCCCCCAAGCTTTTTACCCTTCACAATGATATCATACTCCTCATAAGAGGCAAAACAAAGGGCTCCCTTACCCAAAGAAGGCAAACCGATGTCTTTGGCAAAATGAGGGTCAAGTCCCAGTTTTTTATAGGCCGTTAAAAGAAAGGCACATATCCTTTCAAAGCCCTCCTTGACCGAACCAAAGGCCCCGATTTCTTCCTTAAAACAGCTAAGGCTATAGGTCAATTCATGCTGATGAAAGATGGCCTCACCCCCGGTTATTCTTCTCACAAACAAAATTCCTTCTTTTTTGCACCTATCTAAGTCTAAAACCTCTTCGGCCCTTTGAAAATAGCCAAGGGAAAAAGCAGGAGGTAACCAACCATAGAGCCTGAGAGTAGGCAAGGTCTTTCTCTGCCCATGTGTGATCAGAATGGCCTCATCTACAGCCATGTTGGTATAAGGGTCACAATGACCAGAAAAGACAAAACGCCACCTTTGCATTGAGCTCTCCTTAGTCTCTAAAATAAAGCTGTATTTGACAACAGAGGGAAATATAGTATGTTTATTTTGTTTGTGCAAATCAGAAGCGGCATATAATTATGCAGTTAAGAAAGAGGGTTACAATAGAAAACCTCACCCTTTTGGCCATAATTGCTGGCATCTTAAGCGGAATTTATCTCTCTCCCATTGTTTTAGAGTTGAAATGGATAGGCGATGTCTTTATCAAGCTTTTAAAAATGATCATTGTGCCTTTAATTTTTGCCTCGGTATTTGTAAGTATTGTCTCTCTAGGCTTTTTAAGGCACATCAAAGACTTAGGCGGAAAGACGATTTTGTATTATTTGACAACTACAGGCATTTCTGTCTTTACCGGTTTAGTCATCGTAAATCTTTTAACCCCTGGCAGACAAAATTCCTTTGTCCAAGAAGCAGTAAATTTTGAGCACAAATTTAAATTTTCAGACCTAATTCTCAGCATTTTCCCTGCCAATCCGATAAAGAGTCTGGCTGAAGGCCATGTTTTACAAATCATCTTCTTTGCCATCTTGTTTGGTCTAAGCGTTTTAAGGGTAAATACCGAAAAGAGAAAGCAAATACATCTGTTTTTTGACGGCCTAAATGATGCCATGATTACCCTGGCCAGGTGGGTGATAAAATTAACTCCCTTGGGTGTGTTTTCTATCGTCTCTTATCTTGTGGCCACAAAGGGATTAAAACCCCTCCTTTCCCTTTGGGAATATGTCCTGGCCGTGGTGATAGGTTTAGGCATCCATGCGGTGATTAACTTAGGACTTTTGGCCTATTTTATGGGTAAGGTTAACCCCTCTTCTTATTTTCTTAAGGTAAGGGAGGCTTTGTTAGTAGCCTTTTCTACGGCCTCCAGTTCAGCTACCCTGCCTGTTTCCCTTGAAGTGGCAGAAGAAAAGGCAAAGATAAGCAAAAAAAGTAGCCGGATTTGTTCTTCCTTTAGGAGCGACGATCAACATGGACGGCACGGCTTTATATGAAGCCGCAGCGGCCATGTTTATCGCTAATGTTTACCATATAGACCTAAGTCTTTCCCAGCAAATAATCATCTTTTTAACAGCCACTCTGGCCTCCATTGGCGCCGCTGGTATACCCAGCGCCGGGCTGGTGACAATGACCATGGTTCTACATGCGGTAGGTCTGCCCCTAGAAGGCATTGGTCTTATTCTGGCCGTGGATAGATTCTTAGATATGTTAAGGACAGCCGTTAACGTCTGGGGCGATTTTATCGGAGCAAAGATTCTGGATAGGTTTTGTTTCAATAATCATACAAGCTGATGTGTAATCACTTTTTTAACTTCCCAAAGTTATGTTCTACTCCTTTTTAGAGGGCATATTTTAGCCCATTTTAAGGTAGAGCTCAATTAAGTAGCCTCCTGATAATAATCTTTTAAATAGCCCAAGGCCGAATGCAGATATTCACGGTTATACCTTTCAATCCAATAACCTATTACTTTCTTTGCTTCGGTTACATTCCCTTTAGGATTATCATAATGTATTGTGGCTGAAGTCTGGAGGAAAATATGAAAACTGTGGTTACTAAAAGAGGGCAAACTGTAATTCCTGCTGTTTTCATCTTCCTAAGAACCTTTTAAAACCTTTAAAGGAGATAGCAAAGGGTGAAAAAACTTTTGAAAAACCAGCTCGCCCATACGAAGTGCACTTACGCAGTGCGAAAAATTTCTGCGCTACCCGCTAAAAATTTAAGAAAATTTTCCTGAGTAATTACAAAAAACTCCGAATTGGAATAGGCCCTTTTAAAAACTTCAGGTGGTCTAACCCTTCTTTTTTTCCACTTTATCTCATAAGCATAAAGCTTTCCTTCTCTTTCTTCAATTAAATCTATTTCCTTTCTAGCTCTTCTCCAGAAATAGAAATTTGTATAGATTCCATGGTTATAAAGAATTTTCATTCTTTCGGTTATCACAAAATTTTCCCAGAGTTTTCCCACATCATCTCTCAGCTCAATAGGATTAAAGGTGTTTATGTAAGCATTTCTCACCCCTACATCGTAAAAAAACACCTTTCTCAATTTTTTTAGCTCATTCCTGAGATTTCTGCTGAAAGGAGGTAGTTTAAAAATAATAAAAGCCTGTTCAAGTATGCGTAAGTAATTGGCAACAGTGTTTTTATCAACTCCGGTTAAACCTGCAAGCTCATTATAAGAAACTTCGTTTCCAAGCTGAAGTGAAAGAGCCTGCAGAAGCTTTTCTAAAACTTCTGGATTCCTTATTTGATAAAGTTTAAAAATATCTTTAAAAGCATAGCTATAAGCAATTGACCTTAAAATTTCCCGAGAAAGCTCAGGTTTTAACACCACTTCAGGATACATTCCAAAAACTAAAAACCTCGGAAGAAGTCTTTTTATTTCTAAAGGGGAATGAATCTGGGAAATTTCTTCCAGAGAAAAAGGGAAAAGAATAAAGTCTATTTTCCTTCCTGTAAGAGGCTCCTCTATCTCGCCAGTCAGGTCAAAAGAGGACGAGCCTGTTACTACTATTTGCTTTTCTGGAAAGTTGTCTACCATCAATTTTAAAGTAAGGCCTATGTCTTTTACCCTTTGGGCCTCGTCTATTACCACAAGTTTTTTATTCCCTAAAATAAACTTTAACTCGGTGGAAGTTTTATTACTTAAAAGAGCTCTAACATCCGGCTCATCACAATTTAAATAAATAGCATCCTCAGGAAAATTTTTAATGAGTTCTTTTACAAGAGTTGTCTTCCCTACCTGTCTTGCTCCATAAATAGCAATTATCTTACCCTTAAAAAGATACTGCTCTACTCTTTTAAAAATTGTTCTTTCTACGATCATTCCATATCCACCTAAAATTACCTGTTTTAGTGAATGAGTTCACCAAAATAGGCATCATTTTGGTGAGCCTTTTCTCTAAAATAGCCTTTTTTTTAAATTTGTCAATGGAGTTTTTTGCACTTATGAAGTGCACCTACGAAGTATCCAACTTTGATACCTTAATTTAAAAAACTTAGTATACAAAGGATTCTGGGTAGGGGCAGGACAGACATCTGTTTATCAAGCTCTGTAATCCTATTAAATGCAAACTTGTAGCATTTATCTATAAAGTATCTCCTGCGTCCCTCATGAGAGGGATAGGGAGTAGTAGTTCGCCTAGTGCAGGGTTGAACTCTTCTGACTACCAGTTGTATGGTAATTTAACCACATTTTAATACATCTGGTAGTCAGAGGAAATGCCTAGACCGAAAATTTAGTCATAGTCAGTAAAACCTTACTTAACCCACCTTAAATCAGGCTCCCTAGCTGCCTTGACTTCGTCCAGTCGTTTTACCGGCGTGGTGACCGGAGCATCTTTTAGGACTTGGGGGTTTTCTTCGGCCAATTTGGCAATTTCAATCATGGCTTCAATGAATTTATCTAAGGTTTCTTTTGCTTCGGTTTCCGTTGGCTCAATCATTAAGGCCTCTTTCACAATGGTGGGAAAATACATAGTCGGTGGATGAAAGCCCCTATCAATTAAGGCCTTGGCGATGTCTAATGCATGCACGCCCTTCCTCGTCTGTTTGATGGCTGAAAAGACGCATTCATGCATGCACATACGATCATAAGGCAGATGATAATAATCCTTAAGCCTTACACGTATGTAATTGGCGTTTAAGACGGCATGCTCGCTTACCTCGGTAAGCCCTTCCTTACCTAAAAGCAAAATGTAGGCATAAGCCTTTAAAACTACACCAAAGTTGCCGTAAAAGGGGGCGATATAACCAATGGTGTTTGGCAGGTCATGTTTTAACTTAAACTTATCTCCTTCCTTCACCACCCTAGGTACAGGTAAAAAGTTAACCAGGTCTTCTTTCACTCCCACCGGCCCGGCACCTGGTCCGCCACCACCATGAGGGGTAGAAAAGGTTTTATGCAAATTAAGGTGTACGACATCAAAACCCACATCTCCTGGCCGCACCTTACCCATGATGGCATTTAGATTTGCCCCGTCATAATACATAAGGGCCCCGGCCCTGTGGGCCAGTTCGGAAATCTCCTTTATCTTAGGATTAAAAAGCCCTAAAGTATTGGGACAGGTAAGCATGACGGCAGCCACCTCATCGCTTAACCTTTCCTTATAAACCTTTATGTCCATGCACCCATTTTCATCGGTTGGGATGACAACGACCTCATAACCACACATGGCGGCTGAGGCCGGATTGGTGCCATGGGAAGAATCAGGCACGATAACATACTTTTTGGGCTGGCCTTTGTGTTTATGAAAGGCCGTAATAAGCAAAAGACCGGTTAGCTCCCCGTGGGCCCCGGCTAAGGGTTCTAAGGTAAAGGCATCCATGCCTGTAATTTCACATAAAAGCCTTTCTGTTTCATAGATAATTTCTAACGCCCCTTGCACCAGGTCTTCGTCCAGCTGGGCAAGAAGGGGATGCAGTTCTTTAAAGCCCTTAAAACTGGTAATCTCCTCACAGAACTTGGGGTTATACTTCATCGTGCAGGAACCAAGGGGATAAAAGTGGGTGTCTACAGAGAAATTGAGCTGCGAAAGCCGGGTAAAGTGCCTTATCACCTCCAGCTCAGATACCTCTGGTAAGGCTGCATCTTCTTTTCTTTGATAGACCTCTGATATTTCCTTGGCCTTTGGCACATCCAGTTTGGGAAGTTTTACCCCTCTTCTTCCCTTAACGCTCTTTTCAAAGATTAAGCGCATCTTTTTAGCCCCTCTGCCAGTTTTAAGATGTCTTCTTTTGTGCGTTTTTCGGTGACGGTTACCAAGAGGCAATTTTGCATGTCCTTATAAAATTTACCCAAGGGCAACCCAGGCACAATGCCCTGTTTAAGCATAGCTTTGGTTACGGTTTCTGCGTCCTTTTTAAGTCTTATGACAAACTCATTAAATGTAGGCGCATTAAGAACCTCAACCCCAGCCATTTCTCTTAATGCCTCTTTGGCAAACTCACTCTTGTGGTAATTAAGCGCTGCTAGTTCCTTAATCCCTTCCTTACCCAAAAGGGACAGAAATATTACTGCCCTTAAGGCACAAAGGGCAGCGTTTGTGCAGATGTTTGAGGTAGCCCTCTGCCGTCTTATATGCTGCTCCCTGGTCTGAAGGGTAAGGACAAAGCCTCTTTTGCCTTCTTTGTCCACCGTGGCTCCAACCACTCTGCCTGGCATCCTGCGCATAAATTCCTTTTTACAGGCCATAAGGCCCAGATAAGGCCCGCCAAAGGAAAGGGGAAGACCAAGGCACTGCCCCTCACCGACAGCAATGTCTACTCCCATATCTGCTGGTGTCTTTAAAAGTCCAAGGGCAACGGGATAGAAGACTTGAATCACTAAGGCCCCAGCTTTATGGGCAGCGGTCACGATGTCGGTATGATCATCAACAGTACCAAAAAAATTGGGATTTTGAAGGATAATAGCCGCCGTATCTTTGTCCAGGTGATTTAAAATTGCCTCTCGCTCTGCCTGAAGAAGATTGGGAGAAAGACAATTTATTTCAATGGGGAGATTGGCCGCATAGGTAAAGAACATCCTTTGGTAAATGGGGTTTACCCCCCCTTCAATGATGATTCTTTTGCGGCCGGTGATCCTTAAGGCCATCATCACGGCCTCACACAGGGCCGTACCGCCATCATAAAGAGAAGCATTGGCCACATCCATCCCGGTCAAAAGGCAAATGGCCGTTTGGAATTCATACATCACCTGCAAGATGCCTTGGGAGCATTCAGGTTGATAGGGGGTGTAGGCCGTATAAAACTCGCTTCTCCCGGCCAGGGCATCTACGGCTGCAGGGATGTAATGGTCATAAACTCCTGCCCCTAAAAAGCTTGTAAGATTGGTATTGTTTTTCTCAGCCAGCTCTTCTAAGTGCCTTTTTACCTCATATTCAGACCGTCCTTCAGGCAGGTTAAAGGATTTTGGTCTTAGTTCCTCACCAATGTCGGCAAAGAGTTCCTCTATAGAAGAGACGCCAATGGCCCTAAGCATCTCTTCCCGTTCTTCTTGTGTATGAGGCACATAACTCATGCCTCTTCCTCCAGATATTTTCTATACTCCTCCGCCGTCATCAGATTATCCTTCTCGCTTTCGTCCGCAATCTCTATTACGGCTAGCCAGCCCTCTTCATAAGGGGATTGATTAATAAGTTCTGGGTTGGTCTCAAGCCGCTCGTTTACCTTAACTACCTTGCCCGACATGGGGGCATAGACATCAGAAACGGCCTTGACCGATTCAATGGTGGCAAAGGTTTCAAACTGCCTAAGCTCATCTCCTACCTTAGGCAGCTCTACAAAGGTAACATCGCCTAAGGCGGCCTGGGCATAATCGGTAATCCCGATCATTCCCTGATTTCCTACGAGTTTTATCCACTCATGCTCTTTGGTGTAAAGAAGGGATGTGGGAATGTTCATGTGCGTCCTCCTTAACTGGTATGCTCATTTAAGCAGCCTTTTTTAGAATTAGAGAAAATGCCTTACGATCTTTTAAGGCACTCACTTTTAAAATTGAAAAGCCTATAACATTACCCTCTTTATCTACCTTCTCCATTATTGCATCGTTTGCAGTTTCACGAAAATATCCTTCTTTTTTCTCAAAAAGAACTTCTAAATAATCTCCTTCTTGGTCATACCAAATAATTACCTCTTTTGCCATAAAATATCTCCTTTTTTGATAGTATCTGTAAAATAAGCCGTGATAATAAAAGCATCGTTTGATAAAAACTTCACCACTACACATAAAAATTTTTCACTCACTGGAGTGTTGAGGTATTTTTTAAAAAATAACTCAACTTGCAGGTCAGTTTTGGATTGTATAACTATGTCTGGAGTTGACAATGTCTCTTTAATTTTCTCAAATTGATCTCGCATTTCAGGATGCGTATCTTCAATATGTTGCCATCTTTCGTCAGTAAAGCGTATTTTTCTATCAAGAAAATCATACAAAATTTTCATTGCTTTAATCTATTTTTTTATGTTTGCAAAGACCCTCCTTTATAAAACGGCCTTTTCCTGATCCTGGCCTCTATTTCTATTCTGTCCTGGCGAATAAGCAGAGCCTGATCTGTCTTTGCATACTCTATCTCCACATAACCCATGCCAATCCCGCAAGAAAGACTAGGAGAAAAGGTGCCGCTGGTGACAAAGCCTACTTCCTTCCCTTCTACATAGATCTTATAACCATGTCTTGGCGCACGGCGGGAATTGGTAACAAAGCCAACCAATTTTCTTTTTATACCTTCTTCTCTCTGTCTTAAAAGCACTTTCCTGCCGATAAAGTCCTTCTCAAAATCTACAAATCGCCCTAATCCTGCCTCTAAAGGCGTAGTTTCCTCGGTAATATCTTGGCCATAAAGGGGATAGCCCATCTCAAGTCTTAAGGTATCCCTTGCCCCAAGCCCTGCAGGCCTTACCCGCCCATCCGACAGGAATAAATCCCACAACGCTTTTGCCTTTTCGGCCTTTATATAAAACTCAAAGCCAAGCTCACCGGTATAACCTGTGCGGCTGATTAAGACTTCCTCTCCTAAGAGAGAAAAAAAGGCAAAGTGATAATACTTAAGCCGTCCAATTTCTTCCCCTACCCATTGCTTTAAAATTTCTCTAGAAAGAGGGCCTTGCAAATCAAGCTTGGCCGTGGTGTCAGAGATATTTTCTACCTTTGTCTTGATATGGGTCTTTAAGTGGGCCTCATCTTTGGCT
This sequence comes from Candidatus Desulfofervidaceae bacterium, assembly GCA_027064585.1. GTDB lineage: Bacteria > Desulfobacterota > Desulfofervidia > Desulfofervidales > Desulfofervidaceae > JAGHCL01. The sequence continues at coordinate 38,994 of JAMOPI010000028.1, read as the reverse complement.
AAGGGCCCAGCGTTTACCACCAGCATCCACTTGTCTTCGGCCAGCTTGTAAACAATCAAATCATCCATAATGCCGCCGTCTTCATTGAGCATAAAGCCATAGGAACACTTACCTACTGGCATCTGTTTTAGGTTCATACTCACTAGCCTATCCAAACCACTTTCTTCTGGACGGCCATAAATCAAAATCTCCCCCATGTGGCAGGTATCAAAGAGGGAGCAATGGGTTCTTGTCCAATGATGCTCCTCAAGGATGCTTGTATATTGAATAGGCATCAACCAGCCAGCAAAGGGGGCCAGCTTGGCCTTTAAGGCCTTGTGTCTTTCAAAAAGTGGCGTTGCCTTTAATTCCATATTAGAAACACTCCTCCCTTCAAATAAAAATTTCTCTACCCAGGCTGGTTATATAGGGATCTTACTTAGATCGGCCAGTTCAAGGAAAAGCTGCCTTATCTGGGTAAGCAGGGCAAGGCGATTTTGGCGTAAGTCGGCATCATCTACCATAACCATGACATGGTCAAAGAATTGGTCAATGTAGGGCTTCAGATGCAATAGACAGTGGAGGGCCTCAAGATAAGCCTTTTTCTGCAAAAGTGAGTTTATCTCATCCCTGGCTTCTAAAAATTTGGCATAAAGGGTCCTTTCTTCATCAGCCTCAAATAAATCCGGATTGGGTGGTTGCAAGACAGGCTTTTCAATAATCCGGTTTACCCGCTTGTAAGCAATCACTAGCGGCTCAAATTCATCCAAAAGGGAAAATTCCTTAAGTGCCTCTGCCTTGGCAAAGGTTTCAGGAATATATCCATCAAAGACATCTTCACTTAAAATGGCGGAAGTTATCGCATGCGAATAACCGATCTCCATAAGAAGATGGGCCAGGCGGTTTTTAAAGAAGGAAACAACCTTTGTCTTTATCTCTTCCTTCTGTTCTTTAAATCGCTCCCCATAGGCATTCAAGGCCAACTCAACAAGTTCAAACAGGGAAAGGGGAAGGCTTTTTTCCTTTAAAATCCTTAAAATCCCAATCGCCTGACGCCTTAAGCCGAAGGGATCGGCCGTGCCGGTGGGAATTAGTCCCACCCCAAAACAACCAACGATAGTATCTATCTTATCGGCTAGGCTTAGCAGGGCTCCCATCTCTGTCTCTGGCAAGGCCCCGCCTGCCTCTGTGGGTAAGTAGTGTTCGGCAATGGCCTTGGCTACGGCTGAGTCCTCTCCCTGCTTTTCCGCATAAATACCACCCATAATGCCCTGTAGCTCTGGGAATTCTCCCACCATTTCTGTCGTTAAATCGGCCTTACAAAGCTGAGCCGCCCTTATCAACTTTTCCTTGTCATTAAATGAAACCCGTTCGGCCAGCTTCGCACAAACGGCCTTTATCCGCTCTACCTTCTCCCAGACCGTGCCCAAATCGGCCTGAAAAATGACTCCTTTTAAGGCCTCTATGCGTTCGGATAAGGGTTGTTTGAGATCGGTCTCATAGAAAAACCGGGCATCGGCCAGGCGGGCGCTAAGTACCCTCTCTAACCCCACCCGTACCAGGTTTTTATCCTTTACCGGCGTATTAATGATGGCCACAAAAGCAGGCAATAACTTCCCATCCTCATCTCGCACAGCAAAGTATTTTTGGTGCTGCTTCATCACGGTAATTAATACCGGCTCAGGCAGCGAGAGAAACTCTGATGCAAATTTTCCCCTAATGGCCAGCGGGTATTCTACTAAAAACACAACCCAATTAAGCAAATCCTTATCTATGATGGGCTCTCCGTTAATCTCATTGGCTTCTTCCTTGACTAGGGTCATAATTTTTTCTTGGCGTTCGTTGTGATCCACGATGACATAATGGTCTTTAAGGGTAGAAAGATAGGTTGCCGGGGAAGAAACTTCTATCGGTTCCTGACTCACAAAGCGATGGCCATAACTAACGTTGCCTGACTTTATTTCCTCTAACGAAAAGGGAACAACCTCTTCGTCCAATAGGGCGAGAAGCCAATGTATGGGCCGGACAAAGCGTAATTTAAACTTATACCAACGCATGGACTTGGGAAAGGAGAGAGAAAGGATATAGCGGGGTAGAAGCTCGGTCAGTACCTCTTTGGCCGGTCTTCCTTTCTGAGTGACCCTTACGCCAACATACTTGCCCTTTGGAGTCTCTACGGCGATCAAGTCCTTTACATCCACCCCTTGCTTTTGGGCAAATCCCAAGGCGGCCTTGGTGGGTTGGCCATCTTGGTCAAAGGCCACCTTATAAGGAGGGCCGATGACCTCATTGACCTTATCCGGCTGTCTTTCGGCCAGCCCTTTTACCATAACCACCAATCTTCTGGGGGTGGCAAAGGCATCTATAGTTTCATAGGCCAGATCCGCCTTGGCCAACTCGGCTGCCATGAGCTCTGACATCCGAGAGAGGATGTCTGGAAAGATGCTAATAGGCAGTTCTTCCGTGCCGATTTCTAAAAGGAGTACCTTTTTCATCGTTTTAATAATGGATAACCCAACTCTTCTCTTTGTTTAAGATAGGCCTCTGCCGCCATTCGGGCCAGACGCCTTACCCGGGCAATGTATTGCGTCCTTTCGGTAACACTAATAGCGCCCCTTGCGTCTAATAAGTTAAAGATGTGCGAGCATTTAAGGCAAAATTCATAACCCGGTACCACCACGCCGGCCTTAAGTAACTTCTCCCCTTCCCTTTCAAAGTCGGCAAAGAGCCTTAATAACAACGGCACATCGGCCAATTCAAAATTAAACTTACATCCCTCTACCTCGGCCTGAAAGTGGATATCGCCATAGGTAATGCCTGGAGCCCACTGAATGTCAAAGACATTGTTTACGCCCTGCAGATACATGGCAATGCGTTCCAGGCCGTAGGTAATCTCGGCCGAGATAGGATCCAGGTCAATTCCTCCTACCTGTTGAAAATAGGTAAACTGGGTAATCTCCATTCCATCCAGCCACACCTCCCAGCCCAATCCCCAGGCACCGAGGGTGGGTGATTCCCAGTCATCCTCTACAAAGCGAATGTCATGGACCTTTAAATTAATCCCTAAGGCCTCAAGGCTGTGCAGGTATAAGTCCTGCACATCTAGGGGAGAGGGTTTTAAGATGACCTGATATTGATAATAATGTTGAAGGCGGTTGGGATTTTGGCCGTAGCGACCATCAGTAGGCCGGCGAGAAGGCTGTACATAGGCCACCCGCCAAGGTTCAGGGCCTAGGACCCGTAAAAAGGTGGCAGGATGAAAGGTGCCGGCCCCTACTTCTATGTCATAGGGCTGTTCAATTACGCATCCCTTCTCGGCCCAATACCTTTCTAAGGCAAAGATTATTTCTTGGAAATACATGGGGTGTGAATTAACATTCTCTTTAAGAGTTGTCAACGGGGAGAAGGTATCTGCTTTGAAATCTTAATTTGGCTAATTCTATGGCAATGCCCTGCCATAAATTTCAAATTTTATGGCAATATAATGCCATAAAAAGAAAAAGGAATAAAGATTGACCAGGACTTAAAGTATGTGCAGAAACACCTTATGCTACAGGTATTAACAATTCAAGTTGTAGTACTTATTCTTTCCACTAACTGCCATACCCTGGCTGGAGGTAAAACTTTTACTAGTTCGTATAATCTAGCGCAGTCATCATAGGAGAGACGTCTAAGCATGGCCTTGATCTTGAATTCCTGTAAAAGGTGAGGAAAGGGATTCTCTTTGGTTGGCTCTAATTCTTCTGTAGATATAAGTTTGTTATAGATCAGGACCCGGGCAGCTAAAAGATTTGCCCTTTGCGGATTGACCTTTTTGCCTCCTATATACCAAAAGGTTAAAATATCCCCAGGCACAAAGGGATGGGGCAAAGGCATGCCAAGCACTTGCTGCGAAATTTCTCTAGCCGGTTTGGCCAAGAGGTAGCCTGCCTTGATTTGCCATTCAGAGGGAAGTGCCTGCCGCAGGTACCTACTTAAGAAAAGATGGATATAACCTGCTTCAACAAACACACGTCCAGCTTTGTTTTCTAAATAGCTGGCAATGCTCTGGGCCCGCATTTTATCCCGTAAGGCAATCCGTTTGGCATCGGCCTGGGCAAAGACTTGCACGGCTTTTATTGCCCCTTCAAATTCTCCCATTGTTGCCTGATAATAGTCCAACAATCTCCCACTGGCTTCATGTTCACAGGCATATATCTCTTGATAAAGAGAAAGTTGGCTTATCTCTTCAGGAGTTTTTCCCTCTTCTAAAAGCTGATACATTTGCAAGAGCCTTTCTATATAGGGGTCTATTTGGACAATCTTTTTTCCTTTTTTATAGACTGCTTGCAGCAGCTTATATTGGGCCGTGAGAAAGCGTGGAAAGTCTGTCTCAAGGCTTTGGACATATTGTTCAGGGGTTAACTGACCTAAAAGTAAAGAAGGAAATAAGGGATGTGGGGCATCTTCTAAAATAATGATGTCGCTTTTAGCAAAGAGTTTTTCATAAAAAGGAATGGTTTCTAAACGGTGAGCAGAAAAGCCAATAAAAATCTCCTTAATCATTAAATAATTCCCATTTCGGTTACATTACTGTCCGTTTTTCTTTTTAAACAACAGATAAAAACAAAAGAAATCCAAGCCCAATATCCCTGTCCAGGCCATGATCATAAAGATCCAACCGCTAAATTTCATTTTGTCTCCTCTTCCAGGCAATATAAACAAGCCAGGCACAGAAAAAGAAGGTAAGTAAAATCAACCCTCGGGCCAGAAGGCGATAGGGCCTTGCCTCTGTCGGAACCCCTTTAAGTAAAAAGACATTTACGCCATCCTGTCCCATCCAAATGATAAAGAGGGTAATGAGACATACAGGTGTAATATATTTGAGGATAAACTTAAAAATAGAAGGCACCTTTATTAAAGCCCCTTTATGCATCTCCTCAAAGCCTTTGTCTATGCCATAGACCCAGGCAAAAAGGATGATTTCTATGGTACCTAATATGGGCATACTAATTGTGCCAATCCAGAAGTCCAGCTCATCCAAAAAGCCATATTTAAGCAAAAAGACAACCAGATGCGCCGGCACAAACACAATAAAGGCCGTTATCAAGACTGCCCTTTTCCAAGGGATCTTTAACTCATCAATGAGAAAAGACACAAAGGGCTGGATAATGGATACTGAAGAAGTAAGTCCAGCGAAGAAGAGCAAAGAAAACCAGAGAAATCCCCACAGTTGGCCCAGGGGTAAATGGGTAAGCACTAAAGGAGTAGATAAAAAGGCTAAATCAAAGGCACCACCTTTGGAAATCTGAGCAATACCAAAAAAGGCTACTGCCGCGGGAATGGCAATAGAACCACCAAAAATGACTTCGGCCGTTTCATTCAAGGAAGTAACCGTAAGTCCTGAAAGGACAATATCATCATCTTCTCGCAAATAACTGGCATAACATTGAATAGTTCCTAACCCTAAGCTCAAAGTAAAGAATATCTGTCCAGCGGCCGCCAGCCAGGTGCTAGCACTCTTTAACTCTGAAAACTTGGGATTCCAGAGAAAACCCAGCCCATTTAAGGCACTTCTTTCTGGATGAGTCGGATCAGGGGTGCCTAAGGTGAGGGAGCGAATCATTAGTAAAATGGCAATAACAAACAAGGCAGGCATGGCCACCTTAGAAAGGCGCTCAATTCCCTTGGCCAGACCATGATACATAATAAAAAAATTTGCCCCTACTGTAATTATAAAAAACAGATAGGCCAGCAGAATGGAGTGGAAATAGCCTTTTTCTATCCCTTGGAAGCTATGTAGAAAAGAGGCCATGGATTTTAGGTCATTAAGGCCATAATACGATCCCTTTAAGGAAAAAAAGGCAAAGGCAAGGGTCCAAGAGCAAACATATAGATAATACATAGCCAAAATAAGAGGGATAACCAAGCCTAATACTCCTAGATAACGGGCTAAAGGGCGGTTCCAAAGCAGATTAAAAATGCCAGGGGTAGTGCCATGGCCGTATCGTCCTCCCATACGACCGATGGTCCATTCTACCCACATCATGGGAATACCCATAATAAGGAGAAAAAGAAAATAAGGGATCATAAAGGCACCGCCACCGTGCTGGCTGGCTTGGACAGGAAAGCGGAGGAGATTACCCAGACCTACGGCTGCCCCCGCCGTAGCCAGGATCATACCTATCTTACTGGCCCAACTGGCCCTTTTTTCCATAGAGACTTACTATACAGAAGTTTTGCAATTGTCAAGATCAAACTAACAACTCTGTATCATCATGAGAATAAGGGGGTGAACAACAACACAATATTCTTAAAGGAGTTTCACCCGTATTCTGTGCTTGATGAGATGTTCCCGGAGGAATTAAAATAGTATCACCAGCTTTTACCTTAAATCTTTTTTCTCCGACAATTACTATACCGTTACCTTCAAGTACATGGTATATTTCTTCAGACTTATGATGTTTGTGCAAAAAAGTGGTAAATCCAACCGGAATAATGGCTTCTGCTAAACTTAAATTGACATTACCATGAACATTTGGGTGCATTAACTCCCGAATCAATGAACCATCTTTGGTAGTATAGGGTTCAATCTTATCGTATTCAGTCTTCACTGTCATAGCTGATGATATATCAAAAAAGGGCGATAAATGCAAGCAGAAAGAATTTACCCTCAAATTTTAACAGTTTGTAATATTGCTTTTTAACAGAAAAGATTTATATTAGCTGTATGGCAAGATTAAAGGTCATAGATGCAGAGCGGTGTGTAGGGTGTCAATTGTGTATGTTTGCCTGTCAGCGGCGTATGGGCGCAGGCGGTTTTGCCGAGTCGGCCATTGCTATACGCTCACGGGGTGGGCTCAGCCGAGGACTAACTGTTATTGTCTGTCGGGCCTGTAAAGAACCACCATGTGCGGCGGTTTGTCCAGTAGATGCCCTTAAAGTGCGCAAAGGAGGCGGAGTTATCCTCTTACCGCAAAGGTGTATTGGCTGTGGACATTGCCAAGAAGCCTGTCCGATTGGAGCCGTTTTTTGGAATGAAGACACAAATAAACCTGTAATTTGTATGCATTGTGGTTATTGTGCCCAATACTGTCCTCACCATGTCATTGCCTTAGTTAAAGAGGAGAATGAGGATGATTGAACGCGACCCTTTACAAAGGGTGCTTTATATAGATTTAAGCAAACGGCGTTTTTGGGTTAAATATCGGCCTGATTTGTTTGAAAAATACATTGGCGGGGCAGGCGTAGCTAGCGCCCTTTTACATGAAGAATGCCCTAAAGGGACTGATCCTCTAGGACCAGATAATCCCATTATTTTTGCCGTTGGTCCTCTAGTAGGCCTTTTCCCCATGGCCTCAAAAACGGTAGCCATGTTTAAATCTCCTCACACTGGCAACTTAGGTGAAAGTCATGCCGGTGGACGCAGTGCCGTTAGCATTCGTATGGCCGGTTATGGTGCCATTGTCATTAAAGGAACAAGCAACATACCGATTTATTTAAGTATTTTTAACGACAAGGTGCAGTTTCATGACGCACGGGCGATATGGGGAATGAGAAGTCACGTCGTAGGCCGCGTTATACGCGAAAGGGAAAAGGGAACAGGTATAAGGAGTATTATGCGTATTGGCACGGCAGGAGAAAAAAAGGTTTCTTATGCCTGTGTTGTAACTGAAACATACCGTCATTTTGGCCGGTTAGGACTGGGAGCAGTTTTTGGGAGTAAAAAGTTAAAGGCCATTATTATCGGTGGCAAAAGAAGCCTACCGGTTACAGACAAAAAGCGCTATAAAGAGGCCTATGACGAAGTATTTAAACGCATTCTTGAAACACCATCTTTGAAGAAATATCATGACTTAGGAACGTCTTTAAATGTCCTGCCTTTAAACAAGAAAAAAGCCCTACCTACACGCAACTTAGAACAGGCCTGTTTTGAACACGCGGAAAAGATTTCAGGGGAACATCTGGCCCAACATTTTTTGGGCAGACGGCTTGCCTGTGCTCATTGTCCCATTGCCTGTATTCACCTCGCAGCCTTAAGAACCCCCTATGAAGACGAGCCCTATTTTTACAAAACAACCTTTATCTCCTATGATTATGAACTCATCTACGCCCTTGGTTCCATGCTTGGCATTGGCGATCCCGAAGGAATGCTGCACCTCCTTGATACGGTAGAGTATATTGGCGTAGATGCCCTGAGTGCAGGTGTAACCTTGGCCTGGACGACCGAGGCCTATGAAAGGGGCTTAATTAGCGAAAAAGAAACACTTGGCCTTAAGCCCTCTTGGGGAGACTATAAGACCTATCAGGCCATGCTGGAACGGATCGTCACGCAACCTAATGATTTTTACAAGGCCCTCGCTAAGGGGGCAGAATATGCTGCTGAGATTTATGGTGGCAAGGATTTTGCCCTAACCTTTGGCAAAAATGAGATGCCCGGTTATCACACTGGCTATGGAGGACATTTAACCTTTCTCACCGGTGCCCGCCATAGCCACCTTGATTCGGCTGGCTACAGCTATGATCAAAAGTTAAGGCCAGAAGAACTCACTCCAGAAAATCTTGCTCAAAAACTCTTTAACGAAGAGTGTTACCGTCAAATTATTTCTTCCCTTGTCATCTGCTTTTTTGCTCGCAGTGTATATGATTATCCCACCATTGCTCGCCTCTTAAGCATTGCTGGGTTTGAATTTTCAGAAGAAGACTTAAAACTTCTAGGAAAGAGAATTTTAAGACAAAAGTACAATTTTAAGTATAGAGAAGGCTTTTCGTTGGACAACTTACGCATTCCTAAACGGATCTTAGAAACCATCTCCCCTCATGGTCAATTAAAAGAGGATTTTTTTAGAAAGGCCATTGCCGTTTATAAATCTTTACTTACTTCTGACTAAAAACATCATTTTATAGTATTCCGCAAAAGTTGATCTAAAATAAACTCAAATTTCCTTTCTCCTCTTAAAAATTATATGCCAGGGCCTCGGTTATACGGTCAAGGGTCTTTACTCGCTATGCTTGCTCCGACCTGCGCCAAAGGCGCAGGCTGCGCCCTACGGGCTTGCCCTTGAGCGCCCTCGGCCCTGGCAAAAAAGAAAAATCGCAAGGAGGAAGGGAAAAAAGAAATTTTTTTCTTTTTCCTTCTCGGCCTCAAAAAGAAAAAAGCGCCGCAGCGAGCGCGGTCAAGGCTGGCCGAAGGCCACCCGTAGGGCTTGGCCTTGACCGCATAAGCGAGCGAAGGCGCTACAATTATAATTGGGCCTTAAAGAAGAAAATTCCCACAAATTTAGAATTATGTAATTAACTATAACAAAAACATCCCTGCCTAAATGGCAGGGATGTAAAGATATTATTCTGCCAACAAGTCTATGCCTGCCATTTTAAGGGCGGCAATTCCGCCCCGCAAGTTAAGGGTATTTTTAATTCCGGCTGTGTCTAAAACCAGTTGCACCTCATAAGAACGCATACCGGTGTTGCAGATAATAATGATGTTTTTGTCTTTAGGAATTTCAGAAAGTTTTTCTCTAATCTCTCCTTGGGGAATATTAAGCCAGAAAGGAGAAAACCTCTCTACAAACGGTTTGGCATCGGCCTCTTCGCGCACATCTAAAAAGACATAATTACTTTGCTCCCGTGCTTGCCAGATGGACAGAAATTCACTAATACCAATGGTGCGATTTTTGCCTGCCAAGGTGTTTTTCGCCACATTGCCAGCGGTATTTAAAATATCTACGGCCGCACCAAAAGGAGGGGCATAGGCAATTTCGGCTATACTTAAATCATCTATCCGTGGCTGAAATTTAAGCATCGTGGCCACGGCATTCACCTTACCTACCACCGCATCACCATTAATTCCTACAGCCTGTACACCTAAAACCCGTTGTGTCCCCTTTTCTACGGTTAGCTGTAAATACATAAGCTGCTTGGTCGGATAGAAGTGAGCCCGATCAAGTTGGACGACCATAATCGGAATGGCATCAAAACCCTCCTCTCTAGCCACTTCTACGCTCAAACCTGTCTTGGCAACACAGATATCAAAAACCTTGATGACAAAACTTCTTACAATCCCTTCAAACAGCTCTAACCCACCAGCAACGTTCGTCCCAATGACCCGGCCATGCCGGTTGGCAAGGGCACCAGAAGGCATAAACATACCTTTACCAGTAATTAAACAGTAGTTCTGTATGCAGTCACCACCTGCATAGATGTCAGGATCAGAAGTTTGTAAACGTCTATTCACCACAATCCCTTGGGGTGAAACTAAGAGCCCAGCCTCTTTAGCCAGTTTAGTATTTGGCCGCACACCAGTGGCAACGATGACCAAATCAGCAGGCAAGTTTCCCTTTGTGGTTATTACTTCCTTGACCCGTCCATTCCCATCCTGCTTTATCTCCTTCACTTGGGCATCACATAAAACCTTTACCTCATGCATTTCAAGCTGGGCCTTAAGCATAAGGGAAATATCGTAATCCACGATCTTAGGTAGAAGTTGCGGCATCATCTCTACAATCGTTACCTCAACACCCCACATATCGGTTAGGGCCTCGGCCATTTCTATCCCTATTGCCCCTCCTCCAATAATGACGGCACTTTCCACTTCTCCTCTTTTAATAAGATTATGTATTTTTTGCGTATCATGCATATTAACTACTGTCATCACCCCTTCGGCTTCAATACCAGGGATAGGGGGAATAAACGGAGTACTACCAGTGGCAATTACCAGCTTATCGTAAGATAAAATCTCTTCCTTCCCTGTTACCAGATTTTTAACCGTAACCTCTTTTTTCTTCCGGTCTATAAAGGTGGCTTCGGTTTGGGGAAGAACCTTTACTCCTTTTGTCTTTTCAAAAAATTCCACGTCTCTTATGACATGATAATTGGTAGAGTAAAGTTCTTCTAAAGATGGCACATCACCACTAATAAAATAGGGAATGCCACACGCCCCGTAGGAGATAATGCTGTCCTTATCAACCATTACTACTTCGGCGTCTGGCAAAAGGCGTTTTATCCGGCAGGCTGCTTTAGGGCCTGCGGCCACTGCTCCAATGACGACTACCTTCATCGTCCTTCCCTCCCTATAAAAAATAACAAAAATTTATATCAGAAAATTTTAATTTTTTCAAATAGAGGTTAATGAAGTATAATACCTATCTCTCTTTAACGGAGGGGAAAATGCGTAAAAAGGTCTTTTTTATCTGTGTGCTTATCATCTTAAGTGGCATATTGGCAGGGATGTTTATCCTAGTCCGTCATGCAGAGACATCTAGTTGAGATATCCATTTTTTGACTTCCCGGTTTAATATTTCTTTAAAGCGGGCATATCCTCCTATCCCTGTAAGGCCAAAGCCATAGTTAATTTCTAAAAAAAGGGGAGTTTTTTCTTTCTCGGTAAACATGATATCAAAGGCGGCCAGATTAATGCCCGTCTTTTTACAAACCTTCTTAACCAACATCACTGCTTCAGCCTCTAGGTCAGGGTAAAGATGATGGATTATCTTTGCCCCCCGGCCCACATTACTGCGAAATTCCTTTGGATCCTGCTGACAGCGCCAGTAGGTCAAAAATTCGTTACCAATTACCACTACCCGCAGATCACATTTATCGTGTTCAATATAAGGCTGAACAATAAAAGTAGGACCTGCTTTTTCATAACAGGCGAGTCGTTTAATGGTCTGGTCTAGTTCTGTTTCATTTCTTACAAGATACACAAAGGCACCACCACCGCCACGATTCCACTTGACCACAAGGGGATAGGGATATAATTTCTCTCCTCTTGCACATCTCTTTTGAAAATCACCTGTCCCCACAAAGACTTTAGTAGGAGGATAAGGCACCTGGGCCAATTGAAAGACAAAAAGATGCCCTACCTTACCTGGAAACTGGAATGAGGTAGACAAACAAGGGAAAACAGGCGCAAACTTTTGGCAAAACCAATATTGGAATGGTTTACATTGAGGTGGTAGAATAATAAACTTTGCCTTTTTTATAAGGGCAATTTGTTCAGGAGAAAAATCCACCGGCGGAAGATTTAAAGAGGTGCCTATTTTTACCGTTGGCCAAAAAGAAAGAATCATTGCCTTTTCTTTGAAATTAATTCCTTTAGTTTTGGATCATGCGTTAATTGCATTGCCTTTTTAAAATGATACTGGGCCTGTGGCATTTCTCCTTTTAATTTGAAGTAGAGGCCAATGTAATAATGGGCCCAATCCTGCTGTTTATTTACCGCATAGGCCTGTCCCAAATAATAGCAAAGGCGTGTATAAGTAGAAGTATCAAGAGTAATATCCGGGTCATAGTGCTTTAAGGCTGCCTGCCAAGTAGCAATGGCCCCTTTTAGGTTGCCTAAATGCTGATAGGCCAAGCCTAGATAAAGGGACACCTGAGCATCTAAAGGCACCTTTGTTAAATAATAAATTGCCTTTTTATATTGCCCTAACTCGGCATAGCAAATGCCTAGTTCACGTTTAAACAAAAAACTGTCATGTAACAACAATGCCTCTTTAAAATTGGCAATAGCCTCTTGCCAATCCTTATCTTGCATCAAACACAATCCTAAACCATAAAAAGATACAGGGTTTTTATTATTCTTCTTTTTAAGATATTGGAAATATCCCTTTGCCTTTTCTCTATCCGTATAAAGGGCTCGCATCCTTGCTTGCATGAGTTGAAAGCGTGTCTGATCCCTCTTTGTAGGCCTTACTCCCATATTTTTTAAGGCACTGGCAATATAGACAATGCGCACGTCCAGATCCGGGTGGGTTTTTAAATAGGCCGGAATGGCTCCACCTCCCTCTAGGCTAAACCGAGCCAGTTTTTTAAAGGCGTCCACCATAGCCTCAGCGTTGTAGCCACTTTTCATCAAAAGCTGTAACCCTGTCCTATCGGCTTGCTCTTCGTCCTGCCGACTGTACTTAAGCTCCATGGCCATCGTCGTTGCCACCGAAGTAGTCATAAGCCCTGTGGCCAGTGCAGGACTCCCTCCTCCAAGAATGGTTCCAGCCAATATACCTGCGAGGGCAGCGAGGCTTAGTTTTTTGTTGCGTTCTAAACGTTTAGCAATGTGTCTATTTACCACATGACCAATTTCGTGGGCCGTTACGGCTGCCAATTCATCTTCGGTATCAAAGATGAGAAAAAGACCACGATACATAAAGATGTATCCTCCAGGGCCAGAAAAGGCATTGAGGGTAGGCTGGTCAATAAGAAAAAAGTGATACACATAGTCTTGTTTACTTAAATGCCTTACTAAGGACTGACCAATTTCATTGTAATAGGCATTAAGTGCTGGATCAGAAATGAGGGGCACCTGTTTTTTTACCTCTTTAAAAAATTCCCTGCCTATTCTCTTTTCTTGGGCAATGGTCAGGGCAAGACTAGATTGGACACAAAGAAAAAGACATAAGATACCTACTAAAACATTTTTCATAACTTACATCCAAAAAAACAAGCAGTTTCTTGAAACTTGATCAGCATCATTCCACCGTCACGCTCTTGGCCAAATTGCGAGGTTGATCTATATCTGTTCCTCTGAAGACGGCAATATAATAGGCCAACAACTGTAGTGGTACCGTGAGCAGGATGGCCTTTAAAAACGAGTTTTCTAGGGGTGGAATAAAAATCGTATCTTCTGCCTTTGCAGCGATTTCTTGACACTCTGGTTCGGTTAACGCAATCACCCTACCTTTACGCGAGAGCACTTCTTCCATATTACTACGGATCTTTTCAAAGGTCTCTCCCTTAGGGGCTAAAATTACAACTGGCATATTCTCATCTATTAAGGCAATAGGACCATGCTTCATTTCTCCTGCGGCATAAGCCTCGGCATGAATATAAGAGATTTCCTTCAGTTTTAAGGCCCCTTCTAGCGCAATGGGGAAATAAACACCTCTGCCCAAGTATAGAAAATCTTCCACCTTACTATATTTTATCGCCAATTCCTCTATTGACTTTGTATCGTCTAAAATCTTTTCTATCTTGCCAGGCAAAACCATAAGCTGTGAGAGATATTCCTTCACCTTCATCTCATCTAATTTGCCAAGCCGTTTGGCAAAATAGAGTGTAAGTAGATAAAGCACTGTCAATTGGGTCGTAAAGGCCTTTGTAGAGGCCACCCCAATCTCAGGCCCCGCATGGGTATAGATAACATAATCACACTCACGGGCAATAGTACTACCTAGGACATTACAAATGGCCAGGGTTTTAGCCCCTTTCCGTTTGCCTTCCCGCATGGCCGCCAAGGTATCGGCCGTCTCACCCGATTGCGAAATAAGGACAAGGAGCATCTTTTTGTTGATAATAGGATCACGATAGCGAAACTCAGATCCAAGATCTACTTCTACCGGAATGCGACATAGCCTTTCTAACATATACTTTCCTACCAAACCAGCGTGCCAGGAAGTTCCACAGGCCACAATCCAAATTTTTTCAATCTCTTTTATCTCTTCTTGCGAAAGATTAAATTCTTCAAAGACTACCTCTCCTTTATTTGGATAAATGCGGCCCCTAAAGGTATCAATAATGGCCCGGGGTTGTTCAAATATCTCTTTTTGCATAAAGTGTTTATAACCTGCCTTTTCGGCCAAAAGAGGAGACCAAGGAATTTCAGTAACTTCGTAGGGAAGAAGATTGCCAGAGAAGTCTTTAAGCGTAACGCCCGTAGGTGTAATAACCGCCATCTCGCCATCATTCATAAAGTGTACCTTCTTGGTATAAGGAAGAAGGGCCGGGGCATCAGAGGCGATAAAGTATTCTCCTTCACCAAAACCAAGGATTAAAGGGCTCTCTTGCCGTACGGCAATAAGCGTTTCAGGTTCATCCGCACATAAAATACCAAGCGCAAAAGATCCTTCCAAACGCGCAATGGTATTGCACACTGCTTCTTCAAAAGAATTCCCTTCTTTCAAATAAAGGGCAATTAATTGAGCAATAACTTCTGTATCTGTTTGGGAGGAAAATCTAGTCCCCTTATCTTCTAGCTCCTGCCTTAAGGCAACATAATTTTCAATAATACCATTATGTACAACCGCCACTTTATCCACTACATGGGGATGGGCATTTATTTCTGAAGGAGCACCGTGTGTCGCCCAGCGCGTATGGCCAATCCCTATATGTCCACTTACGGGCTGAGTTAATAGCAATCTTTCTAAGTTGATCAATTTGCCTACCGTGCGGTGACATAAAAGCCTTCCATTCTGAATAACGGCTATCCCTGCAGAATCATAACCTCTATATTCTAGCCGTTTTAAGGCATCCAATAAAATAAGAGGACAATCTTGAAAACCAACATAGCCAACAATTCCACACATCTTTATCTTCTTTTTTTAGGTTTATGTACCTGCCTGGCCCTGGCAATGGCTAGGGTCTCAGGCGGAACATCTTCAGTGATAACCGAACCAGCCCCAATTAACGCCCCTTCTCCTACCTTAACCGGGGCTACAAGGGCCGTGTTGCTGCCGATAAAGGCCCTATCTTCTATTACTGTCTTGTGTTTTCTCTGACCATCATAATTGCAGGTAATGGTACCTGCACCAATGTTCACACCTTCACCAATTTCAGCATCCCCAAGATAGGTCAAATGGCTGGCCTTACTTCCCCTGCCTACATAACTCTTTTTCACCTCTACAAAATTACCAATTCTGGCCTCTGTGGCAATATAAGTCCCTGGCCGCAGGTGGGCAAAGGGACCAATCGCCACATGATCTTCTATTTTACTCTCAGTGATTACCGAATAAGGCTTGATATGCACCTGATTGCCAATTACACTGTCTACGACTACGGTCCCGTTTTCTAACACACAGCCTTTTCCAATAACCGTTTGTCCGCGCAAGCATACGCCTGGGAAAATAACGGTATCACGGCCGATTTTCACATCCATTTCTATATAGGTATTTTCAGGCGATACAATCGTAACTCCATTCAACATGTGCTTTTCTAACACTTGCTGCTTAAGAACAGAGGTGGCCAACGCAAGGTCCTTACGCGTGTTAATGCCAATAATCTCTGCAAATGGGGCCTCATAGCTAGCAATTTTTTCCTTTTTTACGGCTGCTATCTTAATTAAATCCGTAAGGTAATACTCTCCTTTCTTGGAATTTGGAGACAAAGAAAAGAGATGTTCGTTTAAAAATGCTGTCTTAAAACAATAAACACCCGCATTGATTTCGGCTGGATCGGAAGTGTTTTCTCTTTCCGTTATCTCCGCAATACCCTTGATTGCTCCCCCTTTTTCTCTTAAAATTACACCATATTCTCCACTTTTCTCTACTTTAGCTGTAAGCAGGGTTAAAGCGGCCTGTTCTTTAAGGTGAACTTCCATCAAATTTCTTAAAGTCTCTTTCTGGAGTAAAGGCACATCACCGTTTAATACAAGGAGCGCGCCCTTAAAATCTGTCCATAGCTCCTTACAGCACATCAAGGCATGCCCGGTACCCAATTGTTCCTTTTGCTCCACAAATTCTAAACTGTCTTCCTCTATACTTGCCTTTATCTGTTCGGCTTTATAGCCTACTACGACAACTATTTTTTTAAAATCTAACTCCTTAAGGGTTCTCACCACATGCATAAGAAGAGGACGTCCCAAAAGAGGATGCAATGCTTTAGGTAAATCAGACCGCATCCGGCTACCTTTACCTGCTGCCAGAATAATTGGTAAAAACTCTTCCATTATAAGACCCAGCTGGTAGACAAAAATTTTCTTTTAGTTTTAGAATAAAAAATTCATAGGGTTATGTCAATTAAAAAACAAAAAAGGACAGACCGTCTGGTCTGTCCTTTAAATATATTTCCTTTGGAATTAAAAAACTAAACTAATCAGAAATAGTTTCTGATGGAACTGATTCTATCAAACCTGCACGCTGCGCCACTTTCAATCTAACCATAGCCCGCCTTAAAGCTGCTTCTGCCCGGGCAACATCTATCTTCTCCCGTTGTCTCAACCGCTTTAGCGCTCTTTCCCTCGCCCGCATCGCGCGTTTAACGTCTATTTCCCTTGCCAACTCCGCTGCATCAGCCAAGATAGTCATTTTATTCTCAAATACCTCAGCTATCCCTCCGGTAATAGCCATGTACTCTATCTTTCCGTCTTTTTTAAACCTTGCTTCCCCTGTTTGCAATAAACACAACATAGGGGCGTGATTAGGCAAAACACCAAATTCTCCGTCTAGCCCAGTAGCAATAACCATATCTACCTCTTCCCGAACCACCAAACGGTCCGGTGTAATCACTTCCAAAAGAATCTTCTCGGCCATAGTTACTTCCTCTTTAAGTAGTAATTTTAAGATACTTCCGCCATCTTCTTCGCCTTCTCAACCGCCTCTTCAACACCACCTACCATATAAAACGCCTGCTCTGGCAGGTCATCGTGTTTTCCTTCAATAATTTCCTTAAATCCTCTAATGGTATCCTCAATCTTCACATAAGCACCAGGACGACCGGTAAATTGCTCGGCCACATGGAAAGGCTGGGAAAGGAATCTCTGAATCTTCCTAGCTCTAGCTACGGTCAACTTATCCTCTTCAGAAAGTTCTTCCATACCCAGAATGGCAATAATATCCTGGAGATCTTTGTACTTCTGTAAAATTCTCTGTACCTCACGGGCTACAGTATAATGCTCTTTTCCTAAGATATTGGGATCAAGAATTTTAGAAGTTGAGTCCAAAGGATCCACAGCCGGATAAATTCCCAGCTCCGCAATCTGGCGGGAGAGAACCACTGTTCCATCCAAGTGAGCAAAGGTTGTCGCTGGGCCTGGGTCAGTCAGGTCATCAGCTGGCACATACACACACTGCACAGAGGTAATTGAACCTTTCTTAGTCGTGGTAATTCTTTCCTCTAACTTACCCAGGTCTTCCGCCAAGGTAGGCTGGTAACCGACGGCCGAAGGCATTCTACCAAGTAGTGCCGAAACCTCAGAGTTGGCCTGCACAAACCGATAGATGTTATCAATAAAGATAAGAACATCCTGACCTTGATCACGGAAGTATTCACAAACAGTCATAGCTGTGTGGGCTACTCTTGCCCTTGCCCCTGGAGGTTCATTCATCTGTCCATAAACCAAGGCTGCTTTTTCCAAAACGCCAGACTCTTTAACTTCTAAGAACAAGTCATTTCCTTCCCTTGTTCTTTCACCCACACCTGCGAACACCGAAAGACCACCATGCTCCATAGCAATGTTATGCATCATTTCCAACATAACGACCGTTTTACCTACACCAGCACCACCAAACATGGCCATTTTACCACCACGAGGGAATGGCACAAGAAGATCAACAACCTTAATACCCGTCTCCAAAAGTTTTACCGTAACTTCCTGGTCAGTCAACGCTGGAGCATCGCGGTGAATGGGATAATATTCCTTCGCTTGGACTGGACCCATCCCATCCACAGGCCTTCCAACCACATTCAGGATCCGTCCAAGGACTTCCTTCCCTACAGGAATCATGATTGGATTGCCCGTATCTTTCACAGGCATTCCCCGCACAAGACCATCTGTCGTATCCATAGCGATACAACGGACCACATTATCGCCCAAGTGTTGCACTACCTCAATAACAAGATTATCTTCTGTATCGTCAATCGCAGGATTGGTTACCAGTAAAGCTGTGAGTAATTTAGGGACTTTCCCTTCTTCAAATCTCACATCCACAACTGGCCCAATAACCTGAACAATTTTCCCAATATTTTCGCTCATATTTAAAACCCCCTTCTATATTTTCTATCCTTGTCTTAAGGCCTCGGCACCGCCAACAATATCCATCAATTCTTTAGTAATACTAGCCTGACGGGCCTTATTGTAGACTAAAGTCAACTGCGTAATCATTTCTTTACAGTTATTGGTAGCATTGTCCATGGCGGTCATTCTTGCTGCATGTTCAGATACCTCATTTTCAAGAAGGCGACTATACAACTGCACATCAATACTCTTGGGCAAAATACCCCTTAAAATCTCGTCTGCTTTTGGCTCATATATATAATCAACCTGACCTACCTCTTCCTCAGATACTCCCTGAGGCTCAATAGGTAACATAATTTCTATGGTAGGAACTTGCCTCAAGACGCTCACAAAATGCGCATAGAGTAAAACTACCTCGTCTGCTTCACCACTTAAAAAGGAATTTGTCAATTCTTGGGCCATACGATGGACAAAAGCATAATCAATCTTACCTACAACATCTTCATAAGTCTTCTTTAACAACTGCGGATAATAACGACGGAAATAGCTTACTCCTCGCCGACCCACAACAGTTAGAAAAATTTCCTTACCTTCACTTTGTATCTGGTTAATATATTTTTCTGTTTGATTTACCAAATTTGCATTAAATGCACCACATAAGCCCCGATCAGCCGTAAGTACTACTAAATGAACACGTTTGATCTCCTCTCGCTTCTCTAGCAGAGGAAAACTTTCTTCATTTACACCACTTACCAAAGACAAACGTCCTATAAGCTCTTTATACTTGTCTGCATATACCCGAAAACCTTCCATACGCGCCTGAACGGCCCGCAGCTTCGCTGCAGCCACCATATTCATAGCGCGCGTAATCTGCTGAGTCTTCTTTACTGCCTCTATTTTTCTTTTTATATCTCGCAGCCCTGGCATTTATCCTTTACCCCCTGTTTATGAGAGACCTTTTTTCGCCTTAAACTGAGCATTAAATTCGGTAATGGCCTTTTTCATTAACTCATCTGTCTCTTTGTCAATTTCCTTCTTTTCTCTAATATTCTGGTAGATTTGTGGGTATTTCGCTTCTACAAATTCATAAAGTTCTGGTTCATATTCTTTTAATACCTCTACTGGCAACTCATCTAAGAAGCCCTTAACACCTGCATAGATAATCAACACCTGCTTCTCAACAGGTAAGGGTTGATACTGAGGTTGTTTAAGAATTTCTACCAAACGGCTACCTCTTTCCAATTGTTTCTGGGTAGCCTTATCCAATTCACTTCCAAACTGGGCAAAGGCAGCTAACTCTCTGTACTGAGCCAGATCCAAACGTAAGCTACCAGCTACCTGTTTCATGGCCTTAATCTGAGCCGCACCACCAACGCGAGAAACAGATAAACCGACGTTAATAGCTGGACGAATACCAGCAAAGAAGAGACTTGGTTCTAAATAAACCTGACCGTCGGTAATGGAAATAACGTTGGTCGGAATATAAGCTGACACGTCACCTTGCTGAGTTTCAATAATAGGCAAGGCTGTTAAAGAACCACCACCCTTTTCATCGCTTAATTTAGCTGCACGCTCAAGAAGACGGGAGTGATTATAAAAAATGTCTCCTGGATAAGCCTCACGGCCAGGTGGACGTCTTAAGAGCAGAGAAACTTGACGATAAGCCCAAGCCTGTTTGGTAAGATCATCATATATAATTAAGGCATGACGCCCTGTATCTCTAAAATACTCACCAATAGCGCATCCAGAATAAGGAGCGATGTATTGCAGCGTAGCCGGGTCACTTGCTGTCGCCGCTACCACCGTCGTGTACTCCATAGCCCCATAACGCCTTAAGGTATCTACAATCATGGCTACCGTAGCCCTTTTCTGACCAACGGCCACATAAATACAGTATACATCTGTATCTTTTTGCGCCAAAATGGCATCAATACCGATCGCTGTCTTACCAATCTGACGGTCACCAATAATCAACTCACGTTGACCACGACCGATTGGGGTCATAGCATCAATCGCCTTAAGTCCAGTATAACAAGGCTCACATACGGGCTGCCTTTCAATAATACCTGGGGCCTTTACCTCAATCCGACGATACTCTTTTGCTTCAATAGGACCTTTACCATCTAGAGGCCTTCCCACAGGGTCAATTACCCGACCTAGAACTGCCTCTCCAACAGGAATCTGCGCAATTCGGCCTGTGCGTTTAACAATATCACCCTCTTTAATGTTGCGGTCATCGCCCATAATAACAACACCAACGTTGTCCTCTTCTAAGTTCAATGCCAGGCCATAAATCTCTCCTGGAAATTCAATCAATTCCATGGACATACAGTTTTCCAGACCATAAACACGAGCAATACCGTCACCAACCGAAAGAACAATACCAGTTTCATTAACATCAACCTCTTTCTCAAACCCTTTAATTTGCTGCTTAATAATTTGGCTGATTTCCTCTGCTCTGATCTGCATTTTTATACCTCACCCCTTTTTATATTTTCTTTTAAGATATTTAATTGCGTCTTTATACTTCCGTCATAGATAATATCTCCAATTTTGGTAATAATCCCTCCAATAAGACTTGGGTCTTCCTTAACTTCCAACACCACTTCCTTTTTACCCGTTATCTCTTTCAACCTCTCTTTTATCTTATTGAGCTCCTCTTCCTCAAGAGGCACGGCCGTAACAACTTCAGCCCGACAGACACCTTTATATTCATCTAACAAGGCCGCATAGTATTCACATATATCCTTAAGGAATAACAACCTCTTTTTTTCAAACAGCAACATAATAAACCGCTTTACCACTTCGCTCGGATTCATCTTTTCTAAAAGCGTCTCCAAAACCTGCTGCCGCAACGTCTTTTCATAGAGAGGAGTAATAAGGTAGACCTTAATATCTTTATCTGCCTCCAAAAAATCGGCAAAGGCCTTTATCTCTTCACCATACTTTTCTACCTGCCCGTCTTCTATTCCTACCTTAAAAAGGGCAGTTGCATAACGCCTAGCCACACCTTTTCCTATCAATTTCTCCCCCCGTTAACTCAATTTAGATAAATATTCTTCTATAATCTTTTTTTGATCTGTAGGTGTAAAGTTCTTCTTAATCACCTCTTCTGCCAACTCTGCTGCCATTTCCGCTACCTCTGCCCGCAACCGCTCTTTCACACCTTTCACTTCTTGCTCTGCCGCCCTCTTAGCACTTTCCTTTATCTGTTCAGCTGTTTTCTTAGCCATTTCTATAATCTTTTCTTTTTCCCGCTCACCCATAGCAATAAATTCTTGGATAATCTTCTCTTTTTCCTTTTCCAACTGGGCCAACTTTGCTTCATATTCAAGGTAAACCTGCCGTGCCTTCTCTTTCTCTTTCTCCAACTGCTCCATTGTGACCTTTATCTTCTCTTCCCTCTGCCTAAGGGCATTGACCAAAGGTTTACCAGCAAACTTTATAACAATAAAGGCAAATAACAGAAAATTGATCGTCCGATAGAGTAAATCCATCCATTGAGAACGGGAATAACCATGCTCCTCACCATGCTCTCCATGACCACCTTCATGTGCCGCTACTTCCGTATGCGTACCATGCTCTGCGTGCTCAGCTGCTAATACCATCCGATAAGTCCCACAAATTACAAGGAGAACCAAACTAAAAATAAGCAGAATTTTAGCCTTTCTGTTCATCGCTCACCGGCCTCCCCAATATTTTTTCCGCAATTTCCAAAGCAAAGTTCTTTGCTTCTTCTTTCAATTTGGCTCTTGCCTGTTCCAAATCCTTTGCGATTTGTTCCTTTATCTTCGCCAGGTTTTCCTCTACCTCTTTATATACCTGGCTCAAAAGTTCCTTCTCCTGCTCCTTTGCTTCCTTTTTCAAGGCCTCCCGCTGTTCCATCCCTTTTCTTCTTGCCTCTTCTATCGATTCCTGAAAGAGCCTCAATTTCTCTTCCGCCTCTTGTTTAAGCCTAGCAATCTCACTTTCGTCCTGCTTAAATTTTTCCGTCCTTTTTCTGATAGCCTGCCGAATAGGCCTATAGAAAATAGCATTAAGAATAATGATAAGAACAATGAAATTAACCAACTGGAAAAACAATGATTGATCAATGGAAATGCTAATCACTGTCCCACCCCTCAGACTGAATTTAATCGCTGTCCTTTTACAACATTTTTAAATTTTTGTCAAAGGTTTTTTTTAAAAAAAAATTTATTTTTGTTTACACCCATTGGGAATTACTCCTAAAGAATAATGTAAAGTTATCTTCTCTTTTCTTGTAGATTAAGGCTATCGGCAATAGCCTTAGCCGTTTTTTTCACAAATTCCTTAAACTCTTCTGTCGTTAAAGTCTTCTCATTAGGAAAATAGCTTATATTGCTAGGCCTTAGCAATTTGGGCAAATTCTTTAACTCCTCCCGTGGTTTTACCTCATATTCAGCTGGGAATTTGTCCTCAAAGTACATCTGTTGAAAACCAATAAATTTAAGCATATGCGCAGTAGAATCTAATATCACCTCTTCATCTGTACTTACCACTCCCCTTTCTAAAGCCCTAACCAGACCGGCTAAGGACTCCCCTCCTTGCGTACAGGCGATGTGACCGTTGCGATTGGCAATAAGCATCCAATCCATAATCTCTTGTTCTGTTACCTCAACAACAAAAATCTTTTGCTCTCCAGCCAGCTCATTATATTCCTCTACCAACTGCATTACGCGTGGCATGGAAACAGGATTGCCAATCATGGCCGCTTGGGCACAACTAGGTTTCACCTTAACTGGTCGCCACTTCCGTTTTTGGGGATTAGGTTCTAGGTAATAAAGATAAACCGGATTGGCATGCACAGATTGCACCCCGACAATCTTGGGCAGGGTATCAATGATCCCTACCTTGTAAAAATTGAGAAAGCCGTTCATGATAGCCGTAATATTACCGGCATTACCAATAGGTACGACCACGACCTTGTTTTTAAGGTTATAGTCAAACTGCTGGGCAATTTCATAAGAATAAGACTCTTGCCCTCGTATTCGCCAGGGGTTTTTGGAGTTAAGCAAAAAGACATGATAATTATCCGCCAAATATTCCACCACCTTCATGCAATCGTCAAATACGCCTGGGATCTCAAACACCATTGCTCCGTGGCCTAAAGGCTGAGCTAGTTGTTGGGTAGTTACCTTACCTTGAGGTAAAAGAACAGCTGACTTTACTTTTCCTCGTAGATACGAAGTATAGAGGGCAGCTGAGGCCGAGGTATCACCAGTGGAAGCACAAATAGCCAATACTTCTTTCAGATTTTTTTCCCGGATCAGGTAATTGGCATAACTTAAGGCACAGGCCATTCCCCTATCCTTAAAGGAAGCACTGGGGTTAAGGCCGTCGTTTTTATAATAAAAGCGACAGCCAACCAATTCTTTTAGATAGTCATTGGCTTCTACAATAGGTGTATGTCCTTCTCCCAAATAAACAATATCTTCTAAAGGGATAAGGGGAGCAACAAACTCATGAAACAAAAAAATGCCTTTAAGTGCTGGAAGATTAAGCATCTTCCGGTAGTTAAAAATTTCCTGCCAAAGATGGCCAGGAATTTCTTTAAGGCGGTCAAAGTCTTTATCTGGGAGCATAAATATACCTTGACACTTAGGACAGGTGTAAAGAAATTCCTCTATCGGATACTCAGTTCCACACTGAAGACAACGATAAACCAAAGTACCTCCAATTCTAGGCAACAGATAAGGACGGATATATTCAGGAAATTGATCTAATTCCATTTTAATCTCCTTATTCTTTATTTAGATAAGGATAGCTATAAAGCTAAAACCAAATTCCATAAAACATTGTGAAAAGCTCAACAGTTTTCTCAAGCTTCAAACAAGCATACACACATCAACTCCTCCATATCCACATACATTACTAAAAAAATCTATTCCAGCTAAAGATTAAAGGCTGTTTATCAGGTCTTAATATCTCACCTTCTAAAACCTCCCCTATAAACAAGGTATGGTCACCGGCCCCAAAGGCATTTACCAATTTGCATTCTACATATGCCATGGCTTCTTTTAACACCGGCGAACCACTTCCAGCTTCTATATAAGGAATAGTGCTAAATTTGTCTACATCTTTTCCTGAATGTGTACCAAAATACTTAGCTAATTCAACCTGATCTTCACTTAGGGTATTTATAGCAAAAAAACCAGAGGCCTTAATCAACCCATGGGTAAACCGCGCCGGTGCAATCGCCACCATAATTAAAGGGGGGTTAAAAGAAACCTGTGACACCCAGGCCGCAGTCATTCCATTCTTTTTACCACTTGCCTGGGCAGTTATGATATATACACCATGAGTAATTGCCTTAGCAATGAGATTTTGCATCGCCCTTTCCTCCCTTGTTAAATTAATTTAACTGTAGCCTATTTTGTGAAAAAAGGCAATTCTCAAGTTTAACAGCATGTGTTTGGGGGCTTACGCGGCAATGACAACATAAGGCGAGATAAAGATTTTCTTTAGATAAGAAAGTCAGTTTAGGTTTTAACTGATCTTAATTCTCTTTTTTAATGGTCTTAATGGTCGGGGCGAGAGGATTTGAACCTCCGACCCCCTGCTCCCAAGGCAGGTGCGCTGACCAGTCTGCGCCACGCCCCGACAATAAAAAAGATTAACACATTAAATTTAAATTGGCAAGATTCCCCTCAAACAGCTCTTAATTAAAAACAAAAAACCAGTTAGGATTAACCTAACTGGTTTTTACCTCCTTTTTTGGTAGCGGGGGCAGGATTTGAACCTGCGACCTTCGGGTTATGAGCCCGACGAGCTACCAGCCTGCTCCACCCCGCGGCAACTTTTTATAAAATATATCGGTTTAAGACTAATGTCAAGATGGGGTGGGTAGTGGGATTCGAACCCACGACTCCTGGGGCCACAGCCCAGTGCTCTAACCGCTGAGCTACACCCACCATGCAGTTTGACTTTAACACTTTTTTAGAAAAAAATCAAGATACCTAATACCCCCAACATCCGTGATTGCCCTCTAATAGAGCCCATAAGTGGGCTGTAATAAAGCGATTTTTTTAAAAAACGCCTTTCACCTAAAAGGTGAAAAACATTCATCCTTTCCTCAAGCCCAATCATAATATATAGTGCCTCCGCTCACTCATATGGTCAAGGGCAAGCCAGAAGGGCGCGGCCTGCCCAAAGGGCAGGTCGGAGCGAGCAAAGCGAGCGGAGCCCTTTGAGCACCTAACGAGGCCTTGGCGTATAATTTACTTTAAGTAAGAAGGAAGGGAAACTCATCAATTTTGGCGGAATACTATAATCAATCGCGGATTTTGGGTTTTGTTTTTTATTGACCTTTACTCCAGTTTTTGTTATAGAAGAGGATAAAAAGGTCAGTTGAGTATTAGAAATTATTGCTATACCCGTTTTCAAGGGACATAAACATCATTTAGACTTGATCAAACAGGTTATTTGATATGTTTTTCCCACCCTTTGCCCTTCTTTTTATTATCTTCTTTTTCTTTTTACTCATTTTTCTCTTTGGTCTTGTCCATTGGGGTTTAATTAGCTATGCCTTTGCCAAAATCGGCATTCCACCAGAACAGATGTTCAGCTTGCTTTTTCTTTGCCTAATTGGTAGCTTTGTTAACATTCCGATCAAAAAGATCCCTACCACTCACCTGGTTGTAGAAGAGGTAGAAATCTACTGGGGTATGCGGTTTCGGATACCCTGTCATCGGCCTGGTTATACAGTCATTGCTGTAAATGTTGGTGGAGCAATAATTCCGGTGTGCATTGCTCTTTATTTATTAACCCGCTTTGATCATTTTCTTACCACCCTTTTGGCCGTTGCCATTGTTAGCCTTGTAACCAATCACTTCGCCCGTCCGGTGCCAGGGATAGGAATCATTGTCCCTTTGTTCATTCCACCTTTAGCAGCAGCCATTACTGCAATTATCCTTGCTCCTCATCATACCCCTGCCCTGGCATATATTGCTGGCACAATGGGCACCTTGATTGGAGCGGATTTGATGAACTTAGACAAAATTAAAAAGTTAGGCGCCCCTGTAGCTTCTATCGGTGGGGCAGGTACGTTTGACGGTATTTTTTTAACGGGCATCTTAGCGGTATTGTTGGCCTAAAAATAAAAAAGCCCCGCCCACAAAGGGCAGGGCCTTGAGTTCAGCGATTAATACTCAGGCATAGGTGGCGTAGCAGGTTCTTTCTTTTCTTCAGGTTTCTCCGCTACCATGGCCTCGGTGGTAAGTAACAGGCCAGCAATGCTAGCCGCATTTTGCAAGGCCGTTCTGGTTACTTTGGTCGGATCAATAACACCCGCGGCAAACAGATTCTCAAACTGGCCTGTGGCAGCGTTGAAGCCATAATCGTCTTTACCTGTCTTTACCTTTTCTACGATAATGGAACCCTCATAACCAGCGTTAGAGGCAATCTGACGCAATGGCTCCTCTATTGCCCGCTTGATAATTTTAACTCCAGCTTTTTCATCAAGATCCTTGGTTTCCTCTTCCAACTTTTCCAAGGCAGGGATTGCCCTGACTAGGGCCACACCACCACCAGGGACGATACCCTCTTCTACCGCTGCCCTAGTTGCATTAAGAGCATCTTCCACCCGTGCCTTCTTTTCTTTCATCTCCACCTCAGTGGCTGCACCAACCCGAATAACCGCTACACCACCAACCAACTTGGCCAAACGTTCCTGTAACTTCTCACGATCATAGTCAGAGGTAGTTTCTTCAATCTGGGCCCGGATCTGCTTAATTCTGGCTTCAATATCTTCCTTTTTACCCGCACCATCAATGATGGTAGTGTTATCTTTATCAATAACAACCTTCTTAGCCCGACCAAGTTCATTTAGGGTAACATTTTCAAGCTTTACACCAAGTTCTTCAGATACTAACTGACCACCAGTAAGGATGGCGATATCTTGAAGCATGGCCTTTCTTCTTTCGCCAAAACCAGGTGCTTTAACGGCTGCACATTGGAGCGTACCTCTCAATTTGTTTACAACTAAGGTTGCTAAGGCTTCGCCTTCTACATCCTCAGCAATAATCAACAGTGGCTTGCCAGAACGGGCAACGGCCTCAAGCAAGGGCAACAAGTCCCGCATATTACTAATCTTCTTTTCATGGATGAGGATAAATGGGTCTTCAAGATGGACTTCCATCTTCTCTGGATCGGTAACGAAGTATGGAGAAATGTAACCACGATCAAACTGCATACCTTCTACAACTTCCAAAGTAGTCTCAATACCTTTAGCCTCTTCTACCGTAATGACACCTTCCTTACCGACCTTTTCCATCGCGTCGGCAATAATATCACCAATGCTGGTATCATTGTTAGCAGAAATAGCACCTACCTGAGCGATTTCTTTCTTGGTCTGGCAAGGACGGCTAATCTTTTTCAATTCTTCTACTACTACCTCTACGGCCTTATCAATGCCCCGCTTAAGCAGCATAGGATTACTTCCAGCAGCCACCATCTTGGCGCCTTCTTTAAAGATGGCCTGAGCCAGAATGGTTGCGGTTGTCGTTCCATCACCGGCGACATCACTGGTCTTGCTGGCGACCTCTTTGACCATCTGGGCGCCCATATTTTCAAACTTATCCTTGAGCTCAATCTCTTTAGCAACGGTTACACCATCTTTGGTAATCAAAGGTGCACCAAAGGTCTTTTCTAAGATGACATTTCTACCCTTGGGACCTAAAGTAACCTTTACGGCGTTCGCCAACGCGTCTACACCACGCATAAGGGCTTCGCGTGCCTGAACATCATATTTAATCTCCTTAGCAGCCATAGCTTCTTCCCTCCTTTCTTAAAAATTTTTTATTCTTCAATTACTCCAAGAATATCATCTTCTCTCATGATGAGATGTTCTTCCCCTTCAATCTTTATCTCGGTACCTGCATACTTGCTAAAAATGACTTTATCCCCTACCTTTACCGAAACAGGCACCTTTTGACCATTGTCTAAAATCCTACCTTCACCTACGGCAATAACCTCTCCTTTGATAGGTTTCTCTTTCGCCGTGTCAGGAATGATAATACCACCTTTTGTCTTAGTTTCTTCTTCAATCCTTTTGACAAGAACCCGATCATGTAACGGCCTGATCTTCATTGCCTAACCTCCTTTCTTATTTTTATTAGCACTCACTTCCAATGAGTGCTAGCAAATATATAACCACTTTTTCCAAAAATGCAAGAGGGGAAGGGAAAAATTTTTTACAAAAAATTAATGTCCTGGGGCAAAATATTGACGATACAAAAACAGGCATGATATCTTAAAATCTAAAAAGGCAAAGGAGTAAATTTATGAAATTTTTTAAAACAGGCATTGTTAAAGACATGCGTTTTTTAAACCATAATCCCGGGGATTTTCATCCAGAGTCTCCCGCTAGGTTAGAGAGCATCTATAGAAGGTTAGAAATGAGTGATATTGCTGGGGTTTATCAGGAAATTATCCCCTCTTATGCCACAAAAGAAGAAATTGTCCTTATTCATACCAAAGAATACATCTCTTCTATTGAGGCTACACAGGGCAAGGAAGTAGTATTAGACGCAGATACCATGACTTCTCCCCGTTCTTATGAAACGGCCTGTTTGGCCGTAGGCGGAGGAATAAACCTTATAAAGGCCATCTTTTCAGAGGAAATTGACAACGGTTTTGCCCTTATCCGTCCACCTGGACATCATGCCGAAAAGGACAGGGCGATGGGTTTTTGTCTTTTTAATAACATCGCCATTGCCGCTAAATATGCCTTAGAGCAGGGCTGGGCCAAGCGAGTCCTTATCGTAGATTGGGATGTGCATCATGGTAACGGCACACAACATGCCTTTTATCATACAAAAGATGTGCTTTATTTCTCCATCCACCAGTATCCCCACTATCCGATGACTGGACGCATGGAAGAAATAGGTGAGGAAGAAGGTAAAGGTTTTACGGTCAATGTGCCTTTATCGGCAGGGTATGGGGATAAGGATTACCTTTACATTTTTTTACACCTCCTCTGTCCCATTGCCCGCAAATTTGAACCGGATTTAATCTTAGTTTCCGCTGGGTTTGATCCTTATCTAGAAGACCCACTCGGAGGCATGCAGGTTACTATACATGGTTTTGCAAGTATGGCTTATGTCTTAAGGGAATTAGCAACAGAGCTGGGGCATAACCGCTTGGCCTTGTTTTTAGAAGGAGGATACCACCTAGAAGGTATGGCAAGGGCCGTAGAGGCAATTGTAAAAGTGCTTTTGGGAGAAACGATAAGCCTGCCTGACCTTTTACAATATCGGCCTTCCCAAGAAGTTGCGCGAGTTATTAAATGGCATAAAGATAATGGCTGGTAAATACTTGACTTCATTGGCAATTTCCTATATCACTTAGCCTGATTTCAAGGAGAACTTTATGGAAAAGAGAGGCAAGGTTTTAGTACTCCACGGTCCCAATTTGAATTTGTTAGGCGAAAGAGAAACGGGTATTTATGGGACAAAAGGCCTTGGTGAAATCAACCAATTAATGCAGAAAGAGGGGGAGCAATACGGCCTAGAGCTGGACTTTTTTCAATCCAACTATGAAGGTGCCTTAGTGGAGGCCATTCAACAGGCGAAGGGTAAATATGATGTTATTATCATTAACCCGGCAGCCTATACCCATACAAGCATCGCCCTACGAGATGCCATCTTGGCGGTAAACATTCCCACGATTGAAGTACATCTTTCCAATATTTACAAACGAGAGGAATTTAGGCACAAATCCTTCATCAGTGGAGTGGCCATAGGTCAAATTTCTGGCTTTGGGGTGCTTAGTTATCTTTTGGCCGTACGCGCAGCGGCGGAAATAGTAAAAAATAGAAGCTAGGAGGACATTTATGTATAGCATGAATGATATTAGAAGGGGGCTTAAGATAGAATTTAAGGGCGATCCTTATGAAGTTATAGAATTTTTGCATGTAAAGCCAGGAAAGGGCCAAGCCTTTGTGCGGACAAAGTTAAAAAATTTAATTACCGGCGCGGTTTTGGAACATACATTTCGGACTAGTGATAAGATTCCGCCTGCAAGCTTGGAAGAAAAGGAAATGCAGTTTCTGTATAGGGACGGAGAGCAATATTACTTTATGGACATGGAGACCTATGATCAGATCTTCCTCTTGGCTGACCAAATTGAGTATGAAAGGCAGTTTTTAAAGGAAAACACGATTGTAAAGGTCCTTTTTTATAAAGGCAAGCCCATCTCCATTGAATTGCCCAAGCATGTAGAGCTTCAGGTCGTAGAAACCGAGCCCGGCGTAAAGGGTGACACCGTCTCTGGCGGCAGCAAACCAGCCGTTTTAGAAACTGGTGCTACTATTCAAGTACCTTTATTCATTAACGAAGGTGATGTAGTTAAGGTAGATACAAGAACAGGTGAGTATTTAGAACGGGTGTAGGGTGGATAAATTTAGAAATTCTATCGCTAAGATAGAGTTAGGGGCAGGGATAGTTATGGTTCTTTCCCTGCCCTTATCTGAGGCAATAAAAAATATTTCTTTTGGTCTCCTTTTTTTGTGTTTTATTATTCAACGGGTTTTAAAAAGAGATTTATACCTCACTCCTCTTGCGAGAGGGCTGTTTTTTTATTTTGTTACTGCTCTTTTGATCCTCCCTTTTGCTATAGACAAATATTTAAGTCTTAAAGGAGCTTGGGATATATTTCGTTTTTCTGCCGCCTATTTAATTTTGATTAATGATTTTCGGGATAAACGTTCATGGATAGAATGGTCACTTATCATAGGAACAACTTTAGGGGCGTTATGGGGAATTTTTGTTTGGAAATTAATGTGGCACAAGCATGCCCTTCAAATCCTTTCTTTAGGCCATTTTAACCATACAGCTATCTTTTTAGGACTGGTTTTAATTCTTTGTATATGTAAACTCATCTGGGATAATTTAAGTGTAAAAGTATGGTTTTTTTTATGTTTCTCCTCTTTCATTATCGCTACTGCACTTCTGTTGACAACGTCTAGGGAGACATTTGTAGGATTTGGTGCTGCCTGTATTTTTCTCTTATTTTCCACAAAGGATAAAAGACTTGTTCTGCCTACATTAGGTTTTATTTTTCTCTTGCTTTCAGTAAGTTTTTTTTATAAAGACCTTCAAACAAAGGGATTTTCTACAGAGTCCTTAAAATCACGTTTTCATATTTGGGCAGCGGGTTTAAGGACATTCAAAGACCACCCTTTAGTCGGAGTAGGCCTTAATTGCTTCAAAAAGATAGACATAAAATATTATGGTAAATACCCTAATGATTGGGCCCCTCATGCGCATAATTTATACGTGAACACCTTAGCCCAAATGGGAATAATAGGCTTTTTAGGACTTTTAGCTGTGTTCTTTGGATTTATAAAAACGGCTTTAACTAGAGCAAAATCTTATTTGAAACTAGCGGCTGTGGCCAGCTTAATATTGGTACTGGTCAATGGTATTTTTAACACTACTTTACATCACGAGCATGCCCTAGCCTTTGTTATTATCAGTGCGTTAATGTAAAAATGAATATTTTGGTTGTAAACCTTCTCCGCCTAGGTGATTTTATCATTAGTACACCCATTTTTAAACTCTTAAAACAATATTATCCCCAAGCCACAATTTCCGTTCTTACCCGCCCCCCCTTAACCGAAATTTGTCAATATATTCCTCAAATTGACAACATGTTTGTTTATAAAAGTAAATTTTCTTTGTGGAAATATATTAAAATTTTCAAAAGATACGATTGTGTAATTTATATAATGGAAAACCAACCGCTAAGATTAAAATTTTTTTCCTTTTTAAAAATACCTATACGAATTGGGTATCTACTTCCAAATATCAACCAGAAAGATTTAACCGATGTCGTCTCGTGGAATGAAGAGTTTAAAGGGTTAGAAAGGCTCTTTTTAAAACTTCTTGAACCTCTAGAAATCAGGCAGGTAGATGCTAAGCCCGAGTTAGTTCTTTCCCCTCGGGATTTACAAAGGTATAAAAATATCCTGCCTTCTGGACATTTTAAAATTGCTATTCACACTGATAGTTACGCTCCTTCCCGCCGGTGGCCTTATTTTAATAAGTTAATAAAATTGATCTTAACCGAAACAGAGGCTGACATAATTTTAACTGGTACTAAACAAGGGAAAAAACAACTCTTAGAGTTAAATCAAATTTTCTCACCTCGTATTTTGGATTTGCGAGGGAAAACCTGTTTAAAAGAGTTACCTGCTCTGTTTAAGACAGTTGATCTGGTTATAGGAAACGATACCGGCGCTCTTCACATTGCTAGGGCAGTAGGCACAAAAACAATTATTATTTTTGGACCTGAAGATCCGCAAATAATTAGTGATTTCTCCAATACTATTAAAATTTATCCTTCAGACATAGGCTGTAAAAAAGATAACACATTTTTTAACATTGCTTTCCCCAATGTCAAGCGATGCAAGCAATGGAAATGTGAAAAGAAGCTGTGTTTAAAACAAATAACTCCACTACAAGTATGGAAGGAAACAAAACGGGTGTTGGAAAGTGAGGTTCCAAAACGTTCAAAAAATCCTTCTCATTCGCAATGACAATATAGGAGATGTAATTTGCACTACGCCATGTTTTGAAATCCTGCGCAAACATTTTCCCAATGCCTATATTGCCCTGCTTGTCTGTTCTTTAACTTATGAGGTGGTGGAAGGAAATCCATTTTTAGATAGAATTTTTGTATACGAAAAGGCAAAACATGTAAAGAAAAATCGCTTCTTAGCCTGGTTTAATCAATGGCGGGTCTTGAAAGAAATTAGACGGGAGAAATTTGATTTGGCTATAAACTTAAGGCCTGATTTTTCTCCAAGCGCAGCCCGTATCGTGTGGGCGAGTGGGGCTAGATATCGCTTAGGCACGCCACCTTTATTGAAGAGGCACAAGAAATGGAGTTTTTTCTACAATGGTCTTCTTCCTCTGCCTGAAAGCAATTGGCACGAGGTAGAAAGAACCTGCTTTCTCCTATCACACTTTATTCCTTTAAAAGATATTTCTCTTAATTTGCACTTTGCTGTTCCTAAAGCATCTTTAATTCAAGCTAAGGATTTTTTTAAGTCCCTTAACCTGCCTTTACATAAGTCCATCTGTTTACACTTAAGTGGACGCAAAGAGGCCAATAAGTTTTGGCCCCTGTGTCATTGGGCCAAGCTTTACCAGACATTTAAAAAATATGGATACAATGCCTTTTTTTCCTATGCCTTTTTTGACAAAAAAGACTTTCAAGATTTATGTCATATCTTACATGAAACTCCCCCCAACTTTTGTTCCCATTCTTTAAAGGCATTTGGAGGTATTATAAAATATAGTGGCCTGTTTATCGGGGTAGACAGTGGGGCTATGCATATCGCAGCTGCCCTTAAAATCCCTTGTATAGCCCTCTTTGGGAAAGCATCCATTAAAAGATGGCATCCTTGGGGAGTAAAACATATCTGCTTGCAGGCACGAGATAACCAGATAAATAGCATTCTGCCAGAAAGGGTAGCAGAGGCAGTTAAACAATTGTTATGAAACTCCTTTTTATAAAGAAAAAATTTCACCCTTACGGTGGCGCTGAGCTTTATTTAAAAAGGGTAATAGAGATCTTAGGTAAAAACGCTGAGATTCACATTTTAACCCAAAGCTGGCCTGAAGATACTTCATTTATCATCCACAAGCTTCGGCCTGTTCCGTTTTTTTCTGAGGTATTCTTTGCATTTCAAGCAAGGCAATTCGTCCAGCACCATAAAAACGAATTCCCTCTAACAATCAGCTTTGACAGGACAATTTATCAAACCATTTACCGTGCTTCTGATGGCTGCCATTTAAGATGGTTAAAGCAACGCAGATTTATCAATTCTACTTTAAAATGCTTGTCTTTTAAGGTCAATCCTCACCATTTAGCCCTTAGGTGGCTTGAGGAAAAGTGTCTGAAAAACTCTAAAATGATTATTGTTAATTCAAAAATGGTAAAAAAAGACTATGAGTATTTTTATGGAAAAGAGCTTAGTGCTAAGTGTATTGTGTGTTATAATGGAATAAATTTAGAGAAATTTTCTCCGGTTGAAGAAGAGCAAAAATTTCATTTAAGGGCAGAATTAGAAATTCCTGATGGTAAAATAATCTTATTTGTTGGAAGTGGTTTTGAACGCAAGGGTTTGATTTTTCTTATTAAAGCGATGCAACTATTGCCTGAAGACTTTAAACTAGTTGTCCTTGGCAGAGATAAACATTTAAAGCATTTTCAAAGGTTGGTGTATAAATTGAAGTTAGAAAAAAACATATTCTTTCTCGGTGCAAGCAAGGATATAGTAAGGTTTTACCAAATGGCCGATGTCTTTGTTTTACCTACGCTTTATGATCCCTTTGCCAATGTATGCCTTGAGGCGATGGCATGTGGCTTGCCAGTAATTACGACTACGGCCAACGGAGTGGCCGAGATCCTAGAAGAAGGCAAAAATGGATTTGTTATGGATTTTCCCATAGAAGAAGAAAATTTGGCCTACCTCATCAAAAAGGCCTTGCAAAATAGGGAAAAGATGGCATTCTATGCCCGCAAAACAGCAGAGGCCTTTCCCTTGGAAAGGGCCGTAAAGGAAATGGTGAAAATTATTGAAAATGCGTATCCTGGCCATTAAATTAAAACAAATTGGGGATGTATTGCTATCTGAGCCAGCCCTGCGCTTGCTTAAAGAGGCTTATCCAGAGGCAGAATTAACGGTAGTCGTAAATAAATATACTGTCCCTATGTTAAAACACGCACCATACATTGATTTTATCTTTGGCTATGACCGTTCTTTAAAAAAATTAAAACCTTATGCCCGTCTTAAAGAAGAATACAGGTTTGTAAGACAATGGAATAAAAAAGTATATGATATCGTCATCAATTTCTCTTCTGGTGACAGAGGGGCGATTTATAGTTTTCTTACAAAGGCAAAGCATAAAATTGGCATCTATAGCCAAAAGGGATTATTTGGGAAAAATCGGATTTACGATGCCGTTTTTTCTCCTCCCCCTACCCATACGGTTTTACAAGACTTATGGCTGGTAACAAAAGGGCTAAATCTATCCTTCCGCTCACCGCAGGTAAAGTTATATCTTTCTCCTCAGGCATTAGAACGGGGAAGATCACTTTTAAAAAAGGCTGGCGCAAACGATAAGGATAAAATCACCTGCATTCATCCTGTTGCCAATTGGCTTTTTAAATGTTGGAGGCCCGATTACATGGCAGAAGTGATAAATTGGCTTTTAGCCCAAGGGGTTAAGGTTGTACTTACAGGGGGGAAATTAAAAAAGGAAATCAATTTTTTAGAACAAATTTTAAAAGATGTAAGATATCCAGTTATAAATCTGGCCGGACAACTTGATCTAGAAACCTTGGGGGCAGTCATTGCCCACAGTGACCTTTTTTTAGGGGTAGATACAGCGCCAATGCACATGGCTGCTGCCTTAAATAAACCTGTCATTGCCCTCTTTGGACCAACGGGTACGGTTACTTGGGGGCCATGGGAAAATGATTTGACTTATACTGATTTTACCTCTCCCTATAAAATGAAAGGCACTCAAAGCTTAGGTAAGCATACTGTTCTTCAGAGAGACTGGCCATGCGTTCCGTGTGGCAAGGACGGATGTAATGGCAGTAAGATTTCCAAGTGTTTACATGACATTACGCCTGAAGAAGTCATTTCGGTATTAAGACAGAAATTGGAGTCTTAAATGGCCTATCGTATCCTTCACACCGAGGCCTCATTGGGCTGGGGCGGACAAGAATTGCGGATCTACCAGGAAATGCTTGGCATAAAGGGAAAAGGACATTGGGTGGGACTGGCGGCCTCCCCCTCCGCGCAGATATACAAATATGCTCAAAAGGCAGGTCTGCCTGTTTTCCCCCTTCCTTTAGAGAAAAAGACCCCGCATGCGGTCTTGCAACTTCTCAAAATCATCAAAGCCCTGGACATTCACATCCTTAATACTCACAGCAGTTGGGATAGCTGGGTAGGAGGCATGGCCAAAATTCTTTATCCTAAATTTAAACTTATCCGCACACGGCATCTTTCCACTCCTATTGGTAAAACTCCTCTTAGCTGGCTTATTTATAATATTCTACCAGATGTAGTGATCACCACCGGTGAAGCAATTAGAGAAAGAATGATCACTTACAATCACTTTAACCCTAAAAAAATCGTTTCTATTCCTACCGGTGTAGATTTAGAAAGGTTCAACCCTGAAAAAGTAAGGCCTGTGTTGAAAAAAGAAGGATTTCGCATTGGCATGATTTCGGTATTGCGAAGTTGGAAAGGACATAAATACCTTATTGAAGCCGTGCCAAAGATATCGTCCTATATCCCAGAAGCCAGGTTTTTTATTGTAGGGGAAGGACCGCAAAGAAGAAATATTGAGCGGATAGTTCAAAAAATGGATTTAAAGGAAAAGGTAATCATGCTTGGTCATAGGGAAGACATCCCTGAGATTATAGCTTCCCTGGATGTAATTGTTCATCCCTCAACCGGCCATGAAGGCATACCCCAAACTATCCTTCAAGCCTTGGCTATGAGGAAGCCTGTGATTGCTTCCAACATAGGTGGCATTCCAGAGGTAATAAAACATCTAACCACAGGAGTGCTCATTCCTCCTTGTGATGCTAAAGCCATTGCCAAAGCGGTAATTGAAGTTTACAAAAACCCTGACCTGGCCTTACAACTGGCCCAAGAAGGACAAAAAATTGTCAAACAGCACTATTCTTATGGAGCCATGTTAAACAAGATAGAAAACATATATACTATTCTACTGAGTTTCGACTAAGTAAATCTCAGAAATCTTGTTAACTTTCAAATTCATTAACATTGAGTTTTGAACTTCTCCCCTATCCTTCGCCTTTTAAGCTTTAACCTACTCATTTATCTGTCATACTATCATTTCACTTAATTATGGAACCAAGGGATAAAATAAGAAGCTGGATAAAAAATTATAACACCAAAAGATTACATTTTACGCTTTTGTATTGGGTGCCTATGAAGATTTGGGAAGCAAGAAATTATCGGCTTAAAAATCATATAAAAAATTCTACTATTAACGGCCTTCCCCAAATGAGCATCTCATATTTCTTTAATTAGCGCAAAAAGATTGACTAGATTTCATTGTTAAATCATTTATTTATTTATTTATTGGCTGTCCATTAGCCGAATACCGATAGTAGTTTTCAGGCACCATTTGAGCAATAGCATTTATAGCACTTTCAAGCATTACTCTTATAGCCTTTTCCATAGGAGTATTTTTATAAGTTCCCAAAGCTCCTCCCAAAGCTACAGAACCAATCACAGTGCCAGTACCCCCACCTATTTTCCAACTACTTGCTTTACCTTCTACTTTAGTTGCATTAATAACCCGACCTGTTCTTACATCCACAAGCCTTATATCAGCTGCAATATAAGCTTCTTTTTTACTTACAGCAGCTCCACCTATAAAGGGAACCTTAAAAGGAATCACTATACCGCCTCCTCCAATCCCAGAAGCATTGGGCTCAAAAGCTGTAATAGCACCAACAACTAAAATATCTGCCCCTTCTAAGAGACCTATTTGAGGAGCCTTGCTCTGTTGGACATAACCAGACTGACTAAGATTTAATTCTTTTTTAATCTCCTCTAATCCCTCACCTCTTTCTAAAACGATCAACCTTCCAGTTTTGAAAAAGAGCTGTAGCTAACATATCAGCTAACCCATCGCCAATTCCAGCACTACACTTAGCTGCTTTACATTTAAAACTTGCTACTGCAATTCGGGCTCGAGGTCCTTGATAGGTGAGAGCTTGTTGTACTGTTGGTCCACTAGTTTGCACACTTGTGCTGATTTCAGGCCCACAAGCTAAACAGAGACAAAACATAACCAGGGGAATTAATCCTAATCTTTTTTCACCACCATTTTTTAACCTCCTTAACAGATATATTCCTTATAGAAAAAAATCTTTTCAAGTCAAGTTCTAAAACCCTAAACCCGTGATTGATTTTTAAATATTGATTTTTGAATAAGGGGAACGTTAAGTTAAAAAAGTTCTATCTCTAAGAAGAAACGTCTTACAATAAGTCTTAAAAACAGGGCATCTCAACAACCTATTTTAGGGAAAATCTTCCTGATGTGATACTCAACTTTGCTTGCTATGGTATATAGTTCCACTGAATTATCTTAAATTTAACGTCTTTTATAAGTTTTTTAGGCAAACTATTTAGTAGCCAAAGATGTTAAAGTCAAGGAAGATATTTAGTCGTCCCTGAAAAACGCTCTAACCTACCATTTTATCACACATTTTTCTTGAAATAAGGCTGACAAAAATGCAAAGATATGCTAAAAATCAGCTCAAAACCTTGCAATTTGGGACATCAAAAT
>JAMOPI010000027.1 GCA_027064585.1 Candidatus Desulfofervidaceae bacterium | reverse complement strand
ATCTTGGAGGTTACTTCCAGTCTCCTGAAGTGTTGGAAATAAATGTGTATTTACAGTTTAAGCGTCTAGAAAATGGCCGCTGGCGTAAAGGCGTCCCTGAATTGAAAGCGAGACAATATGAATTATTGCAACTCTTTAGACAACGCTATGAGCTGCAGCTTTAATTTAATTAGATGGACACAAAATTATTGACAAGCGCCTCTTATCCAGACATAATAGCAAAAAAAGAGGGAGAAAGATGTTTGAGGATGAGTTTTTTGCATTTGAGGATGATTTCTTTGAAAACGACGGTTCCTGGGATGAAGGTGGTTTTGAAGAGGATGAGTTTGATAGTGGCCCTGCGGTCAATATTGATGGAACACTCATGCTAGACGAGGTCATAGATATAAACGGCAATCCTTACGGAGTCGTTGATGACGATTGCTAAAAATAAAAAAATGAGGAGGTGTAAGATGAAGAGGTTAGCGGTGTTTGTTTTAGGTGTGGCCCTTTTAGCCTGTGGCTGTGCTACTTCTTCAGGACCGACCATGGTCTCTGAGAGGCAGACAGGCGTGGCCGTTAAAAACGGCAAACAGAAGATGGTTGAAAGGCTCACCTGTACTCAGAACACCAACTTAAGGATAGCCGTGGGGAAGGTTACCTGCAAGGCGGCGGCTTGCAAACAGACAGGTCCTAAGGTAAGTGGAGGGCTCTTTCAACTGCTTCAGTTAGCAGGCGTGCCAAGCTTTGAGGGACTTGGAAACGGTTTGCAGGATATGTTTACCTCTGCACTGCAACAAACAGGCTGTTTTAAAGTCTTAAGCAAAGAGGCCATGGAGAGCATGAAGGAGTTTGGTATTGAGGTAAAAAATCAGAAGCCCGATTACATCGTAGTGGCCGCGGTTACCTCCATCAACTTCAAACGCTCCAGTGGAAGTTTGGGAGGCGGCTACATCCCTGTCATCGGGGCCATAAGCCGCACCAAACAGGAGGCCTCATTGGCCATGGATGTTCAGCTTATCAACACCAAAACAGGCGAAGTGGTCTTTTCAAAGACCTACACGGCCAAATCGGGTAAGACAAGCTATGGTCTGGGCGGCTTTGGCGCCGGTGGTGGTGTTGGTTTTGGTGGCGCCTTAAGTGGACTTTCAGGCACGGCCATGGAAGAGGTGGCCAGGGACATCATCGTGCGGGCCAGCTACGATATTGCCAAACAATTGGCACCTGCTCAAAACATTCAGGTTCAGCAAGTGCCGGTTCAATAGGGCAAACCAAGGGGGCTTAAGCCCCCTTTATATTTTAAAGTTGTGGAGTTTATAGGCCCGGAAGTTACTCTCTTTCTTTAAGAGGACACATTTTAAAATGCAAAGAAAGAGAGCGGTAAAAATGTCTTTTAATCTCTTCTCTGTTCAATTTATCTATCTTTGTTAATGTCTTAACGGCTGCATAACCACAAGTAGATAACCAATGGGGAAAATGGCAATAGGTTTTCAGGAAATCCCTTTTAAAAAGCAGTTGCTCTTTAGAAGAAAGATGGGGTACAGGTATCCAAACTTGTTTTTGCATAGATGTTTTTATAACCAATTTAAATTCATCATCAAACAAATAATAACGCCCTAATATGTATCCTTTAAATTTTGCATTTTGCATCTGAAGGGCAATCAACCTTGCTGTTTCCAGAGGAAAGAAAAGCACAAGAATTTGAGCCTTTTTAAGAATAGGAATAAAGGAGGATATATCAGCATTTAAAAGCTTCTTTTGAAAAAAAGGGGGTTTTTTGACCAGAGATAAAAGTTGGTCAGAAAAAAATTGTTCCCAAGGTTCATGGCCATAAAGTAAGGCCCATTCCAAATTCTTTTCATTTAAAAACTGGGCAAAAGCCTTTATTTCTTCGCTTTCTGTCAAAAGAGATAAGGCATATCCTTTTGTTTTTCTTCCAAAATTATGAAAACAGCCTAGACTAATAGTAGGCAGATGATTTTCTTTAATTATCGGTAATATTGCCTTAAAACATTCACATTTTAATGGCCCTATTACGGCTACTATTTCTGGATCCTTTGCTAGCTGCGAAAAGATTTCTTTTGTTTTCTCTGGATTTGCCTGATTATCAGAAATGACAAGACTAAAACGTTTATTCTGACCAAGTCCCAGTTTAGCCCCTTTTATACAGGCATTTCCTAAAGAGGCCAAGACACCACTTAAAGGCACCACTAAGGCTATCTTGGGATGTAAAGGAGGTTTTTGTTGACAAGAAGACACAAAAAAAATGGCCAAAATGGCCATTAGAATACTTAAGTTTTGCTTTATAGAATTTCTCACTTCCTTCTTCTCTCCCGAAAGATAAGTTTTAGATCAATGTGTTTAAAGCCCAATTCCCTTAAGTTTTTAATCAGATAGCGTCTGTAATTTTCAGCTACTCCCTGGGGATAATTAGTAAAAATGACAAAAGTAGGCGGCTTGATGCCCACTTGGGTAATGTAATAGAACTTTACCGGACGGTTACGGTAAAGAGGAGGCTGGTAATGCGCATAAATTTCTTCTAAAACACGGTTAAGCCGGCCTGTCGTAATGCGAGTCGTATATTCCTTATAAAGGACGTCAAATAAGGGAAACAGTTTTTCTAATCCTTCTCTTTTTAAAGCAGAAAGGGTAATAATGGGAATAAAGGGAGCAAAACGTAGCCTGTTTCTAATCGCTTCAATATATCCACTTTCATAACGCGGTGTGGCTGGCATCAGGTCCCATTTGTTTACACCAATCAGAATACATTTGCCTTGTTCTAAGGCGTAGTTAATGATTTTTAAATCTTGATCCGTTATCCCCTCCGGGGCCTCAAGCAAAACCAAAGCAATATCGCTATCCCTTATCGCCCTTAAAGAACGCTGCACGCTGTATCTCTCTAACCTACCCTTTATCCGGGCCTTGCGGCGCAGACCGGCCGTATCCATAAACAGATAATGTTTGCCCGCATAGGTTAAGAGGGTATCAATGGTATCTCGTGTCGTTCCAGGTATATCGCTGACCACACTGCGTTCATCCCCAATGAGCTGATTAAATAAAGAAGACTTACCTACATTAGGCCGCCCTACTAAGGCAATCCGAATAGTATCAGGAGGAATGTCCTCTTTCTCTTCTTCCTCTCTTTGGGGAATAAGGCTTAAGGCCGCAGTAATAAGTTCATACACTCCATGTCCATGCATGGCCGAAATGGGCCAAAGTTTGTCTACGCCTAAGGCATAAAATTCATAAAGTAACTTTTCTTGCTTTTCACTGTCAATCTTATTTACGGCCACTAAAAATGGTTTTTGTAACTCCCGCAATTTACGAACTAACTCTTCATCTATAGGATTAAGTCCTGCCCTGGCATCGGTCATAAGGATAATTACATCTGCCTCTTCCATTGCCTTTTCACACTGGGCTACAACCTGAGGCAAGATCGGTACTTCTTCATCTGGGGGTAAAAAGCCACCTGTATCTATGATCGTAATTGGTCTTCCCTCCCAATCAATATCGGCATAAAGCCGATCACGCGTTACCCCAGGGATGTTATCTACAATCGCCTTGGCCTTGCGTGCCAGGCGATTAAAAAGAGTAGATTTGCCTACATTTGGTCGCCCGACAAGGGCAATTACTGCCTTTTTCTTTGCCATTGTTTATACGCCTTTTTGATTAAATTTTTTAGTTCCTCGTTTAGGCCTAATCCTTCTAGCCCTTTCACTGGTTGCCAGCATATCTCTAAGGCATCAGATTGGGCCTTTGCCTCTCCTTTTAAATAAGAACAGATAAAATCAACAATTACATAATGATATCTGATTTTCCCCTCTTTGTCAGGAAAGATACGCTCCACCACTTCTAACACTTCTTCTGGCACTACATCTATGTCTGTTTCTTCTTTAAGTTCCCTCTTTACCGCCTCTTTTAATCGTTCTCCTAACTCCACTAATCCCCCTGGAATACTCCATTTCCCTACACCAGGTGGATGCTTGCGTTTAATCAGTAACACCCTCCCCTCTTTAAACACGATCCCTCCCACTCCTACCAGTGGACACTCAGGATACTCTCGTTTCATGGACGACATCTCAGACAAGGACTAAATCCCTGAAAAAAGGCATCCCATTTGGTCTTAAAGATAACCAAATTTAAGGGAGAAATGTCTTTCACCGAAGGACAATCTGGACGATGAAATTTATGTGTCCTTTTATTACCCTTATAATAAGGGCAGGTTTCTTTTAAAATCACCTGCCATATATTTTTGTGGACAAGCATGGCCTGCCTTTGGGCGGCCAAAAGTTTAGAAGCATAACGCAGACAAGGATTTAAAAAAAGGACATAGGCATATCCAGCCT
Source organism: Candidatus Desulfofervidaceae bacterium (assembly GCA_027064585.1). Taxonomy (GTDB): domain Bacteria; phylum Desulfobacterota; class Desulfofervidia; order Desulfofervidales; family Desulfofervidaceae; genus JAGHCL01. Next base: position 3,126 of record JAMOPI010000027.1, on the reverse strand, counting down.
TAACCATCTCCAGGTTAACAAAGGTGCCATCCTTTAAAAACACATAGGCCAGAAGACGCCCATAACGGTCGTATTTTTCTATATCTGTCTCAAGACGCACCCTTTTACCCTTGACCAGTTTGATATTGTATTTTAAGGCCTCCTGCCCAAAGGGTTCACCTGGCCGATTATGGTGAGCAATCTCCGGGGCATTAATACCTAAATACCGAACTTTAAGACCATTATCAAGCACAATCGTATCCCCATCATCCACCCAACGCACATAATGCAGGTTAGAATGACAGGCACAAGAAAGCAATAAAATGCATATAAAGAAGACTATCCATTTCCCTGTTATTTTTAAATTAGCTAAAGACAACCTCATATCCCCTGAAAAATAATCCATTTAAACAAGAAAAACAATAATAAACAAAAAAGGCTTGCGTGTAAAGCAAATGAAGAATTTCTGATAATTTTAATTACCCAAAATCCGTGATTGCTCTCCAATAGAGCTCACAAGTGGGCTGTAATAAAGCGATTTTTTAAAAAATACCTTTCACCTAAAAGGTGAAAAACATTCATCTTTTCCTCAAGTCCAATCATAACTATAGCGCCTCCCCTCGCTTAGCGGTCAAGGCCAAGCCTTGCGGGTGGCTGACTGACTGCCTTGACCTCGCTGCGGCGCAAATTTCTTTTTGAGGCCAGAAGGAAAAAGAGAAATTTTCTTTTTCCCTTTCCTCCTTTCGCAACTTCTTTTTTGCCCAGGACCGACTGTAACTAAAGGCAAGCCTGCAGGGCGCAGCCTGCCTAAAGAGCAGGTCTACAGCGAGCAAAGCGAGCGTAGACCCTTGACCATCTAACGAGGCCTTGGCGTATAATTTTTTTTAAGTAAGGAGGAAGGGAAACTCATCAATTTTTGCGGAATACCATAAATCAACCGCGGATTTTGGGATTATTTTTTTCTTGCACTTTTTGGTCTTGATTGGTATTTTTTATGAAAAAATATCATCAGGGAAAAGCAATGGGATTGACATTAGAAAAGAAGATACAAATTCTGGCTGTAGATGAAATAAGACCTCCTATTATGGACTTAATGGAAGTACTTGAAGAAAAGTGGAGGTAAAAAATGAAAATTTTAGTCATTGAAGACGATGAGTTTAATCAAGCGGTCATATCTGAGATGACGATTATGCTTTATCCTGAGGTCACAGTAGAAATAGTGGAAAATGGGAAAAGGCATATGAAAGGGTAAAAGAAGACAGATTTGACTTGGTATTGTCCGATATAGACATGCCAGAGATGAATGGAGTAGAATTGGTGAAGAAGATAAAAGGAAAACTGAAATTAAATATCCCTGTTATCGCTCTTACTGCCTTTGCGGTCGTGGGAGATAGGGAAAAGTTACTTCTAGAAGGGTTTGATGACCATATTGCCAAACCTGTAGAAGTAGAAAAGCTTAAAGAAGTATTGGATAAATATATAACTCCAGGGAAATGATAAAATGAAAGAAGATAAGAAAATTCTAAACCGGCTTTGGTTTGTTTTAAAGAATACTTGGATTTCATTTAACAATCAAAGCCTTCTTATTAAGGTAGGATTTGTCATAGCCGTTGATAGCATTATCATAGGCATAATCTTATCGGTGTCATTCCTACAGTTAAGAAAGATAGAGAAAATTGTATTTTCTCCTTATAGGGGTCATCTTGCCGCTTCGTTATATGTCCAACAAAGACTTTTAGAAACATATCAAAACTTAACTAGCGATAAAAAGGTAGGCACACATGAAATTCAGCATATTTTAAAAAACATGCTTTCTGGAGGGAGCATTAGTTTTTCGGTGAATGACAGTCCCATCTTTCTTACACTTCCTCCCTTAAAGGACAATACTGGGAGAAAATACATTGAAAATGCCTTGCATAAATTAAAACGTCTTTCCACAAAGGAAGACATTAACAAAGCATTGACTGAATTACACAAATTCTCATATTGGATAATAAAAAAAGACTTAGAAGAAAGAACAAAACTTCTGAAATATCTCTCTCAAACACGTTGGATAGAAAACTCCCTTATAATCATTTTACTAATTGCCCTTTTATGTGGAGCTATTGCCTTTTTTCTAATGGTCCTTCTCCCTTTAAAAAGAATTACCCAGCGTATTCATGGCATTGTTTATACTGGTAGAACTCCTTCAGATTTAAAACTTTTGTCCTTCCCTTTTACAGATGAAATAGGGAAGTTAGTAAATGAGGTTGATAACCTTATTAAATATTTTGATGAAATTGAAGGCTTTAAGCGATTATTAGAAGAGGAAAATTCTATTGCTGATGTATACGAACGCCTGGGACGTTTGCTTCGTGATCGTTTTGGTTTTCAGCAATTTGTTATCTATGCTGTATCTAACTCTCAGAATACAATGGAGCCAGTATATGTTTATCCTAAGAATGTCAAAATAAACCAAGAGATCCTTATCCAAGCTGATTTATGCCGTGCCAAACGCACAGGAAGAACGGTCTCATCTTTAGAAACTCCTCAAATATGCAAATTTTTCCTTTATGAAAATGCAGAGCACATATGTATTCCTCTCATTTATGGAGGTAAAATAGGAGGTGTCATTCAAATTATCTTTCCTAAAGAAGCGACAAAAGTCCAAAAACATATTTTGAGCTCCTTGCCTCAACTTAACGTCTTTTTAGAAGAAAGTATACCTGTAATTGAAGCTAAACGTTTCGCCGAAGGCCTTAAAAACATGAGTATAAGAGATCAACTGACTGGTCTATATAATCGTAGATTTCTTGAACAAGCTTTAGAAAATATTGTTGCTGGTATTCTGCGGAGGGAAACTGTTTTAGGAGTGCTTATGTGTGATATAGACTTTTTTAAAAAAGTCAACGATACCTATGGACATGATGTTGGAGATGAGGTTTTAAAGGGAGTGGCTAAGCTCTTAAAAGAAAACGTGCGTAAGGCAGATATTGTGGCTAGGTTTGGAGGAGAGGAGTTCATTATCCTGTTAGTAGATATCCGTAAAGGTGAAGCCATAAAGGTAGCAGAAAAACTATGTAAAATTGTAGAAGACACAAAATTTGAAACCAAAGCAGGTATATTAAGGAAAACTATATCTATTGGCGTGGCAGAATTTCCGGTTGA
>JAMOPI010000026.1 GCA_027064585.1 Candidatus Desulfofervidaceae bacterium | reverse complement strand
GATGTTTTGGATTGAGTTGTTCTTTTAACCTTTGTTGAAATAAACTTAGTTGTCTTTTGTCAGGTCCTTTTCCTCTTATTTTTATATCCCAAATTGCAAGGTTTTGAGCTGATTTTTAGCATATCTTTGCATTTTTGTCAGCCTTATTTCAAGAAAAATGTGTGATAAAATGGTAGGTTAGAGCGTTTTTCAGGGATGACTAAATAGGCCCTGATAATTATGCACATTTTGGCAGAGGTTAAATTGCAAGTTATTACTACGACAGGCAATAATTCCCTTTATTTTTATTTTCTAAAAATGCTCTATATGCCGCTCATATTTGCAACTAAAAGTTGCAAACACTGTTTAAGATGTCAAGATGATCAGAGATAAGTTTTGTGATAAGAAACTTATTTCTCACTATTTCCTTGCCGTTTTTACCCATCTCTTTTGCCAATTCAGGTTTTTGCAAAATTTCTATAATCTTTTCTGCAAATCCTTCCGTGTCATGAGGCTCTACTAAAAATCCATTTATTCCATCTTTTATTTGAATAGGAATACCACCAACATTTGAGGCTACAACTGGTTTTCCCTTCCACAATGCTTCCGTTACAGCAAGTCCAAATCCTTCCCTGATAGATTTTTGAACTATTACTGCAGAACTTCGCTGAAGGCTGTTCACAAGGATGTGATTTTCTGTTGTTATTAATTTAACATCCCCATTTTCTACTAATTTTTTAGCCTTTGACATTACCTTATTGTAAATCTCTTCGGATTCAGGGTCATCCGCTGCTTTACTCCCGCATAAAACCAATCTACAATCCACTTCCTTTTTAACGATTTTAAATATATCTATGACCCCAAGTGGATCCTTCCATTTGTCAAATCGTGCTACTTGGGTTATAAGGGGTTTATCTGTTTTTATTCCAAACTTTTTGAGATATTTTGAAATTACATCTTTAGAAATCTCCTTATTTTTTGGGCTCAAAGGATCAATAGCTGGACGAACAACCCTTTGTTCCACAGCAATATCTTTTATTTTATATTTTTCGTCAGATACAATCAAAAGGTCATATCGTGCTATGTATTCCTTCAAGAAATCTAGGATTTCTGGATTGGGATTAGAAACATCCAAATGACAACGCCATATCCAAGGCTGCCTTTTTTTATAGAATTTTATTAAAGGCAATGGTTGAGGATCATGAATTACAACCACATCATGGTCTATGTGCGTATATGTAGAAAATATCTCATTAATTTCTTCATATATTTGCTTTTTTATTTTTGTAAGATTAATTTTGTCCCCTTGTAAAGCATGATGAAATTTTTTGGTTATTGTGAAGAAGTCGGGGGTGCCATGCAGTATCCTCCAGCCTAAATTTATGCCTATGGAATTCATCAGCGGGACAAAGCTATTTAGCATTTCTGCAACACCACCACCTTGATAGGTGGAGTTAATATGCAATATGTGTTTTCCTTTAAGAAATTTTGCCTTTTTATATATTTCCTCTATAACCCCATCTCCAACAATCGTTCTGTAATGTTCAAGATTGGGCTTCATCCTTTTCCCTCCTATGCTGAGACATGGCGTTTAATAATGCTCTAACTTTTTGGACTGATTCTATGTAAAATTTGGCACGAGAAAAACCTAAACCAACTTTAACAGAATATGCTGTATCGGGAAGCACGCTAAACATATCTTCATCGGTTAAATCATCGCCTATGGCCAATATAAAATCCCATTGTTTTTTTGAAATCCATTTTAATACCGCTCGGCCTTTGTTTATGTTTGTATTTTTGATCTCAATTACCTTATTACCTTCCATAACACCAATATCAAGATTGGCAGTAAGGCTTAAAAGGACATCTTTCAACTCCTTTGCCCTAACTGTAGCCAATTCTGCATCACATCTCCGATAGTGCCAGGCCAAGGCAAAATCTTTTTCCTCTATAAAAGAGCCCGGGGTTCTATCCACATATATTTCAAGAACTGGCAATATTTCTTTTTTCCAACCATTCTCTAAAGGCTCTATTGTCTCCCAATCCTTACCTCTTTCTTTAAGCCATGTGCCATGTTCTGCAACTAATCCTATATCTAAATGGCTAAACCATCTATCTATTGTTTTCCTGTCTCTGCCACTTACAATCACAACATCATTTTTTATGGCCAAATAAGCCAGAAGTTCTAAAAGCTCTTTATCAGGCCTTGCCTTTTCTGGCCTTTCTGCAAAATGGACAAGCGTTCCATCATAATCCAATAAAATCAGGCGATAGTTACTTTTAAAATAGTCATCTAATAACTTGATTCTTACTTCAGCGGTAAGCTTTTTTGTACTCAAATCCTGCTGTAGTTTTTTGATCTGTCTCAAACTATCAATAAAATCCTCTGCCCATCGCTTCACATTATATCTTCGTAATCTTTTCTGCATCGCTTTATTTCGCTCTATTTGTTCCTCATCCGTCATCAATAGAGCTTTTCTTAAAGCTTCTGCAATTTCTTCTCTATCATTTGGATTTACTATAAGTGCCTCTCCTAGTTCTTCCGCCGCACCTGCCATTTCACTGAGAATTAAAACACCTTTAGAATCAACTTTAGAGGCAATGAACTCCTTAGCTACTAAATTCATCCCATCCCTGTATGGAGTAATGAGACCAATATCAGCAATATTATAGAGTGTAACAAGCGTATAAAATGGCAGAGGACGATATATATACCATATCGGTGTCCATTCCAAAGTTCCATACTTTCCATTAATTTTGCCTACTAATTCATCCACTTGCTTTTTCAACAATCTATAATGTTCTACCTTTGTGCGTGAAGGAACAACAACAACAATGAATACTACCTTTTTCCTCCATTCTGGATGCTTATCCAAGAATAAATCAAAGGCCTCCAAGCGTTGGGGTATACCTTTTGTGTAATCTAACCTATCAATTGAAAATATTATCTTTCGCTTCCCCATTTTTTTATGCATTTCATCAATTTCTTTTTGCACTTTAAAATCTGAGGAGGCGTTTGCAAATTTCGCATAATCAATGCCCATCGGAAAGGAATCCACTCTTATAATTCTATTTTTGGATGTTATTTCCCCATATATATGTTCATAGCCCAGTATTCGCCGAACACTTTCAAGGAAGTGTTTAACATAACTGTAAGTGTGAAAACCGATAAGATCTGCTCCTAAAAATCCCTCTAAAATTTCTCTCTTCCATGGCAGTAAACGGAAGATTTCAAAGGACGGAAATGGAATATGAAGAAAAAAACCTATCTTGGCATCTGGCAATTTTTCCCTTATAAGTCTTGGAAGAAGCATTAAATGATAGTCATGTATCCAGATAATATCATAAGCATTTGCAACTTCTAAGATTAGATCGCGGAAAATCTTATTCACTCGTTTATAAGCATCCCATAATTTTTTATCAAAAATGGCATATTGTGTAAAATAATGGAAAAGTGGCCAGATGGTTTTGTTACAGAAACCATTGTAATATAAATCCACATCTTTTTGGCTCAATAAAACAGGATAACAAGAAAATTCTTTCTTTAATTTCGTTTTGATTACGTTTCTTTCCTTCTCATTCAGCCTCTCAGAGAAAATTCCTGACCATCCAACCCAGATACTGTCATAAGAATCATAAAACGAACCAAGACCTGTAGCTAAACCACCAACGCTGGGGTTAAAACTTATGCCTTCTTTTCTTTTGGCAACCGTAACCGGTAATCTATTTGAGACAATTATCATCCTTTCCATGAAAATTTAATATATAACATTCTTGAGGATATGTGAAGTTTGCGATAACACCCAAAATCCTCATTTGCCCTAGACACCTTTGTGAAAAGGTGTTATTTTCTTATTAACTTTTGGTCGCTGCCTTTTCTATGGATACCAAGACATTATATGATTTGGAGTTTGGTTATCTTTTAAATTTAATTTCCTCTTACGCTAGCTCTGCCTCAGGCAAAACGGCCATTCAGGCATTAAGCCCCTTATCTTCCCTTTCGGCTGTAAAAGAACGTTTTAATTACATCAGGGAAATTAAGGCCTGCTTGTGGGACCACTCTTTGCCCTTACCTCATATTCCAGATATCCTCCCCTTTTTAAAGAAGGCCCAGATTGACGGCCAGATTTTAGAACCCCTTGAGATATTTCTTATAGGCCAATTTTTAGAAGTAGCGCAAAAGGTAAGACGCTATTGGCAGGAACACCAAAAAGAGGCCCCTCATACCGCTCAGTTTATAGAAAGGATCGATCCCCTTTTGGCTTTAAAAGGGCAAATTACAAGAAGTGTCAATGCTCAAGCAGAGATTTTAGATACCGCTAGCCCCACCCTTAAGGTATTGAGACAAAAGGTTCAGTTTTTAAAAAGCAAGATAAAATCTACTCTCAACCAAATTCTGGACAATCCAAGTTATCGTTCCTTTTGGCAAGAGAAGCTGATTTCAGTGCGTAACCATCGTTATGTCGTGGCCATCAAAAGTGAGTATCAGTCCTTTTTTAAAGGCATTGTCCATGACTTTTCCCGCAGCAAGGCTACTTGTTTCGTAGAACCCCTAGAGATCCTACCCTTAAATAACGAACTTCAAATGGCCATTGCCGAGGCCGAAGAAGAAGAAAGACGGATTTTAAAAACCTTAACTTCAGAAATCGCTCTTAAGGCTGAATCTCTTCTCTTAAACCATAAGATATTAACCCAAATGGATGTCCTTATCGCCCTGTCCCAATATACCACGGAGTTTGATTGTGCTTTTCCCAAGTTTGAAAAGCAGGTTTACTTTAAGGCTGCCAGACATCCCCTTTTATATTGGAAGGAAAAAAAAGAAAACCCTGAGAAAAAGGTTGTTCCCATTGACCTTTATTTAACCCCTCCTACCCGCATCTTGATTATCTCAGGCCCTAATGCCGGCGGAAAGACTGTAGCCTTAAAGACCCTTGGCCTGTTTGTGCTCATGGCCCAAAGTGGCATTCCTGTCCCAGCAGAAGAAGCCATCATACCTTTTTATAAGGCAGTATTCACCGATATCGGAGACGAGCAAGACCTAACTGATGAAATGAGCACCTTTTCTGGTCACTTAAGACGCCTAAAGGAAATAAACGAGAGGGCTGCCCCTAATACCCTTATCCTGATTGATGAAATTGGCAAGGGAACAGATCCTGCCCAAGGTGCGGCCTTAGCCATGGCCTTCTTGGATGCCTTTAAGGAGAAGGGCAGCCAGGTCGTCGTCACTACCCATTATGACGGTCTAAAAAGTTATGGGCTTAAGGAAAAGGTAGCCTTAAATGCCGCTGTAGGCATTGATATGAAAAGCTTAAAACCAACTTACAGGCTCATCTACGATACCCTCGGCACCAGTTTTGCCTTAGAAATTGCAGGTAAGCTGGGGATCAAAAGGCAAATTTTAGAAAGGGCCCAGGGATATTTAAAAAAATTGGGTGGAACTGGGGCCGAGATTATGCATGAAGTGCTAAAGATCAAGGAAAATCTACAAAAAAGGAGGAATTTTATCTTAAAATTGTTACAACAACTCCTCCAATTAAATCGCAAACAAAAGGCCCTTTTAAAGGAAATAGAAGACAAACGAGAAGAAATTTATCTGAAAGAAAGGCAGCGCCTTGAGGCTTTAATGCAGGACATAGAAAAGGCCATTAGGCATCGGCAGAGGCAGGGAGGGCAAAGAAGGGAACAGACCATCTACCACCTGAAGGAAAAAAAACGGCTATTAAAGGAAGTAAAGAGGCAACTTGCGGTCGGCTTGACCAAGGAAGAACTGGTCTTAAAACCAGGTATGTGGGTAAGGCTTTCTTCTAAGTTTGGCCATAAGACGGCCCAGGTAAAGGCCGTTTCCCCAGAGAGTGTAGAAGTTCTCATTGGCAACTTGCGCTGGCAGGTACCTCGTAGCGGCATTGAGGAAGTCATAGGAAAGGCCCCAAGCCTGCCCCAAGGAGTAAGGCTCAATACAGTTTCCACCCCTACTTCAGAGATCAATCTTTTAGGCAAGCAAGTAGATGAAGCGCTTATGGAAGTAGAAAAGGCTATTGACACAGCTGTATTATGTGGTTTAAAGCAAATGAGGGTTATCCATGGTCTGGGCACAGGTAGGTTACGGGCAGCCATTCAGGAGTATCTTAAATCTCATCCGCAAGTGGCCGAGTTTAAAGAGGCGCTCCCTCACGAAGGAGGACAAGGGGTAACGGTGATAAGGATTAAAGAATAATATGCCGCACATTCCACCTGAAGTTATAGAAGAAATTAAACAAGTTGCTAATATTGTGGATATAATCAGTGAATATCTACCTTTAAAAAAGGTGGGGAAAAACTACGTCGCTCTCTGCCCCTTTCACCAAGAAGACACTCCTTCTTTTACCGTCAGTGAAGAAAAACAAATATTTCACTGCTTTGGCTGTGGCACTGGGGGAAATGTCTTTACCTTTTTGATGAAATACAAACAGTGTAGTTTTTATGAGGCCGTGGAAGAGGTAGCCGAACGGTATGGCATTAACCTCTCCCGGTTTAAATTCTCTCCTGAGGAAACGGCTGCCTACGAAAGACGCCAAAAACTCTATACCGTCAACCAACTGGCCGCAGAATTTTTCCATCATTATCTCCTTCACGCCCCAGAGGCAAAGGTGGCTAGAGACTATCTGGCCAAGAGAGGTATTGGCAAAGACACCATCATCTCCTACACCCTGGGCTTTGCCCCTTCAAAGTGGGATGCCCTGGTACGGTATCTACAGCAAAAGGGAATGGATCTGTCTTTAGGCGCAGAAGTAGGCCTTCTGGTAGAAAAAGAAAGAGGAGGATTTTACGATCGCTTCCGCCAGCGGGTCATCTTTCCTATTTTTGACCAAAAGGGGCGGGTCATTGCCTTTGGGGGAAGGGTATTAGATGATAGTTTACCCAAATACATTAACTCTCCAGAGACACCTATTTATAAAAAGGGTTATAGCCTCTACGGAGCGCATGTAGCAAGGGAATGGTGTCAGCGGGAGCAGACGGTGATGCTGGTAGAAGGTTACTTTGACCTTCTAAGCCTCCACGCCGCGGGGATAAAGAATGTCGTGGCTAGTTTGGGGACTGCCCTCACTCAAGCCCAGGCTAGGATTTTAAAAAACTTGGCCCCCCGTGTAATTGTTATGTATGACGCCGATGCCGCAGGACAAAAGGCGGCCATAAGGACGTTAGCAGTACTTTTACCCTTGGATCTAAGTGTAGACGTCCTCCTTTTGCCTGAAGGAGACGATCCAGATAGTTTTGTCCAAAGGGAAGGGAAAGAAGCCTTTTTAAGATATCTTCACCAAGCCCAGCCCCTCTTGGATTGGTATTTAAAACAAGGAGAGGAAAGGACAAGAAGCGACTTAGAGGCCCGGTTTACCTTTTTAAAAGAGGCTATGGAGATCATCTCTCTTTTAAAGAATCCCTTAAAACAGGAGTATTATAAAGATAAGATTTGCGCCATGTTTGGGATGGAAAGACCTACTTTGGATCGTCTTTCTCAGAAACAAGACCCAGACAACATCTTTACCGAAATGGCTGTGCTGGAAGAAGAACTTCCGGTATTTGAAAGAAGGCTGGTCAAATTTCTTCTCCATTGCCCAGAATATCTCGGTCATTTTTCCCTAGAGGAACTTTTGCTGGAAATAAAACACCCAATCTTACGTGCACTCTTGCAGAAGATGTTTGCTCTTTATACCAAACACCAGCGCTTAGAAACCGATATGTTAATAGCTGAACTAGACGAGGTCTCTAGGGGACTTGTCTCGGCGTGGCTTATGGAAGAAATGCCAGAAGACCCAGAAGAGGTAGCACAAGGTTTCTTATTTCTATTGCAAAAGAGACGTTTAAAAAGGCTATCTGAACAGATAAAGGAGGCCGAAAAGGCAGGAAATTGGGAAAAGTTGACTACCTTGCTCAGGCAAAAAAACGAATTGGCCTGTGCTTTTAAAAGATGTTAACGGAGGTATCCTTTCTATGGGAGAGGAAGAAAAAACTCAACTAGAAGAGTTTAAAAAATTAATCTCTTTGGGAAAAGAAAAGGGCTACCTTACTTACGATGATTTAAACGAAATCCTCCCAGAAGAACTGGTAAGCGAAAGGTTAGACGATGTCATCAGTCTCTTTGATGAAATGGAAATTGAAATCGTAAAAAAAGCCCCAGTAGAGAAACAAGAAATAAAAGAAAACTCCAAAGCTACTAACATTTTAGAACAATTTGTTGAGCTTGAGCAAGATAGTCGCACAGTTGACCCTGTAAAGTTGTATCTTAAAGAAATGGGAGCGGTACCTCTTTTAAGCAAAGAAGAAGAGGTAGCCATTGCCAAGGTCATAGAAGAGGGGGAAGAAGAAGTCTTAGAGGCATTGCTTGATTCTAGCCTGGCCATCAAAGAAATCTTGAAAATAAAAGAAGCATTAAAGTCTCAGAAATTAGATATAAGAAACGTGGCTAGGGACATAGATGAAGATGAGGATCGGAACGAAGAGATTGAAAATAAGAGGAAAAAAGTCATTGCCCTTTTAGAAGAAATCGAATCCCTTGAACGCGAAAATGCAAGCTTAAGAGGCCTCTTGCGGCACAAAAACTTAGATAAAGAAAACAAGGAAAAATTTGAACGTAAATTGTTAGAAAACAAGCAGAGAATGTGTGACTGCCTAAAAGAGATAAGATTTAGTAAAAAACAAATTGCGCATATTGTGGACAAATTAAAGCAGCTTATGCAAGAGATAGAACTCTACGAGGAGGAAATAGCCGCCTGCGTATTAAAAACTGGTTTGTCTTTAGAGGAGTTGAAAAGGACTGTTAGATTTCTTAAAAAACATCCAGAAAATAAGGAAGATATGGCCAAACAATTGGGAGTATCTCTTAAGGAATTGGAAGAGATAGAAAAAAAGGTAAAAAAAGGGCAGAGACGGCTTTTCCGAATTGAAGGCCAGTCGCAGATGTCTATTAAAAAATTAAGGGACATATTGCGCCGAATCAAAAATGGTGAAAAAAAGGCCCAAGAAGCAAAGAAAAAGCTTGTAGAGGCCAACTTGCGTCTGGTGGTAAGTATTGCTAAAAGGTACACCAATCGTGGTCTCCACTTTCTAGACCTTATTCAAGAAGGAAACATTGGCCTTATGCGGGCTGTAGAAAAGTTTGATTACCGCCGTGGCTATAAGTTTAGCACATATGCTACCTGGTGGATCAGACAGGCCATTACCCGCGCCATTGCTGATCAGGCTAGAACCATCCGCATTCCTGTCCACATGATAGAAACGATGAACAAGCTTATTCGCGTAACACGTATACTGATTCAAGAAAAGGGAAGGGAACCTACACCTGAAGAAATTGCTGAAAGGATGGATTTTCCGGTAGAAAAAGTCAATAAAATTCTACGGGTAACGAAAGAGCCCATTTCTTTAGAAACACCCATCGGAGACGATGAAGACAGCGTACTGAGTGATTTTATTGAAGACAAGAAAATATTACCGCCTGAAGAAGCAGCCATTCGCATGGATCTGGCCCAACAAACACGTAAAGTCCTTGCTACCCTTACCCCGCGCGAAGAAAAGGTCTTACGGATGCGTTTTGGTATTGGTGAACGGGCTGATCACACCCTAGAGGAAGTAGGACGCATCTTTTCGGTAACAAGGGAAAGGATTAGACAGATAGAAGCAAAGGCCTTACGTAAAATGCGTCACCCAAGCCGCAGCAAATACTTAAAAAGCTTTTTAGATTAATCTTATCTCTGAGGGTACTTGAAAATTAGATTCTTTTCCTAGATGATAATTATATCCAAGGCGTCGCTTCATGTGGTTAAGTATATGGGTAAATGCGTTAATGAGTTAATGCGTAAAATGAGTGAATGTGTCCATCTACTAATACACCCCTTTACGCATATACCCATATACGCATCTACACACTTAATATCTTGAACTTTTTAAAGCCGAATCCTTCTTTTTATATAGACGACTCTTTGTTCAAAGTCTATTTGCTCAATTTCAATCATTAATTCTGGTTCATCTAAGCTATAAGCAAAGCGGGTATCAAAGGGAGAAACGTAGAAGCGAATGCCATTATCAACAAACTCAGCGTATTTGGATTCAGGATCATAATAAGCCAATTTTTTCTTTTTGTCAGAACTACGCATTTATTTCGCTGGAATTAAATTCTCCTGCCAAAAGGTTAAATACCCCTTTCTTCATCGCTTGGCAAGGTCTATAGCTTGTGCTATCATGCTTGTATGAAGGAAAAGGTTAATATGGAAAGAAAGATAGAGGGAATTTTAACCCTCGCCAAGGAAAATTTTCCTGCCCTGCCTGTTGCAGAAAGAAAGAAAGAAACTAAAGATTCCTTAGTTCCACCTTCAGGTACGGACGTCTTACAACGCTATTTGTGGGAAATTAGTCATTACCCTCTCCTTACCCCGGAGGAAGAATTGAAGTTGGCGAAGCTTTATAAAGAAAAACAAGATCGGGAGGCAGCCTTTAGACTTATTACCTCTAACTTGCGCTTGGTCGTCAAAATTGCCCTTGAGTTTCAAAACTTTTGGGTAAGTAACATCATGGACCTTATTCAAGAGGGCAACATCGGGTTAATGATGGCCCTTAAGAAATATGACCCAGACAAAGGTATTCGCTTCTCCTATTATGCTGCCTTCTGGATCAAGGCCTATATCTTAAAGTTCATTCTAGACAACTGGCGTTTAGTTAAGATTGGCACCACCCAAGCCCAACGTAAGCTATTTTACAACCTTCGCAAGGAAAAAGAAAGATTGGCCCAACTTGGTTTTGAACCCATTCCTCAGTTAATCGCTAAGCGGTTAAATGTAAGGGAAAAAGACGTTATTGAGATGGAACAACGGCTCAGTGCCGGAGAAATTTCTCTAGACGCTCCTATCAGTGAAGATGGAGAAGACAGCCTGCAAGAGATTCTACCAGCCCAAGGAAAATCTCCAGAAGAAATCTGGGCCAATGCTGAAATAAAAAAAATTTTAAGAGAAAAATTAGAAAAAATAAAGAACAAGCTCTCTCCTAAAGAACTAGATATCCTAGAACTAAGATTATTGGCAGAAAAACCTTTAACCTTAAAAGAAATTGGTAAAAAACATGGGGTCTCTAGAGAACGCATTCGTCAAATAGAGGCTAGGCTTTTAAAAAAACTGCGAGAGTTTATTCAACAAGAAATGCCTGATTATAAAGATGCACTGGTGTTAGAAGAATAATTTTGGTAAATGAGCTTATAGGTTTAAAGTCAATAAACTGGCGGATATATAACAATGAGTAAAGGGAGAAATTTATTTTATATCGTGGGCTTCATAACTGTTATGGCCCTATTTCCTTCCATTGTCCTCTCCTACTCTAAACGTTCCTTGGCTTATTATACCTTTATCCAAGCCCAAATTGCCCTGCAAAGGCATGATATAGATACGGCCATTGGGTATCTGAAAAAGACCCTTTTTTATGACCCTAAGGCCACTAGCGTCATGGTAGATTTAGCCAAGGCCTATTTGCAAAAAAAGGACCTTACCCAGGCCGAAACCTACTTAAAACAGGCCATTAAGTCAAACCCGCAATCGCAAAAGGCCCATTTTTTATTAATGTGGATCTATGTCAACCAAAATAAATATCCAGAGGCCATTCAAGAATGTAAATCTATCCTTAAGCTTTCTCCTCAGAATAAAGAACTGCTTTTTTATTTAGCCAACCTTTACATAGAAAGTCATAATTACAAGGCGGCTATTGCTACCTTTAAAGAGCTTATTGCGGCGGATCCTAAATCTCACCTTCCTTATTATCATCTGGCCAACCTTTATTATTCCTTAAAAAAATACAATAAAGCAGAAGAGTATTTAAAAAAGGCCTTGGCCCTTAAACCTGATTTTGGAGAGGGATTAAAATTAAAGGCCAAGCTTGCCATTATCAAGAAGGACTATCAAAAGGCCATTGCCATTTATAAAAATATCCTAAAAAACGATCCTGACAATTTAGACATCCGTCTTGCCCTAGCCAAGCTTTATGTGGAAAGGAAGCAGGTAAAAAAGGCCAAAAAGCTGCTAGCCGCAGTTTCTGAACGTCCAGATGAGGCCTTAAGGATTAGTCTGTTTTGGATACAATATGAGCGCTATAAAGAAGCAGCCGAAGTATTGGAAAAAGTAGTAGATGTTTTTCCTCAACCGGCCCTAAAGTATCACCTCGCCTATGTCTATGAAAAACTGGGGAAAATTCAAGAGGCCATTGCCCTTCTTAATCGTATTCCTCCTAATGTCGACATCTATAAGACGGCTATTATTTATAAGGCCTATCTTTTGACCCAATTAAAGAAATATAAGCAGGCAATTACAGATTTAAAAAGGGCTTTAACTATATATCCAAAAGACGATCGTCTTTACATCACTTTAGCCTCAATCCTAGAAGAGGCAAAAGAATATCTAGAGGCTAAAAAGGTTTTAAAAAAGGCACTCTCTATTCACCCAAACAATCCCAACTTACATTTTCGTTTAGGGGTAATCTATGATAAAATGCATAAAAAGGATAAGTGTATTGTTGAGATGCGTAAGACCATCCAGTTGAAACCTGACCACGCCGAGGCCCTCAATTATCTGGGCTACACTTATGCAGAAATGGGAAAAAACTTGGATGAAGCCGAAAGCTTAATTAAAAGGGCATTAAAAATAAAACCACATGATGGCTACATTATTGACAGCTTAGGCTGGGTTTATTACCAAAAAGGGGAGTATAAAAAGGCCTTAAAGGTCCTAATAAGAGCCTTTAAACAGGCCAAGGATCCCATCATTGCCGAACATTTAGGAGATGCCTACTTTAAAAATGAAAGGCTAAAAGAGGCCTTGCGTTATTACAAAAAGGCCCTTAAATTAGGAGCTAAAAACAAAAAAACCTTAAAGGAAAAGATAAAAAAAATTGAACGCCTCTTGCCAGAAGGATCTATTCCCTATCAACCAATCCATGTCATTTTTTAAAACCCCTTTTTACAGCCTGATCCTTATTTGTCTATTGGCCGGCTGTGCACCAAGACAACCATCTCCTCTTGCCCAGAGCCTGTTTATTAAGCTTCAACAGCAGCTTCAGGTAGTTAAAGGTATCTATTTTTCTGGCCGTCTAAAGGTCAAAAGAGCAGGCTACGGCTTTGCGGGAAGAATAGAAGCTATCTGGACTCCTAAACGGGTACGCTTAGACATTTACACGGCCTTAGGCTGGCCTCTTTTTACAGCCGTTAAGAAAAACAATACACTTACTCTTTTTGTCTATGGGAGTGGTCGGGTCTATAAGCAGGGCCAGGCCCTTAAAATTTTGAAATCATGCCTTCCTGTGCGGCTGCAACTAGAAGATTGGGTAAGGCTCTTTGGGTGTCAGATGTGGTATTTAGAGAAGGAAAGAGGAATAAAGCAGAAAGAACAATTTTTTGTTCTTTCTTTTACAGACAAAAATGGAGTTTTAAGAGAAAAAATTTGGCTAAAACGACAAACTTTAAAGGTAACACGCATTATTCTTCAAAACGCTGAAGGAGACTGGTTCTGGGAAGTTAAGTTTACTTATAAAGATAACAAGCCTGTCTTGGCCCTTTTTAGGGATATACTGGGCACTTCTATCCAGATAGATTATGACCAAGTCAAGCTTAATCCCCAAATTAAAGATACTTGGTTTGTCCTGCCCTTCCCTAGCCCTCCCCGCACGGAGTAGGGTCCCCCTTTATCTTGGCTAGGGCATGAGGTAAGGCTGGTAAAATCACCTCCAGCCCTTCCTCAACGGCTTTGGGGCTACCAGGTAGATTAACAATAAGACTTTGTTTTCTAATTCCTACTACCGCACGGGAAAGCATGGCGTGGGGAGTTTTTTTAAATCCTTCCATCCGCATGGCCTCAGCCATCCCCGGCACCTGTCTTTCAATCACCTTTAAGGTTGCTTCAGGAGTTACATCCCTAGGCGTTAAGCCAGTGCCGCCTGTGGTAAAAATGAGGTCTAGGGCAAGTTTATCTACCCACTCCTTTAAGTGTTGAGAGATTATTTCTTCTTCATCCGGCACTATGGTATAGGCAGCAATGGTAAAACCTGCTTCCTTTAAAAGTTCTTGCAAAACTTGTCCACTCCTGTCCTCTCTTTTCCCTTGACTGGCCTTGTCACTCACCGTAAGTATACCCACTTTATACATGTTCTCCTCCTGGTCTTAAAATTTGCGTCAAGACATTTTTCATATCAATCTGACCAATGCGCAAAAGAGCAAGCTTGTCAATGGCCTTTCTTACCTCTCGTTGGTGTTCTGGTGGAAAAAGAAAGCCAGGAATAGGCCGGTTAGGTACTAAGCCTTCAGGCATAAGGCATTGCTGCAAAAAATAACGCCCTAAATTCTCCTCATTTTTTAAAAACAAAAGCACTTTTATCATATTGCCATAGCACCCAGGGGTATCAACATGCTCTAAGAGTTGGTTAAGCAAAATATTTATCGTCACCAACACCGGCGGTACTACGGCTTCTCCTTTTATATCACACCGCTCTTGCGAAAAGAAGCTGCGGCAGGCAAAAGGACGCACTGGATAGATGAGACACAAACCGTCTTCTAAAAAAGGACAAGGGGCCGTAGAGAAACATTCTTCTTCCACAGGTGGTTCGCGTCGGTTTAGACAATAAGCCGCCAACATATTGGTGCTAAGACGGGGCGAAAAAAGCCTGTTTGGATCAACTTGGTTAAGACGGTCTAAAAGGTTTAGACATTTTTTTTCTTTAAGATAGGCAATAATAAATGCCCCTTCAAGGGTAGTTATACATACATGTTGTGTGCAACAGGCAGTGCACTTGGGCTGACAGACAAAATCAAATTGGCTTACATAGTCATCATAAAATTGATAAATGGCCTTTAGAATATCAAACTTGGGGAAACCCTCCATTTTTCCCTCCCTTTAAACCATACCTCTTAATATAAAAAACCATATAAATCCTGCTAAAAACAGCAAAATGCAAGGCCAGTAAAGGCGTGGATAAACTTCGCTAAAATTTACTTGAAAATACTCCAAACTCAAGACCAGACAAAGGTGCATGGGCGAAAGTAACACCCCAATAACGCCAGACATAAAGGCGAGGATAGTATAAGGAAAGACCGATACCTGCATGGTATGAATGAGGGCAATAAGCAGCGGAAAGGTTGTCCCGACAAAGGCCAAAGTAAGACCAACAATAAGCCCTACCAAAAAGGGCAAAAAGGCAGCTATGAACACTAAGGGGACATGATAATTTACTAAGACCCTACTGGCGTCTATGACGATGTGGCTTTCATTGAGCATCTGTTTGAAGACAAAGATGCCAAAGACAGCATAAAGTACTTTTAAAAGGGTCTTTTCGGTAAAGATAAGTTTAAGCTGGTAAAAGGTAATACGTGTTCTTACCCAGACCCAAACAATACCTACCCACACAGCCAACCCGATGGTAATCTCCCTAGGTAATGCAGGAAACAGCCTTTTTCCACTTACAGCAAGGACAAGCACAATCAGGATAGGAGCGGCCTCTTTTAAGAAAAGAAAAAAGCTAGTTTTTGTTTGAAGCAGAGGAGAAGAGAGGCTTCGTAAAAAGAAAGCTATACCCAATACAAAGGCCCAAATTGTAAGGGGAAACTGATAGGTGATTAAACGCACCAGGTCAACTTGACCCAAGTGGGCAGCAAGGATAAGCCCAGGATAAAGGGGCCAACAAAATTCAGGGCAGTGGCGGAACCAATAGTTGATAATTGCCTGCTGTGGGCGGGATATATTGACATCAGTAGCCACTCTTTCTACCAAAGGGGCAGAAAAGATGGCCCCTCCTGGCATGGGTAAAAGGCCAATAAAGGCAGGAATAGTCATCAAATTTAAGCGGGGCCAGGGAGAAATACTTTGATAGGCCTGAATAAAGCGATTGACGTACCCAGTCTTGGCCAGACTGTGGGCAAAGATAAGGATAGAAAGGATGATGCAGACAAGAAGTAAGTTTTGTGTATTTTCTAAGGTATGAATAACAACCTTAATCATCGGTAAAGGGGATAAGCTTTGGCACAATCCACACAAAAGGGCGGCCAACAAAAGGGCATGCCCCATCAACCACTTACGCCTTAAAAGGAAAACAAGAAGGACAAAAATAAGGAAAAGCTTCACCACTGCCATGTCAAGTAAGATAACCGATTTTTTGTCTTTTTGGAAGGTGAAGTATTACACAAGCAGCCCAACTTCAGGGAGTAGTTCGTGAAGCACAAAGTGGCGATGTTTCTAACCAGTTAATGTTTTTAGCTACAGGCCAACGCCAGGGATGGTTGTCCCGCATTGGGGACATCTGCCATTTTCTACACCATAATGACCAATGGTATAACCGTAACGGCCGATAAGAAGATTTCCACACTGGTGGCAATAGGTGTTTTCACCATCATCACCGGGAACATTGCCTGTATAGACATAATGTAGTCCTTCTTCCAGGCCGATTTCTCTTGCCCTTCTTATCTTTCCCACAGATGTAGGCGGAATATGAAGCAAACGGTAAGTAGGATAAAAACGGCTGATGTGCCAAGGAATATCTGGATTTAGCCTGTAAATCCATCTCGCAATCTCCCGCAATTCCTCTTCGCTGTCGTTTAAGGTAGGAATTAAGAGCGTCGTAACCTCTACCCAGATTCCCTTCTCTACCATGTTGCTGATAGTGTCAAGAACCGGTTGCAATCTAGCCCCACAGACCTCTTTGTAAAATTTGTCCTGAAAGGACTTTAAGTCTATGTTAGCCGCATGAAGATAAGGGGCAATGGTTTCTAGGGCCTCTTTGCTCATATAACCATTGCTGACAAAGACATTTTTTAGCCCCTTAGTTGCAGCTAACTTGGCTGTTTCATAGGCGAGTTCAAAAAAAATGGTAGGTTCAGTATAGGTATAGGCGATGGATTTGGCTTCGGCCCTTAGGGCCTCTTCCACAATTTCCTCGGGGCTGGTATCTATACCAACA
Organism: Candidatus Desulfofervidaceae bacterium; assembly: GCA_027064585.1. Classification (GTDB taxonomy): domain Bacteria; phylum Desulfobacterota; class Desulfofervidia; order Desulfofervidales; family Desulfofervidaceae; genus JAGHCL01. Next base: position 18,918 of record JAMOPI010000026.1, on the reverse strand, counting down.
ATACGGCCTTCCTCTCTGGGCATTTGTGAAATATCGGCATTTTGGCAAAAAAGACATCTAAAATTACAACCAACGGTAGCAATAGAAAAAGAAAGGCTGCCGGGATAGAAATGATAAAGGGGCTTTTTCTCAATGGGATCGTTGTGTTTGGCCACAACCTTTTTATACACCAAAGAGTATAGCTCCCCGCCTTTATTTACCCTTACTCCACAGATACCATGTCCACCCTCTGGGATGACACACCGATGACTACATAACTTACAACGGACTTTCTTATCCGCTAGTTTTTCATAAAGCATTGCCTTCTTCATCATTTTCCCTCCTGACAGGCTTACGAACATTTTATCATAATTTAAGAGAGGGTGTCAAAGAAATGGAATTGCCAAAATCCGCAATTGCCCTCCAAGAAACTCTACAAGTAGGCTATAAGAAACATTTTTAAAAAATACCTTTCACTTAAAAAGTGAAAACACACTTACCTTTTCTTCAAGTCCAATTTAATTATAACCTAACGAGGCCTTGGCGTATAATTTTTGTAAGTAAGGGGGAAGGAAAATTTGGATCAATGTTCAATTTTCAAACAGCCTCATCAAACTAGAGGGCGTTTGAAAAGGCACATTTATTTATATAGGCCTCTTGACTTTTGAGAATTTTTATTCTATTTTAGAATAGTCATTCAAATTTGGAGCGTTCATTCAAAATGGAGAATTTAAATTCCCATAACATGGCATTAGGACGGCGGAAACAGGAAAGAAACTGGCGGCGGCAGTATATTTTAAATGTCGCTGAGCGGCTTTTTGCGCAAAAAGGCTATTATCAAACGACCATGGCTGAAATTGCCAAGGCATCAGAATTTGGTATGGCCACTATTTATCGTTTTTTTAAAAGTAAAGATAAAATTTATCTTACCTTATTACATGAAAAGATAGATCTCTTATTGAGGCTTGTTAAACAAGCCATAGAGGAGGCGCAAACCCCTCTGGAAAAAATTAAGGCCATTATCCAGGTGAAACTAAAGTTTTTCCAAGAAAATCGTGATTTCTTTAGGATTTATGCCTTACATAGGCAAAATATAGCCGTTTTGGTTAGAGAAGAATTGGGGAAAAAGATAGATAGAAAATACCAGGAAGGATTATCTATATTAGCTCAGGTTATAGAGGAAGGTATCTTCCAGGGAGAGTTTAAAAAATTCCCTCCTAAAGAAATGGCTGTCTTAATCAGTGGAATGATCCAGGCCCTTATTCACGAGTGGATAAAGTCAGAAGAGGAGGTTCAATTGACCTCAAAACTACCCGTAATTTTAGATTTTATCTTTTACGGTTTAAAAGGAGAAAAATTACAAAGGGAAGGACGATGATAAAAAAACTCATGATAGGCCTTATTTTGGGTATGCTTTTTCCCGTTTTGGTTCATGCTGAAATGCTGGATTTAAAGACCAGTCTTAAGATGGCCTTGAAAAACAACTTGCTCATTCAAGAAAAACTGGCCCAGATTAAGGCTGCTAAAGAAGGGGTAAAGGTGGCCAGAAGTCAATTTTTCCCAAAATTAGAGACAAGTTATTCTTATACCAGGTTAAAAGATTCACCTTATGCCATCTTTAAAGAAATGCCTGGATCCCCCCACATTGTTACGGGTCCAGAGAATAATTATACCTGGGACATTCAATTCACGCAGCCTATTTTTACCGGTTTCTATCTGACTAGCCAGTATAAATTGAGCAAGTTGGGTGTAGATCTCGCCCGCTTAGAAAGGATAGAGGCGGAGCAAGAGGTCATAAAAGAGGTAAAGGTAGCCTACTTTCAGGTGCTTTTGGCAGAAAAATACAAAGAAGTAGCAGAGATGGCAGTAAAAAATCTAGAAGCCCACCTTAAAGATGCTCAGGCCTTATACAAGGCGGGTATCATTCCTAGGAATGACTTACTTAAGTCAAAGGTAGCCCTTGCCAATGCTAGACAGGACTTAGTCAGGGCAAGAAACAACTTACAAACTGCCATTTCTAACTTTAATATTCTCTTGCGTCTGGATGTCAATCATCCCACTAAAATCAAAGATGTATTAAACTATCAGCCCTTAAAGTTGAATCTCAACCATCTTCTAAAAATAGCCATTAAAGAGAGGCCTGAACTAAGACAAATTGCCAAACAGTTAGAGCAGATGAAGGCCCAGATTAAGATGGCCAAATCTCAATACTATCCTCAAGTTGCCCTCGTGGGAAAATATGAGCGGATTGGTAATCATCCCAATGTAAACGGAAATGATTACCAAAATCCTGACCAATTTTATCTTACTTTGCAGGCCAAGTGGACATTTTTTGAATGGGGAAAAACAAAGGCCCAGGTAAAAAAATTAAAGTGGCAAAAAAATGCCTTAGAGAAGACATTGAATAGAATAAAAGACCAGGTTAGACTACAGGTAAAAACCGCCTATTTAAACCTAAAAGAGGCAGAAAAAAATATTGAGACTGCCAGAATTTCTGTAAAACAGGCCAAGGAAAATTACCGTATTACAGATTTACAATATAAAAATCAGGTTACTACCTCCACGGAAGTTTTGGATGCCCAGACACTGCTTACGCAGGCACAAAACAATTATTATAGCGCACTTTATCGCTACAATGTCGCAATTGCAAACTTGGAAAGGGCGATAGGAAAATTGATTGTTGAGCAATAAAAAAATGGGGAGGATTTATGAAAAAACTGCTGATTACTGCTATAGTCTTAGGTCTGGTTTTAGGAGTTAGCTATCAGGCTTATAAACTTTACAGACGGCAAAAACAAGTAAAAAAGCAGGTAAAAATCAGCATTCCTGTAGAGGTCGCCAAGGTAGAATACAAAAAGATGACCTGGAAACTAGATCTGATAGGCAATATAAAGCCAAAACAGGAAGTGAATGTGTATCCCAAAATTGCAGGAGAAATTCTTGAAGAATTATACGTTGAGAAGGGAGATAGGGTAAAGGCAGGACAAGTGATAGGTGTTATAGAAAGAGAAACCATCACGGCTAAATTAAATCAGGCAAAGGCCGCCTTAAATGTGGCCAGGGCAAACCTAGCTCAAATAGAGGCCAACCTTGAAAGTATCAGAAAGGATTATGAAAGAATTAAGAGGTTATATGCCCAGAAAGCAGTGGCCAAACAAAAGCTGGATCACATAAAGGCTCAATATGATGCTACTATAGCAGCAAAAAAACTGGCCTTAGCGCAGATTAAACAAGCAGAAGCTACCCTTAAAGAAGTGCAAATTCGTTATCGTGACCATACCATTTACGCCCCTATCTCTGGCATTATTACGGCCAGATATGTAGATGAAGGGGCTATGATGGATACAAAAAGCCCCATAGTAAGGATTACCGATGACAGCATAGTAAAGGTGAATGTAGCTATAAATGAAAAGGATTTACCGTATGTAAAGATTGGTCAGATTGCTTATATTAAAGTGGATGCCTATCCAGATAAGGTCTTTAAAGGAAAAGTAAGCGTCATTAATCCTAGAATTGACCCTGCTACCCGCACGGCCCTTATAGAAATACATATTAACAATCCTAAACACCTATTAAAGGCAGGTATGTTTGCCCATGTAAATTTAATTTTAGGTAAAAGGCTCGTCTTGGCTGTACCTAAAGATGCCCTACAGAAGATGCCAGCTACGGGAGTGTATTATTTGTTTGTGGTTGATAAAAATAAAATTGCCCATATGAGAAATGTTAAGACAGGTATATCTGAGGGCAATTTTGTAGAGATAGTTAAGGGCGTTAAAAAAGGAGAGCTCGTGGTAACTTATGGACAAAATCGTCTGAAAGAAGGCTTGGCAGTGGAGATCGTGGGAGGATAAACATGAAACTACCAGAATTTGGCGTAAAAAGACCAGTGGCCACCATCATGCTGTTTTCTGCCTTAATTCTCATAAGTGCTGTAGCCATCTTTAAATTGAAAATTGACCTTTTCCCTGATATTGAGCCCCCTGTAATCAGTGTGCTCACCTATTGGCCAGGGGCAAGTGCCTCGGATGTGGAAAAAAATGTAACTAAATATCTGGAAGACCAGTTGGTTACAGTAAATAACTTAGATGAACTTACCTCCAAGTCTATTGACAACCTTTCTTTAGTTCAGTGTAAGTTTGAATGGGGCACAGATTTAGATACTGCCAGTAATGACATTCGGGACAAAATAGAGTTGGCCAAAAGAGACCTACCCAAGGATATTGAAAAACCGGTATTATTCAAATTTAGCAGTGCTACTGCTCCAATCCTTTTTATGACCATTACTGGTCCTCAATCCTGGCCACGCCTTTATCATATTGCAGACAAGGTAATAGGGGATGAATTAAGACGGGTGCCAGGAGTAGGAGCTATTATATTGTATGGCGGGAAGAAAAGGCAGATAAATGTCTATTTTGACCTGGCCAAGCTTAAAGGCTACCATCTTTCCCCCTCCCAGGTAAAACAGGTTTTAAAGGCAGAAAATTTGGATATTCCCTGTGGGACAATAAAACAGGGCGATAGAGCCTATTTTATAAGAATTCCTGGAAAATACAAAAATGTGCAAGAAATGAGAAATACCATTGTAGGCTATTATCAGGGTAAACCTGTTTATCTAAAGGATGTAGCCCATGTGGAAGATGCCTTTAAAGAACCCATTATGAAGGGATGGGGCGATGGAAAACCGGCAATTGTGATGATGTTACAGAAGCAAACTGGGAAAAACACCGTAGAGGTAGTTGATAGGGTAAAGAAAAGACTGAAAGAAATCAAACATATATTGCCGAGTGATGTAAAAATCAACATTGTAGAGGACAACTCAGAATATATTCGTAAGGCCATTTCTGAATTAAAAACTACCCTGCTCCAGGGTATTTGCTTAGTAATTATTGTTGTCTTTGCCTTTTTGTTAGATATAAAAAGTGGCATTATCGTGGCCCTCGTCATTCCTTGTTCTTTAATCATCTCTTTTCTTTTACTTTATTTAGGTGGCTACACCATCAATGTTATTTCCCTTATGTCCATGACCATTGCTGCTGGTATGGTAGTGGATAACGCCATCGTTGTTGTTGAAAATATCACTAAGCACATGGAAAGGGGTAGCTATCCCCATACTGCTGCCATTTATGGCACATCAGAGATGGGCATGGCCATTACGGCCTCTACCTTTACAACCATTGTCGTATTTGTGCCTTTAATGTTTGTTACAGGTATTACTGGCATTATCTTTAAACAACTAGGATTTGTCATCACAGCCACCTTACTAGCCTCTCTTTTCACTGCCCTAACCTTTACCCCCATGCTTTCTTCCAAGCTTTTAAAACAGACCCCAAAGGCTGAAAATCTTTTCACACTTAAAATAAAGGCCGCCCTTGATTGGCTGGATGAAAGATATAAAGAATTAATTACCTGGGCGCTTCATCATAGAAAAACAGTTATTTTTATTGCCCTTTTCATCTTTATCCCTACTTTATTCATGACCAAAATCATTGGCAGCGAATTCATGCCTGAACCAGATGCAGGGTTTGTCAGCATCAGCTTTCGCCTGGCTGAAGGCACCAGGCTTGAAAAAACCGCCAGCGTAATAGAACAAATAAATAAATGGATTGCCAAAGAAGTAAAACCAGAGGAGTTTCGTCATAGCTATGGATTTGCTGGGCACACAGAAAAGGGATATGGAATGGCCTTGGGCTTTGAAGAGGGTAGTAACTGTGGGGAGGTGGGTTTAAAACTAGTGGATAAAGACAAAAGAGAGCGTTCAGCCAAAGAGATTGCCAATATTTTAAGGGAGCACACAAAACAGATTTCAGGTGTAAGTCGGATAAAGGTGATTTCTACCAATCCACTGACATCTATCTTAATGGGAGGCACAAAGCCATTGGTGATTGAGGTATTAGGAAGGGATCTAGAAGAGGTGCTTAAGGTATCTAAAAAGATAAAGAAGATTACTGAAGAAACACCAGGGGCAGTGGATGTCAGCCTTTCCTTTAAGCCCAAAAGGCCTGAAATCTGGGTAAAGATTGATAGGGAAAAGGCCTCTAGTTTGGGATTAAATGTGGCCATGATTGCCGACCAGGTAAGAACCTATTTTTATGGCCATAAGACCACAAAGTTCAGGGATATTGAGGACTATGATATTTTTGTGAGGCTTACAGAGAGAGATAAAAACAAACTAGAAAATCTGCCCAATGTGCCCATTTTTACCCCAGATGGGAGGATGATTCTCTTAAAAAATATTGCAAGCATTGAAGAAAACATGGGTATGACAGAGATAGATAGAAAGAACAGACAAAGAATTGTGAGTGTAGAGGCAGATACTTATAAGCGTTCGCTGGGTGAGGTAACCAGAGATATAAAGGAAAAACTTAAAGAATTAAACCTTCCACCAGGCATTACTATTAAATTTGGTGGCTATGTTAAGGAGCAAAAGAAGTCTTTCCATGCCTTGACCCTGCTCTTAATCCTGGGGATTATTCTTACTTATATGGTCATGGCCTCCTTGTATGAAGGCTTTTTGGACCCCCTGATCATTATGTTTGCCGTACCTTTTGCCTTTACGGGCGTTATCTGGGCCTTTTTGCTGACCGGTACACCTTTAAATATCGTTACCTTTATGGGTATCGTTATGCTGGTAGGCGTTGTGGTAAATAATGCCATTGTTCTTTTGGACTACACCCATTTGCTCCAAAAGCGGGGCATGCCTTTATTTGAGGCCATTACTGAGGCCGGCCGAAGCAGATTAAGACCGGTCCTTATGACTACTCTGACAACCATCTTTGGTATGGTTCCTATGGCCCTAGATCGGGGGGTAGGTTCAGAAATATGGAATGCCCTAGGTATTACCGAAATTGGCGGGCTTTCATTATCTACCTTAGTTACATTGGTGCTCGTCCCTACGCTCTATTCCATTCTAGAAGAATGGCGGCAGAAGCGGGGTTGGGGTGTGAAGAGTGAGTAGAAATCACGAAAAGACTTCAGTTACCTTTTTAGACAACGTAGCCCAAAGATTAGGATACCCTAGCTTTGAAGAAATGCGGCGGCATCACCTAAACCCCCTTCATTTGTATGCCCGCCTAATAAAGCTAGGGTTTGATAAAAAAGAAGCAAGAGAGATTGCCAGTACGTATGAAAAGCTTTATTATAAGCGTATGATTGCAAAAGACGCCGAAAAAAAGGCCAATTTTTTAGTTCGGCAGATAAAACCTATTCACATCGTTTCTCTTATTTATGTAGGAATTATGATCCTTATCACCCTGCTTTTTCGGCAAAATATCCCTGGCTGGTCTCATTATCTGGCTATTTATTTAGCCTATGCTGCCTTTGTCGCCATCCTTTCCCAGGTTGTGCGTGCTACCTATCATCCTCTTCTCTCCTTTGTAGCCGTTATGTATCCCTGGTTTACCATTCCCAATTTTTATGAATTGTTACGCCACTATATCCACGCCATCTTTCCCTTTTTATTTGACCCTCTTATTCATCAAATTGATCTGGTCATCTTTGGTGTTCATCCCACGGTCTATTTACAGCGGTTTATCTCACCTCTGCTTACTGAGATCATGGCCTTTGGTTATTTTTCTTATTATCTGATCTTTGCCCTTCCACCCTTTATCCTTTATTTCTTTAAACGTAAGGGCACAGCCCCCCTTATTTTTAGCATGACCCTGGCCTATTATTTTTGCTTTATCATTTTTGTCCTTTTCCCCTGTGCTGGACCAAGATTTACCCTAGCGGCTCAATATACCGTACCCTTAAAAGGCTATTTTCTACCAGCCATTCAGGCCAAGTTAATGGCCAAATTTGCCTTAAAAGGGGCAGCCTTTCCCTCCTCACATGTAGCTATGGTGGTGGCCTCAACGCTAGTCGTCAAAAGATACATGCGCTGGCTTTATTATTTGATGCTTCCTCTCGCCATCATGGTGGCCCTGGGGGCAGTATATGGACGCTATCATTATGTTACTGATGTTATCGCCGGAGCAGGGGTGGGTGTTTTAAGTGCATGGATAACGTATAAAATCTATAAGGAGAGCTAAAATCATGAAGGCCGTTTTTATCTTTTATTACATTGAGTACGAAGAAGACGTCATGCGAATTTTAGCCAAAACTAAAATAGAGGCATATAGTAAGTGGAAAAAGGTCCTAGGTAGGGGGAAAAACTCCACACCCAGGCTGGACACATCCGTTTGGCCTGGATTTAACGGCGCCTTGTTTATTGCCTTAGAAGATGAGCAAAAACTAAAGAACCTACTAGAAGAAATAAAGGCCTTTGCCCAACTTCATCATCATACAGGTATATCGGCCTTTGTTTTGCCCTTAGACCGAGTGGTTTAAACTAATACCCACCCTTTTTGGCCAGATGAGGAATAAGTCCCCCATCCGCAATGAGCTCTTTCATAAAGTCAGGTAAGGGTTGGATTTTAAAGGTTTGATTTTGGGTAAGATTAACAATCTCTCCCCTATCAAGGTCTATCTTTAAGACATCTCCCTCTTTGCTGGCATCCACTACTTTCTCTGCTTCTACAATAGGCAAACCGATATTAAAGGCATTACGGTAAAATATGCGGGCAAAACTTTTTGCCACCACTGCCTTAATTCCCGCTGCCTTAATCGCAATAGGGGCATGCTCACGGGAAGAGCCACACCCAAAATTGCGTCCGGCAACAATAATATCGCCTTCTCTCACTAACTGGGCAAAGTCGGGGCGTATACCCTCCATACAGTGTTTGGCTAGTTCTTGAGGGTCAGATGTGTTTAAATAACGGGCAGGAATAATAATGTCTGTATCAATATTATCACCAAACTTCCACACCTTGCCTTCAACGATCACCTTTTGCCTCCTAAAGATTTTTATTGTTTAAGCATCCATTTAAGCACTCCTATTAAGATACCGCTAAAAGTAGCTATCTGTCCTATCCAGAAGATAAACATCCATTTAATTGTATCTGCACGCCATTTATGTATTTCGGCCCTTAACCCCTCTTCACGGGCCTTTATTTCTCCTCTTAAGCTCTCTTCAAGCGTCCTTATCTCCCCTCTTAACTGTTCTTCAACAGTCTTTATCTCCCCTCTTAATTTCTCCTCAAGGGCCTCTATTTTTCCGCTTAGTCTTGCCTCTGTCTCTCCTAGCTCTGCCTTTGTTACAAGCTCCTTCGTCAGCTCATCCTTAAGCTCTGCCTTGACAGTTACTTTTTCTTGTTTTGCCTTTTCTTCAATGGCTGAGAGACCACCCTCTATAACGCGTATAATTATTTCTGCTTTCTGCGGATCTTTAACGATTGTCTGTATTTCTTTTACCGCTTCATACGGCAGAGCATATCCCATTTCACTCTCCTGATACATCACTCATTTCTATAACACTTCTTCTGGTGAAGCAATTTTTCCCGTAATGGCCGAGGCTGCGGCCACAGCCGGGCTGGCCAGGTAGACTTCACTTTCTACATGTCCCATGCGGCCAATAAAGTTTCTATTCGTTGTAGATATCGCCTTTTCCCCTGGGCCCAACACCCCCATGTGTCCACCCAGACAAGGACCACAAGTCGGAGTGCTCACGGCTGCTCCAGCTTCTATAAATATTTCTATTAATCCTTCTTTTAAGGCATCCAGATACACTTGTTGGCTACCAGGGATAACAATACAGCGCACTCCTTTGGCCACTTTTTTACCCTTTAAAATGCTAGCAGCCAGTCTTAAATCCTCAAGCCGCCCATTGGTGCACGAACCAATTACAACCTGATCAATCTTAATCTCTCCGATCTCAGATACGCCCTTAACATTATCCGGCGAATGAGGCAAGGCCACCTGTGGCTCCAGTTGTGCTACATCATATTCTTTAACAAACAAATATTTGGCATCAGGATCACTTTGATAGATTTTATATGGCCTCGTTGCTCTTGGTTTAACATAGGCCTCGGTTTTTTCATCCGGGGCAAAGATGCCGTTTTTGGCTCCGGCCTCAATGGCCATGTTGGCCATCGTAAAACGACCATCCATAGAAAGTTCTGCAATGGCCTCTCCGCAAAACTCCATCGCCTTACAAAGGGCCCCTTCTACCCCTAAATCGCCAATGGTGTAGAGAATTAAGTCCTTTCCCGTTATCCACTTAGGTAATTTGCCTTTATAAACCAATTTTATACTCGGAGGCACTTTAAGCCAAATCTCTCCCGTAAGCATTACTGCCCCTAGATCAGTACTGCCCACACCCGTAGAAAACGCCCCCAGGGCACCATAGGTACAAGTATGACTATCAGCCCCAATAACAAGGTCACCAGGCAAGACCAAACCCTTTTCAGGCAAAAGGACATGTTCAATTCCCACCTCACCTACATCATAAAAGTGCACAATCCCCTGCTCTTTGGCAAATTTTCTCACCTCTTGACATTGTATGGCTGAAGGAATGTCCTTGTTGGGAGTGAAGTGATCTAAAACCAAGGCAATTTTGTCCTTGGCAAAGACTTGCTTTCCTTTAGCCGTCTTAAAGGCCTTAATGGCCAAGGGAGCAGTAATGTCATTGGCTAGAGCCATATCTACCTTGGCCTTAATAAGTTCTCCAGGCTTGACTTCATTCAAACCAGCATGTGCAGCTAGGATTTTCTCTGTAATGGTCATGCCCATTTTAGCCTCCTAACTCATCTGCTTTTTGCATATTTTGTCTGCTGCGCCGGCGGAGCAGATAAAAGGTAAGATACACTGGACCAGAGCTGATATAGATCATGCTCAAACACCAGAGAATAAAAAAAGGATGACTCATAATAAGCACTAAAACAAGCACCAACAGGACCGCCATCCGATATGGCCTATACCGGGCAAACTCAATGTCTTTAAAGCTATAGTAACGCAGGGTGCTAATCATAAAAAGAGAGAGAATATAAGTAAGACCTAAAAGGGAATAACAAGTTGCCCTAAAGGGAAAGTGCCAACGTAAGGAGTTAATGACAGAAAGGGCTAGGGTCATGGCTGCGGCAGGAATAGGTAGGCCCGTAAAAAAACGCATGTCTGTCTTCTTTACTTGGATATTAAACCTGGCCAAACGCAAGGCCCCACAGGCCAGATAGAAAAAGGCAGCTAGCCAACCCCACCTTCCAAAGACCCTTAGGGCATAGGTAAAGGCCAAAATTGCCGGAGCTGCTCCAAAGGCAATTAAATCAGCAAGGGAATCGTACTGCACACCAAATGTGCTTACCGCTCCTATTAAACGCGCAATACGGCCATCAAGACCATCCATCACCGCGGCCACCAAAATGGCGATAACTGCCTTCTCCCAACGTCCCTGAATAGAAGCAATGATGGCATAAAAGCCACAAAACAAACTGGCCGTTGTAAAAAGATTGGGCAGAAAATAAAAACTCCTTTTTTCCTTTTGTGTCATTCCCAATATCCTATAATAGTTTCTCCAGCCTTAACCCTTTTCCCTAATAAGGGAAGTAAGGTAGCCGTTTCTGGCAGATATAAATCTACCCTTGAACCAAAACAGATAATCCCAATCCGCTCTCCTCTTTCTATTTTCTGTTTGCTTTTCACAAGACAGATAATGCGTCTAGCCAAAATGCCTGCTATTTGGACAACAATAAAGGGCTCATTTGTATCTTTCACACAAAAAATGGCATTGGCCTCATTAAGCTCATCGGCCTTGGACTTATAGGCTGGGAGAAAACGCCCTTTTTTATATATGATCCGTTCTATTGTGCCGGTATAAGGCATGCGGTTTACATGCACATCAAAGATGGACATAAAGATACTGATTTTTTGCATTTCTTTTTCTGAAAAGGGCGGCTTAGCCCGGCCAATAGATACCACCTGCCCATCGGCTGGAGAAACAATGGCCTTGGCATCAAGTGGGGGTTGCCGTTCTGGATCACGAAAAAAATAGATAAAAAAAAGGGTGAACACTCCAGCAATGATGGCCAACGGTATCCACTTAAGAAAGAGCAGTAGGATTGTTACTATACCACTTATGCCAACAAACTTCCAACCCGCTTTGTGCATGCACCGTGCCTTATTCCTTATCTATTTTTTCTCCTTCAGCCAAGGCATCATCTCCCGCAGCTTGGCCCCTACTTTTTCGGCAAGATGATTTTTTTCTTGCCGTTTTAGCGCATGATAAACTGGACGTCCAGCCTTGTTTTCTAAGATCCACTCCCGGGCAAACATACCTGTTTGAATCTCCTTTAATATCTCACGCATCCGCTGGCGGGTTTCTTCGTTGATTACTCGCCTTCCGCGCGTATAATCGCCGTATTCGGCTGTATCACTAATGGAATAGCGCATGTGCTGAAAACCGCCTTCATAGATCAAATCTACAATCAACTTAAGTTCATGGATGCACTCAAAATAGGCAATCTCTGGCTGATAACCAGCCTCTACCAAGGTCTCAAAGGCCGTCTGCATCAGTTTGGTCACACCACCGCACAATACTACCTGTTCACCAAATAGGTCAGTCTCGGTCTCTTCCTTAAAGGTTGTCTCTAGAACCCCTGCCCTGGTTGCCCCAATACCTTTGGCATAGGCCAAGGCCTTTTCTTTAGCCTTGCCTGAAAAGTCTTGATGCACGGCCACTAATGCTGGCACACCTGCACCCTTTTCATACATCCTTCTTACCAAATGACCAGGCCCTTTAGGGGCGACCATGATAACATCTACATTCTTTGGTGGCACAATTTGATTAAAGTGGATATTAAATCCATGGGCAAAAAGTAGAGCTTTACCTTCGGTTAAATTGGGCGCAATTTCTCTTTCATAAAGTTCTGGCTGATATTGATCTTGAATTAAAATGGCAATAACATCCGCTTCTTTTGTGGCATCAGTAGCCGAGACAGGATTAAAACCGTGTTCTATGGCCAACCGATAGTTTGGACCACCTGGACGCTGTGCGACAATTATATTAACGCCACTGTCCCTCAGATTTAAGGCATGGGCATGCCCTTGACTGCCATAGCCAATCACCGCCACCTTCATATCCTTAAATATATCCATACTCACATCGTCGTCGTGATAGACCTTCATTTAATCTCCCTCCCTCATCGTTTTTGTTTTTTGGCGCGGGGTAAGGCCACCGTGCCGGTACGAGCAATCTCTTTTATCTGAAAATTGCTCATTAGCTCAATAAAGGCCTCTAGTTTTTTGGCATCGCCCGTAATTTCTATCGTATAATAAAGGGGACTTACATCCACAATTTTCCCCCTAAAAATATCTACCATTCTTAATATCTCGGCCCGGTGTTCAGGTGTGGCCTTAACTTTAATGAGCGCCATCTCTCTTTCTACCGATTCTATCTCAGAAAGGTCAACGACTTTGATCACATTGATGAGCTTATTTAATTGCTTTTTAATTTGCTCTATAATTTGCTCATCACCTGTGGTTACAAGCGTAATCCGGGAGATCTTTGGGTCTATAGTTTCGGCCACACATAAGCTTTCTATATTAAATCCACGACCACTAAATAAACCTGTTACACGGGATAAAACACCCGGCTGATTTTCTACCAATAGAGAAATTGTATGTCTCATTGCTCTCCTCTTTAAACTAAAACTGTGCCTCCCAAAAGCATTTTAGTAATTGGTGCTCCGGCTGGTACCATTGGATAGACATTCTCCTCTGCTTCTATAACAAAGTCCATAAATACAGGTGCATTAATACTTAAAGCCTTTTTAATCACATCCTCTACTTCCTGTGGCTTGGTTGCCCTTAGACCTACGGCTCCGTAGGCCTCAGCCAGCTTAACAAAGTCAGGCGAATATTCAAGGCTAGTTTGGGAGTAACGACGTTTGTAAAAGAGTTGCTGCCACTGTCTAACCATACCCAAATAGCCATTATTCAGAATGGCCACCTTTACTGGTAAACGATTGCCAACCGCCGTAGCTAACTCTTGAATATTCATTTGAATACTACCATCACCGGCAATATCTAGCACCAGTTTGTCTGGAAAGGCCACTTGGGCTCCAATGGCAGCAGGAAAACCATATCCCATAGTCCCCAATCCACCTGAGGTTAAAAAGCTACGCGGACGTTTAAACTTATAATACTGCGCCGCCCACATCTGGTTTTGGCCAACCTCGGTAGCAACAATGGCCTCGCCTTTTGTTAACTCATAAAGTTTCTCTACCACAAATTGTGGTTTAATTGGTCCTTCTGGCGGTTGTTCATAGGCCAAAACATGCTCCCTTTTCCATTCCTCAATTTGCTCCAACCAATCCCGATGTTTCTCTTTCCATTCTATTCCTTCTATGGCCTCCAACGCCTTATAAAGCTTTTTTAGGGCATCACAACAATCGCCTACAATGGGAATATCCACAGCTACATTTTTACTAATAGAGGAAGGATCAATATCTATGTGAATAACTTTGGCCTCAGGCGCAAATTCATCCAATTTTCCTGTAACTCTATCATCAAATCTAGCCCCAACCGCCAACATAACATCACAGGTAGAAATAGCCATATTTGCCCGGTAAGTGCCATGCATACCCAACATGCCAAGCCAAAGGGGATGATCACCTGGAAAACTTCCTAGACCCATTAGCGTATTGGTAACAGGGAAATAAAATTTCTCTGCAATTTTTCTCAATTCTTCCGCCGCCCCTTCTGAATAAATAACACCACCACCGGCATAGATAACTGGTCGTTTGGCCTTGGCCAAGAGTTGGGCGGCCTTTTTGATCTGCCGCACATTAGCGTGGTAAGTAGGTTTATAACCGGGTAACTTTACCTCTTCTGGATATACGAATTCTGTCTTTGCTTGTTGTACATCTTTAGGTAGATCAATCAAGACTGGTCCTGGACGGCCTGTTTTAGCAATGTGAAAGGCCTCTTTAATGATCCGGGGGAGGTCTTTTACATCTTTTACTAAGTAATTGTGCTTGGTGCAAGGCCTAGTAATACCCACAATATCTACCTCTTGGAAGGCATCATTGCCAATTAGCTTTGTTGGCACTTGCCCGGTAATAACGACAATAGGAATGGAATCCATATAGGCCGTGGCAATGCCAGTAACCGTATTTGTCGCTCCAGGCCCAGAGGTTACCATGGCTACACCAACCTTGCCCGTTGCCCGAGCGTAGCCGTCGGCCATGTGCACGGCCCCTTGCTCGTGGCGCACTAAAATGTGGCGTATAGGAGAATCATAAAGGACATCATAAACATCAATAATCGCCCCACCCGGTAAGCCAAAAATAACTTCTACATTTTCTTTTAACAAACTTTCTACAACTATTTGTGCCCCTCTAAGTTTCATGTCCCCATTTCCTTTCTATACTTGTTTAAAATTTCATGAATTTTATCTTTACCTGCCAACTTAAGTTTTTTAAGCCTATTTTGTTCTGCCTCTTCCTCAGGCGTAAGATAGACCCGTTTATTATATTCTTCTATTTTCTTTTCTAATTCAAGATGTTCCTCCCATAATTTTTTCAATTCTTCATCTTTGTCAATAAGCTTATTAATCAAGTTTAACTCCCATTGCTCCATCCTTCCCTCCTAATAGACGATGTTTATATCCACACAAACCTTACTTTGTCAACTTATCTTAATTAAGATAACGGAAAAAGGGGGTAAATGTCAATTGTTTTATTCTTCCCAAAATCTGCGATTGATTTTTTAAAAAGGACATTTGAGATGAGGAAGGAATTAAGAAAAATGCCAGAATTATCCCTTCTCCTTTTTAAAAATTATATGCCAGGGCCTCGCTTATGCGGTCAAGGGTCTTCACTCGCTACGCTCGTTTCGACCTGCCCTTTGGGCAGGCAGCGCCCTGCAGGCTTGCCCTTGACCGCCCTCGGCCCTGGAAAAAAGAAAAATCGCAAGGAGGAAGGGAAAAAAGAAAATTTCCCTTGTTCTTCCTGGCCTCAAAAAGAAAAAAAGCGCCGTAGCGAGCGAGGCCAAGGCTGGCCGAAGGCCACCCGTAGGGCTTGGCCTTGACCGTATAAGCGATCGGAGGCGCTACAATTATAATTGGGCTTGAGGAAAAGGTGAATGTTTTTCACCTTTTAGGTGAAAGGCGTTTTTTAAAAAATCGCTTTATGATAAGCAACTTGTGGGGTTTTTGAAGGGCAATCACGGATTTTGGGTTCTTCTCCCTTCTTGCATTTTTCGCTAAACCATGTAAGAAAAACACATAATTTACATCCATGAGGAAGGCCCTATGGCAAAAGAGATTTGCATTTATTTTCATCGTGACTTTGATGGGATGGTTTCAGCAGCCCTTATTGCTGATTATGCTCAAGAAAAGTGGCCAGAAGCGAGGATAAAACTTTTCCCTGTAGGATACGGGAAAAAGGAACGTTGGACAGAAACCAAACTTAAGGGAGATATCTCTTTTGTCTTAGACTATATCTTCCATCCCCAAGCTACCTTTTGGTTTGACCATCACCAAACAGGGCTTAATTATTACGAAGGAACTCTAGATCCCACCAGGCACTTTTTTGATCCGCAGAAGGGTTCTTGTGCTCTGTTGATCTGGGAAAAACTCTATGATGTATTTGCCTATCGCAACCTTAACTTTTTTGATCTTGTCCAGTGGGCCCACAAAATAGATACCGCTACCTATCAATTAGAAGAAATTGTTTCTTGTGAACATCCGGCATTTAAGATTCACCTCTCTTTGGCGATAGAAAGTGATAACGCCTATTTGATAGAACTAACGCGGCTATTTTGGTATTATAAAGACCGTCTTTTTAAAATACCCCTTCCTCTCATTGTGGAATGGCGTTTTAAAAAGGCATACCAAATAAGAAAACAGGCCTTAGCAGAATTTAAGACAAAAGCGCAGTACGATCCCACAACCAAAATCGTTTTCTTTCAGATGCCACAGCACTTTTTTACTTGTCGCTGGGCACCATACTATTTTTATCCTCAATGTCTTTACGCCGTGGGCATTATAGAACTAAATAACGGTCGCTATATGATTGCCGTCAACGAAAATCCCTGGCATAGGAGTCTGCTTTTAAATATAGGCCAATTATGTCATACCTTCGGTGGAGGTGGACACCCAGCCGTCGGGGCTGTAACTGTATCCAGCCTTGG
This sequence comes from Candidatus Desulfofervidaceae bacterium, assembly GCA_027064585.1. GTDB lineage: Bacteria > Desulfobacterota > Desulfofervidia > Desulfofervidales > Desulfofervidaceae > JAGHCL01. The sequence goes on along the minus strand of JAMOPI010000026.1, from coordinate 1,938 downwards.
CGAGGCACATGAAATTGCGATGACAATTATTAATCAACTCAGTGCGGCTATTGCTTCATCCGATAAGGGTTAATAGTTAGGACCGGGCAGTTTGCCCCTTTAACTACCCGTTCCGCTACACTACCAAAGATAACTTTATCTAAACCTTTGCGGCCATGTGTTCCCATGACAATAAGGTCAAATTCCTCTTCTTCGGCAAAGTTTAAAATTTCGGTAGCAGCATCCCCAATTAAAATCTTTGTTTTTACTGGATAATTTTCAAAGTAGTCAACAACGTAGTTTTCCATTTTCTTTTCAGCACCACGCAGGATTTCTTCTTCAAAATTTTTGATGGATGTATGAGGGACATAAAATCCACCAAAATAATCCAAACTACGCACAACATAGAGAAGAGTAATTTTTGCCCCAAGCTTGTCAGCAAGATACCGGGCATAAGGACCCAAAGTTTTACTTACTTCCGAAAAATCAATCGGCACTAAAATTTTTTTAATTTCCCTCATCATAATTTCCTCCTTTGTTGTTGTATTCATTATTAAAAATTAAAGAATAAATGTCAAGAAAAAACAGTTCCCAAAATCCGTGATTGCCCTCCAAGAAACCCCAGAAGTATGGCATAATAAAACAATTTTTAAAAAACATCTTTCACAAGTAAGGAAGAAGAAAAACTCATCATTTTTTGCGGAATACTAAAATTAATCACGGATTTTGGGCCAATGCTCAATTTTCAAACAGCTTCAGAAAAGATAAAGCCAAAAACTCACGATTGGTCTTTTTACAAGACATTTCATAAAAGACAATAATCCATCTCCTTGACAACTACGTTAACAAGAGTTAACTATGTGGTTAACCATGCGACAAAAGATTTTGGAGGCCCTTTATCAGAACAAAGGTTATATATCTGGTGAAACCTTGAGTAAAAACCTTGGCATTTCTAGGGTGGCAATTTGGAAACATATTCAAACCTTGCGCAAGGATGGTTATGTCATAGAAAGTTCAGCAAGAGGGTACCGGTTATTATCGGCGCCAGATTTGCTTCTGCCAGAGGAATTACCAAACTTAGGGATGAAAGTTTATCATTTTAAAGAAGTTACTTCTACCATGGATATTGCCCGCAAATTGGCTCAGAAGGAAAAAGAAACCATTGTCATTGCTGAAACTCAGACCAAGGGCAGGGGACGACTGGGCAGGTACTGGCATTCGGCTAAAGGAGGAATTTATTTTTCCCTGATTTTGAAGCCAAAAATAAGTCCTCTACAGGCACATTTGGTTAATTTAATGGCCGGTATTGCCGTGGCGAAAGCGATAAGAGATCTTTTTAACCTAAAAGCAACACTTAAGTGGCCAAATGATGTGCTTGTCAATGAAAGAAAGGTTTGTGGTATCCTGGCCGAAATGGAGGCCGAGGCAGATATAGTAAAGTTTATCAACCTCGGTATTGGCATAAATGCCAATAATGAGATTTCTTATTATGAAAAGAATGCCATTTCCTTAAAAGAAGTGCTTGGAAAGGAAATTTCTAGAAAAGAGCTGTTTTTACAAATTTTGAAAGAAATCAAAAAAAGAAAGGGCCTTTTAGGTCGTCCTGAACTGATTCAAGAGTGGAAACGGTTTTCTTCTACCTTCAATTACCAAGTAAGAATTATCACGATTCATGGGACGATAGAAGGTCAACCATTAGATATTGACCATGATGGAGCGCTTATTTTAAGAACAAGGGAAGGCGATTTAAAAAGGATTGTGGCCGGCGATTGTGTGCACTTGCGGAAAGATTAGTTGCAGAGGGAGAATATGGTTTGGGAAGAAATAAAGACTGAGCTTGATACACTTAGACAGAATAATCTCTGGCGACAGTTACGAGAGATAACTCCACTAAGTCCAACCCGTGCTTTTATAAACGGGAAGGAAGTGATTTTATTTTGTACTAATAATTATTTGGGG
>JAMOPI010000025.1 GCA_027064585.1 Candidatus Desulfofervidaceae bacterium | reverse complement strand
TTTCATTTTGATGTCCCAAATTGCAAGGTTTTGAGCTGATTTTTAGCATATCTTTGCATTTTTGTCAGCCTTATTTCAAGAAAAATGTGTGATAAAATGGTAGGTTAGAGCGTTTTTCAGGGACGACATTTTAGCAATTCCTTTTAATTTTCGCCATCGTCCTTTTCCATAAATCTTTTCTAACCGTTTTAATTCTCGGATAGAACTTCCAACAGCTATTGTTTCTATATTTGTAATTTTGCTTAATATTTCAAAATACAATTTCTGTTTCTCTACATTTCCTGTATCTCTTGTTTAAATGAACATTAGTCCTAACTTTTCCAGCGTTAAGCATTTTATCACCTACCTTAATTTAAACACATCTTAACATTTTTTGTAATTTAAGATCAAATTTGTCTTCAGTTCAGAACAAACTCGTTTGCTTCTTCTCTTCTTTGGCCTCCTCCTTGTGCTCCTTTTCTGGAAATATCTTGATCTCTCCATACACCCCGTCATAACCGGGCCGAATATAGACATCACCTTCTCTTACCCGCTTAATTCCTTCTAAGATCGGCCCAGGCACAAAAGAGGCTAATTCTTCTAAAGGTAATTTAAGCATGATCTCAAACTCTGGCACTCTAGACACCAAGCGTTGATATTCATCTTGGACGGTCTTTGTTCCTACACCCTTGCTTGTAGCCTCAGCAATGATTTCTTCTAACGGAATAAGATGTATCTCAGGAATAACCTTAGGCGGGCGAAATCCCTCTTCCCGATCGGCTAGGGTTTCTACCCGATGCATTACGCCAACGGTAAGTCTTTGCCTGCAAACAGGGCAAATATAATTATGTTTTTTTGTTTCCTTAGGAGAAAACAAAATACCACATTTGCGGTGACCATCGTAGTGATACTTGCCTTCTTGGGGATAAAATTCTATGGTACACAAAAGACGGCTAGCGTCTTTCTTTTTGATTGTATCTATAATTTCATAATAATCACAGGCACAGGTAAAGACATTGGCCTCCCGGCCAAGCTTGTGTGGGGAGTGGGCGTCAGAGTTGGAGATAAGGGTAATCCTGTCCAAGGCCGAAAGCCGCCAGTTCATAGCTGCATCTGAAGAAAGTCCTGTCTCTATCGCATAGATGTGCTTAGCCTCTTCTTCAAAGGCCTCTTCAATAGAATCAAAACCACCGTTAGCCCCTAAAAGGCCATACCAAGGTGTCCAGATATGGGCAGGCACGACAAGGCAGTCAGAAGAAGCATCTAGGGCAATCTTCACCAATTCCTTAATATGGAAACCAAATGTTGGCCGACCATCAGCGAGTAAGTCTCCCCTTCTTTCTAGCTTGGCATTGATTTTTTCTACTACTTCAAAAGAAGGTGCAAATATAAGGGTATGGATACGTCTACCTTTGCCCCTGGCCGAAAAGATATTACTTACCTCCGCTGTAAGGATAAAAAGTACATCCTCTGTACCCTCTTTATACCGAAAAAGACCATTGCCCAAGGGTTCAAGCTGTTGTTTTAATTCCCTCAAATAATGAGGATGGGTAAAATCGCCTGTGCCCAAAACCTTTATTCCTTTCCATTTGGCCCATTGATAAAGGGTAGGGATGTCCATATCCTTACTTGTCGCCCGGCTGTATTTGGAGTGAATGTGAAAATCAGCAATAAACATGGCCGTAATATAACCTACTCCTATGCTAATAACAAGGCGTCTATTCCTTATACTTCCGCAAAGCAAGCTTCGCCTTGCGGGTAAGATCATAATAGGTATGATTCATGTGTTTGGCGTGACGCCAGCCTTTGGGTTTTAAAAAACGTCCTTCCACCCGCTCAAGCCATCCTTTTTGTTGTAATAACCGCAGAATCTGCATAGCCTCAGCAAGTTCTAACTTCAATTGCCTAGAAATAAATTTGGCGCAATCCGGACCATGTTTATAAATGCGAAAAAGAATATCTCTTTCTGGTTGCGTAAGGGAGTCAAGTCTCATTGCCTTTTAAAGCGGCTTATTCTCTTTTCATACAAGGCAATTTGGTCGTTTAGATCTTTTAACCCCCAGGCATAGACATAGCTAAAACGGGCGTCATGACCTGCTTGAGAAAGAAAACGAAATTTAAGGGTACTAAAAAAGCAATAGAAGTATAAATCCTGACAAGGAGGAACACCTTGTAAAAGCTCTTTTTGGGCCAACTCTAAAAAGTATTTTCTTTCCTTATCGTTAAATTCCTTTAAAAACTGCTCCTTTTGCCAGACATTGATACGCTTAAAGGGCAAAGGCAGCTTTTTCTCTTTTATCTCCTGTATATCCTCAGTTTTTTTCTTTTTCCGCCGCCAAAACATAATCATTTTAAATGAATGACCCCTAAGTCATAGGCAACAATAATTGTCCGGCTCTTGCTGAAGAGAACACTTCTATAATTTCTTATCATCGTAAAAACTAATTCCTTGTGTCCATCATTGTCAAAATCACCCAAATAACAATCACTAATGCAACCATGAATCTTAGGCGACTGCCACATTAGCTTCATACCTAAACCGTCCCATCCAAGAATCTTAAACTCCCCGTTTGAGAAATTTTTAAAATCCCTCAAGATTCTTCCGAAACGAGAATGATTTTGATACACAATTAGCTCTAAAGGTGGTTTATGATTTAACTCAGCAACCAAAATACGTCCAGGAATATAGATCCTTTCTAACCGTGGATTAAAGGCATCAGGGTCAATGAATTTTCCTTCTATATAAAAAACCGACCCATAGTAATGTTCACTACTTTTCCATTCTTTACTACCAGTTGTGGTAAGGAGAGTCAGATAATCTTCTTCGTCTAAAAGGATCACATCTTTTAGCTCATCTCCGGTTACGTCGGCAAATAGGCAGTTAAAAATCATGGCCTTATTAATAGAACAAATGCGCTCAGTTGCCTCAAATTTCTTCCCTGTCCAACGTAAACGATATATTCCTGGTCTAAAAGGACCATTTATCCCTTCCCTTTGGCCTAAAATCGTTTTCTTCCCATTCGGGCCAATCTGTACCTTTACATACCAGGGAATATCCTTTGCTATCTTAACCAACTTATTTTCTTGCCAACTATAGACAACCGTAGCCACCCTCCGCCGAGGATAATTGGTAATAATGATTTCTTGCTTGCCATCATGGTTGAGGTCATATAGGCCTACATTGACAAAGAGATTGCTTGGAATAGTCTCAACTTTTTTCAGAAGGTTTAAATGACCTTTTATATATTGATAAATCCAAATTGTATTGTTATCTATCAAAACCAGTTCATTTTTACCGTCTCCATTCACATCACCAATGGCCAATCCCCTGGCAGCAAAGGAGAGAGGATAACTATACCACTTGCGCAATCCCTTTTGTTCAGGAAAATATGTACCCTGTGGGGCAAAGGAGGCATTTGGAGCTGAAGGAGGAGGTGGAGTTTTGGGTTTTGCCTCTAATACTGGCATTTTACGACCAAAGATTTGATCATTGATAGACATGGCAATGATGTTCACGCCATTAATAATATCCCCTGGGTCATGGCATTGGTGAAAGAAGGGATATACCTTCTTTTTTTCTATGTCCAATAACTTGACATCTATACTGGCCTCCTTGCCCAAAATGGTTACACTGCCATACAAGACGTAGTCAGCTTGGAGCATTTTTCCCAGACGTTCAGCTTGAACTTGCGTAGGAATACCTTTAATTTTAAGCCTTTTTAACGCTTCTTCTATTACCGATCTTTCTATCACCTCTACCTTATTTTCCCAAAAAAGACGCGTGACAAACATAGAATAGATGCCGTTTTTAAGATATTGATAATTTTCAGGGGCATAAAGGGCTAAGGGTACAAGGGCAATCCTCTTAGGTGTGGCTTCTTGGGTATGTGCAAGGCCAGTCCAAATAAGACTTATTAAACAAATGAACAGCGAAATTATTTTTTTCATGCCTTATCCTCCTTGTCCTCTACTCCGATAATTACCATTTCCTAATCCCACTTCACCACCATAATCTTTCCTTCACTCATTTCTTCCATTGCGTATCTAATCCCTTCTTTACCCAAACCAGACTGTTTTACACCACCATAAGGCATAGGATCGCTACGATAGGTGGGCACATCGTTGATAATTACTCCGCCTACATCTAGCGTGTGATAGGCATAAAAGGCATTGCTTAGATTGTCAGTGAAGACACCCGCCTGCAGACCATAGATTGAATTATTTACCGCAGCCACGGCCTCTTTAAATTCCTTATATGGCTCTACGGTTACCACAGGGCCGAATATCTCTAAGGCATTGACCTTCATCTCTGGCTTGGTATTGGTCAACACGGTCGGTAAAATCACATTACCTTTTCTTTTCCCGCCACACAAAAGTTTTGCTCCGCCATCTAATGCCTCTTTTATCCATGTTTCTACCCTGTCGGCTGCTGCTTCATTGATAAGGGGGCCAACAACTGTTTTTTCATCCATAGGATCACCAGCCGGTGTTTGTCTTGCCCTTTCTACAAATGCCTCTAAAAATTCTTTGTATAAGTCTTCCCTGACAAAGATTCTTTGCACAGAAATACATACCTGTCCAGCCTGATAAAAGGCACCGAGGATGGCCCTTGGTAGAAGGAAATCTTTAAGGCGTAGGGAATCAATGATAAGCCCTGCATTACCTCCAAGCTCTAAGGTTACTCGTTTGTGTCCGGCAATACTCTTTAAATACCACCCTACCTTTGGACTGCCGGTAAAGGTCAACATAGCCAGCCGCTCGTCTTTGACCATCTTTTCGGCCAGGTTTGTAGGGCAAGGCAGGATGCTAAAGCTACCTTCAGGTAAATCAGTTTTTGCCATAATTTCACCTAAGATTAACGCCGTAATGGGAGTAGCAGAAGACGGGCGAAGAATTACCGGATTGCCTACCGCCAGGGCTGGGGCTACTTTATGGGCAGCGAGATTTAGAGGAAAGTTGAAGGGAGTAATACACAAGATGGGGCCAATGGGAAAACGTTTATAAATCCCCAGACGATTTTCACTTAGCTTATCCAAGTCAAGGGGAAGGACCTTTCCTTCAAAGCGCTTTATCTCTTCGGCTGCATATTGAAAGAGCTCAATGCAGCGGGCAACCTCTATCCGGGCAAAGGTAATAGGTTTGCCTGCCTCTTGCGCTATAATGCGGGCCAGCTCCTCAGCCCTTTTCTCTACTCCCTGTTTAATCTGAAGAAGAATCTGGCTGCGTTTATAGGCCGGTGTTGTTTTTAACACCGCAAAGGCCTTCTGGGTCTTCTTAATGGCCTCTTCTATTTCTTTTTCCCCAGCCAGACAAATTTCTCCCACCGTTTGACCATCATAAGGAGAGGTTACAGTAAACAAATTATCCGTCTTAACCGGTTTGTTTCCAACATAAAGGGGATAGACCATGACTTACCTCCTTAAAGAAAAACTTTTTAAAGAAATAGAGGGCCTAAAAATCTGCTTACCATTCCCAACAAACAAGCAATAAGGAAGCTGAAAGAGACAGCCAAAAGGGTCTTTTTTAGACCAATTTCTCGCCATAAGGCAGCAATGGTGGCCATACAGGGGATATAAAAGACAACAAAGATGGTAAAGGTCATTACCTGTGTCTTGCTCATGACAGTTAAGACTTTCTTTGTTCCCAAAGCCTGCAGAAGCATAATTAAAGATAACTCCTTGCGCAAGATGCCAAAGATAAGAGTTGTTCCTACCGCTATAGGCAATCCTAGAAGGAGAGTGAGAGGAGACAGAAGCTGATTAATAGCTTTGTCCAAATGAAAATATTGTAGAATACCCAAAACAATACTGCCAATAATCAAGATGGGCCAGGCAATGAGGACAAATTCCTTGAGTCTATACCAAGTCTTAACCCAGATAGTCTTAAAGGCAGGGATACGGTAGGTAGGGACTTCTAACAGGAGTCCTGGGGTAACCTCTGAATAAATAGTGCTTAAAATCTTTCCTGCGATGGCCACGACCAGAAGATTAAGTAAATACACGCCAATGGCATACACAGGGCCTAAATAGTATGAAACTAACCCTAAGATAATGACCGTTCGGGCTGAACAAGGAATTAAAGTTGCTAAGATGGCCGTGATAAAACGATCTCTTTCTGATTCCAATATCCGCGTGGCCATTACTGCAGGCACACTACAACCATAGCCTAGCAGAAAGGGAATAATGGATTTTCCGTGTAGGCCAATGTGATGCATAAAGGAGTCCACTAAAAAGGCTACCCGGGGGAGATAACCAGAGTCTTCTAAAATGGCCAGGCCAAAGAGGAAGGGCACAAGATAAGGTAAGACAATGCCGATACCACCGGCAATACCCTGAATAGTTCCTTCCACTATGACGTAAGTTAGACTAGATGGTGGTAAACAAGTCTTGAGCTTAGCAAGTAATTGGTCAAAAATGGCCATAAGCGGTTCTTCAATATGACTGCCTACTTTAAAAACTAAGGTGAAAAAGCCATAGAAAATAAGGGCCAAGAAGATATATCCCCAAAACTTGTGCATGAGGATGTTATCTATTTTATCCCGAATATCAGGATGAGGTGTACGTACGATCTGCACTACTTCTTCATAGATATTCATCGCCAGGGCATGTCTTTCAGAAGAGATAACAACATCCGAAGGACGTCCATGCGTAATTTCAAGCTGTCTCTGGGCTGCCTTTATCTTAGAAGATAATTCTGGTGCAATCTCTGCTACGCGTTCTTCAAAGATTTTATCTTTTTGTAAAAGCTTTAGGGCCAAAAAACGGGCCGGAAGCCTTAGTTGACTTGCCACTTTGGCTACGTCCTCAGTGAGTTTTTTCACAACGGTTTCAATATCTTTACTTAAGGCAATAGGGTTACTTGGCATCTGTTTTTTGGCTACCTGTAGGGCCGTGCGCACCATCTCTGTAAGTCCCTGTCCCTTATAGCCAATAGTTTTTACTACTGGCACTCCTAGGATAGATGAAAGATGTTCGGCATCAATATGAATACCCTTGCGCTCGGCTTCATCAATCATGTTTAAGACGACCATCATAGGCTTGCGCAGTTCCAATAATTCTAAAGTTAACTCTAAGCTTCGGCTCAACAGGGAGGCATCCAAGACATTAATAATGGTATCAAAAGACTCATTTAAGAGAAACTTTCTTGTTTCAGCCTCGGCTGCATCCGAGGCGATAAGGGAATAAGTACCGGGTAAATCAATACACTCACAAAGATGACTGTTGATGTAAAGTTTACTGGCGGTATATTTTACAGTTGTGCCTGGGAAATTGGAAGCAACGGCTTTATAACCACTCAGATAATTGAAAATGGTGCTTTTCCCACAGTTGGGTTGACCTACAAGAACAATCCTCAATCCATTTCCTCCACAATTACCTTGGCCGCCATTCCCCTTCCTAAGATGAACCGATACCCATTGGCCTCTACCAAAATAGGTCCAGCAAAGGGAGCGCTGCGGATAACTTTAAGCATCTCGCCGGGATAGACCCCCATTTCAGCCAGACATTGTCGACAGCGCACCCCGCCTTCCACCATAATAATTTTCACTTTTTTGCCAGGAGAAACAACATCTAACCTTATCCGCATCCTTTCACGCTCCTATTTCTTTTTTAGTTTCTGTATTTCCCTTTCTCTTAACTCCACGCGCCTAATTTTACCACTGATGGTCTTTGGTAAATCAGAGACAAATTCAATCTTGCGCGGATACTTGTAAGGAGCAGTCGTATTCTTCACATGCTCTTGTAATTCCTTAATGAGGGTATCCGAAGGCGAATAACCAGGGGCGAGGACGACGAAGGCCTTGACAATCTGTCCTCGGATAGGATCAGGCACACCTATTACGGCTGCCTCCGCCACGGCCGGATGCTCAATAAGGGCACTCTCTACCTCAAAAGGCCCAATCCGGTATCCAGAACTCTTGATTACATCGTCGGCGCGACCAACAAACCAGAAGTAACCGTCTTCATCCTTATAAGCCCGGTCGCCAGTGAAGTACCACTTGTTCCGAAATACGCTCTTGTTTTTATCAGGATCCCTCCAATAACCTTTAAATAGACCAATGGGATATTTGTCTCCTATATAAACAGCAATATTACCTTCTTCAGTGGGGTCTAAAATATTGCCATCATCGTCTACAACTTCTACCTTTATCCCTGGCATCGGTTTACCCATGGAGCCAGGTTTGACTTTCATATTTTTCAAAGTTCCAATCAAAATAACCGTTTCAGTTTGTCCATACCCTTCATGAATTTTTAACCCTGTACCCTGCTCCCAAATTTTAATTACTTCTGGATTAAGTGGTTCACCAGCACTGGTGCAATGGCGTAATTCGCTTAAGTTGTATTTTTTTAGATCTTCCAAGATCATCATGCGGTAGGCCGTTGGCGGGGCACAGAAGGTAGTTACTCCATATTTATCCATCAACTCAAGTACCTTGGCTGGATTAAACCTCCCTCGTTGGTCATAGACAAACACGGCTGCTCCCATAATCCACTGTCCATAAATCTTTCCCCAAGCCGCCTTGGCCCAGCCCGTATCAGATAGGGTCCAGTGCAAGTCATTGGGGGTAAGGTCATGCCAGAGACCAGCCGTAAGCACATGACCCAAGGGATAAGAATGATCATGGAGTACCATCTTAGGATAACCCGTGGTACCAGAGGTAAAAAAGATGATATAGGGATCAGTAGACATAGTCTTACCGTTTTCTCCCAAGTCTACCCGCCGCCGTGAGGCCGTCTTCATTTCTTCGTCATAGTTTACCCAATTGGGCTGGGGTTCACCGATATTAATTAGGACCTGAAGAGAAGGACATTCAGGTAAGATCTTTTCTACCTTTTCTATATGTTCATTTGTCGTAATGGCCGCCTTAATTTCCGCTGCCTTGACACGGTAAAGAATGTCCCTTGAACGCAACATTGTCGTAGAGGGTACAATGATAGCCCCAATTTTAGTTAAGCCTAACACAATTTCCCACCATTCAGGAATACGGGGGAGCATAAGCATAACCCGGTCGCCCTTGCTGATTTCCAGCCCCTTTAGGATATTGGCTACTTGATTGGAACGGATCATTAGGTCCCAAAAAGAAAGTTTCCTTTCCTCTCCCTCCTCGTTTGTCCATACCAGGGCTAGCTTATTTCTATCCCGCTTGGCCCATTCATCAACCACATCAATGGCATAATTAAAATATTCTGGCACTTCTAGCTTAAAATTTTCAGGATCAAGATTAACATAAGGTTTAAGTGTTTCTAACATCTTTTCCTCCTACAATTTTTTCCCTAAACGTCCTTATTACTTGGGCGTAATTTTTTTGCCCAAAAACGGCTGAACCAGCAACAAATACATTGGCCCCAGCGGCTGCTACTTTGGCAATGGTATCGGCATTTATCCCTCCGTCTACTTCTAAGTCAATGGTTAACCCTCGTTCCTCAATCCACTTACGCACCTGCCGAATACGGTCTAAGGCACTAGGAATAAGCTTTTGCCCTCCAAAACCGGGATTGACACTCATAATCAGAATCAAATCCACATCCTCTAAAATCGGTTCTAAAAAACATAAAGGAGTTGCTGGATTTAAGGCTAGCCCTGCCTTTTTCCCTAATTGCTTGATTATCTGTAGTGTACGATGGAGATGCACACAAGCCTCGGCGTGGACGGTGATAATATCAGCCCCGGCCTTAGCAAAGACCTCCAGAAAATTCTCCGGTCGTTCAATCATAAGATGGACATCAAAGGGTAGCTTGGTTACCTTACGCAGGCTAGCCACTACTGAGGGCCCAATGGTCAAGTTAGGAACAAAATGTCCGTCCATAACATCGATGTGAATCCAATCAGCTCCAGCCTCCTCTACTGCCTTTACTTCTTCGGCTAAGCGAGAGAAATCAGCCGAAAGGATTGAGGGTGCAATCTTAAACATTGTAAACTCCTCATTAATGAGCTTCTCATTTTTATAAGGGATTAAGGTAATCGTCAAGACATGCAATTGGTTCCCTTCTTGCCTTTTTTTCATATGTGGCTAGAATATAAATATAAGGAGGTAAAGGCCATGCCTCTGGTAAGAACAAGTTTAATGGAGTATTTTAAAAAGGCCGTTGAGGATGCATTGGCCGATCTCCAAATAGAGATAGATGAATTAACTGCCTTTTATGTGGTCAATCTTCTTACTTACTTTTTCCGCACCGAGTATGTATATCATGCCGCTGAAGATCTAGACAAAAAGGCATTGGCCCAGGTGTTTTTGGAAAGTCGTTTTTACGATTTATTACGACGCATCCGGGCCCTAAAACACATTGCCGATTATAGCCTCTTTATCGCTGGCTTCTTTGCTGAAAGCTTCAGGCGTAAGTTGGTAGATATAGATTATTTCATTACCTTGGGCAGTCGGGCCTATTTAGATCTGGCCGAGATCCTTAAGACCTATAAAAAAGACAAACGATTTGTACCCGTGTATAGGGAACTAAGCGAGAAGTTTCCTTCTCTTGTAGATGTGCTGAGTGAGATCAGCGAAAAATCTATTTCTACGCGGCAGGATCTTTTGCGGCTATACGAGCGCTGGTTACGCACCGGTAGCCGATGGGCTCAGAGGAAGTTACACCGCAGGGGTATATTACCTTTAGAAATTGATCTAGATAAGTTACAATAAGTAATGGTTCAGCAGATTCAATCTGTTTTAGAAGGTATTTATGGAGTTTCTTTACCGGTTAGGGCAAAAGATTTTATCATCAACGAGCAGACCTTAGGCATCCTTATTGAGAGAAAACTCGTAGATGCTTCCTTTGCCCGGAGACGCGGTGCCCTCTTGGTTTACACCGAAGACGATACAATCAATATTTCCCTCTACCTTCAAGAGCAGCTACATGCCCTTTTGGAAAGAAAGAGTGCCAAGTGGGTAAAGCTAGAAGACCTCTGCACTGTCTTTGAAGAGGTTAGTCATTTTTTTCACCTCATCTATTTCTGGGAAAGACAACGTCAGACGACGCAATTGGAATTAGAGTTGTTGGGAGAAATTGATAAGTTTTTACTGTCCTTCTTACTTTTAGCCCCCGCTATAAATGAAGAGAAGATACGGCTCTTGCGTCACAAGTTGTTTGGTCAGTTTGCTCCTATAGAGGGGCTTAGCTCCCAACAGTGGCAACGCTATTATCACTCTTATCGTCTGGCCGCCAAATATTGTTCCCACTTAGAAAGGCAATTCTTAAAACGCTCTCGTTTAGATAGCCTCTTTCAGGAAATCCGTCAGTTCCATCGTTTACCCTGTAGTGAAAAGATGAGCCTTATTGCCCGATTTTAGGGTGGTAATACTGCATCGCCTCTGGCAATAACTGTTTTAGGGCTGCAATTCTCTTTTCATCGGCCGGATGGGTGGAAAGAAATTCGGGTATATGACCTTTCTTTTTTCGTTTAAGCATTCTTTCCCAAAAGGCAATGGCCGCTTTAGGATCGTATCCAGCCTTGGCCATAAGGATGAGGCCAATGTGATCGGCCTCGTATTCTTGCAGGCGACTGTAGGGAAGAAGAATACCAAGTTCTGCCCCCAGACCATAGGCAATTAAAAAGGCCTTGGCCACGGTCGGAGAATGTTTTTTTAAGGCCGCAGCCAAACCAGCTTCCCCCAACTCTATCAGAAGGAGGGTACTCATGCGTTCGGCCCCATGTCGAGCAATAACATGTCCTACTTCGTGGCTAATTACCGTGGCCAACCCTGCCTCGTCCTTGGTGTAAGGTAAAATACCGGTATAGACAAAGACCTTTCCTCCAGGCAGACAAAAGGCATTAGCCGTTTTATCGTCTTTGATAACCTTAAACTCCCAAGCAAAGTCAGGCCTGTCAGCAGCCTTAGCAATGCGCCAGCCGACCTTATTGACCAGATGGACAACCTTAGGGTCATGGCAGAGCTTGGCCTTCTTCAAGATTTGCTTATAGGCCTGAAGACCAAGGGTAATCTCTTCTGACTTTGGGATAAGGATAAGCTGCTTGCGTTCAGTAATGGGGGCGGTCGTGCAACTGATAAAAAAGAAGACCAGAAGGAGCGGTAGTAACCACCGCCCCTTTTTTGGCCAAAAAGACATCATAGTTAACTCTTGGATTTAGCCTGTTTTTTTAAGTCCTGAATACGTTCTAGGTTAAAACGGAGCTTTTCCAGCTTTTCTTCCAGCATGGCCCTTTTTTGCTTTTCCTTCTCCACTACTGCCTTTGGAGCCTTGGTAAGAAAGTCCTGATTAGAAAGCTTAGTTTTAGTTAATTCAAGTTCACTGATATGCCTTTCTATTTCTTTCTTAAGGCGTTTTTCTTCTACTTCTAGGTCAAAGACATCCTTGAGTGGCATGTAGATGTCCATTCCATGCCAGACAGCGGCCGAGGCATAAGATGGTTTTTCGGCCCGCACGCTAAGTTGAAGGGTCTTGATGCCAGCCAAACGGCAAATAGCTTCTTTATGCCTTTCTATCTGGGTCAAGATATCTTGTCTTTGGGTAGAAACAATGATGTCTACTTTTACACCTGGCGAAATGCCTATTTCACCTCGCATATTCCGAATGGTCTTTACCAGTCCAATCACATTTTCCATTTCGGTCACGGCAGTTTCGTCTTTAAATTCTTCTTTTGCCTCTGGATAAGGTGTTTCCAAAATACTGCCTTCAGTATGAGGCAGATGGTGCCAGATTTCTTCGGTAACAAACGGAATAAAGGGATGTAGGAGCTTAAGAAGCTCTGAAAGGGTATAAAGTAAGACGGCCTGGGTAGTCTTCTTGAGTATTTCATTAGTGCCATAGAGCACCGGTTTAATCAACTCTAGATACCAATCACAGAATTCATGCCAAACAAAGTGATAAAGTACATAAGCGGCCTTATCAAATTCATAGAGATCCAGATTTTTCCTTACCTCGGCAATTACACTCTGCAGACGGCTTAGGATCCACCGATCGGCCACAGTGCTCTTTTCAGGCTCCACCTCGGGCTTAGTATCTTCTTTCAAGTTCATCAAGACAAACCGAGCGGCGTTCCAAATTTTGTTAATAAAGTGCCGATAGCCCTCTATCCGCTTCTCCGAAAGACGGATGTCTCGTCCCTGCGCCGCTAGGGCTACAAGGGTAAAGCGCAGGGCATCGGTGCCATATTTGGCAATCATGTCCAAGGGGTCTATTACGTTCCCCTTGGTCTTGCTCATCTTCTCACCTTTTTCGTCTCTCACCAAGGCGTGAATATAAACATCATAAAAGGGTACCTCGCCCATAAAGTGCAGTCCCATCATCATCATCCGGGCCACCCAGAAAAACAGGATATCAAAGCCCGTAACTAAGACAGAAGTGGGATAAAATATTTTGAGTTCTTCCGTCTCATCAGGCCAGCCAAGAGTGCCAAAGGGCCAAAGGGCCGAGCTAAACCAGGTATCAAGGACATCAGTTTCTTCCTTTAATTCTGTTGCCCCACAATGGGGACAGCTTTTAGGTGTTTCTTTGCTCACGATGACTTCACCGCAGGCCTGGCAATACCAGGCTGGAATGCGATGTCCCCACCAGATCTGCCTAGAAATGCACCAATCCCTTATGTTTTCCATCCATTCATAATAGGTCTTATCCCAATTTGGAGGAATAAGCTTGGTTTTGCCCTCTCTTACGGCCTTTATGGCTGGTTCTGCGAGTGGTTTTGTGCGTACAAACCACTGTTTAGAGACCATTGGTTCTACGACGGTCTTACAGCGATAGCAATGCCCAACACTGTGTTTGATGGGCTCTATCTTTTCCAAAAGCCCTTGGTTTTCTAAATAGGCCACGATCTTCTGCCGACACTCAAACCGATCCAACCCGGCAAAGGGACCGGCCTCAGCCGTCATGTGTCCGGTTTCATCAATGACCTTTACCCACGGTAGGTTATGTTTTTTACCCAGCTCAAAGTCATTGGGATCATGGGCCGGAGTTACTTTTAAGGCCCCCGTGCCAAATTCTCTATCTACGTAGGCATCAAATATAATCGGCACTTCCCGGTTAACCACCGGCACATAAACCTTTATGCCTTTTAGCCCTTGGTAGCGTTCGTCTTCTGGATGTACGGCTACGGCCGTATCGCCCAGCAAGGTCTCAGGTCTGGTCGTAGCTACGGTAATGTATCCTTGTCCGTCTACACGTGGATAACGAATATAATAAAGGGTCCCGTCTACTTCTTCATGTTCTACTTCCAGATCGGCTAAGGCAGTTTGACAGCGAGGACACCAGTTAATAATGTAGTCCCCCCGGTAAATTAGACCTTCTTCATAAAGACGGACAAAAACTTCCTTGACCGCCCGACTAAAGCCCTCGTCCATGGTAAAACGCTGCCGGCTCCAGTCACAGGCACAACCCAAACGTTTAAGTTGATTGATAATCCGATTCCCATATTCCTCCTTCCACTGCCACACGCGTTTGATAAACTCTTCCCTTCCTAACTTCTGACGGGAGAGACCTTCTTTGGCCAACTGCCTTTCTACCACATTTTGGGTGGCGATACCGGCGTGATCAGTGCCAGGTACCCAAAGGACATTATAACCGAGCATCTTTTTATAACGCACAAGAATATCCTGGAGGGTGCTGTTTAGGGCGTGCCCCATGTGCAAAGAACCGGTCACATTGGGTGGTGGGGCCACCATAGAAAAGACCTTTCCTTTTTCCTCTAAATTGGCCTTAAAAAGGTCTTTTTCTAGCCAATACTGATACCACTTTTCTTCTACCTTTTCTGGCTCGTAACCCTTAGGAAGCACCTTTGTTTCTATCATTCTTCCACCCCTTTTGATTTGATGCAGCCATTGTTATCACGCTTAGACGATGTGTCAAGTAAGGAAGGTAAAAAGGTGGGAACCTTAGAGATAGTTAAGATACCGGCCTGTGGGATGCCCCACAGGCCAAAAGGTTTTATTCCTTCCAGCTACCATTACCCAAGAGATTCTTGGCCCTTTCCTTACGCATCTTTACGGCCGTAGGGATAATCTTTTTAAGCTTACTCTCTTTAATCAACTGCTTTACTTCTTCTACCAACTTATACTTCTGTACCTTCCCTCGTCCACTTAAGGGGAAGTGATCGGTAATGTAAACATATCTGGGCACCTTTGGACTGGCAATTTTGCCATAACAAAAGTCA
Organism: Candidatus Desulfofervidaceae bacterium; assembly: GCA_027064585.1. Classification (GTDB taxonomy): domain Bacteria; phylum Desulfobacterota; class Desulfofervidia; order Desulfofervidales; family Desulfofervidaceae; genus JAGHCL01. Next base: position 20,862 of record JAMOPI010000025.1, on the reverse strand, counting down.
ACGATCTCTTGCGGATCTAATTTTACCCCTTCAGCTGGAATAACGGCCGCGGCCACAACCTCACCTAAATCTTCGTCTGGGGCACCGATGATGGCCACATCCAGTACCTTATCAAATTCCCTGATAAAGCGTTCTACATCTGGCGGATAGACATTAAAACCACCTGTGATGACAAGTTCTTTTTTCCGCCCCTTAAAGGTAATATACCCCCGTTCGTCCATAAATCCAAGGTCACCACTATAAAGCCAGCCATCTTTAATAACTTCAGCCGTAAGCTCTGGGGCCTTGTAATAGCCTTTCATGACATTGTAGCCCCTACAGATAATCTCCCCTACTGTACCGGGTGGTACCTCTTTACCATTGTCATCCACAATCTTAGCTTCAACTCCAGGCAATACCTTACCAACGGTATTCACCTTGTCTTCTATACTGTCATCCAAACTTGTAGTTGTGATCCCAGGAGATGCCTCGGTCAAACCATAAGTGATACACATATTTGGTCCCATTTCTTCGGTTACGGCCCGCATTAAATCCTCAGGACAATGGGCACCGGCCATAATGCCCGTTCTTAAAGAAGAGGTATCAAATTTTTCGCTTCTAAAAAGTTTTAATTCACGTAAAAACATCGTCGGAGTGCCATGAATCATGGTGCACTTATACCTTTGAACGGCGTCTAAAGCATCCCTTTCATCAAAGGCAATTAAAGGGGCAATGGCTCCACCAACACTGCCCAGCATGGTAATGGACATTACACAACCAAAACAGTGGCTAAAGGGTACTGGCACTACCAGTCTGTCCTTTTCGCTTATCTCCATTCGCTCTCCTTGATCGTAGGCATTTTTGATAATCTGATGATGCGAAAGCATTACTCCTTTAGGGTTGCCAGTAGTGCCAGAAGTATATAAAATGGCAGCCACATCGTCAGGATTGACCTTTTTTATCTCATTAAGATAGTCCTGATTATCCGCCCAGCCTTTTCCCATTTCTAACAATTGGTCAAAGGTCATTCCCCCTACTTCTTTAGCCTCATCCTCATTGCCCACAACGATAATATGTTTCAGCTTTTCAGCCTTGACTTCCTTGAGTATGTCTAAAAAGTTCCAAGTCTTAAAGTTATGGTAAACAAGCAGGGCAACAGCATCTGAATGGTTGGCGATGTGTTCGGCCTCAACGATTTTATACCAGTGATCAATGGGCACAAATGTTGCCCCCAACATTGGAATGCCCCACCAAGAAATGACCCATTCAGGGACATTGGGCATCCACACACAGACCTTATCCTCCTTACGCACGCCCAGTTTATATAAACCATAAGCTACCCAATTGGCCTTGTCAAAGAGTTCTTTATAGGAGAGGGTATTCCCTTCATAGAAAATGGCCGGGTTATCTGGGAACCTTCCTGTTATTCGTCCAAGCAATTCTCTAAATGTCTCTCGCTTTTCATACGGCATCTCCTCTTCCTCCCTTGCCCTTTTCAATTAAGCTTCAACTGTAGAAATTTATTCTAAAAAATGCAAGCCCTTTTAACTTAAAGTAACACCCGCTTATCGCCTTTTCTGACCGTTAATTTGATGCGATCAAAGTATTCCAAAAGCGGAATATTGTACTTGCGTGAGGCACTGGTCAAGGTTTTAAATTCTGAGGGGGTAATGCCGCCGTGTTTCTTTATGTATTCACTTAACTTTTGTTTTAACGTCCCTATTAAATTGGCATCAAAATAAAGGCCTTCTTTTACTTTGATGACCTTTCCTTCGTCTATTAAAAGCCGTAACAGAGATATAAGCTTTTTTTCATCGGTGTTTAATTCTTTAGCCAGTTCAGATAGAGAAGGTGGGGTATAAGCGGCTTCTTTTAAACGCTGATGTAATTTTTCTTTTAGCTGCTCTTCTTTTGTACTTAGCTTAATTTGGTAAGACCTTAGTCTTATCAAGTGTTGTTCAACAACAATTTCTCCCTTTTCTTCAAGGTGTTTAAGCATAAAGGCAAAAAGGATATCCTCAATAAAGGGTAAAAGTTTGGTTTTTAATTCCTCTTTAACAATACCAGGCAAAAGAGGATGTGTTTTATGAAAGCCTTGTAAAAATGAAATAATTTTAATGGCAAGATTACGCACAAATTTGGCATGGAGATAGTGCTTGTTCTCCATATCAACGCAATATATCTTTTCTGTCTGAACGAGAGTATGTAAGGCGGCGGTGAGTTTTTCTTCTGAGGTATTGGTAAAAATCCTTAGGGTCTTTTTAGAGAGGCCTTTATACTTAGCCTCATGTAGATGGGCCAAGATCTTTTCTTCTAAGCTGCCTGTTTCTAAGATTTTTAAATCGGCAACTACTTCTTCTCTAAACCGTTTGTGCTTAGGTGGCGCTGGATGCAGAATCATGCCGCCACCAATAGTAACAATAGGCGAATAAGACCGAATCACAAACCGATCCCTTGGCAGGGCCACGATCTGCTCCTGGAGGCGTAGTTGGACAAAACCGGTCTCTCCCGGTTTTAGCTCTTCTTTATCCAACAAAATGACATAGGCCAAAACCTCACTTGTATAAAGGTGCAGCCGTACCAAGGTTCTGTTTTTAAGGGATTTGGGAAAGCTAGGCAGAACTTCCAAGGTGGCATCAAGCATATAGGAAGGAATGAGATCTCCTGGTGGAGCGAGGACATCTCCTCTTTCTATTTCTTCTTTTTCTATCCCTTGCAGATTTATGGCCGTTCTTTGGCCAGCCACGGCCTCTTTGACATTCTTGCCGTGCACCTGAAGGTTGCGGGCCTTTGTCAGTTTGCCCTTAGGATAAAGCATAAGGGCATCCCCAACGGCCACTTTCCCTCCAATGGTCGTTCCTGTTACCACCGTACCAAACCCCTTGACCGTAAATACCCTATCAATTGGCAGCCGAAACAGAGTATCAACTGGTTTAGGCGGGATCTCAGCCACTAATTTTTCTAGCGTGGCGATTAGTTCTTCAATCCCCTCTTTGGTAACAGAAGAAACCTTAACAATGGGTGCATTTTCCAAAAAAGTACCCTTTAAAAACTCTTTGAGGTCCTCTTCCACCAGCTCTAGCCAGTCTGGTTCTACTAGATCAATTTTAGTGATAACAACTAGTCCTTTTTTTACCTTAAGAAGGGAACAAATTTCTAAGTGTTCTTTTGTCTGGGGCATTACCCCTTCATCGGCGGCAATGACCAGGGCGACAAGGTCAATGCCGGCTGCCCCAGCCACCATGTGATGGACGAAACGCTCGTGTCCCGGTACATCCACAATGCCAACTAACTGTCCTCCAGGCAGGGTCAAAAAGGCAAAGCCAAGTTCTATCGTAATGCCCCTCTCCTTTTCCTCCTTAAGGCGGTCGGTATCTATGCCGGTTAAGGCCTTAATCAAGGCTGTTTTCCCGTGGTCAATATGTCCCGCTGTACCCAAGATGATTGGTTTCATTGCTTCTCCTTATTTTAAAAATTTTCTTTTTGGTTGGACTTATATCATAAACTTGACCGTCAATAATTTCCCTCCTTTTCTCACCTTCCTAAGGCAGATAACCTTCATATTTTGGAATAAGCTTGGCGGCTAAACCCATTTTGTCTTCCGCTTCATCAATTATGCACTAAAAATTAGGATTTTTCAAAGCCTCTTCCCTTGCCTTTTTCTTTAAAATTGCTATTATTCCTAAGGAGAGGGTAAGATGTCTAGACCTAGTTGGGATGAATATTTTATGAGCATTGCGAAGCTAGTAGCCCAGCGTTCTACCTGTTTGCGCCGTAAGGTAGGGGCAGTTTTGGTAAAGGATAAGCGCATCCTGGCCACAGGTTATAACGGTGCTCCCTCGGGATTGGCCCATTGTTTAGACATTGGCTGTTTGCGGGAAAAGATGAATATCCCTTCTGGGGAGAGACATGAGCTTTGTCGAGGCTTACATGCAGAGCAAAACTGTCTTATTCAAGCGGCCCGTTATGGCATTTCTGTAGAAGGAGCAACCATTTATTGCACGCATCATCCCTGTATCATCTGCACCAAGATGCTCATCAATGCGGGGATTAAGAAGATTTGTTATGCTGAGGGTTATCCAGATGAGCTTTCTAGACAGATGCTAAAAGAGGCAAACATTGAACTTGTCCAAGTTTAGGTGCGGAGTTCTACGATATCCTTATCCTGCAAAACATAATCCCTTTCTACCCGTAGACCTTTTAATTCCTTATTCCACACCCGGGCAAATTTTAGCTTGGCGGCAATTTCTTTATGCACCTTTTCGGCAAAGTCCAAGACGGTACTGCCCCTTTTGATGATAAAAGGGGTATCAAGGTCTGGCTTTTTTCCAGGGGCCTTGCTGTAAATGCGAATGACATCTAAAAAGGAATAAATACCGCGTGTCATTTCCTCTATATTTACCTTTTTCTTGGCCGAAATGGCCTGAAAAGGCAAGTCTACTCCCCATAACTCTTTAAAAATTTCTAGCGTCTCTTCACTTCCAGGTACATCTATCTTATTGGCCACTACCATTGCCTTTTTCACCATCCAACCAGAAGGTACTTCTTTTTTTAATTCTTTAAGAACAATTTTAAACCGTTCTAACAAAAGGACAGTTTCCTCCCATTGAGAAAGGGGATCGGCCGTTAGGTCAAGCATGATCAAGAGCAGATCGGCCCGTTTAAGCATATCTATCAGCCAAGGTTCGGTGTATTCCTGGCTTAAAGGTGGCAGGTCTATAAGTTGAATCTGGACGTCTTCATAGGGCAGCATGCCTGGTGTGGGAATACGGGTAGTAAAGGGATATTCAGCTACCTCGGGCTCGGCCTTGGTCGTTTGGGCCACCAAAGTAGACTTGCCCACATTAGGCAGGCCGACAAGCACTACCTGTCCAGCCCCCTCTTTTTCAATCACAAAACTCCTTCCCTGCTTCCCCTTTTTCCTAGCCGCCTCCTGCGCGTCCTTTAGCCGCGCCAGCTTGCGTCTTAGGGCCGCCCGCAGTTTATCCGTACCTTTGTGTTTGGGCATGAGCATAAGCATTTCTTCTAAGGCGGCAATCTTCTCTGGCACCGACTTGGCTTCACGGTATTTCTTTTCGGCAACAAAATACTGTGGCGGCAAATTGGCAGGCATATTAAAGCTAGTAGCAAGAAGAAAAAAGGATGTCAATGCATGAGTGAGATTTTCAACCTATATCAGCTATGTTTATACCCACACACCTGTTGTTAGATTCAGGCGTGAAACAAAAGGGTTCTTAAGGCTTCCTTTACCTGGGCAATCCTTGCCGGTTCTTCTATTTTCCCTCCTTCCTTTTCTTGGATATAAAAGACGTCTACTACATGATCCAAACTGGTAGAAATTTTGGCTAGATAGATGTTCAATTTTAACTTAGAGAGGCAATGGGCCAGTTTAAAAAGCAGACATGGTTTGTTTGGTGCATGGACTTCAACAATTGTATGAAAATAGGAACTTTTGTTGTCTATCTTGATCTTGACCTGTACGGGAGGTAAATCCTGGCGTTCAAAGGGCCGTGGCTGGCATTTGCTTTGGAGATATTTTTCTAAATCTATTTCACCCTCGATCGCTGCGCATAGAGTTTCTTCTACTGCCTTTTGCTTTTCTTCTATTTCGTATGTCTCTTTTGTCTTTACCCAGAAGGTGTCTAAAGCAATCTTATTTCCCCAAGTATGCACTTGGGCGTTAAGGATATCAAAGTCATGTAAGGCAAAGGCCCCAGCAATTTTGGCAAAAAGGCCTAAGAAATCCCAAGTAGCCACCGTGACCTTAAAATGGGTAGGAGGCAGATAGTTTTCCCAATGAAGCACTACAGGCATGTATTTCAATCTTTCAGCCAGTTGCCGATGAAAGAGGATTTCTTCTACGGGTGTGTGGAGGAGGTAGCGGGGAGGAAGGATTTCTAAAAAATGGTACAAAGCCTTTGGGGACATTTTATCCTTTAATTTCCCTGCTAGGACTATCTTTATCCTTTCCAAGCTCTGCCAGGTGCCGTGGCGGCTAAACTCGGTTGTTTCCATGACCTGCTTGATCTTTAAAAAGAGTTCTGTAATCAGGGCCATCTTCCAGTCAGAAAAGGCTCTGGGTCCAGTGGCCTTGGCATCGGCAAAAGAAAGGACATAAAGCATCTCTAAACGATTAAGATCTCCTATTTTTTCGGCTGTATCAATAATTACCTTTTCTTCCTCTAAGTCTCGTCTCTGGGCCGTATGGGATAAAAGAAGGTGATTTTTGATAAGCCATACAATAGTTTCTGCTGGTTCTTCAGGAATCTGCCACCTGCTAAGAATTTCTCTTGTTTTTTTAGCCCCGGTTTCCTGGTGGGGATGTCCGGCACCCTTGCCTAAATCATGAAGCAGGGCAGCGAGAAGTAATACCTCTACATTCCTTATCTGTTGGGCAATAGTTGTAAAGGTGGGAAATTTATCTTTATATTCCCCAGCTTGTAGGCGTTTAATCTCTTGCAACACATGAAAAGAATGTAAATCCACGGTATAAATGTGATAAATATTATGCTGTGGCAGGTGCAGAATATATTGCCATTCTGGGATAAGGGCACAGAGGAGCCCCTGATAAGTCATGTCTTCTAATAAAGGAAGTAAGTTGGCGTTTGTGGTTAAAAAATCTAAGAAGGCGTCTCTTGCCTTTAGATCTTGGGAAAAGGCGGGATTAAAGGAGTGAACGATCTGATGAAGGTGGGTATGGACAGAGATATCAAATTTGGCCTGATATTGGGCTGCCCAAGTATATATTTTTACCAAAAGAGATGGATCTTTTGAAAAGACTTCTTTTGTGGTGATCTTTATCTTTCCCTTACTTAAGAATATGCCTGGAGCTAAGGACTTGATAGAGGTGGATCTATCTTCTTCTAAGATGCGGTCAAGAAAGAGGTGAGTAATATGCTTGATATGAAAGGAGTGAGTAAAGAAAAGACGCATAAATCTTTCTACGGCCTTAAGATTGCCTGTATCCTTTAAGTTCCAAAAACGTGCAAATTCTTCCTGACAACCAAAAGAGAGCTCATCGTTTTCTCTATTACTTAGATAATGCAGATGATTTCTGACCTTCCAGAGAAAATCTATTGCCTTTTCTAAATCCCGTTTTTCTTTTTTTAAAAGAAGGCCTTTTTGATAAAGACCATCAAAATTAGCAATATCAAACTGAATAATACCTGCCCATAAAATGGTATGAGCATCGCGCAATCCCCCTACGCCTTCTTTAAGGTGGGGTTCAAGGAGATAAATGTGATCACTGTATCGTTTATGTCTCTGCTGATACTTACGTAAAAGCGTTTCTAAAACCTGTTTACGGGAAGAGGTTGTATATTGCTGGAGAGAGAGCTTGAATTCCTCATAGAGCTGATAATTACCGACCAAGAATCTAGGTGTAAGCATGGACATAAAAGTCAAAAAATGTTTTTGGGCCATCTGAAGACATTCCTTTACCGTTCGAAAACTGTGATCTAATCTCAACTTATAATCCCAAAAAGACTGAACGAAGTCCACAAGGATCTCTGAAATCGCAGGTGAAGGCCTTTCTTTATGTAGAATGAGCAAATCTACATCTGAGTGAAAGCTCATCTCTTGGCGTCCGTATCCGCCAATGGCAATGAGGGCCACTTCTTCGTTGGCCTGGGCAGAAGCAATCTTTGTCCATTGTTCTTGGACAAAATCATCTATTAACTGCGTATACCGCCTCACAATTTCCTTACCACTTGCCCCATTTAAGTGTGCTTGGATTAAAACTTGTCTCTCTTTATTTAAATCCAGCATCGTCTGCGTTCTTTAGATGTATATTAACTAATTATTTTCCTCTTTTTTCTGAAATATCATTTGTTTTACTTCATCTAAGTTACGACATTGAGTTGTTTTAATTTCTACTCCTGCCTCTGACAAGACAAAAAATGGACCTTTCCCCGTTAGCTCTTTACGGGTTAGAACAATATCTATTCCTTTATTTAAAAGCCATTTACTTACTTCTATTCCTCTTCCTCTTTCCAATAAAGTATAAGGATTTATTTCTATTTTTTCTGTGTGGATCTTCTTATCCTTTAGCCCTACTTTACAAAAGTAAAAATAAGGGGCGTCACCAAAGTGATCGGAAAGGGTATGTTTGTCCTCGGCAAGAGGAACCGCATAAACTAAAAAATCTTTTTCTCTAGGTTCATACTGGATAAGGATATGATCTACATGAGGGATTTCTGCCTTTATGCGCTGTTCAATCTCATGAGAAACGATATGAGCCTTTTTTAGACTGTTGACCTTTAAAGTAATGATAAGCTCAATAAACTTATATCGCCCTGAATTACGTCCCCAAATAGCCTTAATTTCCTCTACCGCGGGATGAGAAAGGACAATGTTTTTTACCTTATCCAAGGTGGCAAAGTCTACCGAGGCATCTAAAAGTACCCTTATACTATCAATGAAAATCTGTGCTCCGGCCCTGATGATGAAGATGGCTACAACAATGGCGACGGCCTTGTCCAAACGTAGACCCAAATATTCTCCCATAAGTCCGGCCATAATGGCTATGGCCGAAAGGACATCTGAGCGGAGATGCTGAGCATCGCTGATAAGGCTAGGCGAGTTAAGCTCCTTACCCTTTTTGTGTTCATAACAGGAGAAAAGATAAGCTCCCATCATGGCTAACCCAACCCCGGCTGCCGTCAAAGGTAAGCGTGAGACATGTAGACCCCTTGATTCGCCGAAGGCCGTTTTTACAACCTCAATTCCAGCCCCTACGATTAATAAAGACACGATCAGGGAGACAAGATTTTCTATTTTATAAAGACCATAAGGGAAGGAAGCAGAACGCCGTTTAGACAATTTAATACCTACTAAAATGGCAGCAGAGGTAATAACATCGGTTAAAGAGTGAATCACTTCGGCCGTTAAGGCCAGACTGCCTGAGTACCAGGAAAGAAGTGTTTTAAAGGCCACCAGGCCTAGATTAAAAACAACCGCATAAAGGGCAATCTTTTCGCTGGTTTCCATAAAAAAGATTTTACCACACACATAACGATTAACAAGGTCCTTTGAGGCTGTTTGAAAATTGAACATTGACCCAAAATCCGCGATTGATTTATAGTATTCCGCAAAAATTGATGAATTTCCTTTCCTCCTTACTTACAAAAATTATACGCCAAGGCCTCGTTAAGTGGTCAAGGGTCTACGCTCGCTTCGCTCGCTCCGACCTGCGCCCTTGCGCAGGCTGCGCCCTTCGGGCTTGCCCTTGACCACACTCGGCCTTGGCCAAAAAGAAGTTGTGAAAGGAGGAAGGGGAAAAAGAAAATTTCCTTTTTCCTTCCAACCTCAAATAAAAAGTCAGCGCCGAAGCGAGCGAGGTCAAGGCAGTTCGTCAGCCACCCGCAGGGCTTGGCCTTGACCGCATGAGCTAACAAAGGCGCTATAATTATGATTGGGCCTTGGAAGGGAAAAAGGTCTCCACAAATTACATAGAATTATGCGGTTAACTATATTTTTCAAACAGCCTCAGGTCCTTTTACTATGCCCCTTGCATTTCCTATTAATCCAAATTATTATTGAAAACAATCTTTACAGGGAGGGGAGAAATGCCCATTGCTACGATTGAAGAAGCCATTGAAGACATTCGCCAAGGAAAGATGGTTATTTTAGTAGATGATGAAGATAGAGAAAATGAAGGTGATCTTTGTATTGCTGCCGAAAAGGTTACACCAGAGGCGATTAATTTTATGGCCAAATATGGCCGGGGCTTAATTTGTTTGGCCCTGACGGCAGAAAAGGTAGAACAGCTAAAACTACCTCTGCAGGGGAGCGAATTTCATCCCCGTCCTCCTCAGGGAACAGCCTTTACTGTGTCTATTGAAGCCAGAAGGGGAGTAACCACCGGTATTTCTGCCCATGACCGTGCGGTAACTATCCTTACGGCCATTGCTGATGATGCTAAGCCAGAAGACTTGGTTACGCCTGGCCATGTTTTCCCTTTAAGGGCACAGCCAGGTGGGGTGTTAGTGCGGGCAGGTCATACAGAAGGTTCAGTGGATCTGGCGAGACTGGCCGGACTTAAGCCAGCGGCCGTAATTTGTGAAATTATGAAAGACGATGGTAACATGGCCAGACTGCCTGATTTAGAAAAATTTGCCGAAAAACATGGATTAAAAATTGTTACGATTGCTGATTTAATTTCCTATCGCATAAAGCATGATTCTTTGGTCAGGCGGGTGGCTGAAACTGTATTGCCCACGGCCATTGCTGGAGAATTTAAGGCAATTGTATATGAAAGTGATGTAGACCCTAATCATCATTTGGCCCTGGTCAAAGGTGAGATAAAACCAGACCAACCCATTTTAGTACGGGTGCATTCTCAGTGTCTAACAGGTGATGTCTTTGGTTCTTTACGCTGTGATTGTGGTCCCCAGCTTCACACAGCCATGAAGATGATAGAAAAGGAAGGTAAAGGGGTTCTGCTTTACATGCGGCAAGAAGGCAGAGGTATTGGTTTTGCCAACAAAATAAAGGCCTATGCCCTACAGGATCATGGATATGATACGGTAGAAGCAAACATTATGCTTGGCTTTAAGCCGGATTTGCGTAATTATGGTATAGGTGCCCAAATTTTAAGAGATTTAGGGGTGCGCAAGATGCGGCTTATGACTAATAACCCGAAAAAGATTGTTGGTCTCCAAGGTTATGGTCTAGAAGTAGTAGAAAGGGTGCCCATTGAAATTCCTCCCACAAAAGAAAATTACCGTTATTTACTTACCAAAAAGGTAAAGATGGGACATTTGTTAAGTATCGTTGGAGAAGAAAAGAAGACAGCAAGTAGTAAAGGTAATTGATATATACAAGGAGCAGACAATGCCAAAGGTAATAGAAGGGAAATTATTGGCGCAAGGGTTAAAATTTGGGATTGTGCTTAGTCGGTTTAATGACTTTATGGGACAAAAATTACTAGAGGGAGCTCTTGATGCCCTAAAACGTCACGGGGCCTTAGATGAGAATATAGAGATAGTGCGGGTGCCAGGGGCCTTTGAGCTTCCAATTACCGTAAAAAAAATGGCTCAATCAGGTCGTTATGATGCCCTAATTGCCCTGGCCGTTATCATCAGGGGAGCAACGCCGCATTTTGACTATGTGGCCGCCGAGGCGACAAAGGGAATTGCCCAGGTACAGCTTGAAACAGGCGTGCCTATTGGTTTTGGTGTCATTACGGCCGATACAATTGAGCAGGCCATAGAGAGAGCTGGTTCTAAGGCAGGTAATAAAGGATGGCAGGCGGCGATGGCCGCGATAGAAATGGCCAATGTCTTAAGGCAGCTTTAACAAAAATTAAGGAGATGCGGCTATGGCTAGGCTGTTTACGCTTGAATACTGGATTGATGAAGGATGGTATGTAGGTAGATTAAAAGAAGTCCCAGGTGTATTTAGTCAAGGCAAAACTCTTGCAGAGTTAGAAGAAAATATAAAAGAGGTATATCAACTTATGATGGCAGAAGAGGAAAAATTACCTGTAGAAAAGGTATTTAAGAAAGAGCTTGAAATTCAATTATGAAAAGGAGGGAGTTAATTAAAGAATTAGAACAGGCGGGGTGCTACTTGAAACGACATGGAGCCAAACATGATATTTATGTAAATCCTAAAAATGGGAAGAAAGCTCCAATTCCAAGACATGCGGAGATAAAAAATACTCTTTGTGAATTAATTAAAAAACAACTGGGGTTAAAGTAAGAATGAGCCTTTTAGCCTACCAAGAGCTAACATTAAGGCAGGTAATAAAGGATGGCAGGCGGCGATGGCCGCGATAGAAATGGCCAATGTCTTAAGGCAGTTTTAACGATGGAGGGAGAGCCAGCGTCTTTACCTTTAAAACAGGTACGTAGGAAGGCAAGAGAAATTGCCTTACAGGTATTGTATCAACGGGAGGTTACCCAAGAGTCTCTTGAGGTGATATGGAGACATTTTGGAGAACATTACCGTCCTCCACAAATCTCTTTGGAATATGCCTGGGAGCTAGTTAAAGGGGTAACTGAACATCAAATAACGATTGATCTTTTAATTGAGCGTTATGCCTCTGGCTGGCGTATAGAACGCATGTCTTTTATAGATCGCAATATCCTACGGCTAGCCGTGTATGAAATGCTCTATGTAGACGATGTGCCGCCAAAGGTGAGCATCAACGAGGCCATTGAATTGGCCAAACTATATGGCGCAAAGACTTCTCCTGCCTTTGTTAATGGTATCTTGGATGCGATTTATCATAAAGAAGTAAAAGAAAGGAAATAAGGGGGCAATGTCTGAAGGAAAATGTTACTTATGTGGAAGAATAATAAAAAAGAGGGGTGCGATAAGACATCTTAAAAAATGCCTTAAAGAGGAAACAATTGAGAAAAAAGTAGATGTGTTTCATATTGGTCTGTTTGCTTATAGAGATTACTGGTTACATATTGAAGTGCCAGTGGATTATACCTTAAGAGATTTAGACCAATTTATCAGGGACATTTGGGTTGAATGCTGTGGTCATTTAAGTGAATTTTATACTCACAAAGATATGCAGTGTTCTATGGAGATGAGGACCAAATTAAAAAATGCTTTAAAAGTAGGAGATGAGTTTTTCTATATTTATGATTTTGGAGATTCAACAGAGATTACTTTAAAGGTAATTGAGCAAAGAAAAGGACCTGGTTTTAGAATACTGATGCGAAATTTGCCTATAGAATTTGAATGTAAGATTTGTGGAAAAAAAGCAAACTTGGTTTGTCCTTATTGTTATGAAACATTTTGCGATAAATGTGCAGAACAACATGCCGCCGAAGAAGGTGAAAATGATATTGATTTTATGTTACCCATAGTGAATTCACCCAGATGTGGCGTTTGTGGCTATGAAGGGTCAGAGAAATATGGAGATATTTGAAAGGCAAAGATAAAAAATAATTAGGAAAAATATGAAACCACTTCCTGCAATTGCTCAGACAAAAAAGAAAGATTACGGTATTTTCTTCACACCTGACTGGGTAGTAGATTTTATGGTAGAGCTGATTGCAGGAGGTTTACTTAAAAAAAATGAAATTTCTATTTTAGAGCCTGCCTGTGGTGGCGCACAGTTTTTAATAGGAATAAAAAGAAAAAATCCTTTTCTCTTTAAAAAAGCCAAAAAGGTTGGCGTAGAAATAAACAAGGAGATTATCCGGCACATAGAATATCTTACCTCTCATATAGACTTAGTTCACGCCGATTATTTACTCTGGGATACAAAACTGCGTTTTGACCTTATCATTGGCAATCCGCCTTATGGCATTCCAAGTCTATCAGACCATTATTCGCTCAAAGTGGACAATGCGACTAAACAAAAGTATAGGAATATCTATACTACCTGGTATGGAAAGTATAATCTCTATGGTGCCTTTATTGAAAAATCTATTAATTTACTTAAAGAAAATGGACAGCTGATTTTTATTGTGCCTGCCACCTTTATGTTTCTTGATGAATTTAAAAAATTAAGGAGCTTTCTTGCCAGACACGGCAAAACGCAGATTATATATTTAGGTCCAGATGTTTTTAAACCAGAGGCAGATGTGGCTACGGTAGTGTTAAATTTTAAAAAAACGAAGGCCATGTCTCACAGATTCATTTTAAGTGAATACAAAGAAGGGAAAGTCATTCAAATTAGAAAAGAAAATAGGTGGCAGGGAGAGATTATTTTATTTTCTACTACTTTTAGTAAAAAACTAGATGATTTATGTAGTTATCGTTTGGGAGATGTCTATGACATAAAAATATCTCCCAGAACTCCAGAAATAAAACATCACCCACATGTAAAAAAAGAAAAATTATCTGGTCATCTTCCTATTCTAAACGGGAGTAACTTAAAATGTAACCACATCCTTTATGAATCCCTTACTGGTTATTGGATTGCGAAAGAAAAGATAACAACTTTAAGAAACTTTTTTACCAAACCTCATATCGTGGTTGGTTTAGGGTTTAGAGAGGATGGGAGGGTGGGTGCTGCCTATGATGCAAGGCTTTATCCCTGGATGGGTGATGTGTATCATCTGTTAAAGAAAAACAGCATCCTTACCCTAAACTACGACCTAGATGACGAAGAAGTTGTAGAGTATCTAAGTACGAATGTGGTAAAAAGATATATAAAAGATATTTTTCGGGAGGTGACTTACCATTTAAGCATAACCCAATTAAAACTTTTGCCTTTGCCTAGTAAAAAAGAATGGGAGATAATAAAAAAAGAATGGCTATAATACGTAATTGGGAAAATGATTTGGAGAAATACGAGAATTTTTTAAAGAACATAAATGTAGCAAAGTATTCTCAACTTAGAAGGATCAAAACCGTAGAGCAGGATTTACCAAAAGACTTGCTTCCTTTAGAACTGTATTATCACTATTATTGGGACACGATGGATTTTAAAGATTATGATGAAATCTTTGCAATATACTGGCGGGAAAAACTTAGCCCTTATGTATATGAATTCATTAAAAAATATTTTTACGGTTGTTCTTTACAGTTTGTAGAAGAAGGCTTTAAAGCAAGGTTGTATAGGATATGGATGTCCATTCTTACCCAATTTCATTTTCAATACCTTTGGAATGCTCTTTTTGAAGAAAAGTTAAACTCATCCGCAGAGTTGGATAAAAAGGGAATTGATGCTATTGTAAAAATTTCAGGAAAAAAGTTGCTCTTCAAATTAAAAAGATTTCTTATCGCCGAGAGGCATCTGACAGGAGGTTTACGAAAACTCAACAAAAACATGCTGATTTAGCTGTAGAAATTCCCTATCTTGTGTTAGAATTAGAAGAAATCAATAAAAAACTTGAAAGTAAACGCGTAAAAGCGGAAAACAAAGAAAAATATCGGCAAGTATTAACCATATTCCAAGAAAATTTTATAAAATATGCCAATGGTTTTGTAGTGTTTAAAAGGGAATATCTTATAGATGTTTATGGAAAAATTAAACAGAAAATAGAGGAAGGAGTGGCGAAAACAAAAATTACCTACGATGAAATATTAACTTGGTAAAAGGAGTCAGCCATGCAAGAGACATATAATCCACAGGAGATAGAGGAAAAATGGCAAAAGGAATGGGAAGAGAAGAAGGTGTTTAAAGTTACCGAAGAGCCACAAAAGGACAAATTTTATGTCCTTGAAATGTTTCCCTATCCTTCTGGCCGTATCCACATGGGACATGTGCGCAATTATTCCATTGGCGATGTCTTGGCCAGGTATAAACGCATGCAGGGGTTTAATGTTTTACATCCCATGGGTTGGGATGCCTTTGGCCTGCCGGCTGAAAATGCGGCCATTGCCCATGGTATTCATCCAGCCAAGTGGACCTATGACAACATTGCCTATATGAAGCGGCAACTAAAGCGTCTTGGCTTTAGCTATGACTGGGATAGGGAATTTGCTACCTGTGATCCAGACTATTACAAGTGGGAACAACTGTTTTTCCTTGAAATGTATGAAAAAGGACTTGTCTATCGCAAAAAATCTCCGGTTAATTGGTGTCCTGGCTGTCAGACCGTGCTTGCCAATGAGCAGGTAGAAGACGGCCGCTGCTGGCGCTGTGGTAGTGAAGTGGAGATAAAAGAATTAGAACAGTGGTTTTTTAAGATTACAGCCTATGCCGAGGAGCTTTTGGCTGATCTTGAAAAATTAAAAGGAAACTGGCCAGAAAAGGTCCTTATCATGCAACGTAACTGGATTGGGAAAAGTGTAGGTGCTGAAGTTAAATTCCCTATAGAAGGTAGGGATGACTATATTACTGTTTTTACCACCCGGCCAGATACCCTTTATGGCGTTACCTTTATGTCCCTTGCCCCTGAACATCCTTTGGCCCTAGAGCTTTCCAAGGGGACGCCACAGGAAAAGCAGGTAAGGGAATTTGTAGAGCGGATGAAGAGAAAAAGTCACATTGAAAGGAGTGCCGAAGATACGGAAAAAGAAGGCGTCTTTACTGGTGCCTATTGCCGTCATCCCCTTTTGGATAGAAAGATTCCTATCTATGTCGCCAACTTTGTTTTAATGGAATACGGTACAGGTGCAGTGATGGCCGTGCCTGCCCATGATCAGCGGGATTACGCGTTTGCCAAAAAGTATAATCTGCCCATTATCGTTGTCATCCAGCCAAAAGGAGAAGAGCTCAACCCAGAAACAATGACAGAGGCCTATACCGAACCAGGTGTTCTCGTTAACTCTGGTCCCTTTAACGGCATGCCTTCAGAAGAGGCCAAAAAGGCCATTCCTAAGTATCTGGAAGAAAAGGGACTGGGTAAACCTACAGTCAGTTATCGGCTTAGAGACTGGGGTATTTCACGCCAGCGCTATTGGGGTGCACCCATTCCCATCATTCATTGCCCTAAGTGCGGCATTGTGCCTGTGCCTAAAGAAGACTTACCTGTAGTGTTGCCTCTAGAGGTAACAGTTAAAGGCAAAGGTGGTTCTCCGCTGGCCGAGTATCCAGCCTTTTATGAAGCAACTTGTCCCAAATGTGGAGGCAAGGCCAGGCGTGAAACCGATACCATGGACACCTTTGTTGAATCCTCTTGGTACTTTGCCCGCTATGCCTGCCCAGATGAAGACAAGGCGCCCTTTGATAAAAAACGGCTAAAGCACTGGCTTCCAGTAGATCAATACATTGGCGGTATAGAACATGCGGTTTTACACCTTCTTTATGCCCGGTTTTTCACCAAGGTGTTGCGTGACCTTGGTTATCTGGATATAGATGAACCTTTTTTGCGTCTTTTAACCCAAGGTATGGTTTGTAAGGAAACTTACCGTTGCTCAGAGCATGGCTACTTAGTGCCAGACGAAGAGGTTAAAGAAGAAAACGGCAAAAAGGTATGCGTGTACTGTGGTAAGGAAGTGGAGATTGGACGATTGGAGAAGATGTCTAAATCCAAAAAGAATATCGTTGATCCAGAAAAGTTAATGAACCAATATGGAGCCGATACAGTAAGACTTTTTATTCTATTTGCCGCCCCGCCAGAAAGAGACCTAGAATGGAGTGCGCAAGGGGTAGAAGGAGCATATCGCTTTCTAAACCGGCTCTGGCGCTTGGTAAAGGAAATGCTACCCTATATCAAGGATAAAGAGGCCTATAAAACCGGCCAGCTTAATCCTACCCAAAGGGCCTTACACCGCAAGACGCATCAGGTGATTAAAAAGGTTACCGAAGACATAGAGAGATTCCACTTCAATACGGCCGTTAGTGCCTTAATGGAACTTTTAAACACCATTTCGGACTTCTGGCAAAGTGGTCATAAAGATGACACTTCTTTAAGTGTCCTCAAAGAGGCGATAGAAAGCTTTGTCATTTTAGCCTCTCCCTTTGTGCCCCACATTACCGAAGAACTCTGGCATGTCCTGGGACATGAAGGTTGGTTGATAGATGTGCCCTGGCCCAAGTGGGATGAGGAGGCAATAAAGGAAGAAAGAATAACCGTGGTTATCCAAATAAATGGCAAGGTGCGGGCTAGAATGGAGATAGACGTAGGCTTATCTCAAGAAGAGGTAGAGAAAATGGCCTTAGAACAGCCACGCATTCAAGAACTTATCGCAGACAAGACAATCAAAAAGATTATTTGGGTACCAAATAAATTAGTAAATATAGTAGTAAAGTAAAATGAAAAAATTGGTCTTTCTCCTCTTAGCCTTTAACCTTATTCTTGCCTGTGGCTATCGCTTTAGCCTACAGGAACTACAGAAAGAGCAAACGGGAATTAAAAGGTTAGGTATAAATACTATTTATATTTATCCTTTTGTTAACAAGACCCACCGTAGGGGAATTGAGAACCTGTTGCAAAATGCCTTGGTGTATGAATTTAGCACTGGTGAAGGGCCCAAGTTGGTTAAGAAGGAAAAGGCCGAGGCCTTTTTACAGGGAGAGATTCTCAATTATCAAGAAACAAGTATAGCCTATACTCACCAAGAATATGCACTTAGCGGGAAAATAAGCTTAGCTATAAAGGTTGTCCTTACAGATAAAAACGGCCAGATTCTCTGGGAGAATCCCTATCTTTTTGATCAAGAAAGTTTTACCTTTGGCCAAACACCAAGCCAGACAGAAGACAACAAAAAACAAGCCGTTCGCCGTATCCTCCAGCGAATGGCCGAGCGGATATACGAAGTTTTAAGAGTGCAACATTAAGCCGCTTGGGCAAGGGATTGCTTTAAGGCATTGACCTTCTTGGTCAAGCGAGAAATCTTGCGGGAAGCATTACGCCAGTGAAGTACGCCCTTACTGGCCGCCTTGGCAATAACTGGAATGGCCTTGGCTAAAGCCTTTTCGGCCTCTTCTACCGACTTATTTTCTACCGCTACTCTTACGGCCTTAATGACATTCTTTACACGTGTTCTATAAAAACGATTACGCATACGCCTCTTTTCATCCTGTCTTGCCTTCTTAATGGCCGACCTATGATTTGCCAACCTTTTTCCCTCCTTAAATCTAATTTTCGCCTTGCTTATATCACAAAAATAAAGGATGTCAAGATTTTCTGAATGCCCACAATCCGTGATTGCCCTCCAATAGAGCTCATAAGTGAGCTGTAATAAAGCGATTTTTTTAAAAAACGCCTTTTACCTAAAAGGTAAAAACATTCATTTTCCCCTCAAGTCCAATTATAATTATAGCGCCTTTGTTAGCTCATGCGGTCAAGGCCAAGCCCTGCGGGTGGCTGACGAACTGCCTTGGCCTCGTTCGCTTCGGCGCTGACTTTTTATTTGAGGTTGGAAGGAAATTCATAAATTTTTGCGGAATACTATAAATCAATCGTGGATCTTGGGAATAGATTTCACTGTCTTTCATAACTCAATTTGTGAAACTTTCTTTCAAGTTCACTTGACTTTATGCGAATAATAGGTTAAAAATAAACTAGCTGGCGGATCGTCTAGCGGCAGGACGGGAGACTCTGGATCTCCTAGCCCAGGTTCGAATCCTGGTCCGCCAGCCAGTTTTATATAAGGTGGTCCCATCGTCTAGCGGCCTAGGATACTGGCCTCTCACGCCAGAGACACGGGTTCAAATCCCGTTGGGACCACCATTATTAATGCTAATTGTTGTGGTTTGTTTTAACTTGAACTCTTTATCTTAAGCTTATCCCCAGGGTGGATGATAGGAGAAGAGAGGTTATTTGAAGACATGATTTCTTTGGGAGTAGTGTTAAACTTGCGGGCAATGTCCCAAAGGGTATCTCCTTTTTTCACTTCATAGATGATAATTTTGGAAGGTAAAGGGATAACCAATTGGTCACCAGGGTGAAGCAAACCATTGGTTTTATTCACCCGTTTTAATTCTGCTACAGAGGTATTAAACTGCCTGGCAATCTTCCAGAGGCTGTCTCCAGATTTAACTGTATATACAATCCGCAGTTTGCCTGTCTTTTCATCCCGTTCGGTATAGATTTGTCGCTTGGGTTCGCCGTAAGGAATAATCAGTTTTTGGCCTGGATGGAGTAAGTAAGGAAAAGAAAGGTTATTTAACTTGGCAATAAAGCTTATGTCCTTATGAAACTTTCTGGCGATTTTCCACAAGCTATCTCCTGGCTGTACTTGGTAAGTGCAAAAATGGGAAAAAACTTGCGTTATCTTCTCTTGTTCCTCTAAATAGGTAAGGACAATGTCTTTTTTCTCCTTAGGAACGCGGATAAAATAATCATAAGGGGGGGCAAACACGGTTTTTAAGGCAGGGTTTAAATGTTTTAGTTTTTCTAGGCCTATCTTTGTTTTTTTTGCCAAAAAAGAAATATCTACTAGAGCAGATGTCTCTATCTTTTCATATTTCCAGGGAAGGGGTTGTGGGGCTTTAAAACCATACTTTTGTGGGTTACGGGCAATGACAATTGTAGCTAACCACTTGGGTACATAGTATTTGGTTTCTCTTTTGATGTGAGCCTTTTTCGCCAGGACCCAAAAGTCTTTTATTTTATATTTTTTAACCAGTTGTTGGATAAGCCCGTCCCCAGCGTTATAGGCGGCTGCGGCGAGATACCAATCGTGAAACTGGGCATAAAGGTCAGAAAGATATTTAGCCGCTGCCTTTGTGGCCAATTCGGGATCTCTTCTTTCGTCTACCCAATAGTCTATTTTCAAACCGTATTTTCTGGCCGTACTAGCAATAAATTGCCAGGGACCGCAAGCATGAGACCGGGAATAAGCATGATTATTAAATCCACTTTCTATAAAGGCCAGGTAAAATAGCTCCTTGGGTAAGCCAGCTTTGGTCAAAATCCCTTCCATAAGCTGTTGATATTCCCTTGCCCGCATAAGCGTTTTTTGAAAATGAATGCGTCCTCTTGGATTTTTGGTGTAAAAGTTAATATAGGCCTGAACCTGCGGGTTTATCGTAATAGGCACAGAAGGGAGACGGGAAGAAGGGGTAGAGGATGGCAAATTGGGAGTAGGGCCTATTTTAGGTAATGGGGAAGGAGGAGATGATGGAAGAGAGTTTTTTTTATTTTCTTTATATGCATGCTCTTTTTGAATCTTTATCTTTGGAACAACATTTTCTTCCTTTATCTCTTTTTCAGGTAAAATATCCTGCTTTTTTTCTGGTTTGGACTCTTCTTGCGAAACTTCCTTTTGAAGGAGAACAAGGGGGAATCTTTTTATTTTTGTTTGTGGTGAAGAAGATACACAACCAAGACATAAAAAAAGAAGCGGGAGTATAATGAAATACCTTTCCGTCATAAATCAGACCTTACTAGCCTAAAATTTTTGTTTTAATATACTAAGTAAAGTCTTTTGACAAGGGCAAATTTTGGCTAAACTAGTCATCCCTGAAAAACGCTCTAAGCTACCATTTTATCACACATTTTTCTTGAAATAAGGCTGACAAAAATGCAAAGATATGCTAAAAATCAGTTTAAAACCTTGCAATTTGGGACATCAAAATGA
>JAMOPI010000024.1 GCA_027064585.1 Candidatus Desulfofervidaceae bacterium | reverse complement strand
AAATTTTTCAATCTAACTCTATTTTATTCTCTTGCATGTTTCTCCTCTACCATAACTTGTTTTTCCTGTCAAGAAAATTTTTATTACCTTATTTTTTATTGACACATCTCAGTTAATGCACTATAAGAACAAGGAGAGAAATAATAGACAACTGCATTGCTATATAAACTAAAATTATGCTTAAATATTTTGAACAATACCTCAAAAACACAGGTCAGGTTAAAGCAAGAAGTCTTCCTTATTATGTCAAGTGGGTGGCAGATTGTTATGCGTTTTTAAATAAAGACTTCTCTCAAAGAGTCACTAATGAAGAAAAAGAACAGTTTTTAAGCCATCTTGCAAAAGCTCATGAAGACTGGCAGATAAAACAGGCAGATTTGGCCATTAAGTTATACAATTTTTTTCTTTTTAAGAACAGTAAAACAAATTCTAAACAAGCTTTAGCACAGTGGGAGATTCTTTTTAAAGATACTATCAAGGCCCTTCGTTTGCGGCATCGTTCTTATAGGACAGAAAAAGCTTATCTGGGATGGCTTGTTAGGTTTAAAGAATTTGTTAAGGAAAAGAGTCCACAGGAGCTTACAGGAGAAGATGTTCAGGACTTTCTTACGCATTTGGCAGTAGAGAAAAAGACCTCTCCCTCTACGCAGAATCAGGCATTGAATGCCATTTTGTTTGTCTTCAGGCATGTGCTTAAAAAGGATATCAGTGGCTATATTGATGCTATCAGGGCAAGGCAAAAGAGGCGTCTGCCTGTGGTGCTTACAAAAAGAGAAGTTAAACAGGTTTTTGATAAGATGTCAGGAGAGCAAAGACTGATGGCCATGCTCATTTATGGTTGCGGATTAAGGGTGAGTGAATGTATCAGGTTGCGGATTAAAGACATAGACCTTGAGCAGGGTGTTGTCATTGTGCGTTCAGGAAAAGGCGATAAGGATAGAATTACCGTTTTGCCAGAGAGTTTAAAGGATGATTTAATCACACACATAGAAAAGGTGCGAAAAGTATATGAGGAGGACAGGCAGAATAACATTTCAGGTGTGTTTTTGCCCAATGCCCTTGAAAGGAAGTATCCAAATGCAGGAAAAGAATGGGGCTGGTTTTGGCTTTTTCCTTCTAAGTCTCTCTCAGTTGACCCGCGCACAAATACTGTGCGTCGGCATCATGTGCATATAGCCACCATACAGCGTGCGTTTAAGCGAGCACTTAAAGAGGCAGGTATAGAAAAACCAGCCAGTGTGCATTCACTGCGCCATAGTTTTGCCACCCATTTGCTTGAAGATGGTTATGACATTAGGACAGTGCAGGAGCTGCTTGGGCATAAGCATATTCAAACAACTATGATTTATACGCATGTGGCGAGGAGGAATATTTTAGGTGTAAGAAGCCCGCTTGATAAGTAGTTCTTTTTGCCTAAATCTTTTCCAACTGAACTGTAATCACTTTTTGGCTCGTCTAAAGCTCCAACCCTGATTATAGGCAGATTTTTAAAACGGGTAATGGGTAAATACGTGGATGGCCAAGGCGAATGATATTTTCTTTCTTACCCATTGCTTGTTACTCATAACTCTATAATATCTACAACCCTAAAATCCAAATATGGTTATGTTATAATCGGGGCAGGTTTAATGGGTAAATGTGCCTATTTACCTATCCACGCATATACCTATAATGATGATTACATTTTTAGAATTTTGCAAAGCTCTCTGTTAAAAATTATTTTTTAACACCCTTATTTGGCAAGCAACTTTTAGGACTTACTTTTGTCTGGAGATGAATTTTCCTGATAAGGGGTTAAAAGGATAAAAAAGGGGGATGAATGTTGACATCTAAGGAAGTTATTGATACTATGCACGTTGCTTGTTTTTAATTTTTGGATAAGGAGAGGAATGGATTGGCCTTTAAGAAGTTAGCTGAATATTATCCGGACTTTATTGTTGAAAGAGATGAAAAGGAGTGTAATCTCTGTGGGCGGTGTATAAGGGAATGTTCTTATGAGGTTTATGAATACGACGAGAAGAAGAAACGAATAATTACTCACCATGAGAGATGTGTGGGTTGCCACCGCTGTGAGGTTTTTTGCCCCCAAAGGGCGATTGTGATCAGACGCAATCCATCTCAATTCCGGGAGAATGAGCTTTGGACGCCTTGGTATATTAAAAACATCTATAAACAGGCTGATACCGGTGGTGTCCTTCTTACCGGTATGGGCAACCCGCAAAGGTATCCCATTTATTGGGATAAGATGCTCCTTGATGCCAGTCAGGTAACCAATCCTTCTATAGACCCCTTACGGGAGCCAATGGAGCTAAGGACCTTTATTGGGCGCAAGCCGGATGCCCTGGAGATAGAGGAGAAGGATGGACATTTTTCTTTGAAGACCAAGATTTCTCCCCAGCTGCAGTTGGAATATCCCATTATGTTCGCCGCCATGTCCTATGGAGCTATTAACCTCAATGCCCACAT
Organism: Candidatus Desulfofervidaceae bacterium; assembly: GCA_027064585.1. Classification (GTDB taxonomy): domain Bacteria; phylum Desulfobacterota; class Desulfofervidia; order Desulfofervidales; family Desulfofervidaceae; genus JAGHCL01. The sequence continues at coordinate 89,944 of JAMOPI010000024.1, read as the reverse complement.
TGCCCTGGCCCGGGCAGCGACAGAGCTGGGTATTTACTATAACACTGGTGAAGGTGGACTTCATCGCTCCCTTTATCAATACGGTAAAAATACGATTGTCCAGGTAGCCTCTGGCCGTTTTGGTGTGCATACAGATTATTTAAATGCCGGGGCGGCAATTGAGATTAAGATTGGACAAGGAGCAAAGCCGGGTATCGGTGGTCATTTACCAGGTGAAAAGGTGAATGCAGAAATTTCAATTACCCGCATGATTCCAGAAGGTTCTGATGCCCTCTCTCCGGCCCCTCACCATGACATTTATTCTATTGAAGATCTAAGGCAATTGATCTTTGCCCTTAAAGAGGCGACTAACTATGAAAAACCAGTTGGTGTAAAAATTGCCGCGGTACATAATTCGGCTGCCATTGCTAGTGGGATGGTGCGGGCTGGAGCAGATTTTATCGTCTTGGATGGCTTTAGAGGAGGAACTGGGGCTGCTCCAACCATGATTCGCGACAACGTGGGTATCCCTATAGAGCTAGCCTTAGCGGCCGTGGATCAGCGCTTACGGGATGAAGGCATTAGAAATCAGGCCTCCATTATTGTTTCTGGTGGCATTCGCTGTAGTGCCGATGTGGTTAAGGCCATCGCCTTGGGAGCAGATGCTGTCTACATTGGCACCGCTGCCTTAATCGCTATGGGCTGTACCATGTGTCAACGCTGTTATCGTGGTAAGTGTGCTTGGGGTATTGCTACAAATGACCCAAAATTGGCTAAGCGGTTAGATCCAGATGTGGCTGCCCAGAGGTTAATCAATTTAATAAAGGGCTGGGGGCACGAAATTAAAGAAATGTTAGGTGGAATGGGCATTAATGCCCTGGAAAGTTTAAGAGGTAATCGGGAGAAATTAAGGGGTGTAGGTCTAAACGAAGTAGAATTAGAAATTTTAGGGATTAAACCTGCAGGAAGATAGAGAGGCATAAAGTGTGGTGGCAAAAAGATATAGCTGGATGTGGTATTGCCGGGTTTATTCATAAAAAAGGTAAACTTTTTAGCGGTGAGGTTATCAGAAAGGCCATTGTCTCCATGGAAGAACGGGGCAATGGTTTAGGGGCAGGCTTTGCCGCCTATGGTATTTATCCTCAATATAAGGATCAATATGCCCTTCATGTAATGTGTACTTCCAAAAAGGCCTTGGAAGAGGCAGAAAAATTTATTAAAGACCATGTAGAGGTTGTACATCAGGAGGAAATTCCGACGACTCCTCTTAAATCTCTACCCGATGTTCCCTACTTATGGCGCTATTTTGTGCAGGTAAATTATGAAAAATTAGAAGGTACCTGGAAGGCAAGAGCTGATTTTGATGAGGATAACTATATTGTCTGGCTGGTAATGGAGGTCAACAAAACGATAGAGGGGGCCTATATCTTCTCTAGTGGTAAAGATATGGGTACCTTTAAAGGCGTAGGTACACCGGCCCAGATGGCCGACTTTTACCGAATTGAAGAGTATGAGGGCTATATCTGGATTGCCCACAACCGCTTTCCTACTAACACCCCTGGTTGGTGGGGTGGTGCTCATCCCTTTACTCTTTTAGACTGGAGTATTGTCCATAACGGGGAGATTTCTTCCTATGGCATCAATAAGCGCTATCTAGAAATGTTTGGTTATGTGTGTACATTACTCACAGATACCGAAGTTGTAGCGTATCTTTTAGATCTACTCCTCCGTCGGCAAAAATTGCCATTGCGTGCGGTTTGTTCTATATTTGCCCCTCCCTTATGGGATGAGATAGATTGGATGCCTGAGGATGAAAAACGCCTTTATACGGCCTTAAGGATGGTTTATGGCAGTGCCTTGTTAAATGGCCCTTTTGCTATTTTGTTTGCTTCTCACAACCGGCTTGTAGGGTTAAATGATCGCATTAAATTGCGACCCTTGGTTGTAGCCACTAAGGATGAGATGGTCTTTATGGCGAGTGAGGAAAGCGCTATCCGGGAGATCTGTCCATTTCCAGATAAGGTATGGGCACCAAAGGCAGGCGAGCCAGTAGTGGTAGAGTTAGAAGCAACTACTTGAACTTTGAGGAAGAAGATGGAGATGCGGGAGATAAATGCAAAGGGGATATATTACCGAGACTTAAATCAAATTATTCGTGCGGCTATAAAGGAAGGAGAAAGGGAATTTATCTTAAAGAATGTCAATGGTCAGCGCTACATCGTCGCTGGAGTTAATGTACCTATAAAAATGGAGATATACGGTACGCCAGGCCAGGACCTTGGTGCGTTTATGAAAGGGCCTTATGTGCGCGTGCATGGTAATGCCCAAGATGGAGTTGGCAATACAATGGATGAGGGCAAGATCGTGATAGAGGGTTCTGCTGGGGACGTTGTAGGCTATGCCATGCGCGGAGGTAAAATCTACATTCGTGGCGATGTAGGCTACCGCGTAGGTATCCACATGAAGGCCTTTAAGGAAAAGGTTCCGGTCATTATCATCGGAGGTAAGGCTGGCGATTTTCTAGGTGAATATATGGCTGGTGGTATCATTATTCTCTTAGGTATGTTTAGTGCTATTGCTGACAAACCTCTTACTGGTATCTGCTTAGGAACGGGGATGCACGGCGGGGTGATTTATATTCGGGGTCAGGTATCTCCTCACCTCTTAGGAAAAGGGCTTTCTCCCTGTGAGTTAACAGAAGAAGACAGACAAATCTTACATACCCACCTTAGCGATTACTGTCATGAGCTGCAGCTTGACTTAGAGGAAATCCTTCAAGGAGATTTCTGCAAGGTCGTACCTGTAACCCATCGTCCGTATGGGAATTTGTATGCGTATTGAAATCTCTTAAGACCCAATTAAGGAACATTGCAAGACAAATTAGGTTAAACCAAAGGGTTTTCTCAGACTCTGCCATTGTTTTGGGAACAAGCATATTTTTTAGGAAGGAATATTCACAATCAACTCTTATTTTACGGCCTCCCTAAGGCTACTTGATTTTACAATTAATTACATTATAATGTAATTGTATGTTGAATTTAATTATATCTAACCGCTGGTGGGATACAGGGAAAGTTCCAGACATTTATCTTAAACCTTTTAATTTACGGTTTAAGACGGGTAGGAAAAACCGTCTTAATGTATCAGCTGATAGACTATCTCTTAAACACAGGGACGAATAAAAAAACATATTCTCTATTTTTCTTTTGATTTTTTTCCAGGAAAGATCTCTGGAACCTGAATTCTTGGGAAATATAGTGGAAAATCTTCTGGCTACAGTTTTAAAAACTCAATTTTTCTGGAGAGAAAGACAAAATGAAGTGGACTTTGTTCTAGAAGAAGATAGGAAAAGAATCCCTATAGAAGTTAAATGGAAAGAAAAGGTTAAAAATAGAGATTTAAAAGGAATTTTAAATGTTTATGAGAAGTTTCATGCCGATAAGGGTATTATCTTAACAAAAATGAATTAAAAGAGCAAAAGGGAGACTCTTTTCATCTTTATTTTATACCAATGTGGATTTATCTTCTTAAGGACTGATTTATGCTAATTATCTCGTCCTTAAAAGGATATTGTTATTCTTTTTGGGAAATTTAGGCGCAAGAAAATTTTTATTATTTTTTCTCTTTCTTAAGACCTTTCACTTCGTATTCGAAATCTGCGGTTGATTTTTGAAAAGGCCCTGTTTATAGGTTGTAGATTTGGGAAAGATTTTCCCCTTGCCTTTTGGCAAACTTTTTGCTTATAATATTAAGGCAAACTTTTGTAGGAGGTTTACGATGAAGAGGATTTTAATAGTTGCTTGTAACAACATTCGGGACAAGCATTGCATTGCCTGTATGAAGTGTTTTAAGGCCTTGGACAGAAGGGAAGGTGAATTTGCCCGTTATAAAGATGAAGAGGTAGAAATTGCTGGTTGGACAACCTGCGGTGGCTGTCCAGGCATGGTCGTGCCTAGAGTCTTGTTATGCAAGGAATTAGCGGGACTTTATGAACGGGACTTTGATGTCATTCACCTAGGAACGTGTATGGTTAAGGCCGGGGCTGTATCTAAGTGCCCACTCAATCTGGAAGAACTTAAGCAAAAATTAGAAGACCTCTTTGGTAAAGAAGTGGTGATTGGTACACATAACTATTAAACTTCATCCCTTGACAGATATGTTATAATAAAGGCAGCCCTACCCTAGAGGCTGCCTTTTATTTTCTCGCTTAAGGAAAGCATATTATGTGGCGTGAAGTTATAAGGGAATCCCTGACCGTTACGGCCTTTGTCTTTGTTATCATGGTGGTAGTGGACTTTGTAGATGTTCTTTCAAAACAAAGACTTACAACCTTTCTTAAAAGCAGCCGTCTGCGTCAATATCTATTAGCCGCCTTTTTAGGGGCCACGCCAGGCTGTCTTGGGGCCTTCATGGTTGTAAGTTTTTATATTCACGGTCAGTTAAGCCTTGGGGCCCTTATTGGTTGTATGGTAGCCACCTCTGGGGATGAGTCCTTTGTTATGCTAGCCAAGATTCCCCAGACGGCCCTTTGGCTTACCCTTCTGCTCTTTGGTCTTGGCCTTCTAGCTGCCTGGCTGGCAGATATAATTTTAAATGCCCTTCATATTACTCCTTTAACAAAACATTGTTTAGTAGAAAGATTTCATCCAGAAGAAGTAGTACCTATTTTTTCCTTCCAAAGTTTGAAACGCAACTTTTCCTCTTTTTCCTTTCACCGTTTTTTACTGCTTTTACTTATTAGTTTTACTTTATATCTGTTTGTCAGCGGCCATATTGGCCCACCCTGTTGGAATTGGGTAAGGGTAACCTTCACCGGTCTGCTTTTAGTTAGTCTGGGTATTGCTGTCTTTGCTTCGGAACACTACTTAGAGGTCCACCTCTGGCAGCATATTATTCAAAAGCACCTTTGGCGTATCTTTCTCTGGACATTTGGCGCCTTAGCCTTAATTAAGTTTGGCCTGACTTATTGGCATTTAAACTCCTTTATTAAGACACATCTTACCTGGGTCTTTTTCTTAGCCGCCCTTATCGGCATTATCCCCGAATCAGGCCCTCACCTTATCTTTGTCTTTCTTTATGCCCAGGGTCTGATACCATTTTCTGTGCTCCTTACCTCTTCTATCGTTCAAGATGGGCATGGCATGCTTCCCCTCTTTTCTGCCAGCCTTAAGGATAGTGTTTTGGTAAAGCTTTTTAACCTCGCCTTTGGCCTATGTGTTGGCGGTCTTCTTTATATGTATGGTTATTAATTGTGTTTTGCAATTGCAAAATACAATTCTCAAGGGGCAATTTGCCTGTCTTTTTTAATCGTTTTCTGTTTATATGGCATAATATAAAATGGCATATCAATTGCTTAAACTTATTTAAGGAGGGGTAGAGTGAAGGTCTTTCTTGACTGCATACCATGTTTTTTAAAACAGGCCTTAGAAGCTACGAGGTTAGCTACACAGGAAACAAAATTACAGCAAAAAACAATGCGGGTGGTGTTAGAGAGGCTAGCCAAAGAATCTTGGGATACCTCACCCCCACATATTGGGCGGACAGTCCATCGGCTGGTGCAGGAAGTTACAGGTAATCCTGATCCCTATGCCCCGTTAAAGAAAGAATCCAATGACACAGCACTTAGGCTCTATCCGATATGGGAAGAAAGAATAAAGAAGGCGGATGATCCCTTTGAAATGGCCGTAAGGCTAGCATTGGCGGGAAATATGATTGACTTTGGGGCCAGACCAGGGGAAAGGATAGATATAGAAAGGGAAATAGAGGCCGTAATGCAATCTCCTTTAGATAAAGAGGCCTTAGAAACTTTTAAACAGATGGTGATGAGCGCAAAAAGAATTCTGTTTTTAGGGGATAATGCGGGAGAGATTGTGTTTGATAAGTTTTTGTTGAAGCAGATTGGACCAGAAAAGATTACCTATGTGGTTAAGGCAAAACCAATTATCAATGATGCTACGATGGAAGACGCAAAGGCCGTCAGCCTGACGGAGATGGTGTCTGTCATTGACAATGGCAGTGATTATCCGGGCACGGTGTTAGAAAGCTGTAGTAAGGAATTCCGTAAGCTCTACCAGGAAGCCGATTTGGTCGTAGCTAAAGGGCAGGGGAATTATGAAACCTTGAGTGATGCCGAAAGGTCTATTGTCTTTTTGCTGAAAGTAAAATGTCCAGTCATTGCGAGGGATATGGGAAAAGAGGTGGGAGACCTTGTCATCCACTTACATCGTGTTTATATTTAAAACGTAAACAAAGTTAAGGAGGTGAACAATATGCCAGGATTTGATGGAACCGGGCCTTTAGGTATGGGCCCCATGACGGGTAGAGGAATGGGTTATTGTGGAGGAATAAACCCAATGGCAGGAGGACCTGCTTCTTATTCACCCATGCCTTATTACTGGGGTAGAGGTTTAAGAAGGGGTTTTGGTCGTGGTTTTGGAAGAGGCTTTGGTCGTGGTTTTGGTTGGGGTAGAGGCAGAGGTAGAGGTTTTGGCAGAAGGTTTTGGTGGTAAAAAATTAAAATTTAAAGAAAGGAGGTGAAAGACATGCCAGCAGGAGATGGTACTGGACCTCTTGGTTTAGGTCCGATGACGGGTAGAGGAATGGGTTATTGTGCCGGCTATGGTGTGCCTGGTTTTGCCAATCCCTGGCCACGCTGGGGTTTTGGCTGGGGTAGAGGCAGAGGTTGGCGCTGGTGGTATTGGGCAACTGGACTGCCTGGTTGGGCGCGTTTTGGCCTCTATAGGGGTATAGCGCCTTGGTTGGGTCCTGGAGATGAGCTTACCTTCCTCAGGAATCAGGCCAAGTTCCTGGAGCAGCAGCTAAAGACCATTAGCCAGCGGATTGAGGAGTTAGAGAAGGCTGGCGAGGCCCAATGATAGGTCGTAAGGGGTAGGCCTTTTAAGGGGCCTACTCCTTTTTTGTGTCTTAAGAAACTTTTCTTGCGAAAAACGCAGGAAGTGATATAAAGACAAAAGTGGTTAATTTTTTCTTCTAGGAGGTTCAAAATGAAGGTTGTAATCACAGCGGCAGGGCCATCACTAGATGCACAGGTAGAACCACGGTTTGGGCGTGCCCCCTATTTTGTATTTGTGGATACGGACACGATGGAATTGATTGAAGCAATAGAAAATCCCTTTGTCGGGCAGATGAGTGGCGTAGGTGTGCAGGCGGCCCAGTTTATCGCTGATAAGGGAGTAGAGGCCGTCATTACGGGCAATGTAGGTCCAAAGGCCTTTGAGGGTTTGCGTCTGGCAGGTATTTCTGTGTATACCGTTGTTGGTGGTACAGTTAGACAGGCAGCGGAGAAGTTTAAACAGGGCGCCTTACAACAAGTAGGTGGTGCTACCTCGCCGGCCCACAGTGGTGGTGGCTGGGGCCGTGGTATGGGTCGCGGCATGGGCATGGGTCTAGGTATGGGCATGGGTCGTGGTATGGGTGGCGGTCGTGGTATGGGTACGGGTATGGGAGCTAATTCGATGCCAAGCACAGCCAGCAGTGGTGCTTCAGAACTCAGCGCCCTTAAACAACAAATTAATACCATGCAGCAGATGTTAGAACAAATCATGAAGCGCCTGGATAGCCTTGAGAAAAAGGGTGGGTAATGGATCAGGTATTAATGGAAAAGATATTTAAGGCCTTAACGCAGGTGGTAGACCCGGCCACAGGACTTGATATCGTCCGGATGCGGGTGATTAAAGACTTGCAGGTGGACGAAAAGGGCCGGGTAAAGGCCATCTTACAGCCTACCTCACCTGTTTGTCCGTTGGCCTATAAGGTGGCGGCCGATATAAAGCTAGCCATTAAGGCTGTCCCTGGGGTAACGGATGTGGAGATGAAGGTAGAAAACTTTAAAGACGCTGAAAGGCTTGAGGCCATGCTTAAAGAGATTTAAGCCCAGGAGATAAAAATGGCTATTTTGCCTATTGTTAAATATCCAGAGCCGGTGCTTAAAAAACGAGCAACAAATGTTAATCGCGTAACCGCAGAGATAAGAAGACTAATAGACAACATGGCTGAGACCATGTATGACGCACCAGGAGTTGGCCTAGCTGCCCCACAAATAGGTAAGTCTTTGCGTGTGATCGTCGTAGATCCCACAGGTGAAGAGGCTAAACAATTGATTGTGTTAGTTAACCCAGAAATTGTTTCGGCCGAAGGTGAAGTAATTGGAGAGGAGGGTTGTCTGAGTGTGCCTGGCATAAGGGCTAACGTGAAGCGCTGGGCAAAGGTAAGGGTAAAGGGATATGATCCTATAAAAGAGAAGACGGTGGAAATTGAGGCAGATGGTCTTTTAGCTCGCATTTTTCAGCACGAGATTGACCATTTAGACGGAATGGTCTTTTTAGATCGCTTAGGACGAGTAAAGAGGGAGCTTCTTAGACGACGTTATTTAAAACGTCTTAACGAGGTCCTGAAGAGGGGGAAACGGAAGTAGTGGTATCACAGGTTAAGCCCTATCGCATTTTATTCTTCGGCAGTCCAGAATTTGCCATTCCTTCTCTGCGGGCATTAGTGGAAAGTCCAGATAAAGAAGATGAAGTCATTGGGGTGGTTACCCAGCCAGACCGACCCAAGGGAAGGGGGAGGCAACCAGCTCCGCCCCCAGTCAAAGAGTTGGCCTTAAAGTATGGTTTGCCCGTCTATCAGCCGGAAACAGTTAAGGATGAGGAATTTTTAGAGCAGGTAGAAAGGCTTGCACCTGACCTTTTGGTTGTGGTTGCCTTTGGGCAAATTTTGCCTAAATACTTGTTAGAGATTCCCCCTTTTGGAGGCATCAATGTTCATCCTTCCCTTTTGCCTAAATACCGTGGTGCTGCGCCCATTCACTGGACCTTAATTCGGGGAGAGACGGTAACTGGTGTAACCATTATGCGCCTTTCACCCCGCATGGACAGCGGTGAAATTCTCTTTCAACGCGCCATATCCATTGAACCAGAAGATACCTTTGGCAGTCTTCATGATAAACTGGCCATCTTTGGAGCAGAGATGCTCTTAGAGACCCTGCATCGCATGAAGCGGGGTATGCTTAATCCTGTTTCTCAAGATGAAAGTTTAGCTACTTATGCTCCTAAAATAAAAAAGGAAGACTGTTTGATTGACTGGCAAAAGAGTGCCCAAGAAATTGCCAATTTAATCCGGGGCTTGGATCCCAAACCAGGGGCCTATACCTATTTAGAAGGTAGGCTTTTAAAACTTTTTCGGCCAAAGGTTATCCCCTTTACGGCTAAAAACAGTCAACCAGGGACAATCTTAGACGCAAAAAAAGAAGGTCTTCAAGTTGCTACAAGTAGCGGTATTTTATTGGTAAAAGAACTTCAACTGGAAGGTAAAAAACGCCTACCGGTTGCAGAGTTTATTAAAGGCCACCCAAACCTTATCGGAAAACGGTTGGGGAAAGAGGGATAGGTGCGTAAATTATAGATATTTAAAGGGCATCTTCTCCTCTTTCATCTGTCCTAATCCGGACGGCCTCTTCTACAGGCAAGACAAAGATTTTCCCATCGCCAATCTTACCCGTATGAGCCGCCTTTTGGATGGTATCAATGACTTTACCTACCATCTCGTCTGCAACCACAACTTCTATCTTTACCTTAGGCAGAAAATCTACTACATACTCTGCCCCCCGGTAAACCTCTGTATGTCCCTTCTGACGGCCAAAGCCCCTTACCTCTGTTACCGTCATGCCATGAATGCCTATATCTGTTAGGGCTTCCTTCACTTCATCCAACTTAAAGGGTTTAATAATGGCCTCAATCTTTTTCATCCTCACTACCCTCTTTTATTTTTTAGTGTTTCCAGCCTTTTTGCCACACTCGCCGCATGGGCTGTAAGCCCTTCTATTTGAGCCAACTGGATGGCCTTAGGACCTAAGGCCTGAAGGCCATTTTGCGTAATAAAAAGGATGCTTGTCCGTTTTAAGAAGGTTTCGGTGGATAATACCGAAGAAAACCGTGCCGTGCCTGATGTAGGTAGGGTATGATTAGGCCCAGCAATATAGTCCCCAATGGGTTCAGCGGCATATCTTCCCAAAAAAATGGCCCCGGCATGCCTGATTTCCGTGAGAAGGGAAAAGGGATTTTCCACGAGCAGTTCTAAGTGTTCTGGAGCAATAATGTTTACGACAGCAGCCGCTATTTTTAGATCAGGCACAACAAAGATATGGCCCTGTTTTTCTAAAGAAACGCCAGCAATCTTTTGCCTAGAAAGCACAGAAAGTTGTTTCTCAAGCTCTCTTTCTACCTCTTGGGCGTAAGCTTCGGAGGTAGTGATCAGAATCGGGCTGGCCATTTCGTCATGTTCGGCCTGCGAAAGTAAATCAGCCGCGCACCATTTGGCTGGTACGCTTCCATCAGCCACTACAGCAATCTCGCTAGGGCCAGCCACCATATCAATGCCTACCTCTCCAAAGACCAGCTTTTTAGCTGCCGCTACATAGATGTTGCCTGGTCCACAGATAAAGTCTACCTTAGGCACGTTTTCTGTACCATAGGCCATGGCGGCAATGGCCTGCGCTCCTCCCAGACGAAAAATCCTTTTTACACCCGCAATCTTAGCCGCTACCAATACGGCCGGTGAAATTTCTCCCCTGGGAGTAGGTACACACATGATAATTTCTCTTACTCCGGCCACCCGGGCAGGGATGACATTCATAAGCACTGAAGAAGGATAGGCAGCCTTTCCGCCAGGACAATAAACTCCTACCCTGTCTACCGGGGTAAGGCGTTGACCCAAAAGGTTGCCATATTCGTCGGTATAAAACCAGTGCTTCGGTAGGGCCTCTTGGTGATACCTTTCTATACGTTTGGCCGCTATTTTAAGAATCTGTCTTAAATCTTTATGTTCATTATACGCCTTATCTATCTCTGCCGTATCAATTTCCATACCTGTCTTTTTTAGGTCAAGTCCATCAAATTGGTGAGTATATTCAATAAGGGCCTCATCCCCTTTTTTTCTTACGGCCTCAATGATAGTTAAGACTTTATTTACCACATCTAAAGGAATAACACTGCGTTTTTGCCAGTTTTGTCTGAAAAAAGATAAATCTTCGGTCTTATCTAGTTTTAAAATCTTCATTCCTTTCCTCCGCCAGATATAGCCCGCTTTTCCCCCCTGCCTTTTTGACCAGGTAGATATCTCCTATGCGCATACTCCTATCTACGGCCTTACACATGTCATAGATAGTTAAAGCAGCAACAGCGACGGCCGTTAGGGCTTCCATCTCTACGCCCGTGCGTCCAACGATCTTTACTTCGCTTTCTATCTCTACGGTACTTTCCTGCGGTAAAGGCGTAAATTTTATCTCCACATGCGTGATGTTTAAAGGATGACACATGGGGATAAGATCAGCGGTCTTTTTAGCCGCCAGGATGCCGGCAATCTTAGCCGTGGTAAAGACATCTCCTTTTTTGACTTGACCACTGGTAATGAGGCTTAAGGTTTCTGGCTTCATGTAAATACGTCCCCTGGCCACGGCCTCTCGTGCCGTTTCGGCCTTGGCACTCACATCTACCATACGCACATAACCGTCTTTGTCTAAATGGGTTAATACTTTCTTCTCCATCATAAACAGATTTATAACATGAGAAAGGCTAGAAATCAATTGAGCAAAAGGAAACAGAAATAGAAAAGATAAACCTTCCTTAATCTTCTTGTCCTATAACCTATAAAAATGCTAGCTAGAATCTATTGCTTTATTATTTATTTTGCGTTTAAAATTAGAGAAACTTTGATGGAGGGAAAAATGGAATTTCAACGCCATTGGCAAGCGATTGTGGTTGAAAAAGATTTACCTACAGTAGAACTCCTTTTTCGAGTTCTGGAAACGCACGGATTTGACCTCAAGTGGTGTTTTTCTAAAGAACAATTTTTTGAAAGATGTCTTGAGAAAATGCCAGATTTGTTGTTAATTGATCCCGCATTTCAAGATGACTCTACAGGCTGTGATGGTTACACTATTATTAAAAGTCTTAAGCAACATCTTGTGTTAAAAGAAATTCCAATCATCCTTCTTCTTGATAAGGAGAAGCAAGAGAAAGAAAAATGGAAAACCATTTCCTTGCATTATCTTGATATTCTAGAAAAGCCTGTAGACTTCAATGTGTTAGAAATAAAAATGAATAAATGGGCTACATACTTAACAGAACAAAATAAATTTAAAAAAGCTGCACTTTCTGATCCCCTTACAGGCTTACCTAATTATTTGGCTCTAGAAAGAGAGCTAATTATTAAATGCTCTCAGGCAGAAATTTGGAAAATGAAATTCTGTATTTTTATGTTAGATATTGATCGCTTTACTCAATACAATAATGTTTATGGACACAGTTTTGGCGATACACTCTTGCAAACACTAGCATCTTATTGGAAAAAGCTACTTCGCCATTCGGATATGTTTTTTCGGTATAAAATGGCATGGTTTGGAGGTATTCTCATAGATACTACGCTAGAAGATGCTTATAAAACATGTGAAAGGATCAGACAAACTACTTATGAAGCGAATTTCCCTCATAAAGAAGGCATTGACAAGAGGGTTACTGTTAGTATTGGTGTTACTGCTTATCGTCCAGAAGATGTTCCCTCAACTCTTCTATTAAGAGTAGGATCATTTCTAATGGATGCTAAAAAAGAAGGTGGAAATAAGGTAAAAGCTGGTTAATGCTACTTTCTCATCGCTCCAAGACGTTTCAAACTTTTAAAATCAATTAAAAATTAACGATTTTTTTGCATGTTCTTCATTCTTTTTTAATGGTTATGGAGTAATTTTTTAAAAAATGCGGGTAAAACTAGCACTTCAAAGAATTATCAATTATGACAGTCTCCCCTTATTTCGGTTGGCGGTTAAGGTTGTCGTAGATATTTTGGTTTTTATTATTATTGTTACCCTTTTTATTGGCCTTGGGCGGGTTATACTTCAGATGTACCAAATTTTTAACGGCATGGATCTAAATGCCTTTTTAAACACGATGATTACAAGCATTCTTTCTTTATTAGTAGTCATTGAACTCTTTAAAGGATTTATAGAATATTATGAAATCAATCGTTTTAGATTGCATTCTCTCATAGATTCAGGAATTATATTTGTTCTTAGAGAACTTTTCTTGCAATTGTTTGAAGGCAAAATTTATAAGGGTTCTTTTTTAGGTTTTGCTGCCATTTTCATTAGCTTAGCCCTTGCACGCACATTAGCCATTAAAATCAGTCCAGAGAAAGGAGAAAAAGATGAAAATTGCCCACATTTCTGATTTACATGTAAGCGGGTATAATTTTGTTAAGGAGTGGGGTGAGAATTTAATAGAGCTTTTACATGAGGCCAAACCAGATGTGCTTGTAGTCACAGGCGATATTACGGATGATGGTTATATCTATGAGTATGAAATTGCCAAGCAATACCTTGATAGAATAAAAGTGAAGACTAAAATAATTGTTCCTGGCAATCATGATGCCCGCAATGAGGGTTATAGAATATTTGAAGAATTTTTTGGGACAAGATATCCTTTTTACGAAGATGAACATGTCGTTTTTCTGGGTGTAGATTCTACTGAACCAGATATAGACGATGGGCATATAGGGCGAGAAAATTATCCCTTAATAAAGGAGAAACTTTCCAACCATAAGCAAAAAATCCTCCTTTTACATCACCACCTTATTCCCATTCCTAGTACAGGAAGAGAAAGGAATATTCCTGTGGATGCTGGTGATGTGCTTAGACTGTGCATAGAAGCGGGTGTAAATTATGTCCTTTCAGGACATAAACATTTTCCTTGGATTTGGCGTTTAGAAAATACCTATTTTATCACTGCAGGTACAGCTACTTCTCACCGCTTAAAGGGCTTTTCTTATCCTTCTTTTAATCTTCTTCATCTAACTGATACAAGACAAGGGTTTATCAAAATAGTAGATGTCAAAGAAAAGAAGGTGAAAGTAACAAGAAAATTATAAATTACTTCTCACCTTTACTGGTATGCTGCCATTTTTTAAAGTAGTCCTTTACTTTTTCCCAAAAGCTTCGGTAAGGGGTATCTGTCTTTTCCTGCTCAATGCGCTCAAATTCTTCTAATAACTCAACCTGACGGGGAGTAAGTTCTCTAGGTACTTTTACTAAAATGCGCACGATTTGGTCTCCTCTTCCCTTGCGGTCTAAATAAGGCACACCTTTATTTTTTAAACGAAAGGTAGCCCCTGGTTGAGTGCCAGGGGGAATTTTTAGCCTTTCCAAACCGTTTAGGGTAGGCACCGTTATCTCATCGCCCAAAGTAGCCTGGACAAAGGAGATGGGAATTTCACAGATGATGTTATTGCCATCCCGATAAAAGAAAGGATGGGGCTTTACATGAAGGACGATATAAAGATCACCAGGTGGGCCACCATGTTTGCCAGGTTCTCCCTCGCCCTGTACCCGCAGACGCACACCTGTATCTACACCAGGTGGGATGTTGATCTTAATTCGTTTGTGTTCTTTTACCCAGCCTCTGCCCTTGCAGTGTTTACAGGGATTAGTGACGATATAACCTTCACCCCCGCACTTGGGGCAAGTAGTGCCAATCTTTAAAAATCCGTGCGTTTGGTAAACCTGTCCTCTTCCACGGCAAAGGGGGCAAGGTTGAGGTTGATAGCCAGGTTGAATACCAGAGCCATCACAAAAGGGACAGGTAGTGCGTTTGGGAATCGTAATTTCCTTTTCTACCCCTTTTATGGCCTCTTCAAAGGAGATTTCTAGATCATATCTTAAATCTGCCCCGGCCTCAGGCACAGGTCTTCGTCTGCCCGGACGAAAACCAAAGAACTCATCAAAGATCTCACTAAAGGTAGAAAAAATATCGTCAAAATCACGAAAGTGGGTAGGAGAAACGCCTTCACCCTTAAGACCGGCATGGCCATAGCGGTCATATATGGCCCTTTTTTCTGGATCCCGCAAAACATCATAGGCCTCAGCAATTTCTTTAAACTTCTCTTCGGCCTCTTTGTCCCCAGGGTTGCGGTCAGGATGATATTTTAAGGCCAGACGCCGATAGGCACGCTTTATCTCTTCTTGTGTTGCGTCCCGTGGCACACCTAAGATTTCGTAATAGTCCTTCTTCATTTTTTCCTTCTCTTCTTTCTCTTCTTTTTTACCAGTATTTTCTTTACTGGCTCCTGACCTGTACCAGGTAGTGAGGTCTGAGGTAAGACAAAAAGGCCTTTTTCTTTAAGCAGTTTTTCCACTTCTTCTACCTTTTCCGTAACTCCAGCCTTAAGATAGGCCTTATAAGCAAAGACCCATTTATCTAGCTTAAGAGCCACATCACCAATTTTTTTCCACTCCTCTTCTGAAGGCGTCTCTTTTAAAGAATGGTAAATCTTTTCAAAGAGGAAGACATCTCCTTCTTCTATCACTCTAGGCAAAAGGGCCTTCAGTTCATCCCAAGCCTTGGCCTTGGCATAAAAGTCAATGGCATCGCTTATGTAACCTGACGCCTCGTATAATTTCCCATACCGGACACACTCGTCCTGATCAAATAGCTGGGCGTTAAGAAGGTGCCTTTTTTTTAAACAAGACAGCAGCTGTAATTTTTTACTCATTTTGCCCCTCAGGTTCTGGATACTTAGGTTTTATCTTCCCAGCAGCAATTTCCCTTAGGGCCGTAACAATCTCTTTATTTTTGCAATCTACAAGCGGTTTCGCCCCTTCACGCAATTGCAATACTCTCTTAACGGCCATATGGACAAGGGCGAAACGATTGTCTACCTGTTTAAGGCAATCCTCAACGGTGACTCTGGCCATGGCCTTCCTCCTCTTTTAATTTTTCTGGGAAACTGTCCCAAACCGTTTCTTTAACCGGATAACATTTTTTGCCCTTTTTAACCCAAGTTTCTCCTTTTTCTTTAAAATAAAGTAGATTTAATATTAACTGATTATGTTTATCCCATAGTTTAACCTCTGCCAGCGCTGATGTGAAGGGTGGGGATGTCTTTTTCTCCGGTAGATATTTTAAATCGTTTAGATCGTCTAGCAAAAAGCCTAGTTCATATACCTCTGCTGTTCCTTTGGGGTTTATTATCCATGTTTTGCCTTGGCGCTTGGCCACAAGCTGCTTATTTTTATACCGAATTTCTATCTTGGCCACCGCATTCTTGTTAAAGTGAATGAAGTGTCTGTCTTTATAATAGGCAGCCGGGCGGGTAAGACGCTGCCACAGATCCTTTGGCAAGACAAAACTTCCAGGGTGATAGCTGCTTTTGCCCCAAAGTTTGTCTTTCTTTAATTCTAGTTTAAGCCAACGGGGAGACTTATCATTTGTTTGCCAGATGTTTACCTTTAGGTGAGGCTTGATTTTTCCTTCTTTAAAGACCGTTATCCTTTCTGTCTGTAAGGTAAAAAGCAAATCTTCTATTTCGTCCCTGTCTCCCTTGGCAACAAAAGGTTTTTTTACCTGCCACTTATTTTTTTCTTTAACTAGTTCTATTGTTTTCTTCCCCTGTTTAATCACCACCTTTACCACCCGTGCCGGATCAAAGGCCAGGAGGCGCTTGTCCCTTAAATCCTTAAGGTTTTTATTTAGTGACCAGATAATGCTTGTATTTAACAGATAAATGGCCTTTTGATCATTCGTTAAGGCATAGACATGCATTTCGTTGGGAGTGTTGTTTCCAAGTTTTAAAGAATAAGACGCTTTTTCTGTCTTAAAGGTTACTTCTATCCTTGGTTTTCTCACGCCAAAGGGAGTAAGGTCTTGCGGAAGGGGGGTAATCTTTTTGTCTGCCTTGGCGTTAACAATGGCTTCTAGGAGACTATTTACAGCCGTTTGGTCGGCCCAATCAGAAACCGGTCTTTTTAGATACCATTTGCCTCCTTTTAGTATCAGAAAAAATTGACCATATTCGTTTTTGAGGTTTATCAAACGGATATCTTCTTTTTTAACACTAAAGACTTTTTTTGCTGCTTCCTTTTGGGCCATAATCTTAGTCAATCTAGCCCTTTGGTGATAGTAAAACAGGATTATGATAAAGAGGAAAAACAGATATAGGGCCAGCTTGCGCCAGGTCATAGTCTACGCCTCCTTATGTAAAGGATAAGACCAAGGATTAAAATGGTTAGAGGTATAACAACAACTGGTACCCAGAACATAACCATGGCCTGCGTATGCGAAAGGACAAGGGGCTTGGTGGCCGTCTTTTTAGAAGGAATGCTGATAAGGTCTTTTTCGGCCGTAAGCCAGCTAATGATGTTTAAGGCCAAATCCTTATTGCCAGAGAGATTAAGATAGGTATTATTGATAAAATCACTATCTCCCACGACGACTATCTTAAACCCTGTTTTTTGCTCTGACCAAGCGGCCGCAGCTACCGGCACAGGCCCGGGAACATCATCTTTTTTGTCAAAAACAGCTTGGTTGGCCATTTTTAAATGCGTTATGTCTGTTTCTCCCCAAGCATTTTCACTTGTCCAGGCAATAATTTTTGCCTTTATGTCTTTAGGTAATTTTGCAGCTACCTTTACCGAACGGGCTAAGGGAAAGAAACAGGCTAGTTTAAAGTCCTTGGTGATGGGATGGTCTGGGGCATAACGCACAATTACCGGAATAAGGTAATCTCCTCCAAAAAGGCGGCTCATCTTATCCACGATAATGTCATCCTGAAGGATAATACCTTCTGCATGCAGCAAGCCTTTTAATGCCTCTCCAGTCTCAGGATCGAGCAAAAAAAGCAGATGCCCACCTTTTTTTAAATAATTTTTTAAACACTTAACTTCTCTTTTAAAAAGGCCCTTTTGCGGACCAGCAATAACGATTAAAGCTGCATCCTTGGGTACATTAGGCCCTTTTACCAAAAGGAGGGATTTAACCTTAAAGCCCTTGTCAGTAAGGGCAGTTTTAAACTCACTGTATCCATTTTTGCCTGTATCATTAATGTCGTGTTCACCGTGACCACTTAAGAAATAAATGGTCTTTGTCTCCTTTCGGGTTACCCGGATAATGGCATTGGTAAGTTTTTCTTCAGAAAGTTCATAAACCTGTTCCCATTTCTTTCCGCACATAACTACAAGGGTATTATAACGGGTAACATTGTATTTTTTCGCCTCAAGTGGATGTCTGTCCGGGTCAATGAAGGTATATTTAAACTTTTTGCTGTAATAGGCATATTGTTCTAAAAAGTCCTTAGCACGGTTTCTCTCTGTCCCAGAGGCAAAGAAACCGATGACTTTTACCTCTTGTTTTAAGTTTTTAAGCACCTTAATGCTTTGCGGTGAAAGGGTATAACGTTTGGAGGCCGTAAGATCAAACCGTTTATGATACTGCTGGGCAAACAAATTGACAAAGACCAGAATGGCAAGAAAAACAACCGTATATAACAGTAACTGCACGGAAAAACTTATTTTTTTCATGACTAACCCCGTAAACGTTGTGTTTCTAAAGAACGTAGAGCAAGAAAAAGACCAAAGATAATAAGGGTCAAATAGAATATGATGTCCGCCGTGTCAATGACGCCTTGGGTAAAATGGCGGAAGTGACTGATAAGGGAGATATTTTCAAATACTTTAGAAAGTGGTGGTTCAGTAATATAGGCAGTCCAGTTGATGATCCAGAAGAAAAGAAGCAGGCCGAAGGTCAAGGCGGCAGCCACAATCTGATTTTCGGTAAGGCTAGAGATAAAAATGCCAAAGGCAATAAAGGCGCTGCCTAAAAGTAATAGTCCAAGATAACCGCTAAAAAACGGCCCAAGATCTGTGCGGCCTACCCACCATAAAAGGAAGGGATAAAGCAGCGTAAAAAATAACATTAAGGCATAGATACTTACGCACCCTAAAAACTTACCCAAAACAAGTTCTATATTTCTTACTGGATAGCTACACAGAAGCTCCAGATTTCCCTGTCTTTTCTCTTCGGCAAAGAGACGCATGGTTAATAAGGGTAGGAGGATGAGTAAAATGATACTCATATCACTCATAAGGGGTTCTATTACCCAGGTGGCTAGATTAAACTCAGCACCTGGCCACTGACTGGCCTGTAGGCTCATCAAACTAAAATAGGCCACGTTGCTGTAAAAAAAGTAGCCACTTAAGAACAAAAAGATAGAGAGCACGGTGTAAATGATAGGTGAGGCAAAATAGCTATACCATTCCTTTTTAAGCAATATCCAGATATTACGCATCTAACTTGCCTCCTTGGTAATAAGTTGGACAAAGACCTCCTCCAAGCTTGCCCGTTTAGATGTGAGTTCATAGAGTTCCCAACCCTGCTTAACAACTTCTTGGGCCAATAAAGGTCTTATCTCTCTAGATGGATCAAACTTAACAAAGGCGCGGCAAAACCCATCTTCCTGTTTTGTGTTAACCTCTTTGATCCATGGCAGCCTGCTTAAGGCGGTCTTTACCTTCGCAGTGGGTGCCTTTAAGAGGATTTCTACCTGCCCCCTTTGGGCCGTGAGGTTTTCCGGCGTATCCTCAGCTACCACCTGTCCTTGGTTAATAATCACTACCTTAGTGCATACCATGCTTACCTCAGGCAGAATATGGGTACTTAAAATAACCGTCTTTTGCGAGGCCAGGCTCTTAATCAGTTGCCTAATCTCATAGATTTGCTTGGGATCAAGACCAATGGTAGGTTCATCTAAGATCAAGATTTCAGGATCATTAACAAGGGCTTGGGCCAAGCCTACCCTTTGTTTATATCCCTTAGAAAGGGGTTTGATGAGCCGTTTTCTCACTCCTTCAAGACCGCATTCAGCAATGACGGTATTTACCCTTTTTGTCTCTTCCTTTGCGCTTACACCCTTAATACGGGCAGCAAAACGCAGATAACCCTCTACGGTCATTTCTGGATAAAGGGGGTTATGTTCAGGAAGATAACCTATTTTCTTTTTGACAGGTATAAATTCCTTAGTGATATCATAGCCTGCAATCTTTACCTGACCGGCATCAGGTGGGAAAAATCCGATCAGGATGCGCATGGTTGTTGTCTTACCGGCCCCATTTGGACCGAGAAAACCCAAGATTTGCCCCTTTTCCACAAAAAAGGAAATGTTTTTTAATACCTGCCTTTCACCAAAGGCTTTACATACCCCTTTGACCTCAATCATACCTTCCCCCTGCGGTGAGTATAAAAAATATAAATACTTTCAACAAAAAGTAAAGGGGGAGTTACTTAAAGACCTTCTAAAAAAACAGCTTTTAAAGAATTATTACCCAAAATCCGTAATTGCCCTCTAAGAAACCCCAGAAGTATGCCATAATAAAAACAATTTTTAAAAAACATCTTTCACCCAAAAGGTGAGGAAACATTTATCTTTTCCTCAAACCCAATCATAATTATAGCGCCTTTGCTCGCTTAGCGGTCAAGGCCAA
The DNA here is from genome assembly GCA_027064585.1 of Candidatus Desulfofervidaceae bacterium. Classification (GTDB taxonomy): domain Bacteria; phylum Desulfobacterota; class Desulfofervidia; order Desulfofervidales; family Desulfofervidaceae; genus JAGHCL01. Next base: position 69,648 of record JAMOPI010000024.1, on the reverse strand, counting down.
GTCCTGCGGCTGGCTTAACAGCCAGCCTTGACTTCGGCGCTGACTTTTTTATTTGAGGTTGGAAGGGAAATTCATCAATGTTTGCGGAATACTGTAAATCAATAGCGGATTTTGGGTTGAAGATATATTTGACTTTTCTATAAAGATGTGTTATGCGAAGTTGTTGAGACTAGGAAAAGATTAAAATTTAATACCCTCTTTTAGGAGAGGGCAAAAATCCCAAGAAGGGAGGGGGTTATGAGTTTATCAAGACGTGATTTTCTCAAACTTTGTGGAGGGACGGCGGCCGGACTTAGTCTCTCGCAGATGTTTATTCCTGAACTGGCAGAGGCGTTAGAAAAGAAGGCTGCCACACGGCCACCGGTACTGTGGTTGCAAGGCGCTGGGTGTACAGGTTGTTCAGTATCTCTTCTCAATACGACACATCCTAAAGTTGCAGAGGTGTTGCTAAAGATTATTGATCTTAGATTTCATCCAACTATTATGGCAGCGTCAGGTGAAATGGCCCTGGGTGTGATTGATGAGACAGTGAAGGGAGAAAAGTTTGTTCTTGCCTTAGAAGGGGCCATCCCTGTAGGGGCAAACGGTAGGTTCTGCGTGATCGGAGAGAAAGACGGTAAGGAAGTTACCATTGCAGATGCGATTTTAGAGACAGCGCCAAAGGCGGCAGCGGTATTGGCGATGGGCACCTGTGCGGCCTATGGAGGCGTACAGGCAGCCAAGCCTAATCCAACCCAAGCCATGGGAGCACAGGATTTCTTAAAGAAGCATGGTATTAAGACACCGGTCATCAACATTCCTGGTTGCCCAGCGCATCCAGACTGGATGATAGGCACTATTGCCCATGTGTTACTCTATGGTATGCCTGAGTTGGATGGCTATGGACGTCCGACGCTGTTTTATGGAAAGGTTGTGCATGAACATTGTCCTTATAGAGGCTTCTTTGATGATGATGTCTATTGTAAGGACTTCAATGACAAGGAGGGCTGTCGTTATCAACTAGGGTGTAAGGGACCTGATGCCAGTTGTGATGCCTGGAAGAGGGGTTGGAATGGCGGTGTAAACTGGTGTGTCAGAGGGGCGACCTGTATTGCTTGTGTAGAACCTAACTTCTGGGATACAGAAGCCCCATTTTACAGTAATGAGTAAATAAAACCAAGGAGGTTTAAACATGGCTGGCCGTCGGCAAGCATTGAAAAAACCGGTAAAGATTGTTATTGATCCGGTAAACCGGATTGAAGGCCACCTGAAGGTGGAAGTAGAGGTAAGCGGGGGTAAAGTGGTAGATGCTCGCTGTGCCACAGGCCTTTTTAGAGGCTTTGAGATAATTCTTAAAGGGCGTGATCCAAGAGATGCCTCTCAAATTACCCAGAGAATTTGTGGTGTTTGTCCTACATCCCATGGGACAGCTTCTGTTTTGTGCCTTGATAATGCCTTTGGCGTTAAACCGACGACAAACGGCCGGATTGTAAGAAATCTTATTCTGGTTGGTGACCATATTTGGGATCACATTTTGCACTTTTATCACCTCGTGGCCTTGGACTATGTCAAAGGTCCAGATGTGCCACCCTTTGTTCCGCGCTATGACGGTAAGGGTATTTATAAACTACCGAAGGAATTAAATGACTTTGGTGTTAAGGGTTACTTAAAGGCCTTGGACATGAGAAGAATTGGCCATGAAATGATGGCCATTTTTGGCGTAAGGGGTCCACATGCACATGGTCTTGTTGTTGGTGGGGCAACTGTAGTGCCAACGACTGATGCCATTGTGGGCTATCTCTGGCGGCTGAAAGAGATAGAAAAATTCTATGATGAAATTTATCTGCCTACAGTTTATGCTGTCGCTAAATACTATCCAGAAGCATTTAAATTTGGTGTGGGTTGTAAAAACTTCTTATCCTATGGTGTATACCCACTGGATGACAACTACTCTGAATACCTACTTAAGCCTGGTGTGTACATTGATGGTGAAGATAGACCGTTTAATCCTGATCAGATTACCGAACACGTGAGATATTCCTGGTATAATGACAGCATTTCTGGACTTAATCCAAAAGAAGGTAAGACTCCTGTACCTAATCTTAACAAACCTAGCGCTTATTCCTTTACGAAGGCACCTAGATATGACGGTAAACCTTGTGAAGTTGGGCCCTTGGCAAGGATGTGGGTAGCCAATCCAGTCCTCAGTCGTCATGCGAGTGAGTTCTTAGGGAAGAAGGGTGAAGTGAGAATGAGAGACTTTGGTGAAAGAGCATTTTCTGTCTTAGGTAGGCTGATAGCAAGAGCAGAAGAAGGTTGGCTTGAAGTGCAAGCGGCGAAGAAATGGATTATGGAGTTAAAACCAGGCGCACCGGTGTATAAGAAAGCAGAGGTGCCAGAGAGGGCTGAAGGCTTTGCTTGCACCGAAGCACCGCGGGGTTCAGTAGGACATTGGATTAGGATAGAAAACAAAAAGATTGCCAATTATCAAGTTATTGCTCCAACAACCTGGAATGTTTCTCCTAGAGACGACGTCGGCACCCCTGGCCCCATTGAACAAGCCTTAATTGGTACACCTGTTCCTGATCCCAAAAATCCGGTGAATGTCGTGCGGGTGATTCGTTCCTTTGATCCCTGAATTGCCTGTAGTGTGCACGTGTTGCACACGGACAAGGGTGAAGAGGCCGTAGTTGATTTGCCAGCGCTTTAAGCAACACAAGGCGGGCTAACTGCCCGCCTTTTTTATGTCTTCTTTCAGCCGGCAGACTCCACAGATAGGGGCAAGGGTAGGATAACCACATTCCGGGCAAAGGTGAGCAATAGGTGCTTCTTCCTTTTGCAGAGGTGTTAAAAACGGTTTCATTTTCTTTAAAAAGCCTTGGTAAAAGTCAAGCTTTGTGCCAGGAAATTCATATTCCAACAGGTTCATATAGTGCTTATATTTCAAAAAAGTTGCGCCTTTGCTAAAAGGGCAACGTTCAGCAAGGTAATCAATGTCCTTTAAAAAGGCATAAGCCGCTATTTCATATTCGGTGAGACGGTATAGGGGTTTTACCTTTTTTACCAAACGATTGGCTGGGGGTAAGACAGGTCCTTGATCTATCAGATAAAACATCTGCCAGCGCAAAAGATTGGCCAAAAGGCGGCCGGTTTCATCGTCTAAATTATGGCCTGTGGCTAATACATGAAACCTTTTTGTGTAGGCAATATGGTTAAAATAGTATCGTTTTACCTGACCACAGACTGAACAAGGTTGCTTGCCTGTGAGTTTCATGACTTTGGGGATGGGAATGCCTTCTTTCTCAAGGTCTACAACAATCAGCTTTGCCTTACGCGTTTGGGCAAACGCTTCTATCTTTTCCTTTGCCTTTTCTGAAAAGCCATCAATCTTTAGATCCACAAACAGTCCTGTAACATCATACCCCAAGTCCAAAAGCACATCCCACAGGCTTAAACTGTCCTTACCACCAGAGACGGCTACTAAGATCCGTTCCTGTTTGCGAAACATACGCCAGTCCTTAATGGCCTTTTGCACCTGGCGCTTAAAATAGACAAAAAAACACTCCCGACAAAAGGCGGTATGATGACTTATAAGCTCTACCTCGGCTTCCTGCCCACAGCGCCTGCACTTCATCTTACCCTCTTGAGCCAACAACCCGTATTTCTACTTCATCCCCATCTTTTAAGACCTTATCAGAAGTCAAAATTTTGCCTTCCCTTATCACTAAGGCCGTTTGGGGGACAAGATTAAGTTTTTTTAAAAGCTGTTTTACAGTCAGGGTTTTTTCTATAGTCATTTCCTTCCCTTGGGGGAAAAACTTTATGCGGATCATCTCTTTTCCTTTATTTGCTCCTTTCGTCTATTACCCGCACGGCCTTACCTGGCTGCCGAGGTAGACTGCCGACAGGAAGGATTTCAATATCCACATTGAAGCCTAAAAAGTCATAGATTTTTTTATGTAGTCTTTCTTTAAACTCCTCTGGCCTTTCTCCCTCATATTCTACTTGAAGAAGCATGTAATCCTTACCTTCTATCTTTTTGAGCACAATCTGGTATTGGCCATAGGCCCCTTCAAGCCCCATAATCAGGCTTTCAATTTGCTTGGGATAGAAGTTGACGCCCTTAATAACGATCATGTCATCGGTGCGTCCCTTAATCCGTTTGATCCGCAGCATGGTGCGGCCACATTTGCAGGTTTCACGGGAGAGAATGGCCGTAATATCTCCGGTGCGGTAGCGGATGAGGGGAAGGCCTTCCCGCGTTAGAGTGGTAATGACCATTTCTCCTTCCTGCCCGTCTGGAAGGAGTTCTCCAGTTTTGGGATCAATGATTTCTATTAAGTAATGATCCTCCCATACATGGATGCCGTTTTTATACTCACAGTCAATGCCAAGGCCTACGCCTCCAGTTTCGGTCATGCCAATAATGTCAAAGGTAGTGATACCCATTTCTCTCTCAATCTTTTGCCGCATTTCATCGCTCCAGACCTCGGCGCCAAAGATGCCTACACGGAGCTTGGTTTGATGGAAGTCAAAACCAATTTTTTTAGCCACTTCTATGAGGCGTAAGGGATAGGAAGCAATGCCCGCAATGGCCGTTGTGCCAAGTTCTTTGATAAATTTAAGCTGCAGTTCTGAGCGGCCGGGACCAATGGGAATGATCATTGCACCTAATCTTTCGGCCCCATAATGAAAGCCGAAGCCACCGTTAAAGAGACCAAAAGAAGGGGTAATTTGTAAAATATCGTCAGGGGTTAAACCTGCGGCTGCCAAACAGCGGGCCATGATTTCACCCCATTGTCTTACATCAGCGGCGGTCATGGGGTTGATAACCGGTGTGCCGGTAGTACCAGAGCTCATGTGCATACGCGCAAAGGCACGCTGAGGGGTACAGGCCCATTTGAAGGGATAGCCCTTTCTTAAATCTTCTTTTGTTAAGAAAGGAAATTTTTGAATATCTTCTAAAGATTTAATATCCTTTGCCGTAAGACCCTTAAGATGTTTAAGATAAAAAGGATTGTTTTTTTCAATATGGGTAAGGGTTTTTACCAGGCGTTCAAGCTGAACTTCCTTTAGCTGTGCTCTTGGCATTGTCTCAGCTTCTGGCATAAAGGGCATCTTGGCCTCCCTAAAAAATTTTCTGTTTTGGTAAAATGGTTTTTAAGAAGAGTCAAGCAGGCTGTAAAAAACTTACCTAATTTTGTAATGGCGCAGGATGGTTCTTTCTTCATCCCTCTTTTTGATTTGTTCTCTTTTGTCAATCTTTTTCTTTCCCCGGCCAAGTCCTAACTCTACCTTGGCCTTCCCTTGGACAAAGTAGATGCGAAGGGGAATGAGAGTAAGCCCCCTTTCTTTTAGCTTACCTATAAGGCGTTTGATTTCCCTTTTGTGGAGAAGTAGCTTTTTGGGCCGCAGGGGATCATGTTGTTCATGTGTGGCAAAGGGATAAGGAGAAATATGACAGTTGACTAAGAAGATTTCATTGTTTTTTACCTCAGCATAGCTATCTCCCAGGCTTACCCTGCCCAAACGCAATGATTTTACCTCTGTCCCTTTTAACACAAGTCCGGCCTCATAAGTTTCTTCAATATTGTAATTGAAGTAGGCTTTTTTATTAGTGCATACGATTTTCTTGCCTTCGTCTTTCATTTCGTCCCTCAGCCGTTATGTAGTCATAATCAATAAACCCTTCTAAATCCTTCAGCCAAATCCGAAGTTGCTGAAGGTAACATCTTTTTATTTCTTGCGCGCTGCCCATTGTCAATAGTTTTTGAACTAGGGAATGTATTTTCTTAAAGTGAAGGGCACAAATAATCCTTTTTATTAAAGGAATATTTTGAGCCTTAAGGCTCAATTCATCTACGCCTAAACCAACAAGAATGGGTACATAAAGAGGATTTCTAGCCATTTCTCCACATACACTGACGGTGATTCCCTTTTTGTGGGCGGCGTCTACGATCTGCGAGATCATCTTAAGGACGGCCGGATGAAGGGGTTCATAGAGATAAGCGACCTGCTCATTGTCCCGGTCAATAGCCAGGGCATATTGGATAAGGTCATTGGTGCCGATGCTGATAAAATCTACCTCTTTGACAAAGAAATCAATTAAGGTTACCGCAGAAGGCACTTCTACCATGATACCTATAGGAATGTGGGAAGAAAAAGTATAACCTTCTGCAGCCAGTTCTTTTTTAAGGGAAGTCAAAATCTGTTTTGTTTCTATAATTTCTTCCAGACTGGAAATAAGGGGAAATAACAAACGGACCTGGCCATGTACACTTGCCCTTAAAATGGCCCGTAGTTGTGTTTTAAAAATATCCTTTTGTTTAAGACAAAAGCGAATGGCCCTAAGACCTAAAGCAGGATTAACTTCTTTGCCCAGATCTAAATGGGCAGTCATCTTGTCTCCACCAAAGTCTAAGGTGCGAAAGGTGACAGGGTGAGGATGAACGGCCTTAACAACCTTAGTGAAGTATTGATAAAGGCTTTCTTCATCTGGAAGGACATTTTGCTGAATATAGAAAAATTCTGTCCGAAAAAGACCTATGCCTTCGGCGCCCAATTCTAGGATAGAGGGGACTTCTTCAAACAACTCTATGTTGGCCATAACCTTTAAAGTATGCCCATCTATCGTCTGAGCTGGTAAATGGGCGTAGGATCCAATTTCTTTGCAGAAGATGTGATATTGTTTTTGTTTCTTTTTGTATTTATTTAGAACCTCAACGGTGGGGTTAATGATCACAATGCCTTTTTGACCATCTACAATGGCCAAATTCCCACTCTTGGCATGTTCGGTGATACCCTTTATTCCTACTACCGCAGGTAGGTTTAGAGCTTGAGCCACAATGGCTACATGAGAAGTAAGACCACCTGTTTCGGTAACAAAACCAGATATTTGCTTAGCAGAAAGTTTAATTGCCTCGGCAGGAGAAAGATCGTGAGTAATAAGGATACCTCCTGTGAAGGTTTGAGCGTTTTTTTTATGATTAGGATTTAGAACATTAAGAATGCGGTTGGTGATGTGCTGCACATCTTGGACTCTTTGCCTTAAGTATTCGTCCTCTATTTCACCGAAGATTTTTTCTATCTTTTGCAGTGATTTCATTAACGCCCATTCCGCGTTGATCTTTTCTTCTTTTATCCGGTTAATGGTAGCCTGATAGAACATTGGATCTGAAAGGATACCTTTGTAGGTTTCTAATATTTGTTTGACCTCCTTGAAAGGCGCCTTGTAACTTAAGTTGTTTTTTAGCTGATCTATTTCTTCCTTTACCTTTTGTACTGCCTGTTGAAACCGTTTTACTTCTTGGTTTGCATCAGTATTGAGTAAAAATTGATAGATGAAACGAGGTCTTTTGTCTTTTATTACTACTACCTCACCAATACCAATCCCAGGAGACGCTCCAATGCCCTTAAACCTCTGTTCCATTAATTCTTTCCCCTATCTCTGCTTCTATTAAAAGGGTAATTGAGAAAAAGGCTTTTTCTTCATCCTGACCCTCTACGATTAGTTTTACTTCTTCATCAAAACGGCAGGCTAAACTAAGTAGGTCTAAAACACTCTTTACATCTGCCTCTTTATTGGCCTTGATGAGTTTTATTTCAGAACAAAACTGTCCCGCTAGCTTTGCTAATTTTGCCGCTGGGCGTGCATGAAGTCCTAACTGGTTTTTTATCCGAAAAAACCCCGTAAGCATCAACCAATTTTTAACATAAACAAACTAAAGGGTCAATGTGACCTTGAAGATTTGACTTTTCTTTATCTTTTTGTAATATTGGAGACAAACCCTATTGGAAGGAGAGTTCACATGCTTAGCTTTAATCCTCAAGGAAGCCTTTTTTATCAAATGGTGGCTCATGCGGGTCCCATGGCCAAGTTTGTTCTCTTGGTCTTGGTCTTTATGTCTGTGGTTTCATGGGCAGTGATGATAAACAAATGGCTGATTTTTCACAAGCTAAAAAGACATAGCGATGCCTTTCGGGAGGCTTTTTGGCGCACGGGAGATTTAAAAATCGTTTTGGCTGAGGCTCGCAATTATGTTGCTTCTCCCTTGGCCCTTATTACCCAAGAAACATTTGTAGAATTAAAAAAATGGCTTAAGGACAAAGCAAGAATAGAGGGGAATCAAGAGTTTTTTTTTGAAAGTATCGCTGAGACAATGCATAAGGCTGCTTATATGGAGTATTTGCGTCTGCGCAAGGGGTTAGGCCTTTTGGCAACCGTTGGAAATACTGCCCCCTTTATTGGCCTTTTTGGGACAGTTTGGGGAATTATGAGGGCCTTTCACGATATTGGTTTAAAGGGCTCTGCCTCCCTTGCCGATGTGGCCCCTGGTATTTCGGAGGCCTTGATTACGACGGCCTTTGGCTTAGCGGCGGCTATTCCAGCTGTAATGGGATATAATTATTTTAATCAATGTCTAAGTGAACAACGGACAGAGATGGAAAACTTTATGACGGATTTAATTAATCGGATAAAACGTAGATATTTGCTAAAAAAAGAGCAAAAAGAGGTAGTTGATGAAATGGTTTAATAACGATGATGGTTTTATGGCTGAGATTAATGTAACACCTTTAGTGGACGTAATGCTTGTGTTACTCATTATCTTTATGATCACGGCGCCAATGTTGACCTATGGAGTAAAGGTGGATTTGCCTACCACCACGGCTAAACCTATGCCTATTAAACAAGAACCACTTGTCATTAGTATAAACGCTAACAAAGAGATATTTATTGACCGTTACAAGGTATCTTTACAGAAGCTAAAGGATAAATTGGCGCCAATGGTAAAGAGATTCCCTAGAAGGAATGTGTTGCTTCAGGCCGACCAAAATGTGCCTTATGGGTTTGTAATGAAGGTAATAGGAAGTATAAAGGCCGCAGGCATAGAAAACCTTGGCCTTGTGACTAGACCACTAAAAGAAAAAAGATGAGCCGAATTGGTTATTTTAGGACATCTCTTTTTTTCTCTGTCATTTTTCACCTTTTACTTATTTTTCTTGCCTTTTCTGTCACGCTAGAGCCAAAATGTTATATCTCTTTTTCGCCAGTATATCGGGTTAACTTGGTGGAGTTACCTAAACCGAAACCCAAAGCCAAACCAAAGTCAAAACAAAAAATGGTAAAAAAAGGAGCCTCTAAAGCTAAAAAAACAAGGAAAGTTGCGAAAGTTAGAACTACCTCTAAAAAAGTAGCTAAAAAGAAAAAGGCAAAGATCAAACTTCTCCGCACCAAAGTGAAGACAAAGACGATTGCCAAAAAGGTGGTGAGTTTAAAAAAGGCTAAAGTAAAGGCAAAGAAGGTAAGGAGAGAGGATATAGAGCCAGCGATTGTAGAGAAAAAAATTAAAGAAATTGCTAAAAAGGTTGAGGAGAAGATAAAAAAAGAAGAGCTTAAACAAGAAGTAGCGCAACTGGCAGAGGAAATAAAAAAAGGTGCTTCTGGAGGTGTGATTGGGGAATATGTAAACCATAAGCCTACAGGAACGGAGATAAGCCCAGAGTTTCAGATGTATTATATGGATGTCTGGGAAAAGATAAAGGCCAAGTGGGTTTTGCCTACCTTTATGTTAAAACGAAAGCAAGTATTAGAGGCGATAGTTGTTATTAAAATTGACCGTCAGGGGAAAATCGTGAAAAAGACGTTTGAAAAACATTCAGGAAATCCTTTATTTGACCAATCGGTCAGTGAGGCGATAGACAAAGCAAGTCCCTTACCTCCTTTACCTCCAGATTATACGCAACCATATCACGAAATTGGTATAAGGTTTCGGTGGGCAGGGACTAGAAAGGAGGTAGGATGAAAAGAGGAGTGTTGTGGATAACCTTAATTTTGTTGTTTATTCCTACCTGGTCTTTTAGTCTTGTCTACATTGATATTGAAGCCCCAGGCCAAGAAAGGTTACCCATTGCTATTGCGCGGTTTGTAGGTGATCCGGCTTTAGATTCAAAGGTGCGGGAAGTATTAAAAAAGGACTTAAATTACACTGGCTTTTTTGAGATCCTCAAAGAGGAAACTTTTCTAGAAGAGAAACCATCTTTAAACATAGACTTTAAACAGTGGCAATTGATAGGTGCCCATTTGCTGGTGAAAGGACAAATAGAGACAAAGGGAGAATTTGTTAAGCTTAACTTTTTCCTTTATGACGTAAACAATGGACTTAGACTTTTGGGAAAGAGCTATGTTGGAAGAAAAAAGGCCTTGCGCTATATAGTGCATAACTTTGCTGATGATATGATAGAAAGACTGACAGGAGAACCGAGTGTCTTTAACACAAAGATTGCCTTTGTGTATAAAACAAAGAGAGGCAAAGAGATATATGTCACGGACTTTGATGGATATAACCCAAGACCTCTTACGCAGTTCCATAACATTTGCCTAAGTCCAAGCTGGAGCCCTACTGGGGATAAGCTACTTTTTACCAGCTATAAAAAGGGGAATCCTGATGTATACCTTTTGGATTTAAAGAAGCAGAAGGTAATAAGACTTATCCATTATGCAGGTTTAAACATTGCACCCAGTTGGTCGCCAGATGGAAGGAGTATCGCCGTTACCTTGAGTCTAAAAGGCAAACAAGGCATTTATTTGGTGGATGTCCATGGACAGATTAAACGTCGTTTAATAAGTTCATCCGGCATCAATGTCTCACCTACCTGGTCACCGGATGGAAGTAAGTTGGCCTTTGTTTCAGACCGGGCTGGGAGCCCCCAAATTTACATCTTAGACTTGAAAACCAATCGTCTTTCTCGCCTTACTTTTGAAGGGAAGTATAATGTATCCCCGGTTTGGTCTCCTAAAGGGGATTATATTGCCTATGCAGGAATTAAGGATGGACATTTTCAGATATTTATGATAAGGTCGGATGGAAGTGAAATAAAACAGTTGACAGATGGTTATACAGATTGTCAAGATCCTAGCTGGTCACCAGATGGTCGTTTTATCGTATTTTCCCAAAACAGAAAAATATGTGTGCTTCGTCTTATTGATGGCAAAATTTTGCCTTTATTGGATTTGCCAGGGGCTCAGTCACAACCAAGTTGGTCGCCACGATTAAAATAAATTAAATTATGAAGGAGGGATGTTATGAAGGGAAAGATTTTAATGAGCTTGGTTTTAGGATTGGTACTGATCTTTTCTTTTGCTTGTGCTAAAAAACAAGTAGTAGTGCCGTCACAGCCAGCCATTCAAGAGGAAAAACAACAACCTACAACAAAAACAACAGAGGAGATGAAACCGGTTACCACGGGTAAAGAAGAAAAAGGGAAGGTAGCAGGTCTAGAAGAAGAGAAGATCAGAGAAGAAGAGTTGGCTAGACAGCAAAAATTAAAGAAAGAGCAGGCTTTTAAACAGGAAATACAAACTTTTGAGAATGAAGATATTCACTTTGATTTTGACAAATACAACATTCGTCCTGATGCTGCTTCTATCCTAGAAAGAAAGGCAGCCTGGTTAAAGACCCATCCTAATGTGCGTATCCTTATTGAAGGGCACTGTGATGACTGGGGGAGCGAGGAATATAATCTGGCTTTAGGCGAACGTAGGGCCAACAGTGCAAAGGAATTTTTAATCAACCTTGGTGTCAATCCCGATCAAATCTCCATTATTAGCTATGGAGAAGAAAGGCCGGCCGTTGTTCCGCCTGCCTATTGTGAAAGTGTAAGACATTTTATGCATAGCCGTGGATTAAGACCGGATTCTGTTGTTCCTAACCTTTCATCTACAAAAATTACCCCAGATATGGTTGATAATTGCCAAAAAATTTGGGCTAAAAATAGAAGGTGCCATTTTGTCGTGATTCAGTATTAAAATTGAGCCAGAGGTTTTAAAGGGCCTCTGGCTTTATAGAGAAGAGGGCAGGGAGTAGATTTTATGAGAAGGTTCCTTTGGTGGTGTGTTATTTGTTTGTTCTTTATAGGGTGTGCCTCTGAACGCGACTTGCAAACGCTAGATAACAATGTGATTATCCTTAACGGGCGGGTGAATGCGCTGGAGGAACATCAGCATCAACAAGAAATCAAGTTGAAAAATCAAGAAGTTGCTTTAAAAAATCTTAAAGAAAGGCTAGATAGTTTAGGAAAAACAATTTCAGGACTTCCCTCCTCCCAGGGGAAGCTTTTGGTAAGGCTTGAGGAGGTAGAAGAAGACCTAAAACAACTGCGAGGGCAAGTAGAATATAACCAACATGCTTTAGATCAAATGCAAACTGACCTTCAGAATGAAAAAAAGGAGGTGGAAGATTTACAAAATCAGGTTTTTTCTTTGCAGACTACGGTAGAAACGGGTTTAAAGACGCAACAAGAAACAATAAAAGACTTACAGGAAAAAATGAAGGTTTTAGAGAAGCGGCTTAAAACGTTAGAAGAAAAAATTACGTATCTTCCTACCAAAGAAAGAAAACAACAGGCAGAAAGTTTATATCAACAGGCCCTTAATCTCTTTCGCCAGAAAAAATATGATCAGGCTAAAGAACTATTTGAAAAATTTTTAAAACTTTATCCCAATTCTCCCTTAGCTGCTAACGCTCATTACTGGATAGGAAGTATATACTTTGCGCAAAAACGCTATGAAGAAGCTATTTTGGCCTATCAAAGGGTAATAAAGAGTTTCCCTAAACACAGTAAGGTTCCAAGTGCTCTTTTTAAACAAGCGCAGGCCTTTGCTATGTTGGGAGATACAACAACGGCCAAGATTCTCTACAAACAGTTGATTAAAAAATTTCCCAAGACAAAACAGGCGGCGATGGCCAAAAAGGAACTGGCTCGCTTTTCTAAAAAGGCTCCCTAAAGATAGACCCGAGGATTGCTACGACCAAAGCGGCAAAGGACGTCATAGCTGATTGTACCTGCTTTAAAGGCAATTTCATCGGCTGTGATTTCTTCGTTTCCCTGTTTACCTAAAATAACAACCTCTTCGCCAATATCTACCTTATCTAGTTTGGTTACATCCAGCATGGTTAAATGCATGCAGATAGTGCCAATAATAGGCACCCTTTTACCCTGGACCAAGACCTCACCTTTATTAGACAACTGCCGAAATAATCCTTGATCATAGCCGATGGGGATAACAGCTATCCTTGTTTTCTTTGTCGTAACATAGGTATGCCCATAACTTACTCCCACATGAGGAGGAAGCCATTTTACGTATATAATCCGAGTTTTAAAACACATGGCAGGTCTCAAATTTATTTTTTGTCGTAAACTACGTACTGGGTATACCCCATAAAGGGTTAAGCCTGGCCTTATGACTGAAAGGCCTGTCTCATACATTAATGCCCCAGCGCTATTGGCAATATGATTAAATTTTAATGTTAATCCTACTTGGCTTGCTGCCCTTAAGATGGCCTTAAAACGCATAAACTGTTTTTGGGTGAACCTTCTATCTGTTTCGGCCAAGGCCAAGTGAGAGGAAATTCCCTCTATCTTCAAACCAGGTAGATGATTGACCTCTTTTAAAAAAGAGATGGCCTCTTTGTAGAATACCCCCAACCTGCCCATACCTGTATCTACCTTTACAAAGACCGAAATTTGTGTCCTTCTTTTTTGGGCCTCTTGTGAGAGTTTCTTGGCAATTTCCAAACGATAGATAATAGGAGTAAGTTGGTATGTAAATAAGGCCTTTATTTCTTCGGGAATAATGCCTAAAAGAATGGCAATAGGAATTTTTATCCCTGCCTTGCGGAGGGCAATTCCTTCTTCTACATAACTTACGGCCAGAAAATCTGCCCCTTTTTCTTCAAGTACCCTTGCTACGGGCACCAGACCATGCCCATAGGCATCAGCCTTGATCACAGGCATAATCTTTTTGTCATGGCCTACGGCCCTTTTGATCTCCTCAAAATTATGAGCAATGGCGTTTAAATCTATTTCTACCCAAGCTGATGACATAATATCGCTTATAATGCAAAAATTTGGTTTGTCAAGGAAAGGGATAATTCCAAGATCAGCGATTGCCCTACAAGATAATCTGCAAGTGGACTATAATAAAGCGATTTTTTTAAAAATACCTTTCACCTAAAAGGTGAAAAACATTTATTTTTCTTCAGGCCCAATCATAATTGTAGCACCTCCGCTCGCTTAGCGGTCAAGGCCAAGCCTTACAGGTGGTTTAACAGCCAGCGGTGAGACGCGCTCGCTTCGGCGAAATTCCTTTTTCCCCTTCCTCTTTGCGATTTTTCTTTTCTGCCAGGGCAGAAGGTGGTCAAGGGCAAGCCCGCAGGGCGCAGCCTGTGCCTAAAAAAGACACAGGTCGCAGCGAGTGAAGACCTTTGACCGTATAAGCGAGGCCCTGGCATATAATTTCTTAAGGAGAAGAGATAATTCTAAATTTTTTACCTCAAATATTCTTCTTCAAAATCAATTGTGGATTTTGGTGGTTTTTAGATTTTGCCTGAAGATTTTTATTCTATGTTTAGGCCATAACTTCCTTTTAAAAAAACAAAAAGGCCGATTAGGTTTTTCCTAATCGGCCTAATCTTTCCTTTTTGGTGGCGGTGGAGGGACTTGAACCCCCGACGCGGTGGATATGAGCCACCTGCTCTGCCAGCTGAGCTACACCGCCTTACAAAGGTAATTTTAACAAAGAGTTTGTTCTTGTCAATAGCTAAAAGATAGGGGTTAAATCAGCTTTTTTCCTTGCTTCCTTTCTGTTTTAGACTTATAATTTTTTAAAAAACGCAAGGAGGCGCTTCTATCTCAAAGGTCTTTGGTTCCTTGCAAGGCTTAAAGCCTAGTCAGGTAAGGCGGCTAGAAAGGATTTATCACCGCCGTATTCCCCCAACAGAGGTTATTACCTTAGAGTTAACACGTTATATTTGTGAGCTTTCTTTGGATATAGGTCGCCAGATTGGTCTGCTGATAGACCGAGGTGGTCAGATTGTCTATGTCATTGTTGGGGACCAACGCAGTATTCTTATTCCTAATTTGAGTAAATACCGCAGTGGTTTGGCCCGGTTAAGAGGATTGCGGTGTGTACATACACATTTAAACCAAGAAGGATTGACCGAGGATGATTTAACCGACCTGGCCTTATTGCGTCTTGATTTGATGTGTGCGATCACCATAGATGAGCGGCAAAGCCTTCCTCTCTTTTACCATATTGCCCACCTCTTGCCTGAAAATAAAGATGGCCAGGGTTGGGAGATTTTGAACCCTATTCGCTATGGACAGCTTCAGCTTAACTTTAAATCCCTTATAGAGGCCTTAGAGGAAGAATTCCAACGTACCCAAAGTGCCTATGCGGTAGAAAGGGATAAGGATAGGGCCATCCTCATTCATGTAGCCACCAAGGGCAAGGCCGAGGCAGAAGAATCTTTAATAGAACTGACTGAGCTGGCCAAAACGGCCGGCGTAGAGGTAGTAGATAAAGTTATCCAAGTAAGGCGTCAAATAAACCCCAAATTTTTTATCGGTAAGGGAAAACTGACAGAGATCGCCATTAGGGCCTTGCAAGTAGGGGCCGATCTTCTTATTTTTGATCACGAACTTAACCCTTCGCAGGTAAAGGCCATTACTAGTTTTACAGATTTGAGGGTTATAGATCGCACACAACTCATTTTGGACATCTTTGCGCAGCGGGCCAAGACAAGAGAGGGTAAAATTCAGGTGGAAATGGCCCAGTTAAAATATCTCTTACCTCGCTTGGTAAGACAGGATGCTTCTATGTCTCGGCTTACGGGTGGGATTGGAGGAAGGGGGCCAGGTGAGACAAAACTTGAAATTGACCGCCGGCGGATAAAAAAACGTTTAACCCGCCTCCAAAAGGAACTAAAGGCCATCCGCAAACAACGGGCGCAGAGACGGATAAAAAGAAAACGCAGTGAGTTACCGATTATCTCCATTATTGGCTATACAAACGCAGGAAAATCAACCCTTTTAAATGTGCTTACCCGCAGTGATGTTTTGGCAGAGGATAAGCTTTTTGCCACCCTAGATCCAACCAGTCGGCGCTTGCGCTTTCCAAGTGAGAGGGAGGCCGTTATTACGGATACAGTGGGCTTTATCAGAAATCTCCCTAAGGACCTTTTAGATGCCTTTGCCGCTACGCTTGAGGAGTTACAAGACGCACACTTACTCTTGCACCTCATAGACATTAGTAACCCTCGTTTTCCGGAACACATAGAGGTCGTAGAAGAACTTTTGGCCAAGCTTAATTTGCAACATATTCCTGTTTTAAGGGTGTTTAATAAGATGGATCTTGTTTCTCCAGCGTATGCCAAAAGCCAGTGTGAACGCTATCAGGCCATTGCCATTTCAGCCCTGCAGCCAGAAACACTTTTGCCACTTTTGGGGAAAATAGAACAAATATTAGGCAGCTTAGGATATTATAAACAGAAAAAAAACAACACCTGTTCAAGTAACAACTTTACCTTAAATAGGAGGGTAAGTTATGAACTTACTGGAAGCAGTCATTGTAGGTGATGTGGAAAAGGTAAAGGATTTGCTTACGAATGGGGCAGAAGTTGATGTCCGCGATGAAAATGGCATGACCCCCTTGCTCTTAGCGGCGAAAAAAGGCAATAGTGAGATAGTAAGCCTTTTACTTGCACATGGGGCCGATGTCAATGCGCAAGATTATTATCTTGCTTGGACACCTTTGATCTTGGCCTCGGCCCTCGGCCATAAAAAGGTTGTTAAAATTTTGCTTGAATATGGAGCAGATATAGATATCAAAGATCAAAACGGGATGACAGCGTTAAAATATGCCGCTAAAAATGGCTATAAGGAAATAGTGGAACTCCTTAAAAATGCTAGGATAAAGAGGGAAAATCCCAAAATCCGCGATTGATTTTTAAAGAAGGACATTTGAGATGAGGAAGGAATTAAGAAAAATGCCAGCATTATCCCTTCTCCTTTTTAAAAATTATATGCCAGGGCCTCGGTTATACGGTCAAGGGTCTACGCTCACTGCGTTCGTTCCGACCTGCCCTTTGGGCAGGCTGCGCCCTGCGGGCTTGCCCTTGACCGCCCTCGGCCCTGGCAAAAAAGAAAAAGCGGAAGGAGGAAAGGGAAAAAGAAATTTTCCTTTTCCCTTCTGGCCTCAAAAAGAGAAAAAGCGCCGTAGCGAGTGAGGTCAAGGCTGGCCGAAGGCCACCCGTAGGGCTTGGCCTTGACCGCATAAGCGAGCGAAGGCGCTACAATTATAATTGGCCTTGAAGAAAAAGTAAGTGTGTACCTTTTAGATGAAAAGTGTTTTATTTAAAAAATCGTTTTATCATAGGTAACCTATGGGGTTTCTTGGAGAACAATCACGGATTTTGCAAAAATCATTTGCCTTGACTTTTATGGGAAGGATGTTTAATAAACTTAAATAAAACAATCATAGTATAGCCCTTTACAAGGGAGGTAAATATGTTTTTTTTTGATCCGTTATATTTTCTCTTGATTGCACCGGCTATTTTACTTTCTATTATTGCCCAAGTTTGGGTGCAGAGTGCCTATAGCAAATACAGAAATGTGCCTAATATGAGAGGGTTTTCTGGGGCTGAGGCAGCTGCATATATGCTGCGGGCAAAAGGAGTTATGGATGTAAATATTGAGATGACAAACGGTTTTTTAAGTGATCACTATGATCCCCGCGATAAAACGCTAAGGCTTTCTCCGGATGTCTATCAGGGACGAAGCATTGCTGCTGTTGGTATTGCTTGTCATGAGGCTGGACATGCCCTTCAACATGCCTATGGTTATGCGCCTTTAAAACTGCGCACGGCCCTTGTGCCTATTACCATGATTGGCACGAATTTAGCCTGGCCTTTGCTTTTTATTGGTTTTATTTTTCATGCTATGAGTTTAATAAAACTTGGCGTTCTCTTTTTCTCTGGGGCTGTCTTGTTTCAACTTGTCACCCTACCGGTGGAGTTCAATGCCAGCGCCAGGGCACTCGCGGCGATTAGAGAGACGGGTCTTCTTACCATGGAGGAACTTTCTGGTGCAAAGCAGGTATTAACGGCGGCTGCCCTGACCTATGTGGCCGCAGCGGTAACGGCCATTATGCAACTACTCTATTTTTTACTCCGGGCTGGCCTTTTAGGTGGGGATAACGACTAGAAAATGAAAGATCTTTCCAGACAGCTTTCTCCTCCGGCCATTCTTGCCCTTTCTTTTTTATTTCTTATCGGGCTGGGGTCTGTTCTTCTTTATTTACCCTTTACTCATTTTGGCCCTTTAAGTTATCTGGATGCCCTTTTTACTTCTACTTCGGCTGTCTGTGTGACAGGACTAATAGTGGTGGATACGGGAACAAAATTTACCCATTGGGGCCAAGTCATTATTATCATCCTTATCCAATTAGGTGGTTTAGGTTTGATGACCTTTTCTACCGTTGTCTTAATGCTTTTAGGAAAATTTCCTTCCTTTAAAGGCAGACTTGTCCTCCAAGACACTCTGACCCACAGTCCGACCAAGGATTTATTTTCTTTAGTAAAGTCAGTTTTCCTGTTCACCTTTATCACCGAGGCCATTGGCTGTTTAATCCTTACCCTTCACTGGACGAGGGTGTATCCTTTATCCCAAGCCTTTTTTTATGGTTTTTTTCATTCTATATCTGCCTTTTGTAATGCAGGTTTCTCGCTTTTTAGTAATAATCTTGAAGGCTTTAAGGCAGATCCAGTCGTCCTCTTAACTATTGCTTTCTTGATTATCTTTGGAGGGATTGGTTTTTTGGTGGCAACTGAATGTATGGCTCGCCTTTATGCAAAGAAAAAGCGCTTTTCATTGCACACAAGATTAACTCTCCTTACTACGGCCTATTTGATCGGAGTGGGGACTCTTTTGATCTTTATCTTTGAATACCATAATACGCTTTATGGTCTTAGTCTTCCAGGAAAGCTTATTAATGCCTTTTTCCAAGCCGCCACACCAAGAACAGCTGGCTTTAATAGCCTTCCCATTGCCCAATTGACAGAACCTACTCTTTTTTTGCTCGTGCTTTTGATGTTCATTGGCGCTTCTCCTGGTTCTTGTGGGGGAGGAATAAAAACAACTACCTTTGCTGTATTTTTAGGCCTTATCTGGAATAAAATAAAAAGAAGAGAAAAGACTCACATTTTGCATCGTACCTTACCAGCAAGCACCGTAGATCGTGCATTTTTAGTGATAACCCTGTCGTTTATTTTGGTGACTGTTTGTTTATTTTTACTTTTACTAACGCAGGCCTATGGTATGTCCCATAATTTGTCTTCTAACCACTTTCGTTTTCTGGACTATCTTTTTGAAACCGTATCTGCCTTTGGTACGGTAGGGCTATCTACGGGCGTAACGTCCACATTGAATTCTGTTGGAAAGCTGATTATTATTGTGTTAATGTTCATTGGACGGGTAGGTCCCCTTACTATTGTCCACTTAGTGAAGATAGAAGAAGTGGCAAGACGCTATCAGTATGCAGAAGAAAGGGTAATGATTGGTTAGGAGAGGAAGATGAGAATAGCCGTCTTTGGTCTTGGCATATTTGGTCGTCATGTGGCCAAGGCCCTTTTTGAGAAGGGGCATGAGGTCATTGCGGTAGATCAGAGAAAAGACTTGGTGCAAAGGGCACAAGAGTATACCACGCAGGCCATTGTTGCCAATTGCACGGATAGAGAATTGCTTGAAAATTTAGGTCTCAATACGGTAGATATTGCCGTTGTTAGCTTGGGAGAGAACCTGAGTGCGAGCATATTGTTGACCCTCTATCTCAAGGAGATGAATGTAAAACAGATTATTGTTAAGGCGATTAATGAAGATCACCAGAAGATTCTGGAATTAGTAGGGGCAACAAAGGTTATCTTTCCCGAAAGAGATATGGCTATTAAACTGGCGGGCAGTTTGGACACGCCAAATGTCCTGGATTATCTTCCCC
Organism: Candidatus Desulfofervidaceae bacterium; assembly: GCA_027064585.1. Taxonomy (GTDB): domain Bacteria; phylum Desulfobacterota; class Desulfofervidia; order Desulfofervidales; family Desulfofervidaceae; genus JAGHCL01. Next base: position 49,838 of record JAMOPI010000024.1, on the reverse strand, counting down.
TTTCACGGGAATATCAGGTCATTGAAATAGAAGCCCCTAAGCCTTTTGTCGGTAAGACTTTGCAGGAACTAGACTTGCGGCGTAAATATGGTATTCAAGTCATTGCTGTGCGGGAGGGTGGTTCAGATAAGGTACATTGCCTCTTTTCGCCAGATTTTAAGATAAAAGAAGGGGATGTATTAATTATCTTGGGCCGGGTGGAAGATATAGAACGGGTGAAAAAGATTGTAACTTAAATTCCCACCGCTGCCTTTGCCTCCTCCAAGGTTTGTCTGGCTACTGCTTGGGCCTTTTTAATACCAGCAGCAACGATGTCTTTTAGTTCGTCCATATGGGATTTGTAATATGCCCGTCTTTCCTGATGGGGCCTAAGGCCAGCGATGAGATTTTCAGCCATTATTTTTTTGCACTCTACACAACCGATCTTGGCCGCCTTGCAATCCCTCTCTATTTCAGCTACTTGTTCAGCGGCAGTGTAAATCTTATGAAAAGAGAAAACATTACAAATATCAGGATGGCCAGGGTCACGCTTGCGCAAACGGGACTTATCGGTAAACATCTGACTTACTTTTTTCCTAATCTCTTCGGGGGAGTCAGAAAGATAGATGGCGTTATTATAACTTTTACTCATTTTGCGTCCGTCAATACCTAATAGCTTAGGTACTTCGGCCAACAACGGCTCAGGGAGAGGAAAAACCTCTTTTTTATAAAGATAGTTAAAACGACGGGCAATTTCCCGTGTAAGCTCTATGTGGGGAAGTTGGTCTATTCCTACCGGCACAAAATGGGCCTTGTAAATCAATATATCGGCCGCTTGCAGAACAGGATAGCCCAAAAATCCGTAGGTGTTTAAGTCCTTCTCTATGAGCTGTTTTTTTTGTTCTTTATAAGTAGGATTTCTTTCTAACCAGGGCAAGGGGGTAATCATAGAGAATAATAAGTGTAACTCAGCGTGTTCTGGCACCTTGGATTGGATAAAAATCGTGGCCTTTTGTGGATCAAGACCAGCGGCTAGCCAGTCAATAAGCATTTCCCAGATATATTCCTGCACATGACTTGTATCCTGATAATCGCTGGTCAGTGCGTGCCAATCGGCAACAAAGAAGTAGCATTCATAATCTTCCTGGAGTTTTTTCCAATTGGCTAGTGCCCCGTGAAGATTTCCTAAATGAAGCTTACCGGTTGGCCTCATTCCACTTAAGACCCGCTTTTTCAAGACAAGCCTCCCTTACCCCAATTTATAACGACTTGCCGATTAAAAACATAAATGGCGGTATGTGTCAAGTAGGACGAGCCTTGCTTTTTCGCAGAATTCGTAGTTTAATAATGCATCATGCGTCTTTTAAAGGTAATGACTTTTAACTTGCGTTATGATAATCCGGCCGATGGGGAAAATCGGTGGGATTTACGAAAGGAGGCCGTAGTTAAGATTATTAAAGACTATGCTCCAGGCATATTTGGTACGCAAGAAGGTTGGGAGGATCAAATAAACGCATTGGCTAAATTAATCCCTTCTTACCGTCTTTATCTCTTTGCGCCAGAGTGGAACAGGAAGCGCATGTTTCCCTGTGTGTGGGTAGATAAAAAAGTAAAAGTTTTACAGTACAATACCTTTTGGCTTTCGCCTACACCTAGTATACCGTTTAGTTGGGCTTGGGGAAGTGCCTATCCACGCGCTGCTACCTACGTAATGGCAAAAATAGAAAACACGCCCTTTTTCTTTGTCTGTACCCATTTAGATAACATTTCGGCGAAGGCAAGGTTACATCAGGCCGTGGTGTTATATAAGGAGATGAGTCGTCTAAACCAAAACGGATATCCAGTTATTTTAGTAGGAGATTTTAATACTTCGCCTGCAAGTGATGTTTATGCCTTTTTAACCGGGAAAAAGGAAGTAAATGGCCTCAAAGGTAATTTTGTAGATGTCTGGAAGGCCTTGGATCACCCGGAAGAGCCTACCTTTCATGCGTTTACGGGTCAGGGTGTAAGGGGAAGGATTGATTGGATTTTGGTTTCGCCTGCGGTGGAGATAAAGAAGGTGTTTCTCATCAAAGATAAACCAGGGGGTCACTATCCTTCTGATCACTTTCCTGTAGCTGCTGAACTAGTGATAGGGTAAAGCGATGCTTAAGGAACTTCCTTATTTAGTCTACGCAGACGAGGAGGGACAGATTTATACTCACCCGTATCTTAAGGCTGTAGGTAAATCGGGTGAGCAAATAGTTATCCCTCAGCCAGAGGACTTTATTCCTTTACCAGATGGGAGTAAGCTGTTTTTTCTGCCTAAGTGTCCGCCGGTGGGTTATGATGAAAAAAGAGGGCACTTTTACCTGCTTGAAACGCTTCCTTTTCATAAAAGGAAGCCCTGTTATGGTGTGGCTGCCTTTATGGCCCCTGGATATGTAAGGTGTCTTTTACCGGCCGTAGATTATGCAGACAAGGATTACCTTTTACCCCTCTGGGCCTATACCGCCGTTGGCTGGTATGATGATCGTTATTGGGTGCCTGCCTTTTTGATAGAAGATAATCCCCACTGGCATCCCTCTCAATATGATGATCGGACTCTACTGCCTAAAGTAGAAGAAAAATGTCGCCGTTTTCCTAACAACCGCCTTTTACAGCATTTAAGAATCTGCGCTACCGAATACCACTGTTTTGCCGCCAAAAATGCCTTTTATGAACGTTGGGAGTTTCCTGTTCCTACCTCTCCTACCTGCAACGCCCGCTGCCTAGGTTGTCTTTCTTGGCAAGAACCTGACAGTTGTGAGCCTTCTCACCATCGGATTGAATTTGTACCTACGGTAGAAGAAATTGTGGAGCTAACTGTGCCTCACCTCCTTTATGCCGAGGAACCTATTGTTAGTTTTGGCCAGGGCTGCGAGGGAGAACCTCTGATGGTTGGAGATACAATTGCGGCCAGTATAAAAGAGATGCGCCGGCAAACTTCTAGGGGAACAATCAATTTAAACACTAATGGAAGTCTACCTGATGTGGTAGAAAAGATTATTGATGCAGGTCTAGACTCCATTCGGGTTAGCCTTAACAGCGCCAGAGAGGACCTTTACCATCGGTATTACCGGCCAAAGAATTACGCATTGGCTGATGTTAAAAAGACGATTAAACTGGCTAAAGAGCGGGGTATTTTTACCATGATTAATTATCTTATTTTCCCTGGCTTTTCTGACACGAGGGAGGAGATTGAGGCCTTAAAACAACTTATTGCGGAGACAAAGCTAGATTTTATTCAACTGAAAAACCTCAACATTGATCCTTATTGGTATGTCCGTCAGATGCAATTACCCTACACTGCAGGAATAGGGATGAGAAGATTAGTAGAGGAGTTAAAAAGAGAATTCCCGCATCTCCAGTTTGGCTATTATAACCGCTATTTAGACAAAAATGAAAAATAAAAATTTTTCTACGGGGCGTTTTCGGCACTGGTATTCGCTACGCTTCTTATTGGGATTAGGCCTTGGCCTTTTAGGGGCTTTTTTTCTCCTGCTGGTGTTTTTGTTACCAGTCCTGATTAACCTCAATGTCATTAAGACAAAAATTGCAGAGGAACTGTACACAAGATATAAAATAGAAACCCAGATTGGTAAAATACAATTAAAAATCCTGCCTACACCAAAACTTTCTTTCCAAGAAGTTACTTTGAGTCAAGATCATTTTAAATTATCTATTCCTTGTATGACTATATCTCCATTCCTATCTTCATTGATGGCCTTTAAATTAAAGGGAGACTTATCCCTTACCCAGCCCCAATTAACCATTTGGGGAAATCAGACAAAAGAGACAGGAGCTTTTTTTCTACCTGACTGGAAAAACTTTCAAAAAAAACTTTTTTCTCTACCCTTTATAAAGAGATTTCACCTCAAAGAAGGAAGGCTTTTGTTTTTCCAAGGGAAAAATCTTCTTTCTATTTTTTCTCTTAAGCTAGATGCCAGTTTACAAAAAGATCAATTTCTTTTGACTACCTCTTTTCACTCTCCCTTTGTCCAAGGTCTTTCCCTAAAGCTTCGGGCACATCCTATAGGAGGAATAGAGGGAGAAATAAAGGGAAAGGGTATAAGTTTTCATCGGATAGCATGTTTTCTTCCATTAGAAGTACAGCGAAGGTTTTGCCACAGGATGGAGGCAAATGGAGATTTACACCTTACCTTTCATTATGTGCCTAAGGAAGAACTAAACATCGGGTTTAATTTTGTCTTCCCCTGTCTGCGTTTAAAGCTTCCTTCTTTAGAAGCGCATAGAGTATTGAGATTTGAGTGTGGAGTTATTCAGGGCACAGCCCTTAGACAACATGATAGATGGGATATAAAACTCACCAAGATAGACTTAAAAACACCTCATATATACGGTCAGGCTAATTTCTTTTACCAAAAAGGAAAAGAAATTGGCTATACCCTGCAGGCAAAGGACTTAAATGTAGAAGAGATAAAGAGATATGCCTTTGCCCTCTTTCCCGAAGGGAAAATAGTAAAGAAGGTTTTTGAAATTGTTAAGGCTGGTAAAGTGACATCTTTTACCATTTCGCAAAAGGCCAAGGAAATTAGTGGCCTAAAGGAGGGTAAGACCATTAAGATAGATGCCCTGGCTGATGGGGCAGAGATAGAGATCCCTGGGGTGTACTTACTCCTTCAGCAGGCTAAGGGGAAGGTGTGGCTAAGGAAGGGAGTACTTTATGGGAAGAATATATCAGGTAAGATAGAAGAGGCACAGCTTCAAAACGGCCAGATGGCCATTTGTTTAAATAAAAAAGCAGGCACATTGGAAATAAAGACAGCGGTCATAGCTCCATTAAAGACAGGAATGACCTTTCTTAAGCGTTTTGTTAAGACAGAGAGTGTGCAACAAGAGCTAAAATACATTAAACAGGTAGAAGGGAAGATCAAGGTTACCCTTCATTTGTACGGTACCCATCATAAGATAAAAGTAGCCTTAAACGGTAAGATAGAGGAGGCCAGGATAAACTATCTCCGTTTGCCTTATCCAGTAGCGATAGATAAGATTAGTTTTACCTATAAATCAGGTAGAATTACCTGGCAGGACTTAAAAGGTAGCTTGGGTCATACGATTGTAAGTAAGGCCAACGGTGAGGTGGACTTTTCTACAGGGAAAGATATTAAAGTTAATATTTCTTCCCTTTTTGCCCGTTTGCAGGCCGATGAGATTGATCCTTGGTTGGGTAAACAAAGGTTTGCGCAAAAAATCTGGCAGTTATTTCGGATCAAGCAGGGTGTAGTAACGATAAAAAATGGCTGTTTGCAATTAAATTTGGGTAAAAACTTTACTTATGATGCCTATCTTCCCTTTAGCGTGCAAAAAACGAGGATATTTTTCTCCTTTTTGCCTGAAGAAATTTGGTTAGAAAAGGGAGAAGGAGTTTTTTTGCCTAATCTGATTGAATTTTGTGATATAACAGGGCACTTTCAAAGCGGCAATCCTTTTGTCCTTTCAGGCAAAATTCAACTTCCATTTAGCGCACAGAGAAAAATCTATCTTTGGGGAAGGGGAGAGATAAGGCAGGAAGTTTTAAGAGATTGGATTTACCGTTTGGCCAAACTACCTGAAAGGTTTAAGGTAAGACTGCCGCTAAAGATAGAAAAATGTAAGATAGAATATACCCCTAAATTTGTGCATTTTCAGGGAGATATCCTAAATGCAGATCAAATTCAGGTTTCTCTTAACTTGAGCTATAAGCCTGATTATTTTTCTTTACAAAGGCTTTTTATTAAGGATCACAAAAGGACCTGCCTCCTTTCCTTGGATTATTATCCTTGCGTGCCTCAGATTACTTTTGCCTTTAAGGGGGAACTATATTTTCCCACGCTTGAGAGGCTGTTCTTAAGAAATGAATATGGAAAACTTAAATTAAAGGGAAATTTAGAGGGGAAAATAAACCTTGCTCATTTGGGGACATCTAGCCTTGTGGGTAATCTTTTGATTAGAAGTCTAAATAACCTTAAACCAGGCTTACAACTTAAAGAGGCGGTGTTTAGGGCAGAGAATAGAGCAATTGTAGTAGATGCCTTATCATTAGCCTATAAAAGTAGCGCATTAAGTGGCAAGGGACAGGTTAGCTTTGCTCCTAAGGCCCTTTTGGTGAAGGGGAATATTTATTCCCCTTTTATAGATGCCCAGGAATTGTTTACCCTGTTTAAACCGAAAAAAGGCTCTTTTCGGTTATTTGATGTTAAAGGGGAGTTAAAGGTAACAAACGACCTTTTTAAGTACAAATCTTTTCTCTTTAAAGGAACCAAGGCGTTCATCAAAGTAAAAAGTTTAAAAGATATACATATCCAAATTGAACAAAGTCATTATTGCAACATAGAGACAAAAGGCAATTTGGGTTTAAAAGAAGGTAAGATTTATATGAAGGCAGATTTAATGGCGCAAAATCAAGATTTAAGTCAGTTTTTAAATTGTGTGATTAAAGGAAAAAGTATTATCCATGCTCAGTATAACTTAAAGGCCTATTTTACCGCTGAAGGAAAAAGGGATCCTCTTCAAGAACACTCCCAAGGGAAGCTTATATTTTATTCAACCAAAGGGAGGGTATATAAATTCACCCTTTTGGCCAAGATATTTTCTCTTTTGAATGTTATAAATGTCTTTAAAGGTCATCTACCTGATTTAAGTGAAGAAGGTTTTGCTTATAATAAATTTGAAATGAAGGCTACACTTCATAATGGTATTCTAAAAATAGAATCAGCCGTCATAGATAGTTCAGCCATGAAGATTGTTGGTCAAGGAACAATAAACACCTCTGATTTCACCACGGACTTAACGATTTTAGTGGCGCCTTTAAGGACCATAGACATTATCCTGAGTAAAATTCCCATTCTGGGAAAGGTCTTAACAGGAAAGAGTAAGACCTTTATTTCCGTCCCTATTGAGATAAAGGGTCCAATAGAAAATCCTGAAGTAAAAATTCTTCCGGCTACGGCCGTTGCTAAAGGGACTTTTGATTTAATGAAGCGCATTATTAAGCTACCTATAGAAATATTTGTTCCTGGAACATACTATTGATATTTCCCAAAATCCGTGATTGCTCTTCAAAAACCCCACAAGTTGCTTATCATAAAGCGATTTTTTAAAAAACGCCTTTCACCTAAAAGGTGAAAAACATTCACCTTTTCCTCAAGCCCAATTATAATTGTAGCACCTCCGCTCGCTTATACGGTCAAGGCCAAGCCCTACGGGTGGCTTAACAGCCAGCCTTGACCTCGCTCGCTACGGCGCTTTTTTTCTTTTTGAGGCCAGGAAGAACAAGGGAAATTTTCTTTTTTCCCTTCCTCCTTGCGATTTTTCTTTTTTTCCAGGGCCGAGGGCGGTCAAGGGCAAGCCTGCAGGGCGCTGCCTGCCCAAAGGGCAGGTCGAAACGAGCGTAGCGCGTGAAGACCCTTGACCGCATAAGCGAGGCCCTGGCATATAATTTTTAAAAAGGAGAAGGGATAATTCTGGCATTTTTCTTAATTCCTTCCTCATCTCAAATGTCCTTCTTTAAAAATCAATCGCAGATTTTGGGTGTTTGATTTTCCTTGACAATATTTTAAAAAACCGGTATTTTGCGCCGTAGAGGAGGAGAATAATGAAAAAATGTTGGCATATATTGCGGTCTCAGGTAAAGATTGATATGACGTCTCCTTTTCAAAGGACAGAACACAGTTTTACTTTAACAATGGCCACATTGCTTGGCCTTTTTTCTCTTTTTGGAATTTGCCTCATTTTGGCAATAACTTTCATCATTAAGCTTCCAAGCTACTTTGAATTGCAGCAAAGACTTTCTCTCGCCCAAAAGAAAATTTCCTTTTTGGAAAGGAAATACAACGGAAATCTGAATGACCTAAAAATTACCTTAGCGCAACTTCAGCAAACAGAGCAAAAACTGCGTAGCTTATTAAAACTGAAGTCAAGAGATAAGATTTTAGAAAGGGCCAATTTGGCTGTTTTACAAGGAGGTATAGGTGAGGTTGAGGATATAGATCTTATCAGAAAAGAAGTGAACAGGAGATTAAAAAGTATCGCCGCGCTGCAGGTATATCTTAAAAAACAGAAGTCTATCTATCTTGCTACTCCTTGCGGTTTTCCTACCTATGGTTACATCTCTTCTGGCTATGGCTGGAGGAAAAATCCCATTACGCATAAGCGCGAATTTCATTATGGGGTGGACGTTGCGGCAATGGAAGGGACGCCTGTAAAAAGTACAGCTGATGGTATTGTTGTGTATGTAGGACGAACAAAAGGAAGCGGAAATTTTGTTATTATTAAACACGGTTATGGCTATACGACCTTTTATGCTCATTTAAAACGCTATATCGTAAAGGTAGGACAACGGGTAAAGCGGGGACAGGTAATTGGATATGTTGGCCATACAGGGCTGGCCACGGGTTCGCATGTACATTATGAGGTCTGGCATCACAAAAAGAGGGTTAATCCCTATCCATATTTAAAAGGGAGAAAATCATAATTCTTTTATAAACTCTTTTTTACCTCAAATTTAGACAAAATATCGGCCCCAGGGATGGGGCCGATATCTATGAAGGGTACTTATAATTTCAAAATGGCTCCTTCACTGGCCGAAGAAACCATCTTGGCATAGCGTAGGGCATAACCCGCCTTGATCTTGGGTGGTAAGGGTTTCCAGGCCGCCCGTCTTTGCTGCAACTCCTCTTCTGACACCTTAAGTTCAAGCCTTTTTTCGGGCAGATTGATTTCAATCAAATCTCCCTCTTGAATGAGAGCAATAGGACCACCGGCAGCGGCCTCAGGGGAAACATGACCAATGGCCGCTCCCCTAGTGCCACCACTAAACCGTCCATCGGTAATTAAGGCTACTTCCTTATCCAAACCCATACCTACAATCGCCGAGGTAGGTGTAAGCATTTCCCGCATGCCAGGGCCACCTTTAGGTCCTTCATACCGAATAACGACCACATCGCCCGCCTTAATCTTTCCTTCCAAGATGGCCTGCGTGGCCTCCTCTTCACTGTCAAACACCCTGGCCCTACCCGTAAAGGCCCGCATTTGTGCACTTACGGCCGATTGTTTAATGACCGCTCCTTCTGGGGCCAGATTGCCATAAAGAATAGCCAGGCCACCTTCAGGTTCATAAGGATCATCAATGGGTCGGATAACCGTTTTGTCCTTATTTTTAGCCAGGGCAATATTTTCTCCCACGGTCTTTTCGGTTACTGTCAAAACATTCAGATGCAGAAGGTCTTTCTTAGAAATTTCCTTCATTACGGCCGGGATGCCACCAGCCCTGTCTAGATCTTCCAAAAAATGAGGTCCACCAGGGCGCAGGCTACAAATATGAGGTACCCTGCGGCTCATTTCGTCGAAGGTCTTGAGAGATAAAGGCACACCCGCCTCATGGGCGATGGCCATTAGGTGTAAGACAGTATTGGTAGAACAGCCTAAGGCCATATCTACGGCAATGGCATTTTCAAATGCCTCTAAGGTGGCAATATCTCGCGGTTTAATATCTTTCTCTACCAGCCGCATGATTTGCATTCCTGCCTTTTTGGCCAGGCGAATACGTGCAGCCGAGACGGCCGGAATGGTTCCATTGCCAGGTAAGGCCAAACCGATAGTTTCACTTAAGCAGTTCATAGAGTTGGCCGTGAACATGCCAGCACATGAACCACAACCCGGACAGGCTGCATTTTCTAACTCAGCCAATTGGGTTTCTGTCATCTTGCCTGCCTTAACCGCTCCTACACCTTCAAATACAGAAATCAAATCTACCTTTTTACCCTCCCACATACCGGCCAGCATCGGTCCTCCACTAACGATAATACTAGGGATATTTAAACGCATGGCAGCCATAAGCATCCCTGGGATGATCTTGTCGCAGTTGGTGACGAGGACCAAACCATCAAATGGCTGCCCCATGGCCATGACCTCTATAGAATCGGCAATGACCTCCCGACTCATCAGGGAATACTTCATGCCTTCATGATGCATGGCCGTGCCGTCACACATGCCAATGACGCGGAATTCCATGGGCGTGCCCCCAGCCATCCGAACGCCAGCCTTGACCGCCTCTGTAATCCTATCCAGATGAATATGGCCAGGAATAAGCTCATTGCCCGCATTGACCACACCAATAATGGGTTTTGCTAGCTCTTCGTCAGTATAACCCATGGCCTTAAACAAAGACCGATGCGGCGCCTTTTCTAGCCCTTCTATCATTCTACGGCTACGTCTTTGCATGAACTTTACCTCCAAGAGAAATTTCCTTGAGTGTAAAACTTTTTCCAAAAATGGCAAGGGAAAATTATTTCTTGCATACCCAGCAGAAAATGTTAGTATATATGCCTGGTTAGAGAGGTAAAAATGCCAAGAGACATTTATCAGTTAAGACAAATCATAAAGCGTATAAACGGGCGGGGATATAGGGCATATAAAGAGTTAGAAGGTGTTTATCAGTTTCCGTGGTTTAGGTTGGCCATTGACCATGTCCAGGGAGATCCCTTTGCCTCTCCTTCACGCCTGACCATTATTGTACCCATAGAAGAAACAGGTATCCCCTCTCATTTTTACAGCAACAAACGCCGCACCATTGCCCTTTGCGATTTTCTTAACCGCATTTTCCTGCAGGTAGCCAAAGAATATTCTAGACCTTGTGGTACAGGTTACAGTGGTCGTATTGGGATACAACCGTGCGGACAGGTCATTTTAGAGAGAAACAGTGTGATCATTAAAGATTCTTTTTTAGAAGTGCGTTTTACCGTGGGCCTTCCTGCCAGTGGCCGTCGCATCTTGGCCGATAAGGCAGAAAAAATCCTTTGTGATTATCTTCCCCAGATTGCCCAAAAGTCCCTTTTATACAAAAATTTACCCAAACAAGCCTTAGAAAAACACATCTTTACCTACGAGGATCAGGAAATCCTGCGTGAGAAATTAAAGGAATTCCATTTAGTGGCCTTTATTCCCAATGGGGCTATTCTTCCGCGTAAAAGTGGGGTAGAAGATACCCCTTTGACCACGGCCATTCCCTTTCAGTCCCCATCAGAAATGCAAGTAAAAATTACTTTACCATACCGAGGCGAAATTGCGGGTATGGGTATTCCTGAAGGTATTACCCTTATCGTTGGCGGGGGCTTTCATGGTAAATCTACTTTCTTAAAGGCCATTCAAGAGGGTATTTATAGCCACATCCCTGGGGATGGACGAGAATATATTGTCACCCTGCCTGATGCGGTTAAGATCAAGGCCGAGGAAGGAAGAGAGGTAGAGAAGGTAGATATTTCTCCTTTTATTAATAATTTGCCCTTTGGCCAGGACACAAGACGTTTTCGTACTGCAAACGCCAGCGGCAGCACCTCACAGGCGGCCAATATCATTGAGGCGATAGAGATCGGTACGCACCTGCTCTTGGTAGACGAAGATACATCAGCCACCAACTTTATGGTCAGGGACAAACGCATGCAGGCGTTAGTAAGTAAAGACAAAGAGCCTATTACCCCTTTTCTTGACCGCATTAAAGAACTTTACACACGCCTTGGTGTTTCTACTATTTTGGTCATGGGTGGGTGTGGGGATTATTTAGATGTGGCCGATCATGTCATTATGATGGATACCTATAGACCCGTTTATGTAACCAAACAGGCAAAGGAAATTGCCACCAAATATCAAACGGGGAGAAAATCTGAATGTGCAGAACCATTTAAACCTCCGCTTCCACGGCGGCCTGTGCAAGGCTTAGATCCTAAGAAGGGAGGGAAGAAAAAGATTACTGCCAAGGGGCTTAAGACCTTAATTTTTGGCCGCCAAACCATTGATTTAAGTGCCAATGAGCACTTGAAAGAAACAGGGCAGACCCTTTTTATTGGTCATGTCCTTGACTATTATGCCAATAAGCTGTTAGCAAAGGGCTTATCCTTAAAAGAAGCCATCCTTTATATAGAAAAAGAGATTAACCAAAAAGGACTTGACATCCTTCTTCCCTACCGCGCAGGCACTTTGGCTCGCTGCCGCTCTCAGGAAATTGCCTTTGCCCTTAACCGCCTGCGGAGTTTGCAGGTGGAGTAAAAGAAAAGTTGGGTTCTTTTCCTTGCAGCAGACGGTGAATATTATCTTTGTGCCGATAAATAATCAATATACCAATGACAACGGCTAGAACTATATAAAGCTTTTTGTTCGTCACTAATCCCACCCAGGTAGGCAAAAAGGCGGCTGCCGTGATAGAAGCTAGGGAGACATAGCGCCAACGCCAGGCTACGCATAAAAATACCAAAAAATCACCTAATATGGCCAGCGGACAAAGCACCAAAAACACCCCTGTGGCCGTGGCTACGCCCTTACCTCCTTTAAACTTTAAATAAATGGAGAAAAGATGACCTAAAAAGGCAGCTAGGCCGGCCAAACAAACAAGCAATTGATGCGTAAGGGTATCTGTGCCTACAAAAAGTATAAAAAATGCCACAGGCAGTGCCCCTTTTAACATATCGCCAATAAGGGTAATAAGCCCTGCCTTTTTTCCTACCGTTCGGGCCACATTGGTCGCGCCAATATTGCCACTACCTAGTTTTCTTACATCTATTCCCCCATAAAACTTTCCCACTAAAAGGGCTACCGGGATAGAACCTAAAAGATAGCTTGCGATTAATCCCAAAAGAACTGCCATCTTCTCTCCTCCTTTTAGTTTTATAATCTTACTTAAATTTTTTCTTGACGGCAAGTATATTGTTGATTAAGGTTACGTCAAATAGCGAAAGGGGCCGAGAAATGAAAAGAGTCATTTTTTCTTTATTACTCATGCTTCTTCTTGCTGCCTGTGCAACTACAAAAATTGCCGTTTTAAAGACAACAGAGGTTAAGTTTAGTAGATACAGCCGTGTAGAAATACCTGATTTTTCAGTAAAAACATCCTTAATTGTGCCTAAAGAGGTCTTACAAGCAATTCCCGATCAAATTGCTGCTCAGTTGACCAAAGAGCAACTTTTCACCTACATAATGCGTCATTCTACTCCTTGCCAAGAGCGGGTGTTGGTTATAAAGGGAGTGGTTACGCAGTATAAACCAGGGAGTCGGCTTAAACGAGGATTAACCTTTGGTATTGGTCAAGTTGGAGCAGGCTTTGTTATTGTAAGGATTACATTCTTTGATAAGGAAAGTAATCAAAAAATAGCTGCATTGGATGTAAAGGGTCAGGTAAATTGGGGAATAACTGGTGGCAGCCTTAGGACTTGTTATAAAACAATTGCCAAAGAAGTAGTTAATTTTATTAAGTTTTATTATTGATTTCGCTTTGTTGGCTCTGGAGGTATTTCATCTGACTGCCAGATGTATCATTCTATCTAATTTATGGAAACCTTTTTCCCTTCCAAGACGCAATCATAATTATAACACCTCCACTTGCTTAGCGGTCAATGCCAAGCCCTGCGGGTGGGCTTCGGCCAGCCTTGACCACTTAACAAGGCCTTGGCGTATAATTTCTGTAAGTAATGAGGAAGGGAAATTGACTTTATTTTACATTAATTTTTGCGGAATATTATAAATCAATCGCGGATTTTGGGTCTTCATTGACAACTATCATTCTTTGCTTTAAAAAAAGAATATGCATGTATCTAAGTGGATGGTCAAGGATGTTATTACGATTAACAAGGAAGCGGATATAAAAGAGGCTATTCGCCTAATGGAAAAGTATTCTATCCGTCACCTGCCGGTAGTAGAGGGAGATCAATTTTTAGGGCTGGTTACAGAAGGAGACCTGCGCCAGTTGCTTATTCCGGCCATATTAGAAGAAATTAAGGTCAAAGATGTGATGATTACTGATCCAATAACGGTTACCCCAGATACAGATATAGAGACCGCGGCTACCTTGATTTATACCTATAAGATTGGCGGATTGCCTGTCGTAGATGACGGTAAACTTGTAGGTATTTTAACAAGTACAGACATCTTAAGGGCCTTTGTTGAAATTATGGGTATCCTTACGGCTGGTTCGCGTCTAGATGTGGTGATTAGGGATGATCCTGTGGCCTTTAAAGAAGTTTATAACATCATCCATCGGCATAAGGGACGAATTGTAAGTTTGGGCATACTCCCTGATGAGAAGGAAACAATTTATTCATTTCGCCTAGAAAGGTGTGATTTAGAGCCAATTGTAGAAGAGCTTATTAGTCAGGGTTATAAGGTCGTTGCTAATTTTCCTTAAAAATCATGCATTGGCAACCAAACGAATTTGTTCTTCTTGTTTCCCCTGAAGGAAAGCGTCTTTTAGTCAAAGTTGAGGATAAGCGCTTTAGCACCCACCACGGGGAGATTGATTTAAGCAAATTGCAAGAGACAAAGCCGGGTGAGGCCGTTTTTACCCATAAAGGGGTACCTTTTCTTACACTTAAACCGACCCTTTATGATTTTATCCACCGTCTTAAACGCCGCACCCAGATTATCTATCCGAAGGAATTGGGTTATATTTTGATGCGTTTAGGTATTGGGCCTGGCAGCCGGGTAGTAGAATGTGGGGCCGGCAGTGGAGCCCTTACCATGACCCTAGCTTGGTGGGTGAGGCCAAACGGAAAGGTATTTACCTATGAGCGGGAAGAGCGCTTTGCTAAACTATGTTTGGAGAACCTAAGTTGGGCTGGACTTAAGCCGTGGGTAGAACTGAAACTGCGGGACATAGGGGCAGGTTTTGATGAACGAGATGTGGATGCTGTGTTTTTGGATGTGCGAGAGCCTTGGTGTTATCTTAAACAGGCGTGGGAGGCATTAAGAGGTGGCTGTGTGTTAGGGATTCTTGTTCCCACCACCAATCAGGTTAGCGAGGTGTTAAGAGGATTTGAAGAAGTGCCGTTTACTGATATAGATGTATTAGAGATACTTTTACGCCGGTATAAACCCGTGGCCGAAAGGTTACGTCCATTTGATCGCATGGTTGCCCATACAGGATATCTCATTTTTGCCCGTAAGGTATTGGGAAAGTAGGACATGGAAGAAAAACTACCTTCTTTATTGCGTTGCTTCTTTGATTGTCTCCCTTTTGATGGCTTAGAACCCTTGGCTAAAGCGATAAGTGCCCTTGTTTATCCTTTTTTGACGCAGCGCCGCAAAATCGCTATGGCCAATTTGGACTTGGCCTTTAGAAACAAGCTGTCCAGGATAAAAAAGGATAGGATTCTTAAATACAACCTTTTTTGCTTCAGCCGAAATGTGTTAGAACTGGGCAAGGTGGCATTTTTATCTCCATCTGTCTGGCTACCTCGCTGGGAGATTGAGGGAGAGGAACACCTAAAGGCTGCTTATTTAAGAGGCAAGGGGGTAGTAATGGTTAGTGCTCATATGGGCAATTTCCCTTTGATGGTTACCCTATTTGCTCTTAAAGGGTATAAGATGGCCGTAGTGGCTAAGGTGCCTCAAAAGGGTATAGGCAGAAAGGTGATTCAACTGTTTGAACAAAGATTTGGCATTAGGTTTGTCCATGCCCGTGAGAATAAAAAGGCCGCCTTTGCTTGTGTCAAACACCTAAGAAAAGGTGGTGTTGTCTTTGTCCAACTTGACCAGAATGCGCCTCAGCACAAGGCGATGATTGATTTTTTTGGATATCCTGTGCCTGTTCCTCGTAGCCCTGCTGTTTTGGCCCAAAAGACAGGGGCAGCTATTATTCCAGTCTTTGCCTTCTGTAAACCAGGCTTAAGACATAAGGTGATATGTGAGCCTGAAGTGAAGATAAAGGCTACAGATAACGAAAGGGACATTTGGCGGAGATTAACCCTTCTTACTCAAATTATTGAAAAATATGCCACCCTTTATCCTGAACAGTGGTGGTGGTGGCACCGTCGGTTTAAGGAGCATATTGATTATAAAAGGCTTTAACTTGGTTTAAATATCAATCCTGCCAAAGGTGACAAAGTCAAACTTAAAGAGTAAGAAAAACCATGGGCTGGGATGTCCTCACTTTTTACTTTTCCCCAATTACCTAAGTTGCTTCCGCCATAATAAGCCGAGTCGCTGTTAAAAATCTCTGTATACACCCTTCTTTCTGGTACACCAATCCGATAATGAAAACGGGGCACAGGCGTTAGGTTTAAGACACAGATAAGATAATCATTCCCTGCCTTTCTGATATAGGAAAACACCGAATGATTGCTGTCGTGGCAGTCTATCCACTGGAATCCATGCGGGATATGATCTTCCTGCCACAAAGGCGGATTTTTCAAATAAAGCTGGCACAGATCCTTTAAAAAACGGTTAAATGCCTTGCGGTCAGGATCAGTTAAGAGGTGCCAATCCAGACTGCTATTGTAATCCCACTCCCTTTCTTGGGCCAGTTCACTGCCCATAAAGAGCAGTTTTTTCCCAGGATGCGTGTACATATAGGTGAAAAGGGCGCGCAGATTGGCCAGTTTTTGCCACTTATCCCCAGGCATCTTTTGATAAAGGCTGCCTTTTCCATGCACAACCTCGTCATGGGAAAAGGGCAGAATGAAATTTTCAGAGTAGGCATAAAGTAGGGAAAAGGTCATCTGGTTATGATGCCACTTGCGGTAAATAGGGTCTTTGGAGAAATAGCTAAGGGTGTCATGCATCCAGCCCATATTCCATTTAAACCCAAAGCCCAGTCCACCTAGATAAACCGGCCGTGATACCCCTGGCCAGGCCGTTGATTCCTCGGCTACGGTAAAGCAACCTGGACACTGAGCGTAAATCTGCTGATTTAATTCCTGCAAAAAGGCAATGGCCTCTAGATTTTCGTTTCCGCCATATTTATTAGGAATCCACTCCCCTGGTTTTCTACTATAGTCCAGATAAAGCATAGAGGCCACGGCATCTACCCGCAGGCCGTCAATGTGATATTCCTTTAGCCAAAAGAGGGCATTGGCGATCAAGAAGTTTTTTACTTCATTACGACCAAAGTTAAAGATAAGTGTGCCCCAATCTGGGTGTTCTCCCAATCTAGGATCGGCATGTTCATAAAGGGCCGTGCCGTCAAACAGACGCAGGCTGTAATCGTCTTTTGGAAAATGTCCTGGTACCCAATCTAAGATGACACCAAGACCTGCCTGGTGGCACTTGTCCACAAAATAGCGAAAGTCATCTGGGGTGCCATAGCGGCTGGTAGGGGCATAATAGCCACTTACTTGATAACCCCAGGAAGCATCATGGGGATGTTCCATAATCGGCAAGAGTTCAATGTGGGTAAAGCCAAGTTTTTTTGCATAAGTTGGCAATGCTTCGGCCAGTTCCCGGTAGGTTAAAAAACGATTGTCTTCGCCCCGGCGCCATGAGCCTAGATGGACTTCATAGATATTTAATGGCTCTTTATACCAATCCTTTTTTTTCCTTTCTTCCATCCAAGCGGCGTCATGCCATTCATACTTGCCTAAATCCCAGATGATGGAGGCCGTTTTAGGTCGTACCTCCATAAAAAAGGCAAAGGGATCAGTCTTGATACGTAAATGTCCTTCTTTGGTCTTGATTTCATACTTATAAAGAAGTCCTTCTTTTAAATCAGGGATAAAGATTTCCCAGATGCCACTTGGACCCAAAACCCGCATCGGATAGATACGACCATCCCACCTATTAAACTCACCGATGACACTGACACGCAGCGCATTTGGTGCCCAAACGGCAAAGGACACTCCTTTTATTCCCTCATGTACGCACGGATGAGCTCCAAGTTTTTTATAGATTTCCCAGTGTTTGCCTTCACCATAAAGATAAGTATCCATTTCTCCTAAAGTAGGCAGGAAACGATAGGGATCCCTTCTTTCCCAGATGCTACCATCAGAAAAATAGAAACGATGTTTATAGTCGAAAGGCCATGTTTTTTCTATAAAGATGGCAAATAGTCCCTTGGGATGGATTTTTTCCATTAAATAGATTTCTTCTCCAACAACCAGTTCGGCCTTTATTGCCTCTGGATGAAAGGCCCTGATGATTGCCCCTCCATTTGCTGGATGTCTACCGAGGACATAATGCGGGTCGTGATGTTCTCCCTTTACCAGCCTTTCTATATCTTCAGTAGTAAGACCAAAGGCTAAATTTACCCTCATAGCTTTCTTAACACCCTTTGTTTTTTCTTTTTACGCTTGGGTGGACGCCGTGATGGCCCTTTTTTGACCGGGCTAATTGGATGTAGTCCTTCCTCCTCATCCTCTCCTATTCCCTTAACTTCCATATAATAAGCCATCTCTAGTTTAGGTAAAAACTCTTGGGCTAAGATAGCGGTAGCCCGGTGTCTTTCGGCAAAGTCTATGATTTCTCTATCCGAGGTAATTACAACTACATTATGATCCCTTTGTATCAAGCGTTTAATCACATCATCTGCCTTTTCGCCTAGGCCAGAATAAATGACCGTAATTCCCTTTACCTTCTTCTTTTGCAACGAAAGGTGAAAGGACTTTTCACCGTCAAAGACCACCGTAATCTTGTGATGCTTTAGTCGCCGGTAGACTTCTAGATACTCCAGAAGAGCCTCACGACCGGCCTCCAAACTTTCAGCCTCGGCCGCCCGAAAGACCGGCGATTGGCGGATAAGGTTATAGCCGTCAATGATTAACTGCATCTTCTATCCCGCAATTTTCTCTACAATACGTTTCAGATCTTCTTCTGAATAGAAGTTAATTTGAATCACGCCGCCCCGTTTTTTTGGACTAATCTTTACCTTTGTTTCCAAAGCCTCTGTTAGCCTTTCTTCTAGGTCTAAATAAATCGGTTCTTCTTTTTTAGGTTTAGCCGTTTTCTTTAACTGCTGCGAGCGTCTTTCTACTTCCCGCACAGATAATCTTTTTTTAATAATTTCATTTCTTAAGGCCAATTGCTGTTCTAAAGGCAGGTTTAAAAGGGCGCGGGCATGTCCCATGGTGAGACGGCCTTGGTTTAAGTCTTCTTTTATTATACTGGGCAATTGCCTGAGGCGGAGGATATTTGCCACAGTCGCCCGGTCTTTACCTACTCGTTTGGCGATCTCTTCTTGGGTAAGGTGAAACTCAGTCATGAGCCGATAATAGGCCTCTGCCTCCTCTAGCGGGGTAAGATCCTGCCTCTGCAGGTTTTCAATGAGGGCCATCTCTAAACGCTCAACCTCAGTAATATCCCGCCGTACAATGACTGGTACTTCCTTAAGGCCAGCCTGCCTAGCGGCTTCAAGCCGTCTTTCCCCGGCGATCAGTTCATAGCCATCTTCGGTCGGGGTAACGATCAAGGGCTGTAAGATGCCTTTTTCCTTAACCGAGGCCAGCAGTTCTTTAAAACTGTTGTCCTCTGGATCAACCTGGAGGCGGGGTTGATACCGATTGGGGCGTATCCTTTTTAAGGGACACATAAAATACTCTGTCTCAGGCTCCTCTGAAAAAAGGGCATCCAATCCCTTACCTAGTCCTAATTTTTTTCCCATGCCTAACCTCGGTTACGTTTTAAAAATTCTATGGCCAATGCCTGGTAATGCTGTGCTCCTTTGCATTTGGCATCATATAGAAAGATAGGCAAACCATGACTAGGGGCCTCACTTAAACGCACATTGCGTGGAATAACAGTTTCAAAGGTATAATCTTTAAAATGTTTTCGCACTTCCTTTTCTATCTGAAACGAAAGGCTATTTCTCTTATCAAACATTGTAAGGACAAAGCCTTCTATCTTAAGTCTTGGATTGGTGCGTTGTTTGACAAGCTTGATTGTTTTTAAAAGCTGGGCCAGACCCTCTAGGGCATAATATTCACACTGAATAGGAATAAGCACTGTATCAGCGGCCGTAAGGGCACTGATGGTAATCAGACCTAAAGAGGGAGGGCAGTCCAAAAAGATAAAATCATAATCTGAGCGCAAATCAGAAAGACATTCATGTAGTTTGTACTCTCGGCGGGGTAAAGAGAGAAATTCTACTTCTATACCTGCAAAATCAGGGGCAGAGGGCAGACAGAAAAGTCCTTTTACAACTGTAGTCTTTATTGCTTCTTTTGGCAGAATGTCCTGGGTGAGGACGTCATAAAAGGTAGGATTGCCAGAGATGCCCAAACCGCTACTTGCATTGCCTTGGGGATCACAGTCTACTAACAATATCCGTTTACCTGCCAAAGCCAGAGCTGCACCTAGATTAATTGCTGTTGTCGTCTTCCCCACTCCTCCTTTTTGATTGGCAATGGCCACCATCTTTCCCATGTTCAAACAAATACCATATTAACCCGGTTTAGGCAATTCAATGTTTCATGTGGAACAATTTTATAATTATCCTAAAATCCGCGATTGCCCTTCAAGAAACTCCAGAAGTATGCCGTAAAACATTTTTTTAAAAAACATTTTTCACCTAAAAGGTGAGAAAACATATATCTTTTCCTCAAACCCAATTATAGCGCCTCCGCTCGCTTAGCGGTCAAGGGCAAGCCCGCAGGGCGCTGCCTGCCCAAAGGGCAGGTCGGAGCAAGGGTAGCGAGCGGAGACCCTTGACCACCTAACGAGGCCTTGGCGTATAATTTACTTTAAGTAAGGAGGAAGGGAAACTCATCAGTGTTTGGGGATACTATAAATCAATCGCGAATTTTGGGTTATTGACCCTCTTGCCAAATCTTTATAGCGTGCTTATGTTTTTGCCTGAGGTTAAATTTTGAAAAAGGAGGATAAACAATGGCAAAGGCAGTGGGAATTGATCTTGGGACTACGAACTCCGTTATTGCCGTGATAGAAGGAGGGAAACCTAAAATAATCCACAACGCTGAAGGTGCTCGTTTAACACCTTCTGTGGTGGCCTTTACCAAGGATGGTAAGCGTTTAGTAGGACAGGTGGCCAAACGCCAGGCCATTTTGAACCCTGAACGCACCATTTATTCAGCCAAACGGTTCATCGGCAGACGTTGGGGTGAGGTAGATGAAGAGAGTAAGATGGTTTCCTATAAGGTTGTGCGGGGGCCAAATGATACGGTACGTTTTGAAATAGATGGTAAGCTTTATGCCCCAGAAGAAATCTCGGCGATGGTTTTACGGAAGTTAGTGGAGGATGCTTCTGCTTATCTAGGCGAGAAGGTGAAAGATGTGGTGATTACTGTTCCAGCCTATTTCAATGACGCCCAACGGCAGGCAACCAAAGACGCAGGCACCATTGCTGGTCTTAATGTCTTGCGCATTATCAACGAACCAACGGCCGCGGCCCTAGCCTATGGTGTGGATAGGGCTAAAAACGAGAAGGTTTTGGTCTTTGACTTGGGAGGAGGAACATTTGACGTTTCCATTTTAGAGGTAGGGGAAGGTGTATGTGAAGTGCTATCTACATCTGGTGATACCCACCTAGGTGGTGATGACTTTGACAAGCGTATTGTAGACTGGCTGGCCGATGAGTTTAAGAAAGAACACGGTATTGATTTAAGGCAGGATAGGCAGGCCCTACAGCGGCTCTATGAAGCGGCGGAAAAGGCTAAATGCGAACTTTCTAGTACCTTAGAGACCGAGATTAATTTGCCTTTTATCACTGCCGATGCTAATGGCCCGAAACACTTGCAAATGACCTTAACTAGGGCCAAGTTTGAGCAGCTCGTGGATGATCTTATTAAGAGGTGTCTTGGTCCGGTAAAACAGGCCCTGGCAGATGCCAAACTATCCCCGCAGGATATTGATGAAGTTTTGCTTGTGGGTGGAAGTACACGTATTCCTGCCGTGCAGCAGTTGATTAAAGATTTCTTTGGTAAAGAGCCTAACAAGGGTATTAATCCAGATGAGGCCGTTGCCTTAGGTGCAGCCATTCAGGCAGGCATTATCCAGGGTGAAGTAAAAGAGGTTGTCTTGTTGGATGTTACACCCCTTTCCTTGGGTGTGGAAACCTTGGGTGGTGTTATGACTAAGATTATTGAGCGTAATACGACTATTCCTGTAAGGCGCAGTCAGATTTTTACGACGGCCGAAGATAATCAGAGTGCAGTGGACATCGTGGTCTGTCAAGGTGAAAGACCGATGGCCAGAGACAACCGTATTCTGGGCCAGTTTAGGCTGGAAGGCATCCGGCCGGCACCAAGAGGTGTGCCTCGGATTGAGGTTACCTTTGACATAGATGTCAACGGTATCCTGCATGTAAGTGCCAAAGACCTGGATACGGGCAAAGAACAGAAAATTACTATCACCGGTGCCTCCACGCTGGATAGGAATGAAGTAGAGCGGATGGTAAAAGAGGCCGAGATGCACGCAGAGGAAGATAGGCGTCGGAAGGAAGAGGCCGAAACCAGAAACCAGGCCGACAACTTGGCCTATCAGGTAGAAAAGACCTTGCGTGAATTGGGAGATAAGGCACCAGCGGCGGAAAAGGCCCGGTGCGAGCAGCTTATTCAGGAGATTAGACAGGCAATTAAAGAGAATGCGCCAATTGATAAGATTAAAAACTTAATGAACGAACTTCAGCAGACAGCCTACAACCTGAGTTCTCAGGCATATCAACAGACTACGGGTACATCAGGGGCAGGGACACCGCCTCCAGGTGGAAGTGCACCTAAAGGTGATGATGTTATAGACGCTGAATATAAAGAGGCAAAATAAACTACAGAATATAATATTTACTGGCTGATTTTCTTCTTACACCTTAGGCAGGTCTGAAAGAGATAGACCTGCCTTTTTATTTAAAAATTTACTCAAACTTAACTACCGCTTTAGGATGGGTGACTACCATTACAGGAGAGGCAGCACGGAGGCTGACTTGTTCTACGGCACTACCTATGTACCATTTGTTATCCTTTTCCTTTGTATGGGAGCCCATGATAATCAAATCAATTGCATTTTCTCTTGCATATTTCAAAATCTCAATGTAGGGCATATTACCCTCCCATACAGTCACTTTCGTTTTACACGTAAACCCCTGGGCCGTTTCTTGACACATTGTTTGCAGTTTTTTCTTTTTTTCTGCCATTGCGTTTTCCAGTTCCATTTGGGTGTAATATCCATGCGGAACAGGTAACATATGAAAGACATGTAGTTCTGATTGATATTTCTGGGCAAGTTTAACCCCAAACTTAAAGGCATGTTCACATGTCTTAGAAAAATCCATACATACCATTACTTTTTTGAAGTTAAGCCTCTCTTTAGGGATAAATTGATTAACCACCATTACTGGACAGTGAGCACGCATGATCACGGCTTCTAGGGTTGAACCTATTTTATTTGTCGTGCGGGCTACACCTTTTTCTTCTGCCTTACCTGCATGAGGGCCCATAACGATTAAATCCACATTCTTTTGTCTTGCCCAGCGTAAAATTTCCATCCAAGGGAAGCCTGCTCTTACTCTGATTTCATATTTGCCATAAGGTTTTAATGCCCCTCCGCACTTCTTATCCAATGTGTCTTTTACCTTTTGGATGTATTCAGTTGTAGCCACCGTTTCTTCTCCTGTTTCAAAATCCACGACAAACTGCCGATGGCGTCCAGAATATTTGGATTCTAACACATGGATAATAAAAAGCTGCGCCTCATTTTGTTTGGCTATCTCTAAAGCAGTTAACACTACGGCGTCACATGCCTCTAAAAGATCCGTTGCCGTTAATACCTTGGAAAACATTTCAACCCCCCTCAGTCTATTTTCCCTTATCTTTTCAAAATCATATATGAAAGTCAAGGGGAATTATTACATCTTTCTAGTTTTGGATATCTTTTCTGTTTCCCCAGCCCTGAGGCTGTTTGAAAATTAAACATTGATCCAAATTTCTCTTTCCTCCTGACTTAAAGTAAATTATACGCCAAGGCCTCGTTAGGTGGTCAAGGGGCTCCGCTCGCTACCCTTGCTCCGACCTGCCCTTTGGGCAGGCAGCGCCCTGCGGGCTTGCCCTTGACCGCTAAGCGAGCGGAGGCGCTATAATTATGATTGGGCCTTGGAAGGAAAAAGTCTCCACAAATTACATAGAATTATGCGGTTAACTATATTTTTCAAACAGCCTCTCCCAGCCCTTGTCATTCCTTAGTCCATGCGCTAGAATGGGCTGCAATTTAGAAAAGTCTCAGGAAAAATGGTGCACAAGAACATCCTTTCCCTTATTGGCAATACGCCTATTGTAGAAATTTGTAAGTTAAATCCCAATCCTCAAGTAACTATCCTTGCCAAGCTGGAGATGTTTAATCCTGGCGGTTCTATAAAGGACCGTGTTGCCCTAGCAATGATTGAAGGGGCAGAAAAAAAGGGGGAGCTGACCAAAGATAAAATTATCATTGAGGCCACCAGTGGTAATACCGGTATCGGTCTGGCCATGGTGGCCGCGGTTAAAGGATATAAGCTAATCCTCGCTATGCCTGAATCAGTTAGTCTGGAGAGAAGACGTATCTTAAGGGCCTATGGGGCTGAGCTCTTACTTACGCCTGCCCATTTAGGAACAGATGGAGCGATTGAAAAGGTTTATCAATTGGTAAGAGAACACCCAGAAAAATATTATCTCACTGACCAGTTTAACAATCCCTTTAACTGGCAGGCCCATTATTATGGGACGGCCGAAGAAATCTGGCACCAGACAGAAGGAAAAGTGGACATGGTTGTGGTGGGCCTTGGTACTACTGGCACGGCCATGGGTATTTCCAAACGGCTCAAGGAATATAAACCTGAGGTTGAGATTGTTGGTGTAGAGCCCTATCCACAGGAGCGCATACAGGGTTTAAAAAACTTAAAAGAATCCTATGTGCCTGGAATTTATGACAAGCGTCTTTTGGACGAAAAAGTAAATGTCCACCTAGAAGATGCCATAAAGACGGCAAGACGTCTGGCCAAGGAAGAGGGTATCTTAGTAGGAATGAGTGCTGGTGCGGCTATGTATGCGGCCATCCAGAAGGCAAAAGAACTTAAAAGTGGTATTATTGTTGTTATTTTCCCTGATGGGGGTGAGCGCTATTTAAGCACTTCCCTTTATATGGAAAAGCCAACCTTGACTACCCGTCTTTACAATACCCTTACACGCAAAAAGGAATTTTTGCGTCCATTAAGACCAGGGGAAGTGAGCATTTATTCCTGTGGGCCTACAGTGCATGATTTGCCTCATTTAGGGGTATGTCGTCGGTTAGTGGTGGCTGATTTGCTTAAACGTTATTTGGAATATAAGGGGCTTAAAGTCAAACATGTAATGAATATTACTGACATTGATGATAAGACAATTGCCAAGGCCTTTCAAGAAGGGAAATCCCTTAAAGAGCTTACCCAATTTTACACCCAAGCCTTTTTAAAAACAGCAGAGATTTTAGGCATAAAGCCGGCTGATTACTATCCTTTAGCCAGCGAGCATGTACCAGAGATGATTGCCATCACGCAAAGACTCATGCAAAAGGGTTTTGCCTATGAGAAGCATCATTCTATCTATTTTGATATTTCCCGCTTTAAGGAGTACGGTAAACTTTCCCGTATCAATCTAGATAAGATAAAGGTTGGGCTTACGGTTGACCTTGATAGCTATGAAAAAGAAAACCCCCGGGATTTTACCCTCTTTAAACGCTGCACTCTTCAGGAACTCAAGGCAGGGATTTATTATGACACGACGTGGGGGAAAGTAAGACCTGGTTGGCATATTGAGTGTGTGGCCATGGCCATGAAGTATCTGGGTGAAACGATAGATATTCATACTAGTGGCAAGGACCTCATTTTCCCGCATAACGAAAATGAGATTGCTATTGCCGAGGCCCTTACGGGTAAGCCTTTTGCTCGGTACTGGATCCATAGTGAACTTGTCTTTGTAGACGGGAAGAAGATGTCCCGTTCTAGTGGTAACTACATTACCGTAGATGATCTCCTTAAAAAGGGTTATACAGGTAGGGAAATTAGATACTTCCTTCTGGCCACCCATTACCGCAAACCCCTGCAGTTTTCTTATGCCGGTTTAGAAGCAGCAAGACAGAGCCTAAACCGCCTCCAAAACTTCATTTTTACCCTTCATGCCTTACCACCTGGCCCTTCGTGGAGGCAGCGAGAAGAAGAAATTGCAATCCTAAAACAGGCCTTTACTAAGGCCTTAGATAACGATTTAAATATTTCAAGTGCCTTGGCGGCATTGTTTAATTTTGTGCGCAAGACAAACGCTACTTTAAGTACCCAGGGATTAAGTGAAGCCGATAAAGAGGCCATTTTAAAGACACTGCAAGAGTTAAATGCTGTCTTAAATGTCCTTGTCTTTACTCTTCCAGAGGTAGACCCAGAGGTGTTTACCCTTATTAAAGAAAGAGAAAGGGCGAGAAGGCAAAAGGACTGGAAGAGGGCAGACAAGATAAGGATGCAGCTGGCAAAAATGGGTATTGAACTCATAGATACTCTCCAAGGAACGATTTGGCGGAAAAGACATGATAAAAATTTATCTTAAACCCGACCTAAAACCTTCCTTTCATCCCTGGATTTTCGCTCCTCAGATTGAAAGGATAGAGGGAGATGCCTTTAAAGGGATTCCTTGTGAGGTCTTTTATCAAGGCCGTTTTTGGGGTGTAGGCTATTACAACCCCCGGACTTATATCGCCGTGCGCCTAATAAGCCGAAAAAAGATTGATTGGACAAAAGAAGCGTTTTTAGAACGACGGTTAAAGATGGCGGCCGAAAGGCGTAAATATCTCATGCCTGCCCATACAAATATGTTTCGCTTAGTCAACAGCGAAGGGGATGGCCTACCAGGGTTAATTGTAGACAAATACGATAAGATTTTGGTAATCCAATGTCTGACTGCAGGCATAGATCGGATGCGAGAAAAGATTGTTGCTCTCTTACAAAAAATCTTTCAGCCGGTCAGTATCTATGAAAGAAGTGATAGCCGGACACGCATCACCGAAGGCCTTAGTTTTAGAAAGGGTGTTGTTACCGGAAGGCCATTGCCAGAGGTTGTTATCGGAGAAGAATATGGACTTAAATTTGCTATTGATATACAAGAAGGCCATAAAACGGGCTTTTATCTGGATCAAAGGGAAAACCGAGCCCTTTTGGGTAAGGTGGCAAGAGGTAAAAGCTGGCTTAATTGCTTTGCCTATAGCGGTGCTTTTGGCATCTATGCCTTGGCTGGAGGGGCAAAGGCGGTAGTCAATGTTGAAACCTCTTTAAAGGCCAAAGAACTCTGGCAAGAAAACTTACGCCTTAACCAACTTCCAGCCAAAAACACCCAATTTATTTGTGAGGATGTGTTTTCTTTTTTAAAACACTCACGGCAACGGTTTGATGGTCTGGTGCTTGATCCTCCTGCCTTTGCCCGCCGCAAAAGGGAAATGGCCGGAGCAAAAACAGGCTATCTTGAACTTCATGCTAAGGTTGCCAAACGGGCCAAAAAAGAGGCCTATCTCTTTACCTTTTCCTGTTCCCAGGCCATCACCAAGGAACTATTTAGCCAGCTCGTGCAGGAAGGTCTTAATAAGGCTGGCCGTGAAGCAATTGTCCTCCAACACCTCTATCAAACTTCGGATCACCCTGTAAATCTCTTTCACCCAGAGGGGGAGTATCTAAAAGGATTGTTTTTACAGCTGCCTTAGCGCTTGACTTTCCTTGGTTTACCCGGTATAAAGCAAGATAGAGGGGGTGCTACGCCGGTGGTATCTCCTCACATAAAGCCTCTGCTGAATCTTTTGCATGGCCTTCTTCCGCTTTTCAGCAGAGGCTTTTTCTAGGAGAAGAATATGACACAGGACGAAGAAAAGGTATTAAAGGTAGCCAAAGAAATAGTGGTTAAATTCATTGAAATGGGCAGACTTTCCCCAACAGGTTTCCCTGAGTGTTTTAAAAAGGTCTATCAAACGATTAAAGAGACCGTAGAAGGCGAGCAGGAAAAAGAAGATTGATGCACCGCTTGCGGTTAGAGAATGTAGGGGTAATTTTAGTCAGGCCAGCCATTGCTGGGAATATTGGGGCCACGGCTAGGGTAGTAAAAAACTTTGGTCTTAGTTCTTTCATTTTAGTTGATCCCCAAGCTTCTCCTTCCCATCCAGAGGCCATTGCCCGGGCCTCAGGCGCCACCGATGTTTTAGAAAGGGTGATAGTCTATACCGATTTAGAAACGGCCTTGACCCCATTTCAATATGTAGTGGGTACAACCTGTAAAAAACGATACAAAAAGACCCGTTACTTTCCTAGAGAGATTGCCCCTCTCTTAACAGCCATTTCCCAGCAAAATAAGATTGCCCTGCTTTTTGGGCCAGAAAGGACGGGTTTAACCAATGCCGATCTTTATTATTGTCATACTCTTATCACTATCCCAACCGCTCCCGCTCATCCCTCTTTAAACCTTTCTCACGCCGTGGCCGTGGTGATATATGAACTTTTTTGTCAAGCGATGGGGGGAGGGGTCTCCTGGTCTATGCCTCCTTTAGCCACAGCTGCTCAACTGGAGGCAATGTATAAGCACCTTATGCAATCGCTAAGCAAGATTGGCTTTGTCTTAGGCGGAGAAAATGGGCATACCTATCGGGTGTTAAAGCGGCTTTTCAGTAAGATTCCCTTAACCGAAGCCGATGTAAGGATTATACGGGGTATATGTCGGCAAATTGATTGGTTTTCTCAGCAAAAATAGCTTTGAAATCTTTAAACAAAAGTGGTAGAATGGAGGAAGCAATGCCAATAAGAATAGCGGTGATAGATGGATACGGTGGAGGTATAGGCAGCACCGTCGTCAAGAGGCTTAAAGAAGAATATGGAGAAGAGATAGAAATTATCGCCTTGGGGACAAACGCCATTGCAACGGCACAAATGATGAAGGCAGGGGCAAATAAGGGGGCAACAGGTGAAAATGCCATTGTTTTTAATGCCTCCCAAGTAGATGTCATTATCGGTTCTTTAGGCATTATGTTGGCCTATGGCATGATGGGTGAAGTTACACCCAAGATGACGGAGGCGATTGCGGCCAGTCCTGCCCGTAAACTGCTCTTGCCATTAACACAAGAAAATGTAGAAATTGTAGGGATAAAAGAAGAGCCTTTACCCCATTTAGTGGAAAAGATTGTAAAAAAACATATAAAGGAGTGGATGGAAAATGTGTGAAGCTTCTGCCTATTTAGTTAAAGATGGAAAGGAGGAGTTATTTTTGGAGGCCGTAGATATCCTAGAGCCAGAGGGGGACAAGCTTAGGCTTGTGAATATCTTTGGAGAACAGAAGATCATTAAGGCGAAGATCAAACGCATGTCCTTGGTGAATCATAAAATTATTTTAGAGCCAGAGGAGGAAAAATAATCATGGCCAAAATTTTAGTGGTAGACGATGAAGAGCATATTCGTATGCTCTATGAGGAGGAATTAAAAGACGAAGGTTATGAAGTAGCCACAGCGGCCTCAGGCAAAAATATCTTAGAGCTGATAGAAAAGGAAAAACCAGATTTAATTATCCTAGACATCAAGATGGCCGATTGTAACGGATTGGATGTATTGCAAGAGATCAGAAATAATTATTACAATCTGCCGGTTATTCTCTCAACGGCCTATGAAACCTACAAGAGCGACATTAAGTCTATGGCGGCCGATGCCTATGTGGTAAAGTCTTTTGATCTGACCGAGCTAAAAAATAAGATAAAGCAGTGTTTGGAGGCGCGGGTTTCGGTGGCAAAATAGGATGGCTTGTATTCGTGAGCTCTTAGAACAAAGGGAAGCGCAAATTCTTTCACCCTATGCTACCTTGAGTTCTAGGACACGCGGGCGAATCCGTCCGGAGCCTGAATGTCCGCTACGCATGGCCTTTCAACGCGATAGGGATCGTATTGTCCATTCTAAGGCCTTTCGCCGTTTAAAACATAAGACCCAGGTTTTTCTCTCTCCTACAGGGGATCATTACCGCACCCGTCTTACCCATACTTTAGAAGTGGCCCAGATTGCCAGGACTATTGCCCGGGCCTTAAGGCTAAATGAGGATTTAACCGAGGCCATTGCCCTAGGACATGATCTAGGACATACCCCCTTTGGGCACGCCGGTGAACAGGCCTTAAATGAAATTGTGCCTGGAGGCTTTTCTCACAACGAACAAAGCCTGCGCGTGGTGGATGTTTTGGAGAAAGAGGGAAGGGGGTTGAACCTTACCTATGAAGTAAGGGATGGTATTCTCAAACATGCAAAAGGAAGGGGAGAAATCATTCCGACCTTAGAGGAGAATAAGGCCTGCACACTAGAGGGACAAATAGTCCGCGTGGCCGACATCATTGCCTATATTAGCCATGACTTAGAAGATGCTATTCGGGCAGGGATTGTTAAAGAGAATGATATACCTCTTATGTGTCAGCAAATATTAGGGGAAACGCATGCGCGTCGTATTAACACGATGGTCACCAGTCTAGTTATGGAAACCCAGAAAAAGGAAGGAACAATCGCCATGGCCGAGGACGTATTAGAGGCCATGATTGTCTTGCGAGAGTTCTTGTTTGAGCGGGTTTATTATAACCCTGTCGTAAGAAAAGATTTTGAAAAGGCCAAACGTGTTATTACTGATCTTTACTTTAAATTTTTAGAAGATGAAGAGCTCTTTTTAAAGGAAAGTAAAAGTAAATATAGCATCATGCCTGAAAAGAGAGAACGGTTGGTCTGCGACTTCATTGCTGGTATGACCGATCGTTATGCCTTAAACCTGTATAAGCGTATCTTTCTCCCCAAACCTTGGATGATCCTTTAAGTTATACAATAAGCCCATCTTTAATCCTTACCACTCTCCCTGCCTTAGAGGCCATTTCTGGATCATGGGTGACCATAATGATGGTCTTACCCTCAGCGTGAAGTTGATGGAAAATGTCCATAATTTCTAGGGCCGTTTTTGTATCTAATTGGCCCGTAGGTTCATCGGCCAAGATAATTTCAGGCTCATTGATAAGCGCACGCGCAATGGCCACGCGTTGTTGTTGCCCTCCCGAAAGTTGAGAAGGTTTTTTCTTGGCGCAATCTGCCAGCCCCACCTTTTCTAAAAGTTGAAGGCCCCTTTTTTGGGGATGACTAATGTGTCTGTGGCTGTAAAGTATGGGAAGAAGGATATTTTCTATGGCCGTTAGGTATTCAATAAGGTAAAATTCCTGAAAGACAAATCCAATATAGGCATTACGGAACTCAGAAAGACGGTCATCATCTAAATTATCTATCCGTTCACCCATTAAAATATATTCCCCAGTTGTAGGCCGATCCATTAGGCCAATAATATTTAAAAGGGTGCTTTTACCTGAACCAGACACCCCCATGATGGCCAAAAACTCCCCTTTTTCTACCTCAAGGTCTATGCCCTTAAGTACTTCTATCCTTTTTTCGCCAAGGGTATAGACCTTTTTAACTTGATGTAGCTGAATTAAAGGCGGCATGTCTTTTTAAAGTTTCTTCTTTTTAGGTAGGATAAAATCAATAGCCACTGTATCTCCTTCTTTTAGTCCGGAAAGGATTTCTATCTTATCTTCTCCCTGAAGGCCGATCTTTACAGGCGTACGGATAAGTCTTTTCTTTTCTACATGATAAACAACAGGTTTGCCTTGCTCAAATTTTAGGGCGGTATTGGGAATTAAAAGGGCATTTTCCTTTTTTTGGGTAATGATCCGAGCATGGACTGTCATCTCAGGCCGGATAAACTTGACATCACCTGGAGAAACCTTAAAGATGGCCAGGTAATACACAATATTTTCCATAACCTTTGGCTCAGGATAAATAGTATGAATACGTCCCCTAAACCACTTTTCAGGATAGGCGTCTACATAATAACGCACTTCCGCTCCAGGTTTTACTACGCCAATGTCCGTTTCGTCCACATAGAGCCAGACTTCTAGCTTAGTAGGGTCTATCAAGGTAATCAGATTAGGGGCCGAGAGTCCAGCAACTACCGTTTCACCCTGCTGGGTAGAAACCTGGGATACATAGCCAGAGATTGGGGCATAAATACGGGTATAGGAAAGCCGAATCTGCAGGCTTTTTATCTTTGCCTTTTGGGCAGCGATTTGGGCAAACAGGGCCTTGCGCTTTTGTTTATATTCTTCCTGCAGGCGGGCCAAGGTTTTTTCTTCTGCCTCATAATTGGCCTTAGTAAGAAGATACTGTTTTTTTGCCCTATCTACATCATCCTGGGTAGTAAAATCCTGTTTTAAGAGTCTTTTTTCCCGCTCCAGGTTAATGCGGGCGTATTCATATTCGGCCTTAGCGGCCTTGATTCTTGCTACCTGTTCTTTGATGCGTAAAGGATAAGTCTTTTCTACTAAATCTAGCTCGGCCTGAAGGTTTTTAAGTTCTGCCTTAGCGCTTTTTAAATTGGCCAAAATTTCCCGATCATCTATCTTGGCCAAAAGCTCTCCCTTTTTTACATAGTCTCCTACTTGGTAAGGGAGATAGGTCAAAAGCCCTGTGGCCCTAGTCCCTACCTTAACTAAGGCGCCTACCTGGGGTTTAACAATGCCCGTTTCCTCTACAAAAGCCGTCAGGGGACCGCGGACAACCTTGGCCGTCTTTAAGATTCTAGGTCTCTGTGGCCGCAAGTGTGGATAGAGGAAGATTGTTGATAGACAACCTAACAATAAGATAATAATGATATATTTTGGGGATCTTTTCATCTATTTCTCCCACAAGGAGTTTACAAACACGGCCTTTTCCAAGGCACTAATGGCCAGGTTATAATTTAGCATTTGATTAATGAGAGAGAGTTTACTTTCAGATAAATTGATCTCGGCCTCAATAAGGGAAATAATGTCTCCCTTGCCTACTTTATATTCGCCATAAGCCTGCTGATAGTTTACCTTGGCCTTTTTTACCAGTTGCTGGGCAATCTTTAACTTGGAAAAGGCAACCTCTAGATCTTTATAGGCCTGATAAACTTCTAGTCTGACTTGTCTCTTTACCTCTTCTAATTGAGCCTTGGCAGCCTTTAAGGCCCTTTTCTGCCCTGAAACGTGATAGTATCTGCCTGGGCCATTAAAAAAGATATAAGAAAGGCTAACCATTCCTATAGCTTCTTCTTCAGAAAAGTCAGGTTTTTGATCGTAGCGGGTATATCCTACTTGCAGGTCTAACTTGGGATAATATTCGCTCTTATAAGTCTTTATAGACATCTGAAGTTTTTTAAGCTCTAGTTCTTGCTTTTTCACTTCAGGCCGGTGGGCCAGGGCTTCTTTCTGTAAAAAAGGAAGGGAAACATTGAGCCAGTTGGTCTTTAATTTCCCTGCTAAATATACCCTTTTGTTTAAAGGCCAACCAATAAGGCTGTTTAAAGCGGCAATAGCCTTCTCTAAATCCTTTTGGGCACTAACGGTGTCCATCCGGGCGTTAATATATCTCACTTGGGCCTGGGTTACATCAGAACGCATGGCAATACCTACCTGCCTTCGGGCTAGGGCCAGGTCATAGTTTTTCTTGGCAATGGCCTCCGTCTCCTGGCAGGTTTTCAAGATCATCTCTTTAGCCAGGGCCGTATAAAAGGCCCTTTTGACCTCAAAGCATAGATTATTGATAATTGTCTCAATATCTGTCTTTGCCTGTTTTAAAGTGAAAAGGGCCTGCTTCCTTTGACTATAACGGTAGCCTCCATCAAAGAGGCGATATTTAAGGGTTAAGTCCCACGTATATTGGTTATCCCAAATACGCCCAGGACTGTAAAGAGAAGAAGTGAAGGTACGCTGGTAGGAGATGCCAGAAGAAAGAGTGGGAAGATAAGGATCAATAGTGGCCTTATAAAAATAACGCTCCTTTTTTTCTATTAATTGCTGGGCTTTTAGAGGAGGATAGTATTTTTGAGCCATTTTTAAGGCTTGTTCTAAAGTAAGGGCCTGGATAGAAGATAACCACAAAAGGCTAAGAATCAATGGAAAAAAGAAAAAAAGAGACTTTTTCATACCCTGTATGGATTAACTTTTTTGGCAAAGATGTCAAGGGTTTTAGGAGGAGAACTTCTTATTGCCTTTGCATTTCTTCAATTTGTGCTATATTTAAGTTTAATGAAACGATTTTTTAGATATGTTTTCTTCCTTTTTCTTGTGTGCATTTTAGGAATTGGAGGATGGCTTATTTACATCTTCTATTCCCTCCCTAGTATTAAGCACCTGGAAGACTACCGTCCTGCCTTGGTAAGCACCGTTTATGCCGATGATGGGCGGATCATGGGTGAATTTTTTGTGCAAAGGCGCTATTTTGTATCTTTAGATCAGATTCCTTCTTATGTTGTTAAGGCCTTTGTGGCGGCTGAGGACGAACGTTTTTATGAACACAAGGGGCTTGACTGGGTAGGCATTATGCGAGCCCTGATTAAGGACATTAAGGCCAGGGCCATTGTGCAAGGAGGAAGCACGATTACCCAGCAGACGGTAAAATCACTTCTTCTCACACCTAAACGCACCTTTACCCGTAAGGTTAAAGAAATGATTCTGGCCCATCAATTGGAGAAATATCTTACCAAAGAGGAAATTCTCACCATTTATCTTAACCAAATTTACTTTGGTCAGGGAGCCTACGGGGTAGAGGCTGCGGCTAGGGTATATTTTGGTAAGCATGTGTGGGAACTCAACTTGGCTGAAGCGGCCATGCTGGCAGGACTACCTAAAGGCCCCGCATATTATTCTCCCTATCATCACTTCAAACGGGCTAAGAAGAGGCAACATTATGTCCTGATGCGTATGGTAAAGTGTAAATTTATTGGCAAAAAAGAAGCAGAGATGGCTTATAAAATGCCCCTTCACTTAAATTCTTTAAATTATGATTATCCTAGTTGTGATTATTTTTTGGAATACATAAGAAGAAAGCTGATTAAAAAATATGGCCCTGAGGTAGTTTATAAAGGAGGACTTTCTATCTACACCACGGCCAGTATTGACATGCACCAAGAGGCACAAAGGGCCTTGCTTAAAGGTATTGCCGAAATAAGGGCTAGACATAAGCATAAACAGGATAATTCATCACCAGCGGATCAGATTCAAGGGGCCATTTTTACCCTAGAGAGAGGAACAAATTATATTAAGGTTATGTTAGGGGGTAGGGATTTTAGCGAGAGCAAATTTAACCGCGTTACGCAGGCTTATCGGCAGCCAGGATCGGCCTTTAAACCCATTATCTATGCTGCCGCCATAGATAAAGGCTATACGCCAGCTACATTAGTGGAAGACTATCCTATCATTTATATCTATCACCAGAAAGGGAAAATACGGGTCTGGCGTCCCCATAATTATGAAGAACGTTTTTTTGGCCGTATTACCCTTAGAGATGCGCTGGTGCACTCCCGAAACACCGTGACGGTGCGTTTGTTAAAAAAGATTGGTGTAAACTATGTTATTGCGTACGCCCGGCGCTTTGGCATTACAGCTCAGCTTACCCCTGATTTATCCCTGGCCCTGGGCAGTAGCTGTCTTTCCCTTTATCAACTTACCCGTGCCTTTTCTGTCTTTGCCAATGAAGGACAATATATAGAACCCATTGCCATTACGAAAATCGTAGATTTCCAGGGACATGTCCTAGAAGAAAATCAGCCCCAACCACAACCGGCCATTAGTGCTGAAACGGCCTATCTTATCACCAGTATTCTAAAAGATGTTGTCAAAAGGGGTACGGCCAGAAAGGTAAGGGCCTTAAAACGTCCGGCGGCGGGCAAGACAGGCACTACGAATAAATACACTGATGCCTGGTTTATTGGTTACACTCCTTATTTTATTACGGGCGTGTGGGTTGGCTATGATGACATGAAAAGCCTTGGGCGGGCGGAGACAGGTGGGAGGGCAGCTGCCCCAATTTGGCTCTATTTTATGCAACAGGCAGAAAAGGATTTGCCTGTTAAAGACTTTCCCATTCCTTCAGGGGTAATCTTTGCCAAAATTGACCCTCAAACAGGCTTCTTAGTGGACCCAACTGACCCAAATGGTCGCCTGGAGTGTTTTAAAAAGGATAATCTCCCTGCCAAAGAATCCCGGTTGGGTAAAAGGGAAAACTTGTTAGAAAAGATATACATGGAGGGAGATTTTTAGTGAATAAAAAAATGAAAGCAGCTTTTGCCCTTGATGTTGTTTATCTTTCTTCGGTTTTGAAACCTCCAGGGTGGGGATGTCTAAACCAACTAGAACTTGTATCCTACCATAAAAAAACCAAGTGCGGCTTTTAACAGAAAAGTCATAGCCATCGTAGTCAGAGTCTTTAGATAGGTCCGTCAAACCCAAGTCATACCTCACATCAATTAAAAACTGATTGACTTCAATGCCCCCTCCAAAGACCAGACCAAATTCGTAGGATTTCATGCCTTCAATACTCCCACTCTCCTTATAGTTGCTTCATAATGAGAACCTAGCTTAATTCCGGCAAACGGACCTGCATAGAAGAAGGGTTTTACAGGAGAGGCCTCAATAGGAATGTTAACCTTAGCTAAAACTGGAACTTCTAACATATGAACTCTATCTTTTTCATTTCCATAAGAAGGAACATTCAACTCTGCACCTTTCTGGACATATAAAATTTCTGGTTGGATAGAAAGGTATTCATTAACAGGGAACTCGGCAAAGCCGCCAATCTTAAACCCTGTGCGATAGTCTAAATCAACGCTTATACCTGAAGCACTTACACTTGCCTTTCCGTAACTCAGGCCTGTTTTAAGGCCAAATTTTGGGAAAAGATCTTGAGCAAAAGCATTTAGACTAAACAAACATCCGCCTCTTTTGTAAATTCTGTCCATTTACACCCTCCTCAATTAGTTTGTAACACATCCCCAGCCTGTCTTGTGATGGGGAAGAAATAGGAAAAGTCGATTAAATTGTCAAGAAGAAAAATATACCCAAAATCCGTAATTGCCCTCCAAGAAATCCCAGAAGTATGCCATAATAAAACAACTTTTTTAAAAATGCCTTTCACCTAATCATAATTATAGCGCCTCCGCTCACTTAGCGGTCAAGGGCAAGCCCGCAGGGCGCAGCCTGCCCTAAGGGCAGGTCGGAGCGAGCAAAGCGAGCGTAGACCTTGACCACTTAACGAGGCCTTGGTGTATAATTTTTGTAAGTAAAGAAGAAGGAAAAATCATCAATGTTTGCGGATACTATAAATCAATCACGGATTTTGGGATATAAGCGTTTCAACCTTAGTTTTAATTTTATAACAACCTTTCTATTTCTTTTACATCTTTGGCAATTTCTATACCTTCTTTAATTGCCCTTAAACGCTCTATTTCTTTTATCTGAGTTATGCGGGGGAAAAGTTTAATCCCTTCTAAACCAAACCTGAGCTTTAATCCCAGTTCAATGGCTTCAAGCAAGCCTTCTCTTATACCTTGCTGAATACCTTGTTGAATACCTTGCTGAATACCTTGTTGGATACCTTGCTGAATACCCTGTTTATATCCTTCTTCTATCCACTTTTGGGCAATTGTTTGCATAATCTCACCTCCTTTGGGTATCTCTTTTATAGCCTCCTCTAAATCTTTTACTCTTACCTTATCCGTTCCACTAGTTATATATCTTAACAGTGTCTCTACATATTCAATCCCTGTCTCTTTAGCACTAAGCTCCGCCAATAACTTAAACACATCCTTGAGCTTTTCTCTTAACTCATCCCTAAAAATATATTTCATGACCAAAAGACTTGTTTGTAAAATCACTCTTCCCTTTATTTCCTCATCGCTTAAGTGCGAGAGATCAAAAAGCAAATACGAAAAATTGGGAATAAATACCCTTAATGGCTTTTCTTTCAGAGAAAAGTTTTTACAAAACTTTATCGGCACATTCCATCTCTTTAGACCATGATAAATCACAAGAGGAATAATAACAGGCAACTTTTTAAAGTACCATCCCTGTTTTATAAGATTTTGCCAGATTTCTACCATGTATCTTAAAAGCTGAAGAGAAGTTAGTTCGTAAGGATAGCTTTTGTGTTCAAATAAAAGATAGATAAACGCCGTTTCTCCTTTGATTTTGACCTCATAAAGTAGGTCTGAAAAATATTCTTTAAGCTGTTTGTCTACAAAAGAGGTTTTAACCAAAGTTAAGGACTCATAATCTATAAGAGAGGCAATTTCTTTGGGCAAATAGAGATTCAAAAATTCCTTTACCTCTTCCTTTTTTGTAAACACAGCTTTAAAGAATTTGTCATGAGGACAGGAAAGTTTATTAAACATAAGCTGAACTCTATCTATACCCTTTATGCCTATCTTGTTCGTTGTAAATTATGATACTCCTGTAGGCATCTAACTTTCATTTCTCCTTTCTGCAGGGCCTCAATACCATCTACCATAGCCTTGGCTCCAGCCAAGGTTGTCGCATAAGGAATACCATAAAGAAGAACGGTCTTGCGGATTAAAGCCCCATCTTCACTAGATTCCCTGCCCAGGCGGGCATTGATAACCAGGGCATATTCCCTGTTTTTAATGTGGTCAAGAACATGTGGTCTTTTCTCCCGTACTTTATGCACTTCTTCCACGGCAAACCCCACTTTTTTCAAATAGGCCGCTGTGCCGGCGGTAGCTGCTAGCTTAAAGCCTAGATCTACCAGCTTTTTGGCAATGGGCACAACTGCTGGTTTTAATTTGTCCGCAACCGTAATTAAAACCTTACCTTCTTTAGGTAACTTCTGCCCGGCCGCAATCTGGGCCTTCGCATAGGCCAAACCATAGCTGTAATCAATGCCCATAACCTCACCTGTAGAACGCATTTCAGGCCCAAGCACTGGATCAACCCCTGGAAACCGCAAGAAGGGTAGAACTACCTCCTTTACCGCGACATGTTTTATTTCTACTTCCTTAGTAATGCCAAGATCTTTTAACTTTTTGCCGACCATTACCTTCGTGGCTACCTTGGCCCAAGGTATACCAGTGGCCTTGCTAACAAAGGGTATCGTGCGTGAGGCACGCGGGTTAACCTCAAGGACATAAATTTCATTGTCCTTCACAGCATATTGTACATTCATAAGCCCCACCACATTAAGCTCCATCGCTAAGGCCTTTGTCTGGCGTTTTATCTCTTCTACAATTTCTTGAGACAAGGTATGGGGCGGTAAAACACAGGCGCTATCGCCAGAATGCACGCCTGCCTCTTCTATGTGTTCCATCACACCTGCTATGACACAGATTTCACCATCCGCCACTGCATCTACATCTACTTCAATGGCATCTTCTAAGAATTTATCAATCAAGATAGGATGTCCAGGGGCAGCCTCTACTGCCAAACGGACAAACTTGTTAAGTTCTTCATCATCATAGACAATTTCCATTGCTCGCCCACCCAGCACATAAGAAGGTCTGACTAAGACCGGAAAGCCAATTTTATGGGCGATAATAATCGCCTCTTCTGGGGTCATAGCGGTGCCGTTTGGTGGCTGCTTTAGCCCAAGTTTTTGTAAAAGCTCCTTAAAACGTTCCCTATCTTCTGCCCGGTCAATACTGTCTGGTGTGGTGCCGATAATAGGTGCGCCCTCTTTATAAAGGGGCACAGAGATATTTAGAGGGGTTTGACCGCCAAACTGGACAATCAGTCCCCAAGGTTTTTCTTCACGCATGATATGGAGAACATCTTCTTCGGTTAAGGGTTCAAAGTAAAGGCGATCAGAGGTGTCATAATCAGTGCTGACGGTTTCAGGGTTGCTATTAACCATAATACTTACGAGGCCTTCTTCTTTTAAGGCAAAGGAAGCATGCACGCAGCAATAGTCAAATTCAATACCCTGACCAATGCGATTGGGTCCCCCACCAAGGATCATCACCTTCTTTTTATCTGAAACCCTGGCTTCATCTTCCTGCTCGTAAGTGGAGTAATAATAAGGTGTATAGGCCTCAAACTCCGCCGCACAGGTGTCTACTAATTTATAGACCGGAAACAGATTTCTCTTTTCCCGCTCCTTTCTTATCTTTTCCTCTGTGGTTTCCCACAGGTAGGCCAGTTGTTTATCTGAAAAACCATAGGCCTTGGCTTGCTGAAACACCTCTTGCGGTATTTCATTTAATGGCCGTAAGCGATATTGTTTAAGTTTATTTTCAAACTCACAAATTTGTTTAATATTATTTAAAAACCAAGGATCTATAGCGGTAAGTTGATAGATTTCTCCTACGCTAAAGCCCTTTTGCAGGGCGTATTTTACATAAAAAATACGCTGGGAGGTTGGATGGATAAGCTTTTGCTTAATTTCTTCCTTAGTTAAGGTTTTCGGATCCTTACCATCGGCGCCAAGACCATGCCTTCCAATTTCAAGAGAACGCAAGCCCTTCTGTAAGGCCTCTTTAAAGGTGCGTCCAATGGCCATTACTTCACCTACCGAGCGCATAGAGGTTGTCAGCTCGTCCTTTGCCCCTGGGAACTTCTCAAAGGCCCATCTTGGGATCTTGACGACACAATAGTCAATGGTTGGCTCAAAGGACGCAAGGGTTTCTTTGGTAATATCGTTTGGAATTTCGTCTAGTGTATAGCCCACGGCCAATTTGGCGGCAATCTTGGCAATCGGGAAACCTGTAGCCTTTGAGGCTAAGGCAGAACTGCGGGAAACACGGGGGTTCATCTCAATAACGACCATTTCCCCAGTTTCAGGATTTACGGCAAACTGAATATTACTGCCGCCAGTTTCCACGCCAATTTCTCTGATGACCGCAATGGCGGCATCCCTCATGGCTTGGTATTCCTTATCGGTCAAGGTCTGGGCCGGGGCGACAGTAATGCTGTCACCAGTATGAATGCCCATGGGATCAACATTTTCAATAGAGCAGATAATGACCACATTGTCATTTTTGTCCCGCATAACCTCAAGCTCGTATTCCTTCCAACCCAGCACCGATTCCTCAAGCATAACTTCATGGATCATACTCGCTGAGAGTCCTGCTTCAGCTAGGACTTCTAAGTCTTCCCAATTATAGGCTATACCACCACCCGTACCGCCTAAGGTAAAGCTTGGTCTAACAATGATGGGAAAGCCAATCTCCTTGGCTATTTTCTCTACTTCAGACATGCTTCTGGCAATACCACTTCTTGGTACCCTAAGACCAATGTTTTGCATCGCGTTCCGAAAAAGCTCTCGGTCTTCGGCCTTCTTAATTACCTCTACCGACGCGCCGATCATCTCTACACCATATTTATCCAATACTCCAGCCTCGGCCACGGCTACGGCCGTGTTTAAGGCTGTTTGACCACCAAGGGTAGGCAAAAGGGCATCTGGCCTTTCCTTGGCAATAATTTTTTCTAGGATTTCAGGTGTGATGGGTTCAATATAGGTCCGGTCGGCCATTTCTGGATCGGTCATGATCGTGGCCGGATTACTGTTTAAAAGCACAATTTCATAACCCTCTGCCTTTAGCGCCTTACATGCCTGTGTACCCGAATAATCAAACTCGCAGGCCTGACTGATAATAATTGGTCCTGAACCAATGATGAGGATCTTTTTTATGTCCGTGCGTTTCGGCATCTTGCTTTACCTTACTTTGAAAATTTAGTCCGCATGACCTTACCGTTTTATAACAATTTTGGCAAGTGTCTTTAAACATAACTCAGCTTGTATAATTTTTCAAACAGCCTCCAGTTAAAATTCTTGATTATCCTAAAAGAAAATCCACAGGTGTGATAAAAAGGCTAGTCTTTCAAAAAAACCTTTACCTAAAGGGTGAAAAAACGGCGCTATTACATATCATAAATTATAAATTTTATTAAAACTTCTTTCTTTTCCAAAACCCAATCATAACTATAGCGCCTCCGCTCGCTCATGCGGTCAAGGCCAAGCCCTACGGGTGGCCTTTGGCCAGCCTTGACCTCGCTCGCTGCGGCGCTGACTTTTTATTTGAGGTTGGAAGGAAAATTCACCAATTTTTGCGGAATACTATAAGTCAATCACGGAATTTGGGTAGTTAGTCCTTGCCTTTTTGAACAAAATGCTTATAATAAAAGACAGCGGGGGCGATGTGGTTTCGACGGAGATATGGTAGGTTTAAGCTGCATGCCGGGGTTCCCTATCGCCTCGTGAAAAACGATAGGGTAAAAGACAAATGCCAACAGCTACGAATACGCTCTGGCTGCCTAATTGATGCGGCCAGCGCCTGCCTGACCTGGCCTGCGAGGTCAGATGCAGGCGTCGGTAAAGCAGGCTAGCTGCTTCCTGGTGCCTATGACAGGTAGCAGCGAAATTGTACATAGGCTAGTCCCTAGACTTCCTGTTCGGGGGAAGGACAGGGACGAAAATCATAAACCCGAACTAAGCATGTAGAGGCTTAAACCGAGTATCTCCGGACGCGGGTTCGATTCCCGCCGCCTCCACCAAAAAAATGAAGAAAATGCCAATGGACAGCGAAAAGGCTGTTTTCTCTTTAAGTCGTATTTTTTTAAAACGCATTGAAAAAGAGATAGACCGTATGGATCAAGCCGGCATTCTAGTCAACGAAGAATTGCTTACTACCTTTAGTCTTTTGCTCAAAAAAGAAATGCAAAAATATGAACATCTTCCTACCGAGATAGTAGATAGGGCTATAGACGTGGCCTTTAGTGAGATTATAAAGCAACGATCGGTGAAACATTGATGGGTGATACTGCCTATTGCTTTGTTTGTGGTGAGAATAATCCCAAAGGCCTTCATATCAAGATCTTCTATGAAGGTGAAATTGTCAAAACTCGTTATACCTTTCCTCCGGAATATCAAGGGTGGAAGGGTATTATCCATGGAGGACTTATCAGTACTCTTTTAGATGAAATGATGGCCTATGCTGCTGGAAAAGAATTCCCTACGGTGACTATACATCTCAATGTGACCTTTCGGCATGCCCTTCATCCTGGTGAAGAGGTGGAAGTAGCAGGCTGGGTCAAAGACAGAAATAATAGAAAAGTAGAGGCAGAAGCAGTTATGAAGCGATTGGCTGATGACAAGGTCATTGCTACAGCTGAGGCTATTCTTTTACGCATGAAAAAAATGGGATAATCATAATTTGAACCTGCCATTTAAATAGAGATACCCGCCATTTTCTGTTTTTCCAAGGTACAAAATTAAAGCTACCAATCTTTACTAAGAATATAATTAAGACTTATTTTTTTCTACACACGTTTTGCCATTTTGTGCTAGGTAGTATGAGGATCTTTATCTGGGCCTTTGAGAATTGAAATGGCAGATCTTTTGGATAAAGAATTTAGAAAAAGGACTTTCTTCTTGTAGTTAAACATAGTAAAAAAAGAATCAGGAAGAAGAGTAAGGAGGAAGCTAAATGCAAGTTTCTAGCGAGGTGCTTGAAAAGAGAGATAGGTATATTGGTCTTTTAAAGGGGGGTATTAGGTGACCCCAAGATGTTTGATTTAACTGCCTGTTTTACCTATGGTCTGTGTGCAAGTGGATGTCCTTTAACCAGGGTAGATGGAATGGACCCGCGTAAGTTGATTGGAATGTGTGCTACGGGTATATTAAAGGAGGCTATTAAT
Source organism: Candidatus Desulfofervidaceae bacterium (assembly GCA_027064585.1). Lineage (GTDB taxonomy): Bacteria > Desulfobacterota > Desulfofervidia > Desulfofervidales > Desulfofervidaceae > JAGHCL01. The sequence goes on along the minus strand of JAMOPI010000024.1, from coordinate 6,659 downwards.
TCTAAAATTCCTTGGATTTGTACTGGTTGTGGACGCTGTGCTTATTATTGTCTAATGCAGGTAAACATTCCTTATTGTCCTAAGATCCGCGATTGATTTACAGTATTCCGCAAACATTGATGAAATTTCCTTCCTCCTTCTTACAAAGAATTATACGCCAAGACCTCGTTAGGTGGTCAAGGGTCTCCGCCCCCTTTGCTCGCTCAGACCTGTGCCAAGCAAGCGGAGGCGCTATAATTATAATTGGGTTTGAGGGAAAAATAAATGTTTTCTCACCTTTTAGGTGAAAGGTATTTTTTTAAAAAAGTTTATTACAGCACACTTACGGGATTTCTTGTAGGGTAATTGCGGATTTTGGGTTATTGACTTTTCTTTTTAACCTTTATAAACTCACCCTTTGAACAGGAAAAGGAGGGCTGCCTTGAAAAATACAAAAAAATATCTTTTGTGTGTTGCGGTTGTTGTTTTTCTCTTTGGCATCTTTTTTATCTTTACTAATTTTTTTGAAACCCAACCGCCTCAAATTGAAATTTCTCCTAAACTTACAGGCTACCTACCAGCAAGAAAGGAGTTTACTGTCTCTTTTGCTGAAAAAGGCAGGGGACTAAAAGAAATAGGGGCATATATTGAGCAAGATAATAAGAAGTTTACTATATTTGCAAAAAGCTTTTCCCACAGTCTCCAACAGGGGACGAAAAAAACAAAAGAAACCGTTAAAATAGATGTCATTCCTGCTAAATTAGGCTTACATGACGGGCCGGCGTTTCTTGTCATATATGCCAGAGATAATTCCCTTTGGCACTGGGGTAAGGGTAACTATGCTGAGCACAAATATAGTGTCCTTATTGATACTACTCCTCCCACGGTTGAAGTATTAACCCGCAGTCATAATATTGCCGTTGGCGGAAGTGTCCTCACGATTTATCGTTCACCCGAGCCCCTTGTAAAGCACGGGGTAAAGGCCAATAATTTCTTTTTTGCAGGTGTGCAGTGGAAGGGTCTTTACCTATGTCTTTTTGCCTACCCTTATAATGCCCCCCCAGAAATGCTTTTTCGGATTGTTTGTCAGGATAAGGCAGGTAATAGGGGTGAAGGAGGGTTTTATTATCACATTATCCATCCTTGGTTTAAACGGGACACAATTAATATCACCGATAGCTTTTTACATGCCAAGATGCCTGAATTTTGGGCCATATACCCTAAGCTACGCGGCAAGTTTTTAGAAACATTCTTAAAGGTTAATACCGAGTTAAGGGCCAGAACAGATGCTGAGATTAAAAAGATTTGTCAGACTTTTACTCCTTATCCCCTTTTTGATGGGGCATTTTTAAGAATGAAAGGAGCAACGCGAGCAACTTTTGGTGACAAAAGGAGTTATTACTATAAGGGGAAAAAGATTGGCACTTCTGTCCATATGGGCGTAGATATTGCCTCTATTGCCCACGCTCCTGTCCCTGCCGCCAATAATGGCATAGTTGTCTATAAGGGATACTTAGGTGTTTATGGAAACGCCGTAATCATTGATCACGGCCTTGGTCTTTTTAGCCTCTATGGTCATTTAAGCAGTTTTTTGGTCAATGAAGGCCAACAGGTCAAAAAAGGAGATATTATCGGCTATACGGGGGCAACAGGACTAGCAGGAGGAGATCATCTGCACTTTAGTATGCTCGTCCAAGGGGTGTATGTCAATCCGATAGAATGGTGGGATAAACATTGGGTAAAGAACAATATTCTAGATAAGATGAAACGGGCAGGGTTACTCCAGTGATCCTTGTAGACACTCATTGCCATTTGGATATGCTTGGAGACCTAGAAGGGGCCTTAACACGGGCCAAAAAAGAGGGAGTAGAGAAGGTTGTTACCATTGGCATTGATTTGCCTAGTAGTGAAAAGGCGGTAGCGTTGGCCCATAAATATGATAATGTCTGGGCGGCCGTAGGTGTTCATCCTCATGAAGCAAATAGTTTTAATGAAGATGTATATGCCGCCTTGGCACAACTAGCTAAAGAGCCAAAGGTTGTTGCCATTGGGGAGATAGGACTTGATTTTTACCGTAACCTAAGTCCAAAGGAAAAGCAAATTGCTACCTTTAAAAAACAGATTGAGCTGGCAAAAGAATTAAAAAGGCCTATTGTCATCCACTGCCGTGAGGCCATTGCTGAAACCTGGCAGATACTTGAAGAAACCGATGCCTTTGTCTGTGGAGGAGTATGGCACTGTTTCCCTGGAGATGTTGAGCTGGCAGAAAGGTGTATAAGGGCTGGGTTCTACATTTCTATTCCGGGTATCGTTACCTTTTCTAATGCAGAAAGACTACGGCAAGTAGTGAGAAATACTGCCTTAGAATGGTTGTTACTGGAAACAGATGCTCCCTTTTTGGCTCCAGTGCCTAAGCGGGGCAAACCTAATGAACCGGCCTTTCTGCGCTATACGGCCGAAAAAGTGGCCGAGTTGAAAGAATGTTCGCTAGAAAAGGTGGCAAAAATAACGACAGAAAATGCCATAAATGTGTTTAAGTTAATAAAGATAAGTAAAGTATAGTGACTATGGAAATAGCTACCTTAAAGGCAAGACTGGCTAAGCTAATTTTAGAAAAATCCTTTCGGTATGCGGATAAACCTATCTTTAAACTTGCCTCTGGGCGGATGAGTCAGTATTATTTCAACTGCAAGCCGGTTACTATGAGTCCAGAAGGCATGTATCTTATAGGTGAGATTATTTTTAATTTAGTAGCTTCCTTAAAACCCGATGCCATTGGTGGTCTTACTTTAGGAGCAGACCCTATTGCTTATGCCGTGTGTTTAACTTCTTACTTGAAAGGAACTTCTATAAAGGCCTTTACGGTAAGAAAAGAATCTAAGGGGCATGGGACTAAGCAGTGGATTGAAGGAGATATAAAGGAAGGAGAACGGGTAATAATTGTGGAAGATGTCGTAACTACGGGTGGGTCTACGATTAAGGCCATTACTAGGGCCCAGGCAGCTGGACTTGAAGTCATCAAGGTGATAACCTTAATAGACAGAGAGGAAGGAGGAAAAGAGGCAATTTTACAATACATTCAGGATTTTGAATCTATCTTTACGCGGAGCGAATTATTAGCATTAAAAGAAGATTAAAAGAAAATGCAGACAAGATTTTTTCTTCCCCACCTTACGCCCGAAGACTTTAAGCAAGTTTTAAAGGACATAAAAGAAGGTAAGGTAAGAGGTGACAAACGATATCAATATATCGTGAAGGCGATAGAAGCTCACCCTGAACTGGTTGGTTGTTTAGAAAAAGAAGGAGATATTCTTCCTCAAACTGAACCCGATCCCTTCTTACATCTTATGCTACATGTGGTGGTAGAAGAATTGTTAGATAAAAACGAACCTCCAGAAATTAGCCATTTTTACACCTGCCAACAGGCGCATGGTGCTTCTCATCATGACATTGTGCACATGTTAGGGGGTATTTTAACTACTCAGCTTTGGATAGTTGTGAAAGAGCAAAAGTATGATTATGACCTATACCGCAAAATGTTAAGAGAATATGCTGCCTATCCACCTGAGGTATTCTGGCAAAAGATACAGGAGGAAGAAGATGAATAAACTCTATGCCTTGCTTTTTCTTCTTTTTTATCCCTCTCTTCTTTGGGCAGAAACCCTTCATCCTTTGGCTGGCCTTGATGCCCAGTTGTTACCCCAAAATAGATGGGAACTGCGTTTGGGGACAAAATATACTGAAAATAGGTGGTTTCCTTTTGAAGAAAGAAACACTCACCGCAAGGAATGGGATATTCCTTTTTTAAATCTGGACATTGGCGTGGCAAACAATGTAGAGCTTAATTTTAGCTATCCTTACATTTATCTTGATTCGGATCATACTCACCATACGTGGGATTCAGGTGATCTGTGTGTAGGAGTTAAAATTAGGCTTTGGCATTCTGAGGATAAGACAACCTTTCTCACTTTAAATATGAAAACGAAACTTCCCAATGGTGACTACAGTAACCGCTTTAGTACCAATGAGGCCGATTTCTTTGCAGAAGGACTATTTTCAAAGAAATGGAGAAAGGTAAAACTATTTATTAACAGTGGGCTTGGCATCATTGGAAACCCAAAAAGTTGCAATAGTCAAGATGATGTCTTGAGCTTTGCAGTAGGGATAAGGTATAATTTTAATAAGTTTTTAAAAGGGTTGCTGGGAATAGATGGTTGGGCCTTTAGTGCCCGTAAAAATAATTATGCTGTTCTAACCTTTGGCGGTCAATATCTTTTCTCTTCTCATTGGCGTTTAGATACAGGTATACACATTGGTTTGACCGATGAAAGCGAGGATTGGGGTGTAAGCGGAGGCATAACCTATATTTTTGATTGGGGCCATTGAGGTGGAGCCGATAAAAGAAGCGGCTAGGCTTATCAAATTTGCTGATTTTGCTATTGCATTAACAGGGGCAGGCATTTCGGTAGAAAGCGGTATTCCTGCCTTTCGGGGTAAAAATGGGCTGTGGGCAAGGTATGATCCATCTGAATATGCCCATATTGAAGCCTTTTTAAGACATCCAGCCAAGATCTGGCAAATGTTAAGGGAGTTAGATGGAATTTTAAGTAAGGCCCAACCTAACCCTGCCCATAAGGTATTGGCAGAAATGGAAAGAGAAGGGTATTTAAAGGGTATTATTACCCAGAATGTGGATAACCTGCACCAAAAGGCAGGAAGCCAAAAGGTGTGCGAGTTTCATGGCAATGCCTTTAGGATGAGCTGTCTAAATTGCGACCGCTTATATAAACGAGAAGAGGTAGATTTAAACCAAACTGTGCCTAGATGCACGTGTGGGGGGGCTTTTAAAGCCGGATATAGTCTTTTTTGGTGAACAGATTCCACAGGCAGCCCTTTTAGAGGCCAAGGAAATGACGGCTGCCTGTGATGTTATGCTCATTATTGGCACTTCTGGTGAGGTAGCCCCAGCTAATATCTTGCCTTTTGAGGCAAAACGGCACGGAGCAAAGATTATAGAGGTAAACATCGCCCCCAGCACTCTGACCGATGCGGTAACAGACATCTTTTTACAGGGCAAGGCCAGTGAGGTATTGATAGCCTTGGGAAGAGAATTGGAAATAAAGGAGGTAATATGAAAGCCCTTTTAGTTTTAGAAGACGGCACCATGTTTGAGGGACATTCCTTTACCGGTCCTGGCGAAACAATGGGAGAAGTGGTTTTTAATACCAGTATGACCGGCTATCAGGAGATTTTGACTGATCCCTCTTATAAAGGCCAAATCGTGACTATGACCTATCCCTTGATTGGCAACTACGGTATTAACGATGAGGATGTGGAGTCTTTAAGGGTGCAGGTAGAGGGGTTTATCGTAAAGGAATATTGTCCCTTTCCCAGCAACTGGCGTGCGCAAAAGACATTAGCTGATTATCTCAAAGAGGCAGGTGTTCTTGGCATTGAAAGTGTAGATACGAGGGCACTCACGAGGCATATCCGTCTGCAGGGAGCAATGAATGGTATTATTTCTACGGAAGACTTAAATCCTGATTCTTTATTAGAAAAACTGCGTGCCTTTCCGGGATTAGTAGGTAGAGATTTGGCCACACCTGTTTCCTGCAAAAAACCATATCTGTGGCAGGGAGGAAAAAGAAAGCAGGTAGATAAGCTAAGTTCTTCTGTTTGGGAGGATAAAGAAAGACCATATAAAGTTGTGGCCTATGACTGTGGGATTAAGTTTAACATCTTAAGGGAGCTAGAAAAAAGAGGCTGTGAAGTCTTAGTGGTGCCAGCCAAGACAACGGCCGAAGAAATTTTATCCCTAAATCCCACAGGTGTCTTTGTTTCTAACGGTCCAGGAGATCCAGCGGCCGTAACCCATGTCATTAAGCAGTTGCGCCTTTTAATTGGCAAAAGACCCATGTTTGGTATCTGTCTTGGACATCAATTAATTGCCCTGGCTATGGGTGGTAAGACATTTAAACTGAAATTCGGTCACAGGGGTGCCAATCATCCAGTGAAGAATTTGTCCACAGGCCAAGTAGAAATTACGGCTCAAAATCATGGCTTTTGCGTAGATATTGACTCTTTAGCCGGTTCTGGTATGGAAATCACGCACGTCAATTTGAATGATAATACCTTAGAGGGCATGCGGCACAAGACATTACCTCTCTTCTCGGTGCAGTATCACCCTGAGGCCAGTCCTGGGCCACACGATGCCAGGTATTTGTTTGATGAGTTTATAAAAATGATGTAAACAGAAGGCAGTTGGGTTTGTATTTGCTCTTTTTTGTCCTAGTCTGGAAGGAGCAAGATAAAAGGCAATTGAGCTCAGTTAGCAGGGACGAATAAGTAATTCCCTGATGCTGTTTGAAAAATATAGTTAACCGCATAATTCTATGTAGTCGTCCCTGAAAAACTCTGTTTTAGCTTCCAACCGGCCCCAATTGCTTTTCATATTGTTCATTCCAGATCAAGACAAAAAGAGCAAATAAAAATCCTACCGCCTCCCGCATCCATTTTTTGAAGTTAAAGGCAGCTGCTGCTAGCATCAAATTGATCTTATCCCCTATACTTCCTCTAAGATAATTCCTAATAAGCCTAAAATCTGACTTTAAGTGCCCAATCACCGCCTCTATCCCCGCTCGTTTCCTAAATCTCTTTTTCGCCTTACGCTTTTGATAAAC
>JAMOPI010000023.1 GCA_027064585.1 Candidatus Desulfofervidaceae bacterium | reverse complement strand
TGGCTGGCCTGCCTTTGTCTGAGTAAAACTTTTCAAATTCCTTCTCAAAGTATTCCCACCGAATTGCTTCGGCCAATCTGTATAAAGGATGTTTTGGATTGAGTTGTTCTTTTAACCTTTGTTGAAATAAACTTAGTTGTCCTTTATCAGGTCCTTTCCCTTTCATTTTGATGTCCCAAATTGCAAGGTTTTGAGCTGATTTTTAGCATATCTTTGCATTTTTGTCAGCCTTATTTCAAGAAAAATGTGTGATAAAATGGTAGGTTAGAGCGTTTTTCAGGGACGACTACATAGAATTATGCGTTAACTATATCTTTCAAACAGCCTCCTTGCAGGCTTGCCTAAAGCACAATCTGCGATACAATGGTAGGTTAGAACGTTAGGAAGGACTAATTAAATGCATCATCCCTCTTCATAAGGAATGGGATCCTTCACCCCGGCCTGGGCAAAGGCGCGTAGGCGGAGTTTACAAGATTCACATTTTCCGCAGGCCACTTCTTCATTTTGATAACAGGACCAGGTTAAGTGTAAAGGGGCATTCAGCTCCACGCCCTTTTTGACCACCTCGGCCTTTTTTAAGTGGATGATGGGAGTAACGACTTCAATATGGGTTTCAGGACGCGTGCCCAATTCAATAAGCTTATTATAGACCTTAAAATACTCTTCCCGGCAATCAGGATAGCCACTGCTATCTTCTTCCATCGCCCCAATGTAAATCTTTTTCGCCCCAATTACTTCTCCCCAGGATACAGCAATGGCAATAATATGGGTATTACGAAAGGGCACATAAGTAGACGGAATACCTTTCCGGTCTGGTGTCCATGCAGGCACCTCCATCTGCCAATCGGTTAAACTAGACCCTCCTATCTTTTTTAGATATTCAAGCGTTACAATTAAACGCCTTTTTACCCCAAAATAGTCAGCAATCTCTTGAAAGGCCTTTAACTCCCTTTTTTCAGTGCGTTGACCATAGTTAACATGCAAAAAGGCCAATTCATGATATTGGTGGGCAATGGCAGCAGTCACACAACTATCCAATCCTCCACTGACAAGAACAATGGCCAAATCTTTCATTGCCTTTTTCTCCTATATAGGCGTCTTTTTCGGCAATTCTATAGGCATTTCAATTAAGATTTTACTTCCTACCTCTGGTGTGGTATGGATAATAAAGTTTCCTCCATGATCTTCAATAATTTTTTTAGCGCTATTAAGATAAGCAGACGTTTTACTCTCCCACGAAAAAAAGGTATGAAGAGGTGATTCAAAATTCCAATCTTTTATCCCTTTAGCAATGATACTTATTAAGACAAGATCCCAACAAAGCTCTGTTGTAACTGTTAAAATCCCTCCTTTTTCCATCACTTCTATTAATACCCTAAATATAGCCTCTAATGCCTTTTTAAACAAATCCTTATCAATAAGGGTAAAAATTGCTTCTGGCTCCAATTTTGTAATTAATTTTATCTCGTGCGCCTCAAAATTAGATAGAAAATCCATACATACTTCTTCTATAATTTCATTTATGTCTCTTACTTCTTTTCTTAGGACGTAAGGTTTGGCCAGGTTAGAAACTTCCTTTAGAACCCTTTCTAACTTTTTTGCCTCCTCTAGAATAACATTGGCCTTCTTGATAATTGCATTATAGTCTTTTTCTTTAGCCTCTAGGATAGATTTGGCAAAACCACCAATGGCCATAACGGGATTCCTTATCGCATCGGCCAAGGAATTGGCTAAAGCAGAGATCATCTCCATCCGCTCATTATAACTAAACTTCATTTCTAAGTGAATTCTGTTCTTTAAATCCTCTACAATATGATAAACCAAATAAGCTCCCACATAGCTAAGTGCTGGTTTATTAACCTTTTCTATTACTTGCGCTGCCTCTTTTGTTCCTACCGTATCTATAACCAAATCAATTACTTCATCTTGGGGTAGCTCTTTCTTAGAAAAGATAGGTATCTTCCGGTGCCTTGCGTATTGCAAAAGAGATTTGTTTTGCCCTTCTAGGGCTAGAATACCAACTAACTTGATCTTTAAGTGTTTGCTTACTTCTTGTAAAATTTTGACAAAGGCCCAAGCCTCTTCTCCTGCACCTAAGATGAGAACGTTTAATGCCTTTTTATGAAGCCGATTAAACATAATAAGAGCTGCTTTCTCTCAGCAAAAAGGTTGCCAGAGAGAAATACCCCTCTGGCAACCCCTATTCTTAAAACTTTATGTTAATTCATAACTCTCACCTGGCTTTAAGACTACTACTTTCGTCTCTGGGCTGGTTTGAGAGGCAAGTTTTACAAACTCAGAGGCATCTTGGGCAATGATGGGAAAGGAACCAAAGTGCATAGGAATGGCTATCTTGGGTTTTAATAGGCGTAAGGCATGGGCTGCCTGATAGGCACCCATGGTAAATACATCTCCAATCGGTAACAAAGCAACGCTTAAGGGATATAACTCTCCTATAAGTTGCATTTCGCTAAAGATACCCGTATCGCCCGCATGATATATGTTTTGGCCATCAGGAAAGGAAACAACATAACCCGCCGGGCTACCAGAGGCGGTAGAATGATAGGCCTGGGTCATGGTAACCTTAATACCCTCATAAGTAAAAGAGCCACCAATATTCAGTCCACTACCGCCATTGGCAATATTTTCTGTAGGCACACCCTGCTCAGCAAACTTGCGGGCCGTTTCCACATTGGCTACGAGGATGCTACCACTCTGTTTGACAATTTCTACCGCTTGTCCGGTGTGGTCAAAGTGGTCATGGGTTACCAGGACTAGATTGGCATCGTTTACTTCCTTCCAATTAACAACAGACTGCGGATTGTCCAGCCAGGGATCAATATAAATTACCTTTCCCGCCCCCTCAATCCTAAAGGCCGCATGGCCCAACCAGGTAATTTTTATTCCACTCATTGTTCACCCTCCTTTGTTTGGTTTTTTATAAAATCCAAAAAAGCCTGGGCAAAGGGAGAAAGGCTTTTTTGTTTATGATATACTAAATAAAAATGTCTCCACAGGGCATTATCATTCAGGGGAAAGGTCCTTATCAAGCCAGCTTCAGTCTCTACTTCAATAGCCCTTTTAGAAAGAATAGACACACCTATACCTGCAATAATGGCCTGTCTTACCGCCTCTGTACTGCCCAGTTCAGCGACAATATTTAGACTGTCTAACGCTATCCCCTTTTTCTTTAAAAATGCCTCCATAGTGATACGGGTACCAGAACCTTTTTCCCGTATGATAAAGGGCAAGTTAGAAATCATCTGCAAAGAGGTTTTTTCTTCCTTTGCCACCGGATGGTTTGCTGGTACGGCTAAGACTAACTCATCCTTTACAAAAGGAATAAACTCTAATTTAGGTTCATTAAGTTTAGCCCCTACGGCTCCAATCTCTATTTCATCTTCTAAAACCAAATTGACAATCTGTTTTGTATCCCCAATCTGCAAATAGATATTCACATTTGGGTATAAGATCTTAAATTGCCCAAGAAACCTTGGTAGGACGTATTGTCCAGGAATGGTACTTCCTCCTAACTTTAATTCTCCTTTTTTCAAACCTAAAAGGGAAGTGATTTCATTCTCTGCTTCTGTTTTAAGTTTTAACAACCTTTTTGCGTACTTATAAAAGATGTCTCCGGCCTTGGTTGGACTTACCTTTCTGCCCTGACGATCAAACAACTTTGTGCCTAATTCTTGTTCTAAAGAAGCAATGTAACCACTCACAGAAGGCTGTGTAAGGTGCATCATCTGGGCTGTTTTAGAAAAACTATGTTCCTCATAGACCTTACAGAATACTTCTAACCTTTTAAAATCCATCTTCTTTCCTCTCCATCATTTTTACGATATATGCCTCTAGTTCTCTTTTCTCTATATATCCTTGGTGTATTTTAAAAATCCTTCCTTTCTTGTCTATAAACACCATGTAAGGCAGGACTGAGAAACCTCCATATTTCATAACAATCTCATCATTACCAATAAGCACAGGATAATTAATCCTTTTACTCTGGACAAACTCCTTCAGTGCTTGCTCATTAGGCACAGTATCTAGGTCTATGCCCAAAATAACCAGATCATGATCCTTAAATTTTTTGTAAACGTCTCTTAAATTGGGAATTAACTCCACACACACCGGACAGGTAGTAGAGAAAAAGTCAATAATTACGATCTTACCCCTATAATCAGACAAAGAGACTTCTTTTCCGTTTAGATCTGGTAGGGTAAAATCCGGGGCATAAGCACTTTGTGGCTGGCGACTACAGGCAAGGATAAAAAAGATACTTAAAAGAAATACCGTTAAAACAGCTCTTTTTCCAGTCATTTTACTTCCACTCCCTTTTGTAATTAAAACTAAATCCCCGCGGTAGATTAACCCGTCTTGTCGTGACGATGCGTTTTATTTGTTTATTTAGGAGAAACCTCATATCTACAATAAAGTTTCTTATCCCAAATCCCTCTAATTCATCTATATATTGACCGAGGCTAAATGGTTCTTCGGCTAAGATATAGGTTACTTCGTCCCTCAGCAAGGGATAATATCTTTCATCTAAGGGCGAAATTAAACACTCTTTACAATTTGGCTGCAAGCGCGAGGTAAAAAGAGGCACGCGTCCAAATACCATGACGATTAAATCCCTTGGCGCCCAAAATTTAGTAATTTCTTTTAAAGTTATTTTATCCATTTCTACCGAAAGGGTCAAATATTTAATGCCCATTCCTTTAAGGATTCGCAAGGCAAGGTGATTGCCCAAATTAAAGGTATAATCAACACTCAAGGTCAAATCCTTTTGCTGGGGGAAAAGATAAAGATGGCCGATGTTACTTAAATGCCAACGCTTAAAGCCCATCTGTATAAGCTGGGTGATGGCCTGTTGGTAAAAGGAGAGCTGAGAAGGCAAAATAATTGGCGGAAGGTGCAGGGTCAAAAGGGGCAAGCGCTTTTGTAATCTACGCACATGATGCATAAGTGGCGGATAAGTATGCATATTAAGAGAAAGGACAGGAATGCTACCTGATGGCAAAGGACGATCAAGAAAAAACTCTACCTGTTCATGCCTGATCCACCAGGTGGGCTTAGAAGGTAGCTTTTGCGGCAGAGAAAGGACCTGGGCCCTTACCCACTGTTTAAGGCGCTTGCGTTCAGAGGAACGCAGCTTAAATTCTATCGGCATAACCTCTTTTTTAAGCCGTTCTTTTAATTTTTTATCTGACTTCTGCAGCTCAGTTGTTTTACTTACGACCCGAAAGAGGAGATAACCAGGTTCTACGGCTTCGGGGGCGTTGATCGCCATAAGGTGATCTATCTTTTCTATCGTTTTCACCTTCCAAGAGATACCTTTACCCAAGCTTTCGCTTTGGGCCCGCATGCGGTCACCAATTTCTATCTCTGCTTCAGGCAGGAAATAAATTTTATCTTCCTCCCTTTTAAGGACGCGACCAACAAAGACGCCAAAGGCCGATGGGGCTGTAGGATCAAGGACATCCTTCGGATGGGGCGAAAGGAAAAAGCCAAAAGACGAGCGCCTTCCCCCTGCCTTCTCTAGCAAGGTGCGGGCATAGTTAATGGCCCCTGGTAGCTCCTTGGAATTGGCATCCCGCACCAAGCGATACGCCTCTACCACCGCGGCCACATATTCAGCACTTTTCATCCGGCCTTCTATCTTGACCGAATCAATTCCCATTTCCTTTAACCGGGGAATAAGCTCCAAGGCGCAGAGGTCGCCACAGGAAAGAAAATAGCCCTTTTTCCCTTTACACCGGTAGAGAAACCGACATGGCTGACGGCACCTTCCCCTTACGCTGCTCTGTCCGCCAAGATAGCTGCTGGCCAGACAGAGGCCGGAATAGCTAAAGCAAAGGGCCCCGTGGACAAAGACTTCTAATTCGGCCTTTACTTCCTGGCGGATGTGGGCAATTTCTTCCAAGGTAAGCTCTCTGGCGAGGACGATACGCTTAAAACCCATCTCGGCCAACTTTTTTACGCCGACAAGGTTATGCGCCGTCATCAAAGTGCTGGCATGAAGGCGTAGGTGGGGAAAACGCTTTTTTAATAAAAAAAACACACCTAGATCCTGAATAATCAGGGCATCTGGTTTGATCTGACCTAGGGCAATGGCCGTATCTATCAGCTCTGCAATTTCGCCTTCTTTGATTACACTATTTAAGGCCACAAAGACCTTTTTCCCCTGCTTGTGGGCATAGGGGACCATATAACTTAATTCTTCTAAGGAAAAATTGCGGGCGTAAGCCCGAGCATTAAAACTCTTAAGCCCCACATAAACTGCATCTGCTCCCTTTTCTAAGGCGGCAAAAAAGGTCTCAAAATTTCCCGCCGGGGCAAGAATTTCCATTTTACTGTTCCTTTACTTGTTCTACAATACGTGCTAATTTTTCTACTAGATAGACAAAAAACTGTTTTCCTTTTTCGCGTGTGGCTACCTCCGGGTTTCCCCAAATACCACTAGGCCAATATTTCTTTTTTTCTTTCACCAAGAGATGGGATGGAAAGTGAGGATAATCCTCTTTCGCCCCTCCCTTTACCCATTCAGGGTGTAAGTAAAGCATAAGAGAAGTCTCTAACTCACCTGCATGGCTATCATTCTTTGTCTCAAGACCAAGGCCTTCGTCTATAAGGTCTAAAATGCTACAAATGGCCATCCGTTCTACCGCTTCTCGGTCTACCAATTCTTCTCCTACTTCCTTTAAGGCCGCCATGTGTAAGCTGCCTGCATGTCCAGAAAAGAGGACAAAGCGCTTAAAGCCTTGAAAGACAAACCCTTCTATGATGGCCCTAGTCAATGTCCGTAAGGCATCAGGCGTGATGCTTATGGTGCCAGCATGCTCCTTGGTGCTTCGGCATACACCGTAATATACAGGCGGTGCCACTAAGGCATTTGTCTTTTGTCCTACCGCCTGCGTTAAGGCAATGGCCGTAAGGGCATCGGTACCTAAAGGTAAATGAGGGCCGTGTTCTTCAATAGAGCCAAAGGGAATGATGACAACGGCACTCTTTATGTCTTCTATCTCAGGCATACACAGGGACAAAAGTTCCATCACTTTCTCCTTTAGACAATACGATTTCTCTGCTCTCCCTTTAAGAAGGCCTTGATGTTTAAGATAACCTCATCCATCAACCTCTTTCTGGCCTCTATACTTGACCAGGCAATATGAGGGGTAATCAGAATTTTTTCTTTCTCTTTTAATTTTAAGAGGGGATTATCTGGACGGATGGGTTCTTGCTCCAGGACATCTAACCCGGCCGCAGCAATAAGGCCTTCTTCAAGGGCCCTGGCTAAATCGGCCTCATTGACAATTCCACCCCGGCCCAAATTAAGTAGGATGGCATGTCTTTGCATACGTTTAAGCTCATTGTAGGTAATTAAATTTTTTGTGCGTTCGTTTAAGGGGGCGTGGATAGAAACGATATCAGAGGTTTCAAGTAACTCAGGTAGATCTACCCTTTTAAATTCTGGATTAATATTTTGGCCAGAGGTAGAATAATAAACCACCTCACACCCAAAACACCTAGCTACCTTAGCCACATTACGACCAATATTCCCCAGGCCAATAATACCCCACCTTTTTCCATCCAATTCCCCAAAAGGCCTATCTAGATGCGTAAAGATGAGACTTTGAGCATATTCACCACTTTTGACATAATTGTCATAATAGGGAAGATGCATAAGGAGATAGAACAACATGGCAAAGGTCATCTCCACCACACTCTGGGTAGAATAACCTGGAACATTAGTTACGGCAATACCCTTTTGTTTAGCATAATCAAGGTCAACATTGTTTGTTCCAGTAGCGGCCACACAGATGAGTTTTAAGTTCGGGGCCGCATCCATCACCGTTTTATCAATGACCACCTTATTTGTAATCACAATTTCTGCCGGTTTTACCCTAGCAATAACTTCGTTAGGAAAGGTAACCGGATAAATTTCTACCTGTCCAAATTGGGCAAACCCGCTTAGATCTATGTCTCTGCCAACGGTTTCGGCATCTAGAAAGACAAGATGCAACATTTAAGTTCCTCCTTAAAATCAACATTGGCGTAGTTTACCTGGTGTTGGGTTTATTGTCAAAGGATTATGTTTGGAAGGTATTTTAATGCAATAAAAAAGGCTGGCGTTTGCCAGCCTCTTATTTTCTTTTATGGCGTCCCCAAGGGGATTTGAACCCCTGTTGCCGGCGTGAAAGGCCGGTGTCCTGGACCTGGCTAGACGATGGGGACGCATTCTCTGGTGGGCCGTGCAGGACTCGAACCTGCGACTCTCGGCTTAAAAGGCCGATACTCTACCAACTGAGTTAACGGCCCCACTTGAGTTTGAAAAATAACATGTTTACAGGCAGGTGTCAAGATGTGTAATTATCCCAAAATCCGTGATTACCCTCCAAGAAACCCCAGAAGTATCCCATAATAAAACAACTTTTTTAAAAAATGCCTTTCACCTAAAAGGTGAGAAAACATTTATCTTGCCCCTAAACCCAATCATAATTAGTCATCCCTGAAAAACGCTCTAAGCTACCATTTTATCACACATTTTTCTTGAAATAAGGCTGACAAAAATGCAAAGATATGCTAAAAATCAGTTTAAAACCTTGCAATTTGGGACATCAAA
>JAMOPI010000022.1 GCA_027064585.1 Candidatus Desulfofervidaceae bacterium | reverse complement strand
CAATTTGATGCTAGCAGCGGCTGCCTTTAACTTCAAAAAATGGATGCGGGAGGCGGTAGGATTTTTATTTGCTCTTTTTGTCTTGATCTGGAATGAGCAATATGAAAGGCAATTGGGGCCGGTTGGAAGCTAAAACAGAGTTTTTCAGGGACGACTAAGTAAGGAGGAAGGAAAACTCATCAATGTTTGGGGATACTATAAATCAATCGCGGATTTTGGGTGTGTTTATTCGCCTTGACTTATTTTTTATATAATGCTAAAAGCCAGGCAGCCATGGAGCACTCATTGTTTTTTCTTATAGGTAGCTTTGCGTTAGGCTTTTCCATGGCCTGGAATTTAGGGGCCAATGATGTTGCTAATTCTATGGCTTCTGCCGTTGGTGCTAAGGCCATCACTGTTCGTCAGGCCATGTTTATCGCCAGTATTCTTAATTTCGTTGGAGCAGTTTTTATTGGTAGTCATGTAACCGAAACTATCCGTAAAGGTATCGTCCCTTTTGAAGTTTTTTCTTCTCAACCAGAGTTGATCGTCATTGCTTCATTTGCCGTTCTTTTTGCCGCTAGTTTCTGGGTCTTTCTTGCCACTTGGGCAGAAATGCCTGTTTCTAGTACTCATTCCATTGTGGGCGCCCTTATTGGGGTAGGCATCATTGCAGGAGGCCCTAAAATCATAAATTGGCCTAAAATAGGTGAAATCGTGGCTAGCTGGATTATTTCTCCTTTTTTTAGTGGTCTTTTGGGATTTATCATCTTTCTTACAATAAGAAAAGCCATCCTAGAAAAGGAGGATACCGTTCGGATGACCCAGAAGGTTACTCCTTTTTTTATCAGCTTTGCCTTTTTTATCATTGCCATGTCCTTTTTATTTAAGACTCCCTTTGGGAAAAAACTTGCCCTTGGCACACCAGTAAGTGCTTTAATCTCTTTGATAGTTGCTATAGGAGCAGGAGTAATAGGCAAATACACCATTAAAAACTTGTGGCGGCACTTAAAAGAAAATGACTATGTAGAGGCTGTATTCAGACGGTTGCAGATATTTACTTCCTGCTATGTAGCTCTAAGTCATGGAGCCAATGATGTTGCCAACGCCATTGGCCCCTTAGCAGTTATTTATCTTGTTTTTAAGACTGGACATGTAGGAACCCAGGTGCCTGTACCTATTTCTCTTTTGGCCTTTGGTGGAGTAGGTATTGCTTTAGGTATCATTACCTTTGGACATAAGGTAATAAAAACTGTGGGAAGTAAAATTACCCAACTTACAAATACAAGAGGATTTTCTATTGACCTTGGTACGGCTACTACTATCCTTCTGGCTTCTAAGTTAGGTCTACCGGTTTCTACTACCCATGCGGCTGTAGGGGCAGTTATTGGCATCGGTTTAGCCAGAGGATTTGAAGCGGTGGACATGAAGATTATTTTTAAAATTATTCTCTATTGGCTAATTACCTTACCTGTGGTAGCATTAACAAGCATGTTGGTGTACAAAATATTAGGAACTATTTTTTTGTAAGTAAGGAGAAATAAACATGCGGGTACCTCTTTTTTACACCTTTGTCAAAAGCCCTTTTGAAAGTTTAGAGCCCTTTACGGCCAAAATTCAAGAAGGCATGGATGTGTTAAAACAGGCTGTTCGGGCCTATATAGATGGAGACGAAGAAAGGTTTGATAAGCTCTCCGAAAAGGTTTGTCAGATAGAACATGAGGCGGATAAAATAAAAAGGAGAATAAGAAACAGTCTCCCTAAAGGCATATTTATGCCTGTAGATAGGTTTCAATTCTTCTCTTTAATAAAGGAATTAGACCAGATTTTAGACAGCGCTGAGGATATTGTTGTCTGGCTTTCCTTTAAACAAGGTGTAGTCTTAAAAGAAGTTAGAAAAGAATTTTTAGCCCTGTTGGAAATTTCTACTAGTTCTGTACCTATTTTAATGAAAGCCATTCATCTTCTTCCACGAGCAGTGGGTTTTATTAAAAGAGATAAACGACTCTTAAAAGAAATAATTAGAGAAGTACGCCAAAAAGAATGGGAAAGTGATCAAATTGCCCAGTGTATTGTGAAAACCATTTTTAGTCTACCTAAGTTAGACTCTGTAATAGTAATAGAAGGACAAGGTGTTGATTGTCTTACTATTCATCACCTCTTAGAGACAACAAAATACGTTGGCAACATTGCCGATCATGCGGAAAATGCAGCTGATATTATAAGAGTAATGATTGCCGAATAGGTCTACCGTTGAAACACCCATAGTTTGTGACTACGAGGAAATTCTCGTTTGATTAGTTTTTTAAAGAGTTTGCGTAATGCTTTTTCTCTACTTCAAAGTTTTCTTCCCCAAAAGCCTCTTTCGGTGAGGAGGAAATAAGTCTCGTCCTTTTTAAAAATCTTTACCATCCGGTTACGTTTATGACAACGAATCTCTATAGCCTTGCCTAAAGGAAGTCTCTCCAGTTTGTTTGGGAATATTGTGCTTATAGTTTTAATTATGTGTATTATTAAAGAAATGTGGGAAAAAAGAAAGGTTGTTTATGAATGGGACGGTCGGAAAAAATTGCCGTGTTTGATTATATACCCAAATTAAAATGGATTGTAGCGGCAAGTGCCTATTTAGATGAATTTTACGCCTCTGTAATAAAGGCAAGAAAATATGCCTTGGTAGGCGTGGCAGGTATCGCTTGGTCATTATCACTTTTGGTGATCTATTTTGTTACCTTGAAAATTCTAACACCTATTACCATCTTTACTAAAGTTATGGAAAAAAATAAAGGGCAAAGGATTTTAGAAGCCTGGCTATACCTAAGAAAGATATGAAAGAAAAAAGACGAAATCGGAAAGATATCTCGTATAGCGGCTGAAGGCATTAAGGCGGCAATGATAAGCAGATTAACCGCTTTGGAGCATTTAAATGCTGGAGCCGCACAAGTGGCTGCTGCAAGCCAAAAAACTGGCAGAAGGAGCACAAAACTTAGCTGCCACTTTAGAAGAGTCATCAGCATCTATGGAGGAAGTCGCCTCTAGGAACAAATGAAATCCAGACAATGCCCTCTAAACGGGTCGGTTTATGAGAGAAACGCAGTAAGTTGTTGCTCAGACAAGGACTTCCATGAGATAACTAATCCAGTCAATAAAAGAAATTGCTGAATTAGCAGGAGAACCTCAAAACTCAGTTACTTCCTACTCTAATACTTTCTGAAGAATAATCGCCGCTACTTTTTTTGATCAATTTACTTAAAAAAATTATCTGTATAAGTTTAGGGAAAAGTTGCCTTTATGAGCAGCACTGGTTATAGTTTAAGCATGAAACAGATTTTTCCTTTGCAAGATACCATTGCCGCCATTGCTACTCCTCCTGGCGTAGGAGGAGTAGGGATTGTGCGCGTAAGTGGCCCTTTGGCTGAAGAGGTTGCCAAAAAGATCTTTCGTCCCAGACGAGATATTTCCCAATTTAAGTCTCATCGGCTCTATTATGGTTATATTATTGACCCTGAAACACAAGAAGTAATAGATGAAGTTCTGATTGCCCTTATGCGGGCACCTCATAGTTATACAGGTGAGGATGTACTTGAGATTTATGCCCACGGCGGGCCGTTGATTTTAAAACGTATTCTGGAGCTCTGTTTAAATGCAGGAGCAAGACTGGCCGGACCAGGGGAATTCACTAAACGGGCCTTTTTAAACGGTCGGATGGACTTAACCCAGGCAGAGGCAGTGTTGCAGCTCATCAACGCCAGAACAGAACAGGAGCTCAAGATTGCTACTAAGCAGTTGCAGGGATATCTGGGGGAAAAAATAGAAGGGATTAGAAGATGCCTTATAGAGTTTAAGGCCCATCTAGAAGTGGCGATTGACTTTCCAGAAGAGGATGTAGAAATTGTGCCGCCTGAAGTCTGGCTCCCACGCCTAGAAAAAGAGGTAATTACACCCATTAAAAAATTACTCCTTGCCTATGAACACGGGCGGGTGTTGAGGGAAGGGGCGCTAATGGCCATTGTTGGTCGGCCCAATGTAGGCAAGTCCTCTCTTTTAAACTGCCTTTTAAGGGAAGAAAGGGCCATCGTTACTCCTATTCCAGGCACAACCAGGGATGTAATTGAAGAAGCAATCAATATTAAGGGCATCCCGATTAGAATTGCCGATACCGCAGGTCTGCGTAAGGCCACAGATGCAGTAGAGGCCATTGGCGTAGAGCGGGCTAAAAAGAAGATCGCTGAGGCAGATATTATCCTTTGGGTAGTGGATATAAGCCAAGCTTTAACAGAAGAGGATAGAGAAATTTACCGGGAAATAGCAGGAAAAAATGTTATCCTGGTTTTAAATAAATGCGATTTGCCCGTTAAAGTTAATGTGGATAATGAATTTAAAGACTTGCCAATGGTTAAGATCTCAGCCCTTTATAGCCAGGGAATTGAAAAATTAGAAGAAATTATCTACAATTGCCTTATTGGTGAAGAAAAAGAACAGGTAGTGTCCTTTGTCCCTAGCCTAAGGCACAAAAAGGCTTTAGAGAAGGCATTTTCTGCGGTTTTAAGAATAAAAGAAGCGATAGAAAAGAAGTTACCTCCAGTATTCATCAGCGTGGATGTGCAGGAGGCCCTTGATTATTTAGGGGAAATCATCGGGGAAACAACCCCTGAAGAGGTGCTTAATTATATTTTTAGTCAATTTTGTATTGGAAAGTAAAAATGGACACAGAGGCCAAACGTATTTTAGAAGAAGGGGCACGGCTTTTAGGAGTAAAATTAACGGCCAGACAGTTGCAGCAGTTTCAGCTTTATCTTTTAAGGCTAAAAAAGTGGAATAAGCGCATCAATCTTACGGCTATTCGTAAAGATAAAGAGATTGTAATTAAACATTTTTTGGATTCTTTAACCCTCTTTTCCTGTCTTAAGCCTTACTTTCAGGCTTTGGACATCGGTAGCGGTGCTGGATTTCCAGGTATTCCCTTAAAGATTGCTTTACCTTCTTTACAACTTACATTGGTGGAGGCTAGACACAAACGTGTGGCCTTTTTAAAAGAAATAAAAAGACTTTTAGGGCTAAAGGATCTTACCATCGTCAATGCTTATCTAACGCCAGAAGTGCCTGTCTTACCGCCAGCCAGTTTTGATGCAGTGATGACGCGCGCCTTAGCTCCAGCAGCAGAGTACATTCCCTTAGCCCTGCCTTATATCAAAGAAGAAGGGTCTATTCTCCTCATGCAGGGAAGAAAAAAAGAGGATATAAGTGGACTCTGTCAAAGATACTCTCTTGTCCTTCAGGAAGAAAAAGACTTTATGCTACCCTTTAGCGGAATAAAACGACGTGTGCTTGTGCTAAAAAGGTTAGCTTAAAGTAGAGATTTCCTCCTTAGCAGCTAGAACTCTTAAAGTAATTTCTTCCATATCTGCTAGAGTAAGGCCAAGTTCACTCAAAAGGCTGGCTTCGGTTGAAGGTTTGGTTACAAAGCCTGCTGGACAGACAGAAACGGCTAGACTGTCAGCAAGATAGGTAATAAGGGCCAACATGACTTCTTCATTGGCTTCCGTAGGCGAATGATGATAGGTAATGGCCTCTTTGATAGAAGAAGGAAGTTGCCAATTTTCGGCAATGAGACCGCCTATTTCAGCATGGTCATAGTCAAAGAGTTCTTTTTCAACTTTTAGAGGATTTTTACCTTCTTTAAGAGCTGTTTCAATCTCTTTTTGGGCCTTTTCTACATAGGGATCCAAAATAAGCTTACCTATATCATGTAAAAGTCCCGTAATATAGGCCTGTTCTTTATCTTGATAACCCAATCTTTCTGCAATTAACTCGGCTGCTACTGCCGCTACAAGAGAATGTTCCCAGAGGGCGTTTTCTTGACCAGGATAACCTTTAAGTTGATGCTTAAACACCGGTCCCATCTGGGCAGTAAAAATAATCTTTTTAATGACCTTTCGTCCCAATAGAATAATGGCATGCCTTACACTCGTAATCTTTTGTCTAAAGGCAAAATAGGCTGAGTTGCTTATGCGCAATATATCTGCTGTTAAAGCAGGGTCTAATAAAATGGCATCTTTGACTTCTTCTATGTCGCTATCTGGATCATCTAGCAATTTTAACACCTTCTGTGCGGTCGCACTAAGGGGCTTTAAAAGCTTTATGCTTTTAATCAGGGCATCTACTTGCATCTTTGCCATTATCTTTTTCCCTTTACCCTTTCATCTAACATTTCTTTTAACTTCCCGTTTCTAGGGACAAAACCAAACACCCTTTCCCATATTTCTGGCCTTTCCATACAGAGGTATATCAATACATCTTGTGAAAATTTCCTTATCCATTCTAGCATTTTTGTATAGACATGAATACGTATGGGTTTAAAATAACGTCGCTTCCCATCTAGGGCAGGGATAAACTCGCCGTAAATAATCTTGCTCTGCGGGAATCTCTTTTGAATAGTGCCTTTTAAGCTAGGCATAAAGCGAAAGGCGCCAAGGCTGATCCAAGCAATCTGGCGAGGGTCAATGTAAGAAAAGAGCATCTCTATAGCAGCTCTGTATCCATTTTCCCAATCAGAATAATAAATGATCGGGTCAAAGTGAAAACCTACTAAGTATCCCCATTCTTGACACCTTTTGGCGGCCTTTATTCTCTCCTCAACGGATGGGGCCCCATGTTCTTCTTTTTCAGCAATTTCAGGCGCATTTAGGGACCAAGAAACAACGGTATGTTGTCTATGTTCTAAGTCCTTTAAATTGTCTATTACCGTACTTTTTGTCTTTAATTCCAAAATAATATTATTTCGTTTGGCAAAATAGGGCACTAAATATTTACTTAAATGGGTGAGATGATCCAAAAATAGACTATCGGTCAATTCACCTGTACCTATACGGTAAAAGCCAGATTTTATTCTGTCTAATTCACCGAATAGATCGTCTAAATTTGTGTAAACTTGAATAAAAGGTTGGTTAAGATAACTTTGCAGGATACAATAGCTACAATTAAAGGCACAGTTTGTCCCTACCTCTAAAATATAATACTCACAACTAAGATAGTAATTTTTATTTGTACATGGACAAGGGCGGAAGAAACGGCCTTTATTTTGCGTGAGAAATAGAATATCTTTATCAAAAATAGAACCAGTAATTTCCTTTTTTGAAACAACTTTTTGAGGGATATGAGGAAGTCTTTTCAGGATTTCTTGGGTATAGGCAAGATTCCATACCTCTTTATCTATCAATATCTTCTTCGGCAAATAATTCCTCAAACCATTTTTCATCAAAAAGCTCCTGCCAAGCCTGGCTTTGAGATAAATATAACATTTTCTCTAAAATTTCGGTAGATTGCCTTGAGTTTATAAATTTAAATCTTAATTCATATTTATTGTCTTCCCAATATAATGGGGCTATTACTTCACATTCTTTAGGTAAATTTAGCTCTGCTAACCTTTTTTTAAAAATCCTTTCTGCCTTTGTAAGAAGGGGAAATCGTTTTTGTTTTAAAAAATTTCTCACCTGTTGCCATTTTTCTTCTCGTTTTAAGCTGTCATTTGTTATTACTGTTTCCATTTCTGCCACGATTTCATCTATTTTTACTTCATCCCGGGCCCGTATGTCTAATAGATACTCTAAAAGTTCCTTTTGGAGGGTATAGGTAGGATGTAGATGTTCAAAAAGGTGGCTTATTGCCTCTTGTTCTGATAAAGGCAAAGTGTTTATTTGTTTAATAATGTCTGGAAACTTTTTAAAAGTCATCCTTATTTTCTTAGTGTTGCCACCAGCCGTTTAGGTCGTAAAAAAAGGTCCAGGGCATCTTTAATATCTCTTACTACAATGTCTGCATTTAACAAGGCGCTTATAGCTGTTCCTTCTGGGCCTAACACACATATTCCCAAGGCTGCTTCTCTAAGCATAAGGGCATCATTTGTTCCGTTACCAATGGCCACGCACCGTTCACTGCCCAGTTTTTTGATAAATTCCTGTTTTTCGGCTGTAGTGTTTGGAGAGGATAATGTATATACTTGGATCGGAAGGTCTTTAAAAACCTGTTTGGCCGTTCCATGCGTATCCGCGGTAAGGACATAAATCTTTTCAAAGATCTTTGCAAGTTGTTTTAACCGTTTTTCTACATCTAAAGATAACTGTCCATCTATACCTAAAGTACCATTGAGGTCCAATACCAGATAATTAGCTTCTAAATTACCTAAACCCGGAATTTCAATACAAAAATTATTTTTGTTCATTTCTCCCTTTGGCTACCAATTTTTTAACTTTTACTTTTAAGACAGTCAAGAGAAAAGACAAAATAATTAGTATTTTTCTGCACTACCTCATAGCAAAAGATGGACATTTCCCCTTGCACATGGATAAAGAATAAGATAGATAAAAAAGAATGGATTATATATGATGAGCCTTTTTACATTCTAAGGAGGAACATAAGGGTGAAGTTACTTCAGATTGGATTTGGGAATACGGTTGTCGTAGATCGGGTAGTAGCCGTGGTAACGCCTAATTCGGCTCCCATGAAAAGACTAAGAGAAGAAGCCAAAAAGAACGGACGGTTAATAGATGCTACTTGTGGAAGAAAAACTAGATCTATTATCATTACGGACAGTAATCATATAATCCTTTCTGCTATTCAAGCAGATACAATTGCGCAGAGGTTGGCGG
>JAMOPI010000021.1 GCA_027064585.1 Candidatus Desulfofervidaceae bacterium | reverse complement strand
TTTGATGTCCCAAATTGCAAGGTTTTAAACTGATTTTTAGCATATCTTTGCATTTTTGTCAGCCTTATTTCAAGAAAAATGTGTGATAAAATGGTAGCTTAGAGCGTTTTTCAGGGATGACTAATTAGTTTTCTTAATTTTGCACCATAGTCCAATTTAGTAAATTTGTTAGGTAGAATATATCCCAAGATGCCAGTTTGATGCAAAAGTGTAAAACCTTTTTCTACAAAAAGGATATAGATATCGTATGAACCTGTTGGAGTTTTAAAAAAATCATTATAAAGGTTAACTTCTTCAACATGGCTCTTCCTCATTTCTTGAATCCTAACATACGGAGGATTTCCAATCACAACATCAAATCCACCATTTGCTTTCCCACTTTCCCTTTTATACCACACTTCTGGAAATTCCAGTTTCCAGTGAAAGAATCGCTTATTTTGGGCAAGATTAAGAGCAGTATTTATTAAATTTTGTTCCTCTTGTGTTAGATTTGCTTTTCCCGAAATAATATCCAGAGGATTTCCTTTTGTTCCATCAAGCAAACGCAAAGGTGATTGATACTTTTTAAGATCAGATTTTTTCTTAGGTTTTAAGAAAAACTCAGCGGTATAAATATCTAAAAGTTTTTTATATGGTTCAAGTTGTTTTGTGACTTCTCTATAGATTCTCGCACTCTCTTCTACCTCTGATATATCGGCATCAGTCATTGCTTGAATTTCTTCAATCATTTCCACCGCGTTCATAAGACCAGCATATCGCAAGCCAAAGAGAGGAGTTAAAACTTTGTTAAAATCTTCTGGGTCAGCCCCAATGAGAGAATGGCCACACTTTAAGTGATGATCTAAAAATGAAAGAGGAGCACCTACCGTAAAACTATGGAGCCATAGAGATACTTTGGCGAGTTCAACCGCAAGGGGATTTACATCAACACCATAAATACAGCGCTTCAAGATAATTCTTTTGATTAGGTTTTTATCTTCAAGTTTGGTTTCATCAATTATGTAACCGTCTTTTTGGGCTTTAGTTAAAATTTGTTTTCTTATATCCTCTAATTTATCTAGCAACGGGCTACGATAAATCTCTTCTCCGAAGTAATTCTTCTCGGAGGTTTCGGCTAACATTTCAAGTATCCTATCTGCGAGATAGTCAACCGTCCCCACAAGAAAATGCCCGCTTCCCATAGCTGGGTCTAAAATCTTTATTTTCAGTACCGACTCCGCTGGGTCTTTTACTTTTAAAAGAACATTTTTATAAGTATTGACGCTTTGTTTACCTATAATACCACCACTATCATCATACCGCTTTGGGTCAAAGGAGATATTATGTTCTCTTAGCAGTTTTTGTAATTCACTTTTAGTTTTTGTTCTTAATTTTTCCTTCCATTCTTCAAATTCTTGCAATTTTTCTTGGATAAAAGGTTCTATAGAGTTTTTGACAATGTATTGCACAATGTAGTCAGGGGTATAATAAGAACCGGTAGCTTTGCGCTCTGATTTATCGTTTGTTAGATATAACTCTCCTTTTTTAATCTTGGCCTTCCTTTCGTCCTCTACTGGATAATATATCTCTTTTCCATTTACTTTTTTTACCCCAAGATGGGTTTGGGCGATTTTTAACTTAAACTCAAGTAGCCCTTCATAAATACTCCCCAACTGTCTAACCGAAAGGTCCCTGTAGTTTATTCTTTTGGGGGGCTTTACGGTGTAATCTCTGCTTAATTTATCAATAGTCGGCACTAGGAGCTTATCTGGAACGGAATAATTTTCTAAAAAGGGATGTTTCTGAGGATTAAAGAGAGCTCCATTATAAGGAGGCACTCCCAAACTTTTATCTCCTTTATTTATAATTTTGAAAAGATTTTTTATTTGGTCCCAATAGAAAGAAGCTATTTCACTTAACGCCTTCCCTCTGTCAATCTTTTCGGCTATTTCGTCTCGGATTTTACTTAAGGAATAATTTTGGTATTCCTCGCTTCTTATAGGGAGAAGATCTCTGTCTTCGGCATAAAAAGTGAATAATAATCTATATAACAGCACCAAGGTGTTGTTATAAATTTCTTGTAAGAGTTTGTCGTCAACCTTTTTCCCCCTTGCTTCCGCCTCTCTTAAAAAGCCCTTGGCTATATCGGGAAAAATTTCATAAAATATTTTCTCTTTAAGGTCTTCTGATACCTTTTCTTCCCATCGTTTTCCTTCTTCAAGGGCTACTTCCAGAAATGTTTTGTGAGGCCTCCAAACAGTAGGAATAAAGGCTTCCTTCCTGAAAAGGAGATAAAATAGTTTAAATTGGTCTTTTAAAGAGGCATCTTTCAAAATTTTGTTTAGATTGAATTCAATAAATCCCTCTGCCCTTGAGGGAGAGTGATGGTAGTATAACCTCCAGCTTTCTCCATTCGTTAGCATTCCCCATACTATCCTTCCATTTGAAGCAGGTTCTGCCACCGAAAGGTATCTCAAAATTTGATTAGAAGGAATATGAGGGTCTATAGAATCAGTTTTCTCTCCTCTATCTAAATGCCTCTTCCATCTTTTTCCTTCTAAAATACAGATGACTTTATCCCAAGGTTTACGGTCATGAGATTCTCTATCAAAATCTTCTTTAGATTTTTCATCAGGAAATAGAACAAAATCTGGAACATCTTGCCTGCCCTTTCTAGAGGGAGATTTTTGCGTTGAGTACTTAAAACCAAGAAGTTCTATAATAGGACGAATTAAACCGTCTTCTGTATCTGCTTCATCTGGTTTTTTTCTCTGGCTGAATGACTTAAAAATCTTACTTATTTGGGAATAAAGGTTATCCAATTCTTCTTTAGAACATCTTTTCCAGTCTTCGGTAGCCTTTATTCCTTCTTCTAAAAAATAATTACTAAAAAGAGCACCCTTCATCGTTTTGATCCTTTCTTATTGTTTTCAATCCATTCTTCAGCAATTGCTCATTGTTTGCAAGTATACAAAAAAACTACACCAAAATTCAAGACAATCCGCTTATGCTGATGGGAGGGTAAGTTTTCTTTTCAGATGCACTCTCTTCTCGCTTTGTTCCATCAAGCCCCTTCTGCTTGACAAACGGCAAAGGCTGCAATAAAACGAGACAAAGACTTTCTTTGGGATAGGAAAGATGAAAAAAATTACCCTCTTAGACTTAAAGGCCAAAAAGGATCAGGGCAAAAAGATTACCATGCTTACGGCCTATGACTATCCCTTTGCCCAGATGGTAGATGAGGCAGGGATAGATATCATTTTGGTAGGGGATTCACTAGGTATGGTTGTGCTAGGCTATGAATCTACCCTACCGGTAAGCATGGAAGAGATGCTCCATCACATAAGGGCCGTTAAACGAGCGGTTAAAAGGGCCTTTCTCATCGGGGATATGCCCTTTATGTCCTATCAAGCTTCGGTAGAAGAGGCCGTGAGAAATGCAGGTAGATTTATGAAGGCTGGTTGCGATGCCGTGAAATTAGAAGGCGGACAGGAAGTTACGGATAAGGTAGAGGCCATTGTCAAGGCAGGTATTCCAGTGCTAGGCCACATTGGCCTTACTCCTCAAAGTATTGCTCAGCTAGGAGGATACCGGGTACAAGGAAGGAATGTACAATCGGCTAAAAGGCTTGTTCAAGATGCCCTTGCCTTGGAGAAGGCTGGGGTCTTTGGCATTGTCCTTGAGTGTGTTCCTTATCAATTGACGAAATTAATCACTGAGAGATGTTCTGTAATTACCATTGGCATTGGGGCTGGTCCTTATTGTGATGGTCAGGTATTGGTTATTCATGACCTTTTAGGTCTTACCCTTGGACATAAGCCTAAGTTTGTAAAGACCTATGTCAACCTTGCTCCCCAGATTAAGCAGGCCCTCTTTCAATATCAAACCGAAGTTAAGGAAGGCATTTTCCCTGACTTTAGTCACGCCTATAGTCTTTCTGAAGAAGCCTGGGGGGCCATCAAAAAGGCGGTAGAAGACTGAATTTTAACGCAGATAATAAAGGGCAAGGAGGTTGACAGAGTAGACAATTCCTAAAAAAAGGGTAAGGGGATTAATGTGCCATTTTTTAGCAGGCTTTAGAGTCAAGTCTAAACTAAAGGTAGCCGTCATTAAAAGGCTAGAAAAGATATTAATCAGTTGCTTTGGGCTACTAAAGGCCAGAAGCGGGCCCTGCGTGTAAAGAAGGTCATAAAGGGGAATGAACCAAAGGTTGACAATATTGCTGCCAAGAATGTTACTTACCGCCATGTCGGCATTGCCCAATCTAAAAGCAAAAAAGGTAACAACCAGTTCAGGTAAAGAAGTGGAAAGGGCGATAAAGATACTACCGACAAATGTTTGGCCAAGTCCTGTTACCTCGGCTAAGGCATTACCAATCCTAGGCAGCCAGATAGCAGCAATAATGATGATGACGGCATTAAGCACAAATCTCTTTATAGCCCTAGAAAGGGAAAGGTAAGGATAGGTACTCTTTGTTTTAGAAGTTATGTCTTTTTCGGCTTGATAAATGAAATACAAGGCAATGAAGTAGGTCAAAAAGAGGATTATGCTGATTGGACTTAGCCAGCCAAGCTGAATGTGGCGGTTCAAAGTCATTCCTAGACCGGTTAAGGCAAGCATAATGATCCCAAAATCTAACGAAAAAAAGTGGTTACTCTTAACCCTTTGGTTTAAAGGAATATCTCCTGAAATGAAGTCTAGTAGGGAGAGGATAAATAAGTTACATACGCAACTTCCTAAGATACCGCCAATAGCGATATCCGGCGCCTTTACCCACAAAACGGCACTGACACCGTTAAAAAGTTCAGGTAAGGAGGTAAGGGGAGCCAGGACAAGGATGCCAATCCAACTTTTGCCTATACCTGTCTGTTCGGCAATGATGTCAGCGTAAAGGGAGAGCTTACGCCCAGCCACAAAGATAAAAAGGCTACAGGTCAAAAATTGAAGCCATAAAAGGAGTTGAGGATGCATAGATTATGCTCTTAATGCCGTCTTTCTACGACAAAATCGGCAATGTCTAAAAGAAATTTTTTGGCCGGACGATCCGGAAAGGCTAAGAGGACTTCTTTGGCCTGATGGATTAAGTCCTTTGCCTTGGCTAAGGCCTGCTCAGTTCCCTTTTTTTCTTTTACAAAAGAAACAATAGCTGCGATATCCTCTTTTTGCCGACGGCTAAAATATTTCTTAATTTGCTTCCTTTCTTTGTCTATACTTTCCTTAAGGGCATAGATCAATGGTAAAGTTACCTTTCCTTCTAGGAGATCATGCCCTACAGGCTTGCCAAGCTCTTTTTCACTACCAATGTAATCAAGAACATCATCTACGATTTGGAAGGCAGTACCAAGCCTTAAACCATATTCTTTAAGGGCCATTTCTTTTTCTTCATCCGCATTGGCCAAGACGGCTCCTAAACGTGTGGCGGCAGCAATAAGGACAGCCGTTTTGCCAGTGATGATTTCGTAATACTCCTCTTCACTCAAATCTAAGGTGTTATTCCTTGTAATTTCATGAATTTCTCCCTGGGCTAGACATGAGGTGGTTTCGGAGAGGATTTGAACCATCTTAAGATTACCAGAAGAGGCAGCCAACTCTAAGGCACTGGCCAAAAGAAAATCTCCTACTAAGATAGGAATGGTATTACCCCAAATAACATTAGCTGCCGGTTTCCCTCGCCTTAAATGCGCACCATCTATGACATCGTCGTGTAAAAGGGTGGCTACATGCAGGTATTCAAAGATGGGAGACAACCTTATTTCTTCACCATCATCTACACCACAAAGTCTGGCCGAAAGGACAAAAAGAAGCGGCCGGAGTTTCTTCCCGCCGCTTTTTAAAATATACTCACTAACTTCTTTGGTTAAGGACGTGCGTGCCTTTAAGTGAAGGCCAATCTCTGCCTCAATGGCTTCTAAAATAGGGATAAGTTCTTCAAAAGCCATAAAATTTAAGAATGGGCAGTGAAGTTGTTGTAAAAGCTACCAAATTTCTCTAAAGCTCGCAGCCTAGCCATCTCTTCAGTTACGCGTTTTTGAATTATCTCAATATATTCATCGGTGAGGTGTCTAAACCTTCCTTGGAGTTGTAAGTACTCCTGTACAGGTTTTAGACGACGATGAGGATAATTGATCTTGTATTTGCCATTTATTACCTCATAAAGGGGAAACACCCCTGTTTCTACGGCCAGCCGTCCTACTTCAATGGTTAAATTAGGACTTACACGCCAGCCCGTAGGACATACGGCAAGACAGTGAACATAAGCCGGACCAGGGGTATTGGCTGCCTTCTTCAATTTATTTATCATATCTTGGTAATAAGTTGGGCAAACCGTCGCTACATAGGGGATACGATGCGCTACAGCAATTTCAGCCACATTTTTTTTCCAAGTCATCTGACCAATGCTCTTTTTCCCTGCGGGAGAGGTAGTCGTTCTGGCACCAAAAGGAGTAGAGGAAGACCGCTGGATACCCGTATTCATATAAGCCTCATTGTCAATACAGACATAAACAAAATCATGTCCTCTTTCTAATGCTCCAGAAAGAGACTGCAGCCCGATGTCAGCCGTACCACCGTCACCAGCAATGGCTACGACATATATTTTTTCCTTTTTCAATTTTCCCTTTCGCATCAATACCTTTAAAGCCGATTCTATCCCAGAAGCGACCGCAGCCGCGTTTTCAAACGCAACATGAATCCAAGGTACACGCCAAGCCGTCTGCGGAAAGGGTGAAGAAATGATTTCCATACATCCGGTGGCAGCAGCGATAATCACACGATCGCCCACCGCCTTTAGAATCAAACGCAGAGCCAAAGCACCTGCACAACCTTGACAGGCCCGATGGCCTTGAGTAAAAAGTTCTTCTTTTGGCAGCTCTCTTGCTTTCTTCCCTTTATATGGCATTTTCTTCCCCTTTATTCTTCTTCTAGAACCATGGTAATGGCCCCTACCGGGCACTCTTGGGCGCAGATACCGCAGCCTTTACAATAATTGAGGTCACATTGATAATATCCTTCCTCATCTTCCTTATATGCTGCCTCTGGGCAATATATCCAACACCGCCCACACCGAATACACTTGTCTTTATCTAATATTGGACGCTGCGTACGCCAATCCCCGGTGAGAAACTCTCTTGCATTGCCAGGTTCAGTAATGACGCATCCCAAATTTAATTTTTTCCAACTAACAATAGCATCTATCTTTTTGGGCATAGTTATGCTCCCTTCACTTATATTTTTGTCTCCTGAAATGCCCTTTCCATAGCCAACCTATTACGTTCGGCCAAACGTCCAAATCGTTCTTTCAAGGCCTCAATTAAGGCCTCCATACTTACAACTTGTGTTGCCTTTACAAGAGCACCTAACATGGTGGTATTGGTAATGGGTAGTCTTAAGGTATCTAAGGCAATCTTGGTAGCGTCTACCGTGGCTACCTTTTGTTTAAAGCCGTACTCTTTTTGTAATTCTTGAGGTGTTTTAGGGGAATTGGCAATAATCAAGCCGTTTTCCTTAAGCCCTTCCACGACACTAGCTAAACCCAAAAGGGTAGGGTCAAGAACGACTACTACATCAGGTTCATAAATCTTCTGCCGTATCCGAATGGGCTCATCTGAAACCCGTAAAAAGGCCATTACGGGTGCTCCTCTTCTCTCTGCACCAAAGCTGGGAAAAGCCTGCGCATATTTTCCTTCAGCAATGGCTGCCTTGGCTACTAGCTCCGTACAGGTAACAGCTCCTTGACCACCACGTCCATGAAATCTCACTTCTAACATAACAATACCTCTTTATAAAAGATTTTTGGCCTTAAGTAAAGGCAGAGGATCAACCAAGTGTCCCTTAGCCCATTTTTCAGGCTGGCCAATTCCCATGGCCAATGCCATTAATTCGGTAAAGTAAAAGATCGGTAAATAGTAATTAGTATGAAACTTTGTGTTTATTTCCCTTTGGCGTAAATCCAGATTAGCGTGGCAAAGAGGGCAGGCTGTGACAACACACTCGGCCCCAACCTCTTGGGCCTTTTCATAAAGCTTTTTCACTAACTGGTGAACAATATCTATCCTTCCTACTACCAGGCTAGCTCCACAACAATCAGTTTTATAAGACCAAGGCAAACATTCAACCCCAATCGTCTTTAAGATTTGGTCCATATCCATGGGATTTTCAGGCTGAGGATGGTCGGTGATTTCTGGGGGACGGGTAAGGAGGCAACCATAATAGGCCACTGCACGTAATCCCCTTAATGGCTTTTTAACCTTTTGTTTAAGCTTACGGCGATATTCAGGTTGGGCCAAAAAACGTAACAGATCATAGACCTTAATCTTGCCCTCAAAGGGAAACTCTGGATATTTACCCTTAAGCAACTCCTTCTCTGCTACCTTAAGGCGCTGAAAACAGGCTGCACAAGGCACTACTATATCAAGCCCTAACTCCTTTTCTGCCTTTACGAGATTAAGGGCACCAAGTCCCACTGCTAGATAGGCATCTATCTCATGTGCAGAACTGGCCCCACAACAGTTCCAGTCAGGAATTTCAATAAGCTTTATCCCCAATTCTCGGCAAACCTGCCGACTGGTTAGGTCAAACTCCTCAGCCGTTGTTTTTAAAGTACACCCTGGATAATAAGCTAACTCTATTTCTGCCATAAAGCCGCCTTCTTAAAGATTTTTTTTACTTCCCCTAAATTTTCTACCTTACTTAGTCTGAAAGAAAGCTTTTGCCGCTTAACTAATTCTGGCACCAGCCAAAGATCATCAAGAAACCTTTTTGTCCGTAGTTTATACAGGGCCATCAGACCTACCTCATGGGCCCGTCCCAGATGGTATACGGTGTCCAAAAAGGATTTGTGAAAGGCAACAATTTCTTTTTCGGTCCCCTTGTTTTCTTCCATTGCCATCTGGCGTAAGGTATCAATAACTTTAGCAATGTCTATCCCATTAGGACAACGGGTGGTGCAGGTTTCACAGGCCGCACAAAGCCAGATAGTATGGCTATTTAATACTTCTTCTCTTTTCTCTAGTTGGATCAAGCGCATCAACTGATGCGGTAGATAATCCATAGCAAAGGCTACAGGGCAGCCAAGACTACATTTGAAACATTGAAAGCAGAGCTGCACCTGTTCTCCACTGCGCCGATTCACCTCTTGTAAAAAGCTCATATCTCTTCCACTTCTTCCTCAATTTTGATTATTTCTAAGGCCCCGCTAGTACATACCTGCACACAAGCTGGGCCTTCCTCCCTAAAGGCACAAAAATCACATTTGAGAGGAATGCCACTATCAGGTTCCTTAAAAATAGACTTATTTGGACAAGAGGCCCGACAAAGAATGCACTGATCGTAGACTTTATCCCCAATTTGCACCAACTTTTTAGAAGCACATTCTTCTGTTTCAGACACATAAGGTCCAGCGATAAGGGGTAAAAACCTGTCTTCTAGAGCAATAACCCGTATTCGCGCCCGGTGGTAATTGACTTTGTCTTGATTGTGTACCATAGAACAGGCCATTTCGCAATGTCTGCACCCAGTACACTTGTTGGTATCTACCCGCATGCGGTAATGCCTTGGATCTATCATGCTCTATTCCCTGCTAAAAGAAATGTTTTATCTAACTCCTTTCCTGTCACAAAGGAAAAGGCCTTTATTAAATCCGCATAAGGGAAAATTAAAAGGGCATAATCACATAGGCCAAGGGCATTTAACACCTGCCTTTTTTCACTGAAATTTTCAATATTACTAAAGATTTGCTCCCACTGTTTGTTAATGATGTTTAACAGATTTTCACACTCTGCCTCTAATCCATACTCCTTGGCCAGTCCAACGTTACCCTTATGAATAATGGCCTTTTTATCTTTTAAAAGCTGCATAAGCCCTGCCGTATTACCAAGCCTAAAATGGGATTTGGCAATTTTCCCAGCTGCTTCTAGCTCAAGAAGACACCTCGCTGCCAGCGAGAGGCCGACAGGATCAATGCCTAGATCTATACATAGATTATAAAGCCTTTCGGCATCTTCTTGCCTGTCAATGCCAAGTAACCGGGCAAAACAAAATATAACTGTAAAGTTAGGAAGAAATTTGTTTTTCCGCGTATGTAAACAAGCTATAGGACAGGCAAAACAAGCGCGTTTTTCTATGCCATGGTGATGGATTTCCCACAGAAGGGGCAAATCAATCTTGACAAACTTGGCGTGAATGGCCTCAAAGAATGTCTGTTTCTTTTCTCTAAAAGAGTCAAGCATGTCCGTAACAAGCTGCTGCAACTGGCTTGGTTTGGCAAGTTTAATCTCTTCTGTGCCCCTTAAAGCGATGGCCTTTAGCCTCTTTTCGGCAAAAATTTGCCCAAACCTGCCAGAGCGGTTAACCAAAAGACCATCCGTAACCAGTCCCGTTAAGGCCGACCGCATAAGGGCAGCCTTTCCAATACAGAGAGTTCGGATATCGTTACTATACCACTTTTTAAACTTTCCTCTGATAACCCTTTCTGTTTCTAATGGAGACAGCTCAGGTTCTATCGGTACGATTTCTACCTTATCTTCAGTAATGAACAGATAACTCCACTTAGAGGCCTTTCCTTCTATGATGAGTACATCATAACCACATGCCTTTAACTCCGGCCCAAAGTGGTACAGAAGAGAACAACAAGTAACGTCTTCTCTTATCTGGTCATAACTTGCTAACCCACAAAAGGCCGCCGTTGGCACGGCCGTGCCGGTAAGGGCACCGCTAGCCAAAATCAACTTGTTGTTTTGGGCCGAAATATCTTCTAAGCGGGCAATCTGTTTGGCTAAAGCACAACCACCTACATAATCTGCCAACAGGGCCTCGTCTATAACTTCTGTCCTGACCAAACCGTTGCTTAAATTGATCCTTAACGCCTTTCCTTGCCACCCAAACATTTAATCTTCCTTTACATCAAGATGTAAGTATTGTGGCCCTTCTGCCTTTTCAGACTTAACAACATCTAACATTTCAAAAAACCTCTCGGCCGGAATGTCTCTTCCACCTAATCCAGCAACAAAGCCATAAACAGCAGGCCGTTTACGCTTGTCAAAAAGAGAGGATCTTATTTCCGTATATACAGGACCAGCACTCGCGCCGTAAGAAATGGCCCGATCCAACACCGCCAGGGCCTTTGCCTGTTTGATGGCCTTATAGAGCTCTTCATGCGGAAATGGCCGCCACAGACGAATATAAACAAGGCCTACCTTTTCACCCTTTTCCCGCAATAGATCTACTGCTAACATAGCCGTTTCGGTTACTGAGCCCATAGTAACAAAGATTATCTCTGCATCCTCAGTTTTATAAGTCTCTATCGGGTGATATTTCCGTCCAAATATCTTGGCAAACTCCTTCCATGCTTCAATAACAATTTTTTTAGAATTGATTACTGCCATTTCCAACTGCCGTCTGGCCTCAGTATATACCTCTGGAATACCTACCGGTCCCATTGTTACTGGATGGTCAGGATGGAGGGTGAATATAGGTTTGCGGGGAGGTAAATATTGATCTACAATTCCTTTTTCCGTTATTTCAATAGGTTCAATTACATGGCTAAGGGTGAAACCATCAATATTAACCACTACTGGTAACTGCACTCTCTCATCTTCAGAGACCCTAAAGGCATGGAAGGTAAGGTCATAGGCCTCTTGTCCATTGATGGCAAAGGTTTGAATCCAGGCAATATCACGTTCGGCCATAATGTCGCTGTGGTCGTTCCAGATACTGATGGGAGCAGATAAGGCCCGGTTGGCTACGGTCATAACTATCGGTAAACGCATAGAAGAAGCAATAAAAAGAATTTCATGCATAAGGGCCAATCCTTGAGAACTGGTTGCTGTATATACCCTTGCCCCTGTGGCCGATGCCCCTACTGCCACACTCATGGCCGTATGTTCAGATTCTACAGGGATAAACTCTGCGTCCAGCTCACCATTAGCCACCAGTTCAGAAAGATGCTCTACAATATGAGTTTGGGGAGTAATAGGATAGGCCGAAATCACGTCTACATCGCACAACTTCACCGCCTCGGCGATGGCAATAGAAACCTCCATGCCAACGCGTTTATTCGCTACATTTTTAGAAGGCATTAACTTTCCCTCCTTTTAAATTCCTGGCTTGTAGCTCCCTTTAAGACTACAAGGCTTCTACCTCCTGCGGGGTTAAAGCAGCATCTATCATCGCAGATAATATATCCAAAGTGAAGTTTTTCACCATAATACCACATTTAGGACAAGTTGCCATACATACACCACAACCTTTGCAAAGTGAGGTATTTACTTCAACAACCTTTCTTACTCTTCCCTTATGCATGTATTCTATAAGTTTAATTGCCTTATAAGGACAGACACCTACGCAATAAGCGCAGCCATCGCAGTTTGCTTCATTTACTTCAGCGACAATAGCTTCGCCTTTTAGCTTTTCTTTAGCCAATATCGTGGCTGCCCGACTAGCAGCCGCCTTGGCCTGAGTGATACTTTCACTGATAAACTTAGGCCCATGTGCCAATCCACACATAAAGAAACCATCGGAAGCAAAATCTACAGGCCGCAATTTCATGTGGGCCTCTAAAAAGAACTTATCTTGGGTTAAAGAAACTTTAAATAATTGAGAAAGCCTTTCATTATCTGGATTAGCTACAATGGCTGCACTCAGGGCTAAAAAATCAGGTATTAAGGTAATGTTTTCCTTAAGCGCCGGCTCATAGACTGTAACTTCTATTTTATCGCCTTTAACAGAAACTTGGGGAGGATTTTCCTTTTCAAAACGGATGAACTTGATATTTGCCTCTCTAGCCTTGGTATAATAATCTTCTCTAAAACCATAGGTGCGAATATCACGGTAGAGGATATAGATATCCATACCGGGATTTATCTTCTTCAAAGCTAGAGCATTCTTAATAGCTAGGGTACAACAGGTGCGACTACAATAGGGACGCTCCTCGTCCCTTGAGCCAACACACTGGATTATAACGACACAATTTATGTTCCGAAACTGCTCTTTGCTTTGGGCAATGGCCTCTGAAAGTTCCAGAGAAGTCAAGATACAAGGATGTTTTCCATATTTATAAAGACCATGTGGTTTAAACTCTTGGGCACCTGTGGCAATGATGGTTATACCATGTTTTATTTCCTTCACCTTACCACTGGTTTGGTTTTTAATCCGGGTAATAAAGTTTCCCACAAACCCTTCTGTGCCTTCCACTTCTGTCAGGGTATGAACGTTGATCCTTTCGTGTTTAGTTACTCTTTCTACCAAACTCTTTAAAAATTTCTTCACATCTAGCCCTTCAACCGTGTAAAAAATACGGTTAGCGTTCCCCCCCAGCCTGTCTGTTTTTTCTACTAAGTGAACCTTAAACCCCTGTTCTGCTAGTTCTAAGGCCGCAATCATACCTGCAATGCCGCCTCCGACGACAAGGGCCGTATGCTCAACGGGATATTCAGATCTATAAAGAGGCTTAAGCAGAGCCGCCTTGGCTACGGCCATGCGGATGGTATCCTTGGCCTTTTCCATGGCCATTTCACCGGCACGGGCATGTACCCAGGCATCGTGCTCACGTATATTGGCCATTTCCACCAAATAAGGATTGAGGCCAGCCTCTTGGGCTACCTCTTGAAAGAGGGGTAAATGAGAACGAGGCGTGCAAGCACACACAACTAAACGATTAAGCCTGTGCTCTTGGATGGCCTTTTTAATTACCTCTTGGGTGTCGGTTGAACAGGCATAGAGCACATTGGTGGCAAAGACAACATGGGGTAATGTCCTGGCATACGCTGCTAGTCTTGGCACGTTCAATACACCGCCAATGTTGGTACCGCAATGACAGATAAACACGCCAATCCGTGGTTCTTCCTGGGAAATATCTCGTTCTGGTGGTATTTCCTTGGTTCGGCTGAGGCTAAACCGGGCCTGAGCCAGAAGAGACGCTGCCCCTGCTGCTGCCCCACTTGCCTCCATAACGGCATCAGGAATATCCTTAGGGGCGCTGGCAGCTCCGCACACATAGATGCCCGGTCTGTTGGTTTCTACTGGCGTAAAAGGAGTTGTCTGACAGAAACGGTAGTGATTAAGCTTAATACCTAAGGTTTTAGCCAGATTTTCTATTTCTGGGGCTGGACTTACTCCGACAGACAGCACAACTAGGTCAAACTCTGCCTCTTGTCTTTGCCCTGTTTCGTCCAGATAGGTAATGATAAGGTTTTTAGTTTTTGGATCCTCTTTAACCGTAGAAATATGGCTTTTGATATACCTTATACCATATTGGCGTTTAGCCCGTTCATAATAGGCTTCATATCCCTTACCAAAAGCACGGATATCTATATAAAAGATAGTTGCCTCAAGATCAGAAATATGTTCTTTGGCCAAAATGGCTTCCTTGGTGGCATACATACAACAAACCGAAGAACAATAGCCCCGGCCTAGTTTTCTGTCTCTTGAACCGACACACTGAATCCAGGCAATGCGTTTAGGCTCTTTTTTATCTGAGGGGCGTTTGATATGTCCCATATAAGGACCACTAGCTGAGATAAGACGTTCAAATTCAAGAGAAGTAACCACATTCTCATAACGACCATAGCCAAACTCAGCGCGCAGATGAGGATCAAATATTTCATAACCAGGGGCGAGAATAACCGCCCCGACTTCCAGTTCTATGTCTTGAGGTTTTTGAGTAAAGTCAATCGCCCCGTAATTACAGGCCAGAGTACAAATCTGGCACATCTTGTCTTGAAGATAAAGGCAAGCATCAGCCTCTACATATGGCACAGCCGGAATGGCCTGGGTGAAGGGCAAATGGATACATTTAGTATAGGATAGCCCTTCATTATATTTGTCTGGTATTAAGGTAGGACAATACTGAGCACAAAGACCACAGTTGGTACACTTAGTTTCATCTACATACCGAGGCTCTTTATGTAAAACGACTTTAAAGCGGCCTGGTTCGCCAGCAATAGATTTTACCGTGGCCAGAGTGATGATATCAATATTGACATTACGGCCACATTCAGAAAGCTTAGGAGAAAGAATACACATAGAACAGTCATTCGTGGGGAAAGTCTTATCCAACTGGGCCATTTTCCCACCGATAGAAGGTCCTTTTTCCACCAGATAGACTCTAAAACCAGCTTCTGCCAAATCAAGGGAGGCTTGAATGCCTGCAATACCTCCCCCTACCACCATGACCGCACCTACAGGAGATACATGTGTACCAATTCTGTTCATCTTCCAATCTATCCCCGTTAGATATAAGATGACACTTCTACTAAGCTCAAGGCCCCGCTCGGACACCACCTTACACAGGCCGGGCCGGGAGCATCTATACCACAAAAGTCACATTGTAAGGCTACACCTGTATTTGGATCTTTAAACACCTCTTTATACGGACAAGCTGCCCGACATAAATCACAAAAATCATATACATTCTCACCAATAACAATATCTATTTTGACATTACAAGCGGCTTGAGTGCAAGGTCCAGAAATAACGGGAAAGAAACCGCCATTCTTTTTCATTACACGTATGCGTGCCTTTTTGGGATTGAAGGCAGTCGTAAGGTGATTTAAAGAACAAGCCAATTCACAATACCGACAACCTGTACATTTATTATGGTCAACCTTAATTCTATACATTTTATTGCCATCCCCTCAATTGGTAATATGACTTTAGCATGTTTTCAAACCCAATTGCTTGGTGTTTCTTAGGTAAACGATTTGCCTCAAGTCCTATGCCAGCCTTCTGATTGAATCCATATTCTAAACTAATAATATGACTTCCCACCTTTAACAGGTTTTCTTCCTTCCACTCTAAACCTGTTACAGCCGCAACCATAGGTAAAAATGCCTTGA
Source organism: Candidatus Desulfofervidaceae bacterium (assembly GCA_027064585.1). Classification (GTDB taxonomy): domain Bacteria; phylum Desulfobacterota; class Desulfofervidia; order Desulfofervidales; family Desulfofervidaceae; genus JAGHCL01. The sequence continues at coordinate 21,656 of JAMOPI010000021.1, read as the reverse complement.
GTGGAAGGCCGATGTATAAATAAGGGCAAACACCCAAACACTCTAACACAGCACTTATATCCTGAACAGTTTTTACCTTCTTAGGAATATCCTCTTTATGTATATTGATAAAGCCATAAACATGAGGATGAAGTGTAGGCCAGTTAGAGGTAACAGCGTAGAGGGCCAAAAAGGAAGAGTGGCTAATATCTAAAGAAATACTTCTTCTTTTAATACCAACGAATTCTTCAGTCTCTCCCACTTTTTCCCAAAGAGAGGCCGTATCTTTAGCCAAACTGAACAGCCCTTCAGGTTGGTTTAAAAGGGAAATTAAGTTCCTATATGCCTCTTTATCCCCAAATTGGACCTTAATGGGAAGTTCTTTTTCTTCCAATAGCTTCTTTTCGCTTATCTTCATTAAGCTAGCGATAAAGGTTCCTGTTTCAACTGGGTCAAGTCCATTATTAAGACAGGCTTGATAGGCCTTACAAATAAGGGATAGCTCATCAATTCCACATAAAGGCCCTAAGGCAATAAAGGCCTCAAGCTCAGGGAAAAAGGTTCCATTTTGATCAGCCTTTAAACAAGCTACCGGGCAGGAAAAACATGCCCTTTTTCTTTTCCAAGTAGTTTGAATTTGACTTAAAGGTACACTTAACACATAAGGACGTGTGAAATAAAAGGAGGGTAGAATACCTTTGTTAAGAAACTCCTCATAGGTATGATAACTGCCAAACAAAGAAAAGGTATTAAGTGCTTTGTTATTAATGCATTCTTTAACCGCTGTAGAAATTGCACCAATGAGCCTTTGCCCATTGTTTACCAAAACGTCCTTTGTTCCTCTAACAGCAATGGCCTTAAGGTTTTTACTGCCAAAAACTGCTCCGATTCCCACACTTTCTGAGACCAAAAGCCCATCTGCGACCAAGGCAGCTACAGGTAGTTGCTTCTCTCCAGCCGGACCTATACAGAGTACCCTTACTTCCCTTGCTACCCAAGGATCGTTAAAGGTATTTTTAAATAAGGTAATAGTAGTTTTGGTATCCTGTCCTACCAGATAATCAGCCGGAAGGATGTTTACCCTTTCATCCTGAATTTCCAAAATGACAGGTTCCTTTGCCTTTCCCTCAATAATTATGCCATCATAACCAGCTGCCTTTAACTCAGCTCCAAAATACAACTTTACCTCTGCACCCACAAGCGTCTGAGTTAAAGCCGATTTAGTAACAATAGCACAAAGAGAAGCACTATTAACTCCGGTACCTGTTAAGGGACCAGTCATAAGAATAATCTTGTTTTCCGATGAGAGAGGATCTACTTCTGGCTTAACCTCAGTGGTGAACAATTTAACTGCTAAGCCTCGCCCTCCTAGAACATCCAGATTTGCTTCTGGTTTTAACTCCTCTTCAAAAATCCTTTCCTTACCAAGGTTTACTCTTAAAATTTTACCTGCCCATCCAAACATCCTCTTGTCCTCATAAGCAATGTCAAACTTATACCAGAAAATGTAATGTTTTGTCAACTCTTTTAAAATAATCCGGGTATCTTTAATCCTCCTGTAAGTTTGCTCATCTCTTCTGAGACCATTTGTTGTGACCGTTTTAGAGCGTCATTTACGGCACTTAATATAAGATCTTCCAACATTTCTATATCTTCAGGATTGACCACTTCGGGATCAATTTTGATAGATAGAATTTCTTGACGACCATTGGCCACTACCTTGACCATTCCTCCTCCTACCGAGGACTCTACCGTCTTCTTAGCCAGTTCTTCCTGCATTTCAGCCATCTTGGCCTGGAGTTTTTTGGCCTGTTTCATAATCTGGTTAATATTCATCTGCTTGCCTCCTGTTTTCAAAATATACTACTTCTCCACCAAATATCTGCAATACTTCTTTGAGTAAATTAAATTTCTTTTTTTCTCTCTGTGTGTTAGGAATTTCTGGTAGTGTCCTCTCTTGGCCATTAGTAGTTTCTATTAAAATTTGACAATCTTCTTTTTTCAAACATTCTTTACAATGTTTTTCAAAAATCTTCCAGAGGCCTTCTTCTTTAATTAAATCCGCATGAAGTTTAGAGAGCTTTATCCTAAGCGTCCCATTTTGCCAACTCAAAACTGCATTTTCTAAGATGGCAGCAATGAATGGGCATTCCCGTTTGAATGTTTTTAGAAGTTCATCTTTAATAGGAATAGGATTTCTTTGGAGTGAAGGAGACGTCTCTGTAGTTGGTTGTTTTGTAATGTCAGTAAATCTAGAAGGGGAATCCTTTATTTCCGTTTTTGTTTGTGGGGTAAGGGATTGATCCTGAGATGAACTTATTCTTTGGATATCCTTTAACCGGTCTATCCTTTCAAGGATGGTCTCAATGGGCACCAGGCGAGCAAAATCAGAAAGCTTGATCAAAAGAGATTCTAGCACAAACCGGGGCTGAGTGCTTAGGCGAATATTGCCCTCTTCATTTAAAAGAAGATGGAAAAATTGTTCCAGCCTAGACAAAGGCTGTTTTTGGGAGAATTGTTGGAGTCTGTCAATTTCATTGTCTGGTAAGTCTACTAAGGGTGTTTTGGGATTGATCTTGACCATTAACAGATGGCGCCAATAGGTTGTCAGTTGATAATAGAATTCTTTAATGTCCTCTCCCTCCTCCGCAATCTTGGCGATGAGAGACACGGTGCGTTTAATATCCTGATCCAAGACGGCCTCTATCACCTCAAAGATAATTTGGGTATCAAACAACCCTAAAATTGCCCTTATGTCTTCGGCCTTAATGGGCGGGGTAGAAAAGGAAATAACTTGGTCAAGAAGGCTTAAGGCATCCCTTAACCCACCGGCCGCTGCCCGCACCAGCAGCCATAAGGCTTCATCTTCAATCTCTATCTGTTCTTGGGCAGTAATATATTTAAGCCTTTCATATAAGGTCTTGCTCGCAATCCGCTTAAAGGGAAATCGCTGGCAGCGTGAAATAATAGTAGCGGGGATTTTATGGGGCTCAGTCGTGGCAAAGATAAAGATAACGTGAGGAGGAGGCTCTTCTAATGTCTTTAAGAGGGCGTTAAAGGCCTCTTTGGTAAGCATGTGGACTTCATCAATAATATAAACCTTGTACCTTCCCTTAGAAGGAAGATAGCGCACATTTTCTCGTATTTCTCTAATTTCATCAATACCACGATTAGAAGCCCCATCCATTTCATAGACATCCATGGAGTGTCCTTGGGTAATTTCCTGACACGAAATACATTTATTGCATGGCTCTATGGATGGACCTTTTTCGCAGTTTAAGGCCTTGGCCAAAATCCGAGCGACTGTGGTTTTACCTACCCCTCTTGGGCCGCAAAAAAGAAGGGCATGAGGAATGCGGTTAAACTTAATGGCATTCTGAAGGGTTTTGGTAATATGTGCCTGGCCGACTACTTCGGCAAAGGTTTGAGGTCTCCATTTTCGGGCAAGAACTAGATAAGACATAGCAGAAAAAAGAAAAACGGCCGTTAGGGGCCGCAAATACTTTTAAAAGGCAGCCAGGCTACCTGCAACACACGGGAGGACCTGTTTACCGTTGCTCCCTTCCGGGCCTGGCGGGGTTCACAGGCCCCCGTTGCACAGGGCCCAGCTACCAACTTATATTCTTCATGGCGGAGAGGGTGGGATTCGAACCCACGGTGCGCCTTTTAAGCGCACACACGATTTCCAGTCGTGCCCCTTCGTCCGCTCGGGCACCTCTCCGTTATCTCCCAAAGCTCAACTCCTGGCGGAGAGGGTGGGATTCGAACCCACGTGCCCCGCTCATCACGGGACAAGGCGATTTCGAGTCGCCCCCGTTACGGCCACTTCGGTACCTCTCCGCCGTCTAAAAAATGCCTGGATAAGCCTTTGTGCTTCTTCTGCCAACACACCACCTTTAACCTCTAGGTGGTGGTTAAGCCTTTTGTCTCTACTCAAATTATATAAAGAGCCAAAGGCCCCCATCTTGGGCTCAAAAGTTCCAAAAACAACCCTCTTTAGCCGGGCATGTAAAATGGCCCCGGCACACATAAAGCATGGTTCAATAGTAACATAAAGTTCGCTATCAAGCAAGCGGTAATTACCAATTATTTTAGCTGCCCTTCTAATGGCCAATATTTCGGCGTGGGCGGTAGGGTCATTTTGTTTAATTACTTCATTATGGGCACGGGCGATAACTTGGCCGTCCTTTACCAAGACGGCACCTACCGGCACCTCATCCTCTTCTTCAGCCCTGATGGCTTCCTCCAGGGCTAACCGCATGAAATAAATATCTTTTTCTTCTAACATTCTGATATTTATAGCATACAAGAAAAGAGAGAACAACAGGTGTGCAGAAAATACTTGACAAAAACTTATTATCTGTGTAAAAAAGACAAGCTTTTTGTAGTTTTAGAAAAAAAATTATAAGGAGGGGAAGATGCCTGTATATGTCGTAGGACACAAAAGCCCGGATACAGATTCGGTGTGTGCGGCCATTGCTTATGCTTACTTAAAGAAACAGTTGGGTATGGATGCGGTGCCGGCCAGACAGGGTGATTTAAATCCAGAGACAGCCTTTGTGCTGGACAAATTTGGTTTTGAGGCCCCTGAGGTTGTGACTGATGGTGCTGGCAAACAGGTTATTTTAGTAGACCATAGTGATAAATCCCAGAGCTTGGACAACATTGACCAGGCTGAAATTGTAGAGGTTGTGGATCACCACAAAATTGGCGATATTACCACACCTAATCCCATCTTTTTCTTAGCGGCTCCAGTAGGTTGCACTTGCACTGTAATTAAGGTGCTTTATGATTATTATGGAGTAGAAATTCCTAAAAATATTGCCGGCATTATGCTTTGTGCCATTCTAAGTGATACCGTCATCTTTAAGTCCGCTACCAAGACGGATAAGGATGTAGAGGTAGCCAAGGCCTTGGCCGAAATTGCTGGTGTGGAAGATATGGAGGCCTTGGGTATGGATATGTTTAAGGCCAAGTCTGATGTGGCTGGTAAGCCTCCACGGGATCTGATCTTTAGAGATTTCAAAGACTTTGACATGAGTGGTAAGAAGGTAGGTATTGGCCAGATTGAAGTGGTGGACCTTTCCTTGCTGGATGATGTTAAGGATGCCCTTTATGAAGAGATGAAGAAGGTCAAAGAAGAGGGCGGACGTCACAGTATCTTCCTCATGCTTACCGACATCATGAAGGAAGGCACTGAACTGTTGTGTGTAACGGATGAACCGGCCGTGGTAGAAAAGGCCTTTGGTAAGAAACTGGAAGGCAAATCTGTCTGGCTTGATGGTGTAATGAGCCGTAAGAAACAGGTAGTACCTCCGCTTCAAAAGGCCTTTGCTGAAATTTAAAAGGAAAATAAGGGGTGGCATAGGCCGCCCCTTTTTCTCTTATGCACTTGCCAAATTTTAAAAAAAATTGGATAAAAAGAATTGGAATTTTCTTTTTGCCCTTCCTTATAGGGATAGTTTACCTTTTTTTCTATGAAAAAACTGCTACTTCTGCCTTTGTTATTCCCGATCCCTTTGACTATCTGGGGTGGAAGGAAAGCGAACTTCAGCAAGAAAGGGTTTTTACGCATACATTTAAGAAAAATGAGGTGCTTTATAACCTCCTCACTCATACTTATCGCTTGCCTGCTTATCAGGCCTATGAAGTTGTGCAAGCCATTGGTAAGGTTTTTTCTGTGAAAGAGATTAAGCCTGGCTGTAAGCTTACGCTTGTATTTAAGCAAGGCATGCTTAAACAGTGTATTCTAGCGCCTACACAGGCAAATCGGTATGTTTTTAGCCTTACCCCCTATGGTATTGTTTCGCATATAGACCATCGACCCAAGCGTGTGTTTTTGGCCATGGCCAAGGGCACAATTGAAGACAATCTTTATAATTCGGCCCTGGCCAATCATATTGGTCCTGCCCTTATTTTAGAGCTGGCTGATATCTTTGCTTGGGATATTAACTTCTTTACCGATATCAGACCAGGGGATCGCTATCGTTTTATCTATGAAAAGATTTATATAAACGGAGAATTTGTGCGTAACGGGCGGATTTTAGCGGCTGAATTTGTAAATCAGGGAAGACATTATAAAGCCTTTTTCTTCCAAACCGAGGATGGACATGCCGATTATTATGATGAAAACGGAAAATCCTTGCGCAAGGCCTTCTTAAAGGCCCCCCTACATTATAAGCGGATTAGTTCCTATTTTTCCTATCACCGCCTCCATCCCATTCTTGGGATCGTGCGGCCACATTTAGGCATAGACTACGCTGCCCCTATGGGCACACCGGTAGAGGCCGTGGCCGATGGACGGATTGTTTATATTGGCTGGCGCGGTGGGTACGGGAAGTTCATCAAGATTCAGCATAATCATATTTACGCCAGCACCTATGGCCATCTCTCTCGCTTTGCCAAGGGATTAAGGCGGGGAAGCCGTGTTAGACAGGGGCAGGTGATTGGTTATGTGGGTATGACTGGCTTGGCCACCGGTCCTCACTTGGATTTCCGTTTTATCAAAAATGGTCGCTTTATAAATTATCTTAAGTTTAAATCTCCTTCCGGCAAACCTTTGCCCCGTAAATATCTTCCTCTTTTCAGAAAGCAGGTGGCTAAGTTAAAAGAAATTTTAGCTCATCCCACCTGTTATGCCCGTCTGACCCTGGATGAAGTAATCGGCAATGGCCTGGACTAAGGCATCAATGGTGTATTGGGTGGGCATAATGTCTACCTTTAAACCTAATTCTTCGGCCGTATTAGCTGTAATAGGGCCAATACAGGCAACCTTTACTCCCTTAAGTAAAGTAGACAAATCATCTGGCTTGACCAATGCGGCCAAGTGTTTGACCGTGGAAGAACTGGTAAAGGTAATAACATCTACGCCTTCAGCCAAGATCTCTTTAAATTCTTCTTTTTTACGCTCAGGTAATACGGTTCGATATACAGGCACAACATCTACCCTTGCCCCTGCCTTTCTAAGCATCTCTGGCAATACTTCTCTTGCCACTTCGGCCCGTGGCAAGAGGATATTTTTACCTTGGATCTCTTCCTTTAAAAGGGCATCAGCCAAGGCCTCGGCCCGATATTCCTTGGGCAGGACATCCGGTTTAATACCCCAATCAAGTAGGGCTTTTGCCGTTTTTTCTCCAATCACGCCAATCTTTAAATGCCCAAGGGCTCTTACATCCTTTCCTAATGTTTCTAGCCGCTTCCTAAAATAGGCCACGCCATTAACACTGGTAAAGAGGCACCAATGATAAGCAGAAAGATTAGTAATGGCTTTATCTGCAGCCTCCCAGTTTTTGGGAGGGATGATCTCAATGGTGGGAAAAAGATAGCCCTTAGCCCCTAGGGCCTGGAGTTTAGTAAGCATCTCGCTTGCCTGACCTTGGGCCCGGGTGATGAGAATGCGGCGTCCAAATAAAGGCCTGGTTTCCCACCAGTTGAGAGTTTTGCGCAACTGGACTACTTCTCCCACAACAATAATGGCCGGCGGTTTGAGCTGGGCCTCCTTGGCCTTTTCTATAATGTTGTCTAAATTGCCCAAAATGGTTTGCTGCTCTGGCAGGGTACCCCAGCGGATGATAGCCACAGGTGTTTCTGTTGGTCTGTAACGCCTAAGCTGTTCTACGATAAAAGGTAGGCGACCAACACCCATGAGAAAGACCAAGGTGTCTACGCCCTTTGCTAGGTGTTCCCAATGAATAGAAGAATCTGTTTTGGTGGGGTCTTCGTGTCCAGTAATAAAGGCCACGGAAGAGGCATAGGCCCGATGCGTTAAAGGAATGCCGGCATAGGCAGGGACAGCAATGGCCGAGGTAATCCCAGGCACGATTTCAAAGGAAATACCAGCCTTGGCTAATTCCTCAGCCTCTTCTCCACCCCGTCCAAAGATGAAAGGATCTCCGCCTTTTAGCCGGACGACGGTCTTACCTTCCTTGGCCTTTTTCACAAGCAGGGCGTTTATCTCTGTCTGCGAAAGGGTATGACGCCCTGCCGTCTTACCCACATATATCTTCTCTGCCTTTTTGGCATAATTTAAGAGGTTAACATGAGCCAAATAGTCATAGACTATTACTTGGGCCGTCTCTAAAAGGCGTTTGGCCTTTAGGGTTAAAAGCTCCGGATCACCGGGTCCAGCCCCAACTAGATATACCTTACCCGTTGTTTGCATAGATTTCTTCTAAGACCTCCTTTGCTCCTTTTTCTAATAATATTTCTGCCAATCGTTTTCCCAATTCTTCGGCCTCTTTTGATGTGCCTTCAAGCGATCTTTTTAAAAAACGCTTACCCTCGGTATCGGCAACGAGGCCGGTAATGTTTAGCTTATTTCCGTTACAGACCGCATAGGCGGCAATAGGTACCTGACATCCTCCTTCTAGCCTAGCCAAAAAGGCCCGTTCGGCCGTGGTAGCAATGGCTGTAGGCAGATGGTTTAGAGGGGCAATAAACTCTAGCCATTTCTTCTCATTTCTGATTTCTATTCCCAAGGCCCCTTGCCCGATCGCAGGCAGCATGATGTCAGGTGAAATATAGGCTGTAACCTTATCCTCCATGCCCATCCGTTTTAGCCCGGCGCTGGCCAGGACAATACCATCTAAATCCAGCTCTTTTAACTTGCGCAGACGGGTGTCTATATTGCCTCGTAAGGGTACGATAACGATTTCAGGATACAGATGTAAAAGCTGGGCCTGTCGTCTAAGGCTGCTTGTCCCAATACGTGCATGGGGAGGAAGGTCAGAGAAGGAATTGTATTTAAAGGAGATAAAGGCATCCCGGGGGTCTTCCCGCTTAGTAATGGCCCCTAAACAAAGCCCTTCGGGGAAAAATGTAGGGATATCCTTAAGGCTATGGACGGCTAGGTCAATCTCTTCCTTTAAAAGGGCCTCTTCAATTTCCTTGACAAAAAGCCCTTTTCCTCCTACCTTGGCCAGCGGGACATCTAGGATCTTGTCCCCCTTGGTTTTGATCTTGACGATTTCTACTTCAAGCTGGGGATATATCCGTTTTAATTCAGCTGCCACCCATTCCGTTTGCCTTATGGCCAGGGCGCTACCCCTGGTGCCAATCCTTATTTGCTTAAGCCCCATCCAGGGTCTCCTTACCGACAAGTGGCTCAGCTAAAAGAGGAACAGGTGCTACAATTTCCTCCTGAACTTACCGAAACATTGCTCTTGCTGCTTCCGGTAAAGCTGCATGCTGACAGTAAACGCGTTAGATTTTTGCCCTTACACTTCGGGCAAGTTACTTCTTCATTATTTTTCACCAGAGTTTCAAACTGATAACCACAGTCCTCACACCTATATTCATAAATGGGCATAAGGAAACCTCCTTTTAAACTTTGGCTCAATTTGTAAACATTTTCTTTAAAGAAGGCAAGGGCAGGACGAAAAAGTGTTTAGGGCTGACCCTTAATATCTTAACCATTGCTACTCCCAAGCTTCTTAACAAGCTCTTTCATATCTCTTTTGGCTTCAAGCTCCTTCACTGAGGAACCACACCCGCAAGCGAGAAGACAAAAAAGCCCAGGACGATCACTAAATCTGCACCTAAAACCTTCTTTTATGCCCTCAACCTCCTTAAAACTTCCCTTCTCGTCTCCTCAATGGCCAGCTTTTGCCGTTTTTTTTACCTTACTTCTCATAGCCACTCAATATCAATCAAATCTTTTACTGATCTGAATTCAGGATCACCAGTAAGCACATAACCAGAAACCCTTTTGGTTAAAGCAATGCAAAAGGCATCTGCATAGGCCACAGAATACTCAGACTTGATCTCTGCGGCTTCTTTGACCAATTCGTCGTCTACAGAGACTATCTCTATGGGAAGTTGCTCAAGAAGGACGATACTTTCTTCTGCCTTGGTTTTACCGAGGTGTCTTCTTATGATGTAGTAAAACTCTCCCCAGTTTATTCGGCATAAAAGTCCCTTTTCAGCCTGAGACTCAAGTTCTTTTAAAACATTTTTAACCTTCTTCCATCCTCTCTCTTTATGAAAGAGACTTAAAAGGGCAAAGCTATCAAAGACTATGGGTTTGTTCATCATCCAACTCTTTTTGATGCTCCTTAAGCAGGTCTTGGGTAAGAGAAAAGCTCCCTTTCAGAAAACCACAGGCCGCTTCAATGGGGTCTTCTGGAAGGGGTTTTATAATGATTCCTTCTTCGTCTTCCAGTAGTTTGACCTTTCTCCCTGGGGTTACCTTATAACGCTCTCTCAGCTTTTTGGGGATTAAGATATACCCTTTTGGTGAAACTCTAACTAACATCCTTCAGTCTCCTCTTTTAAAAAGGAGAGTAACTTTTTCTTTAGAAGTAGTCAATACTTATTTAGAGGTAAATTCTGATATGACATGGCTATTAATTATAAAGATAAAATGGAGATCATCTTCTATTTTTACAGTATCCGCCACTTCTTTCCAGTGAGGCCACAGAGGGTCCAAAAGGAGAATGAAGAGAGTGAATGCGTGGATGGAGAATGTATGGCTGCGTTAATAGATAAATGGGGTAGGTATGAAGTATGAAAAAAAGTTTTTTGTCTTGTCTATTGGTTAGCTCTATCTTCCAAATAATTTCTCTTCTACCAACTCACACACCGCATGCCCAATCGTAATGTGTACTTCCTGAATGCGAGGAGTATCAAAAGAAGGGACAATAATGCTTAAATCAGCCGTTTTGGCCATTTCTCCCCCGTTACCCCCGGTTAGGGCAACGGTCTTTAAGCCCAATTCCTTAGCCCTTTTTAAAGCAAGATTGACATTGGGCGAACGGCCACTTGTGCTTATTCCCCAGGCAACATCGCCAGGTTTGCCCAGAGACTCAACCTGTTTAACAAAGACCAGTTCATAACCATAATCATTGCCAATACTGGTTAAAACCGAAGTGTCAGTTGTTAAGGCAAGGGCAGGGAGGGGAGGACGGTCTTTTTTAAACCGATTGACAAACTCAGCGGCAATATGCTGGGCATCAGCGGCACTGCCACCATTGCCAAAGAGAAGAATTTTTCCTCCTGCTTTAAGGGTCTTAATGACCATTTCTGTAAGGGAAATTATGTTATCTAAACACTCACTTACTGTTTGCCTTTTTACTTCAATGCTTGTTGTAAAAATATTTTTTATCCGCTCACGCATGTTCTTTATATACCTACTTTGTTTGTCTTTTGTCAATAACCGTTTAACGATTTAATCAACCGTTTATCTGTGGAAGAGTTTGTTGCCGTGTTGCTGTTTTGCAAGGATTATGATAAGAGGGACAAAATTTTTGGTTAACTTTTAGTCAAAAATTTAATGAAAGGAGGTGAAAAGAGGAAAATTTTTTCAAATTTTCAAAAAATTATTTTGTAAGGGGGTAGAGGATGAAAAAGTGGAGTATTGCTTGTTTGGTATTGCTGTTTGGGTCGCTCATGGTTAGTCTGGCGCAGGCTGGGCCTGGAACGGTTCAGATTGTAACTAAAGGAGATATTTCCTTGCGCTTTGGGGGACAAGTTAGATTTATTCCTACCTGGGAAAATGATCGGGATTTTGGATTGGGCAATATCAATAATGACTTTTTTAATGGAGATGCTCAATGTCTAAGTTTTTTGGGACCATCTTTGTTTAAAGACGATGGTATTGATTCTGGTACGAGTAAACATATAAATGCTTACCGGGCCCTAAGCTCTCGTGCCCATTTAACCGAACGTGGTGGTGCGGTTAAGGACGATTATATTGGATCTGAAAACCGCCTTTTCTTTAACGCCAACCGTGGTGATGCCTGGGACTTTTACATGGCCCTAGAGATGGATACTACTTTAAGCTCCTCTGCAGTTGACAGGACAGACTTTGTCCTGGGTAAGCAAAGCCAGCAGTTTGGTATTGAGAGACTAGCCGTATCTGTAAAAGTGCCCGCCCTTTATTCCCGTTTTTGGATAGGCTGGGATGCCAAAGGTGTAGATATTCACACTGGTGGTTTGGTCTATGGTGATGATGATCCTACCCTTGGCATCTACGGTCATAAGGACAATTGGAAGTGGGATATTGGTTTTGTGATGAAAAAAGAAGGAGAGGCTGGTTATTTTCGTGGGTCTCAAAATGCCATTGGCAAGGCCTCTAAGGATATAGATGACGATAGGTGGCTTTTGAGGAGTAATTTGGCCTATAAGATTATCCCTAATTTTACCTTGGAAGGTTTCTATGTGTTTGAATATAATACTTATAAGGTGCCTGGCCGTGTTTTTAGACATTTTGTCGGCCTGCAAGGATATGGTCAATTTGGTATTCTCAAGCCAGTCTTTGAAATTGCCTATGACTGGGGCGATGCGGATGGGTATAGTACATTAAAAAGCACTTATGATACTGTTTACGGTACTTCTTATTTTACCAACGATCATAAAGACCTTGATATTAGCGCCTATGCCCTTTATGCCGATGTGGCCTTTGATCTGTCTAAACAAATAGGCTGGAAGCAGTTTGAGCCGCATGTGGGATTTTATTATGTAGGTGGTGATAGCGATCCTCTGGATGGCAAATTCTCCGGTTTTATGGCCGTTACAGGTATTGATCGGTTTACACCTCGCTTTGGTACCGAGGCTAGCATTGTTTATGATGGCAATGCCGTCTTAGGCCAAATCCTTTACAGCATGGTACCTGCCCAGATGGGTATGGTTGGCGCCTATGGTGGTGGTATTACCGGTACCGGTAACTTAGATAACCCAGGGCTTGTCATGCTTGGTGGTGGCCTTAAGGCCAAGCCCCTTTCCTGGATGAGCTATAAAGGTAACGTTATGTTCCTCTGGTTCCAAACGACTGACGGTATCAACATCGCCCTGCAAAGTAAAGGACAGCCTGCCGATATTAATCGTTTTATCGGTATAGAATGGAATAATGAACTTGCTTTCAAGGTTTATCATAATGTAACGATTAAGGCCCAGGGGGCTGTTCTCTTTCCAGGGGCTGGGGCTAAGGATGTAACCGCGGCCCTAGACGCCATTAATAGAAACGTTACTCCTGACCAAGGCAGACGTTGTAACGATAAATCCATCCGTCTCGCCTTAGAACTTATCTGGTTTTTCTAATGCCTCTATCCCCTCCCCTTACGGGGAGGGCTTTTCTTCTTGACAGCCGTTAAACCCCAAGGTAATTTAAAACAAAAAGACAGGTGGGAAGATGAAGCAACTTGTTTTAACCCTTTTATTTTGCCTATGGGGAGTAACTATCCTTGGAGCGGCTGATCTTAAGGTAGTGATGGTAATTGCCCATAACGGTTTTCGGGATGAGGAACTGTTTGTGACTAAAAGGATATTGGAAAGCCACGGGATAAAGGTAGAAGTGGCTTCTTCCTCTTTGGCAACCGCTAGAGGTATGTTGGGAGGCGTTTATAAGCCAGATTTACTTTTAAAGGATGTAAATATTGATCATTATGCGTCCATTATCTTTGTTGGGGGAGTTGGAGCGACAGAATATTGGAATAATCCCATTGCCCATAAGTTAATAAAAGAGGCCGTGGCTAAACATAAGGTGGTAGCAGCTATCTGTATTGCTCCGGTAACTTTAGCCAAGGCTGGAGTTTTAAAGGGCAAGAAGGCTACGGTTTGGCCATCAGAGGCAGGGCAGTTAGAGGCTGCGGGTGCTATTTATACAGGAAGGCCAGTAGAAAGAGATGGCCTTATTATTACAGCTAATGGACCACAGGCTGCGCCTACTTTTGCAGAGACAATCCTTAGGGCTTTGGGCAAATAGACAGGAGGGAAAACAAATGGCAAATGTAGTAGTAATAGGGTTACAATGGGGCGATGAAGGGAAGGGAAAGATAATTGATTTTCTTACCCAGGCAGCTGATGTGGTTGTACGGTTTCAAGGCGGAAATAATGCTGGACACACGATCGTGGTGGATGGACAGAAATACATTCTTCATTTAATCCCTTCAGGTATTCTTCATCTCCATAAGATCTGTGCTATTGGAAATGGGGTGGTAATAGATCCCGCAGTCCTTTTGACTGAAATTAAAGATTTAAAGGAAAAGGGCATTGATGTAACACCAGAGCGGCTTTTGATCAGTGAAAAGGCCCATGTGATTATGCCCTATCACAAGGCCATTGACCTAGCCCGGGAGGCAAAGAAGGGAAAGGGGAAAATTGGCACAACTGGCAGAGGGATTGGACCGTGCTATGAAGATAAGGCTACACGGACAGGCTTTCGCATGGTTGAGCTTTTAGATAGAGAAAGCTTTTTAGAAAAATTAAAGGCCAAGGTAGAGGAAAAAAACTTCTATCTTACCCAATATCTTAAGGCTAAACCGTTAAACTTTGACGAAATGGCTGAGGCGTATTTGCGTTATGGAGAAGAGCTTAAGCCCTATCTTACTAATGTGCCTCGTTTTTTGTGGAAGGCTAAAGAGGCAGGCAAAAGCATCCTCTTTGAGGGGGCACAAGGCACCCAATTAGACATTGATCATGGTACTTATCCTTATGTAACCTCTTCTAATACAGTTGCTAGTAGTGTCTGTAGTGGTGCAGGTTTTCCGATCACGGCCGTGGATACAGTTTTAGGGGTTTGCAAGGCCTATACCACCCGGGTAGGTGGGGGACCGTTTCCAACCGAATTGCAGGATGCCACTGGTAATCATCTGCGGGATAAGGGAGGAGAATATGGTTCTACAACTGGCAGGCCACGGCGGTGTGGTTGGCTGGATCTAGTCGTCGTCAAAGAGGCCATCAGATTAAACGGGGTTAGTAAGCTGGCCATTACTAAACTGGACGTCTTGACGGGGTTAGAAGAACTTAAGGTCTGTGTAGGCTATGCGTATGAAGGTAAAAAGATTGATTACTTGCCAGCCTCAGTGGCAGGTATTGAAAAATGTAAGCCAATATATGAAACATTACCGGGATGGCAAGAAGATTTGTCAGGAAGAAATTTGGAGAACTTACCTATAGCTGCTAAGAATTATTTAAAATTTATCTCTGACTTTGTGGAAGTGCCTATTGTCTTGGTTTCCACCGGGCCAGGAAGAGAAGAGATTATTTGCACCGAAGAGATCTTTTAAGACTGGAGGAAGGGGATGGAAAGGCAATTAATGATCTTGCTTGTGGTGGGTATATTCCTCTTTTTACCCTTTCAGACAAAGGCACAACAAAGACCTGTTTTTGGTGATTTTTTAAAGGATATGCATAAGCAGATAGTAAAATGGAAAGAGGAATTAAAGGAGATAAAGAAGAATCCTGATCTTTCTTTGGTAGAAAGGAGTGTAATAGAAACGCTTATTAAGCTTTTGGATCAGTTAGATGGGGTTATAAAGAAGTTTCTGCCCAAGGAGCCAAAGATAAAAAAAACACAACACTTCACGCAAAGATATCCAAGATATGCCTTACACGTTCCTTCCCTAGGTGGAGCTGGAGTTGGATAAGGCAACCCATACAACTGGTAAAAATAAATTTTGCTTTGCTTTCTTCTATGGCCTTTTTTCTTCTGTTAAAAATTTCTTTAGAAAGGTCCGGAAAATTAAGGGCAAAAC
This sequence comes from Candidatus Desulfofervidaceae bacterium, assembly GCA_027064585.1. Taxonomy (GTDB): domain Bacteria; phylum Desulfobacterota; class Desulfofervidia; order Desulfofervidales; family Desulfofervidaceae; genus JAGHCL01. The sequence goes on along the minus strand of JAMOPI010000021.1, from coordinate 6,207 downwards.
TGCCACCATGACCACAACACTGTCCTTGTGGGCTACTTTCAACAAAATGACCAGCGCGGTTTAATAATGTCCTTGGTTCCTTCCATATTTGGTGATGAAAACGCAAATGGCAAGGGTCGTGCCAGGTAATCTTTTCAGAGAGAGAAGCTAGGGGAATATTTTTATTTACCAAAAACTGACTTATTTCTACTACCTTTGCACTGATACCGGCTTCCTGATAGGGAGGAAAAGTTTTTAAATGATGATAGCAAGAAGCACAAGGCGTGATGATCGCTTCTGGGTTAAGCTGGGAGAAAACGGCGATATTTTTTTGGGCCAATTTAAGGGCTGTCTGCATATCTCCAAGGGTATAGGCCATAAGACCACAACAGGTCTGTTCTTGAGGAATGGCAACCCGATGATTGAGTGCAGTTAAGATGTTGATTAACTTCTGACCTAGAGAGGGATAAATAAAATTTACCCCACAACCGACAAAAATCGCAATTGAAGATGGAGATGGTGAAGAAGATGAAATTTGACTTAAGAAAGGTTTGGGAGCAGGGGAAATAGGTAACGGCTTTATTTGGTTTAAAAGGACTAAAAAACGAAGCCATATACCCAGCTCTTTATGAAAAGACGCTAACAGTTGTTCGGCTAGCCAAGCACGATAAAGATGCCTTTTTTGCTGGGGCCAGAAAGATGTTCTTAATTTGTGGATTCTATCCGGTGTGTTAATACTTAACACACATCTTTCTGTACATTGACCACATAAGATACAGGCACTAAGGGTTTTGCGAAAAGACAAAGACGAGGGTAATAACCCCTCTTGAAATAACTCAATTAAGCTATTTTTCCCGCGAGGAGAAAGCCTTTCCTGACCGGTGGCCTTGTATACTGGACAAACCGCTAGGCACCTGCCACATTTAATACACGTCTTATCCACCAACCACGCTCCCAAGCTTAAAGATGGGAAGGTAAAGGGCCATTACCAATCCTCCAATTAGACTTCCAAGAAAAACCATCATAAATGGTTCAATCATAGAAGTTAATGCCTCCACCGCGGCATCTACTTCTTCTTCAAAGAAGTCAGCTACTTTAGAAAGCATATTTTCAAGTTCCCCTGTTTCTTCCCCTACGGCCGTCATTTGCACAGCCAAGGGAGGGAAAATTTTGGCTTGCTCCATGGGTATAGCCAAAGGTTGTCCTTTGCTTACTTGATCTCTAATTTGATACATAATCCTTTCCAGCACTTTATTGCCTGTCGTTTTGGCCACGATGGTGAGACTTTCAAGAATAGGCACACCACTTTGAAGCATAGTAGATAAGGTGCGGCAAAAACGGGCAACGGCTGTTTTTCTAAGTAAATCTCCCATCACAGGAAGTTTCAACATAAGTTTGTCAATTGCATAATGTCCTTTTTCTGTCTTCTTTATCAATTTTAAAAGAACAAAAAATATAATGATGCCTCCGATTAGATAACCATAATCTTGTTTAAGCCAATTACTCAAATTGATTACAAACTGTGTAGGAGCAGGTAAGGCGCTACCAAAATCAGCAAACATAGCGGCAAACTTGGGCACCACAAAGGTTAAAAGGCCTATTGTGATTAAAACGGCAAGTCCTAGCACTATGGATGGATAAACCATGGCACCTTTGACTTTTTTTCTTAAAGCTTCAGTCTTTTCTTTATACTCGCCTACACGATTTAAGGCCAATTCTAATACACCACCTGTTTCACCTGCTGCTACCATATTGATAAAAAGTTCATCAAAAACCTTAGGATGTTTTTTAAGGGCATCGGCCAGAGAAGAACCGGTCTCTACATCCGTTTTAATCTGTTGGATAATTTCTTTAAAATATTTGTTTTTTTGTTGAGCTTGAAGTACATCCAGGGCCCTGGTTAAGGGCACACCTGCACCAATCATAGCCGCAAGCTGGCGGATAAAGATAAGAATTTCCTTGTTCTTTACGCTTTGAAGAAAAGAGAAATATGTAGTTAATGTCTTTTTTTTCTGGTAGATCTTAGTAGGGACAACTCCTTGCCGTCTAAGGGCAAACCGGGCCATGCCCAGATTGGGCGCTTCTATTTCCCCCCTGACAACCTTACCTTCAGCGTTTTTCCCCTCCCAGACAAAAACAGGCATAAAAAACTCCTTTTTACAAGATGTTATCACCTTTTATAAAGGATGACAAGCACGGCTCTTAGTTAAAGTCATATTTGGCTAGAACTTGCTTAAGGGTATCTAAAGTAACAGGTTTTGTAAGGATTTCTTCAATTTTATACCGTGCTCTCTCCTGGGGGCTAATCGTGGCTCCCCAACCGGTAAGAAGAACAATAGGAATAGATGGATTTATCTTTTTTAATTTTTCTGCTAATTCAAAGCCACTGATTTCAGGCATGCCTAGATCAGTGATAACTATTCCAATTTTGTCTTGATGTTTTTGAAACAACTCTAGGGCCTTAGAGGGAAGACTGGCTTTTATGACTTCAACACCTAAAGTAGTTAAAAGTTCAGAAAGAACTTCTAAAATTTCTTTTTCATCGTCTACAAGTAAGATCTTCTTTTTGGCCTGAGAAGTAGAAGGCAAGACGGAAGTTGGTTTTTCTTTATAAACCGAGATTAACTCTGGAACGACGATGGGCAAATAAATATAAAAAGTTGTCCCCTTTCCTTCTTGACTTTCTACATGCATTTCTCCCCCGTGGGCCCGCACAATACCTAAGCTTATAGACAGGCCAAGTCCAGTCCCTTTTTTCCCTTTGGTGGTAAAAAACGGCTCAAAAACTTTTGATTTTATCGGCTCAGGAATACCATGGCCCGTATCTCTAATCATAATGCAATTTCTATTGTCTTCTTGCCATGTTTTAATTGTAATTTTACCTCCATCTGACATGGCCTCTATGGCGTTTTTAATTAGATTAACAAATACTTCTCTCAATTCGGCCTTATTCCCAACTATCGGACCTACTTTGCCGTAATCTTCTTTAATGATGATTTCTTTGCCCTCTCGTTCTGCCGTTGTCTTCCAGAAGGGTTGCATTAACTTCACCGTGTCTTGAAGAATTTCATTTAGGTTATAAATTATCTCTGTTGCTTGTAGTTTCTTATGCGCATAGGCATAAAGGCGACGGACAATGATTTCTCCCTCTTGAACAGCGTTTATGGCCTTTTGTAAATAAACATGAGCCTGTTTAGGATTATCTTTAATAAAATGGCTAGCGAGTTCTAAGTTACCTACTATCACCATAAGCATATTATTAATATCATGGGCTACACCTGCGGCCATTTCACCCAAAATAACAATTCTATCCTGCTCACGCAGCTTTTCTTCTAACGCCTTACGCTGCGTAACATCGTAAAGGAAACCTAATAAGGCCGTTTCCCTTTTATATTGAGTTACTTGTAAAAATAAATCTACAAAAATGGTATTTCCTGGTTTACGAAAGAATTTGACCTCCCGATAAAACACATTGCCTTTCTCTAGGCAGTCTTGAAATAATTTTTCCAAAGCTGCTCTCTCGCTTGGAGAACACATTTCTTTAAAATTCAGCTCTTGCAGATCTTCATCTGTATATCCACTTATGGTTTTAAAAGTTTGGTTATACATGAGAAATTGACCTGTAGGGTTAATAATAAAAATACCTATCAATTTATTTTCAAAGATTTCCCTGTATTGTTTTTCTCTTTCTATTAATGTTTTTGTCCTCTTAGCGATAACTTCTTCTAGTTCCTCATTATATTTCTTTAATTTTTCTTCCAATTTAACCTGTTGGGTAATATTGTTAAAGTCAATGGCTACATATACAGGTTTGCCGCTTTTATCTTTAATAGGAGAAAAAGTAACCCGTATATAGAAGAAGTTGCCATTTAAAGTTTGAACTTTATATCGCAACAATTCATAACATCTTCCTTCTCTTACAGCTCTAAGCATTTTTTTATGCCATTGAGGTATCTTTCCCATACCCCAAGCAGGGTCTATCATACATAATCGTTCCCCCCGTTTTGTTCTTCCTATTAGTTTTTCAAACGCCTTATTGAAATATATACACCGTCCATCCATATCTGTAACCACAAAGGGGTCAGCTAAGTTCTCAATTGCCTGTTGAAGACGTGAAATAAAGACAAAGGCCCTCGTATAAAAACGGTTAGTAAACCATAAAATCCCAACTAAAATGACAAAGATAAAAATGCTCAAAACTAAGTTTTTCCAGATAAGAGAAAAAAATTCTTTTTTTATAAGAAAAATAGGATAATAACTTCCCAAAATCCAATATCTACCGTCTGGGAGAATAAAAGTAGTATAAACAATGCGCACTGGGTAAAATTTGGTAAATTCTGCATTACATAAATAAGTCTGTACTACTCCCTTAAAGCATTTTTGTTTTTTTATCTTATAAAAGGTTTTTTCAAAAACTTTTTCTAAATTTTTAGCATAAGCAGGAGGCAATTTCTTCGCAATTTCTTTTATAGGCAAATAGATAATTTTTTTGTTGGGATGATAGAGTAGTCTTCTATTTTCATCTAAAACAAAAGGCACAACTTTAGGAGAAAAAGTAAGTAAAGCCTTTAGTCTTCCTTCTAAGATTGTTTCTAAATCTGAGATACCAACGCCTGCCCCTAAATATTTTTTAGAATAAGGAGAAAATACAGGAACAATTAAGGCTAAAAAAGGCTTTTTTACCCATTTTTCTTCGGTCCGGTGAAAGAAGGGTAAATACATAATATAAAAATTCATTTTTTTGCTTAATTTGGCCTTTTCTAACTGTTTTAAAAAAGAAGATGTTTGTGCAAAATCTTTTAATGGAATGGTTTGGAAGATTGGAACCTTCCCTTTTAAAGCAGGCATTACAATATGCCCTTTATCATCAATAAAGAAGACTGTTTTAAAAGGTAAATGCTTTTGAAACCGGGAAAAAACAGAAAAAAGAACAGGGGGGAAGGGATAAAGGGCATAAATGTCTTTTAGGCCTACCTGAAGTGGTAAAGCGATGTTGTCTATATCTTTTGTAAATCCTTCCTTTAGTTTTTCTAACTTGAGGGTTAAAAAAAAGTCTAACCGTTGAGCTATCTGATGTAAACCCTTTTTATACTCAAAAAACTGAAGGATGCCAAAGAGAATAATTATGACCAAAATACAGATATAAATGTATTTAGGAAAATGTCCTATTTTGATAATTCTTCTCCCCCTAAGATAATGTCTGCAGAGATTAAAAACGTAAAGGGAATTTTAATACCTAACTCCTTTGCTCGCTTCAGATTGATCACAATTTTATAACCTCTGGCATCTTCAATCGGTATATTTCCTGGTGGGGTTCCTTTTAAAACCAACACTGCCTTTTCTCCTGCTTGTTTGCCCATTTGTTTAAAGTTCAAGGCAGCTGTGCCAAAACAGCCCCTTTCTACCATAGATAAAGTGCCGCCTATTTCTGGTAGACGATTATGGCTTAAGGTGAAATCTACAACTTCAAGAAGGTTAAAAACCTTCTTTTCGGCCTTAAGCCGGTCAAGAATAGGTATGATAATGGCCTCTTGCGGAGAATAGGTTTTGTTTAATTGTGCTAACAAAGCGGCATATTCTTTAAGGGTAGCGACTTGTTTTATTTCTAGAGGAACGGGGTTGTTTCGTAATTCATATAAAGCAGCTTGCTTGAGGGCCTTGCCTGTAGGTGAAGTACTTACAAAAAGAAATGCCTTTTTTAAATGGGGTAAAATTTCCTGGGCAATTTTGACAGAAGCGGTGATATATAGCTTTTCAAACACGCCTGTAACGTTATGTCCTGGGTGTTGGCGCGATTCCATAAACCGCACTTGTTTGTTATATACCTCAGGCGGCATATTCATGCCACTAAAGACAAATTTATAAGGAGTATCTATCATCTTTAACATTACTTCCTTACAGGCATTATCATCAATGACTATTACTACATCTGGTCGCCATTTGAGGATTTTTGCGCGTGCAAGTTTACCCCTTTGGGCAATGGCCTTTGGCGTGATATAGCGTTTTTTTGTATCCATATAAAAGGTCTTTATTTGTAGATTTAACCCAGATCTTTGAAGTACCTCCCGAATACCTTCTTCTTGAGGCTTGCTGGAAGGATTGTTTTTTCCATAGCTTTGAATAATAAGAACCCTTTTTAGATTATTTGCTTGAGAAGTAAAAGACAGAAGACAAGCCACACAGAGAAGCCAAGAAAAAAGGAAAAAATTTTGTATTTTTGCCATTTTT
>JAMOPI010000020.1 GCA_027064585.1 Candidatus Desulfofervidaceae bacterium | reverse complement strand
CAAGTGGAAACTCTTTAGCTTTTAGATTTTGAAATTTATTTTTATCTTTTTGATTTGCAAAAGGGAAAAATTTTTTAAAGTTATCATCAGATAGATTACTTACTTTCTCTTCTAAAAGAGAAAACTTAGATACCCATTTTAGAAAATAATGTGGATTTTGTGGATTAAATTTGGGTTCGTCAGGATAGTTGACTATTTCATAAAACATCTTGGAACCTCTCTTTAAAAACTTATCTTTAAATCTATTTAAATCTTTTAACCCTAACTTTCGCTTACTTTTTCTCATTTCTCTCTCCAAAATATTGCAATCCTACCAGAGAAATAAAACCATATTCATAGTTTCCATCATTTTTGGGGTTAATCCAAGGAATAATTTTCGTAGCATTTGGTCCTTGAATATTATTGTATTTATCCCTTTTAGTAGAGCCAAAGATATAATGACGTTCTTCATTATTGCTGATCTTTAGCCTTTCTTTGGCTTTAAAGGCTATTAATTCCTTAATAACTCCTTGAAATGAAAATGAATTTGCATTTTTCTCTTTTTTCCATAATTTTATTTTTTTATTTTGTGCTTCAAGTAATTCATCAAAACCATTTACTTCTTCTATAGCTTCATTAATAGATTTATCTGAAAGTCTTTCATTCTGACTAAATTTAAAAACTTCGTTGGTAAGATTCTCTTCAATTTTAACTCTTCCGTAGCCTAAATTATTTCTTCCACCGATAAATCCGTAATACTGAATGAAATTTAAAAGCGGAACAAGAATAGTGTCTTTTATCTCTTTTTTTACCTGAAATGTTACTTCAAACTTGCCCCCAAAATAAGGTATAGAAAAATACCAGAAATGGAGATTTTTGTTTTTGTTTTTCTTTTTTAAATCATTGACCTCTTTTCTTTTACAAACTTGCCAGTCAGCGCTTGAGTTATTTTTGTCTTTATAAATCACCTCAGGTAAGTTTAAATAATTGCCAAAACAATAATTTTCTATTGGTTGAATTCCTTTAATAAAAACTCTCCCCCTCCACCCCGTGCACCCGAAAATTCTTGAAGGCAAAGAAATTCTCATTTCAGCTAAGACTTCATCTTCTAATTCAAAAAGTTCTCTATCTGAATTCTGTCTTATCTTTTCTTCCAGTTTCTTACGGAATTCTTTATAATTCACATTTTCTTTGTTATATTCTTTCACTTCTATCCCAACGGCATGGCAATACACCTCAAACCAAAACCGTAATGCCCCCATAATGGATTGGGGTTTTATTTCTTGATTCCTTCTCCAAGCATCTCCCGTCCAGAGAGGGGTTAATGTTTTAAGCGTAACGGTAAATTCCTCCACTTGACAACCTCCTTACTTTCTCTTGTTTCTTATACTGAAAAGCAAGATAGAAATCAATAATAGAAACTTGATTATTTGATCTTTTATTTCAACAAAGAGAGTTTTAAAATAACTATATGGCACGCTGTCAGCTTTGTGGTAAAGAAACGGTTACAATTTCAGCCGTTATAGGTTATTGCTACCAGTGTCTACGACAGCATTGGGATAAGATACGGGGCAAAATTTTTGCCCTTCATGCCAAGAGTAGAGAGCCCTTTGGTTTACCTCCTGAAATTCCAAGGGCAGAAAATGGTATCAGGTGTCATTTATGTGCCAATGCCTGTCAGATAGGAGTTGGGGAAGTTGGCTTTTGTGGGATAAGGAAAAATGCAGAAGGTAGACTTGTGGGTGGCACAATTACGGGCAATCTGCAGTTTTATTACGACCCGCTTCCCACAAACTGCGTAGCCGACTGGGTGTGTCCGGCAGGCACGGGCGTAGGTTATCCAGAATATGCCTATAAAAATGGGCCTGAGTTTGGGTATTACAATCTGGCGGTGTTTTATCAGGCGTGTAATTTCAATTGTCTCTATTGTCAAAACTGGTCGTTTAAAGAAGGATTTAAACATCCTCATCTTGTAACGATAGACGAGCTGGTAGAGGCAGCCTTTAAAAAGAAGGTCAGTTGTGTTTGCTTTTTTGGTGGAGATCCGACCCCACAGATAATTCATGCGCTGGCTGTTTCAAAAAGGATTTTAAATCGCAAGGACAAACCTATTTTACGCATCTGCTGGGAGACAAATGGGGCGGTTAATCCAAAAATCTTGAAACAGATGGCAGAAATTTCTTTAAATTCTGGTGGGTGTATTAAGTTTGACCTCAAGGCCTGGCATGAAGAAGTACATCTGGCCTTGTGTGAAGTTTCAAACAAACAGACATTAAACAACTTTGCCTGGCTGGCCAGCTTGACCAAAAAGCGCCCTACCCCACCTTTTCTGATTGCTAGTACCCTCCTTGTGCCAGGCTATGTAGATGTAGAGGAAGTAAGGGAAATTGCCCGTTTTATTGCCAAGCTCAATCCAGACATTCCCTATTCTTTACTTGCCTTTTATCCCTGCTTCGTACTCAATGACTTACCCACCACTTCTTACGCTCATGCCATGCGCTGCCTTGAGGCCGCCAAAGAGGCCGGATTAAGGCGGGTAAAGATTGGCAACAGACACCTGTTAAGTGGAGATTACTGAATAGTCTTTTGACCAGCACGTCTTTTCTTTTGGTGGAGTAAAATCAAGAGAAAAATTGCAACAAAATTTTAAAAGCCTATCAAGTAAAATGGTAAAAAACATGTATTTTTTTCTATCTTATAATTTCTCTCGTTGACAACAAAGGCCTTTGCCTGTGGATAATATTGCAAAAAGGAACGCAAACCAGAAGGAATATGTGCTATTTCTCCACTTTTTACCTCCCAGGCAGAAAGTTGCTCCTCATCTAGAATAAAATCTACTTCATTTCCATGTTTTGTCCGCCAAAATTTAATATTACTTTTGTTTTCAACCATAAAGAGTAATTCTTTAAAAACGGTATTCTCTAATAAATTACCTTTGTCCACACGGTCATCTAAAGGTTTAAAATCAGACACAATGCGATTTCTTAAACCAGTATCATACCAAAATATTTTGGGCATCTTTACCAATTCTTTTTGTTTATTACTGAAAAAAGGTCTAATGAAAAGACAAACGTAGGTATCCTCTAAAATTTTCAAAAACTTTTCTACTGTCTTTCTGGCCACCCCCAGATTTTTACTTAATTCCTGCACATTAACAAGATTTCCCATCTGTAAGGCCAAAAGTTTCACTAAACGATTATAGGCCATAATATTCTCTATGTTAAAAATGGCACTTATATCTTTATGCACATAGGCGTTGTATATATCGTTTAAATATCGTTTCTTCATATCTAAATCATTCAAAAGAGCCACGGCTGGATAGCCTCCATAAAGCACATATTCTTCATAAAAATTCATTATCTGTTGATGATGGATAGGCAAAAGGGGTTTCTTTTGCTTAGTGGCTTCTTTAAGAATACGAAGGACATCGTCCTTCTCTTTAAACACAAGAAATTCTTTAAAACTTAGCGGAAAAAGTTCAAAGGTTATTCTACGGCCTACTAAGGCATCTTTAAATTTATGGCGCATAGTAAGCCCTGAAGAACCTGTAACAAATAGTTTTATCTCGTGATGGTAATGATCCACGAGAAGCTTAAGAAAATTGCTAGGATTGTCCATATATTGAATTTCATCAAGAAAGATATATTTTTTATCTGTCGTATATGTGCGCAAATAACGGAGAAAATTGTTTACTCCGCTGTTAACTAATTCCAAATATTCAAAATTTTCTAAGTCAAAATAAAAAATCTGGTTTTTACTCACTCCTTGTTTTATCAAATATTGAATGAGGCTATACAATAAACAAGTCTTGCCTACCTGTCTTGCCCCTAAAATAAGAATGAGTTCCTTTGCCGGTAACCATTTAACAATGGAAGAAAATACTGCCCGTGGATATAGCTTCAAGGAAAGAATTTCTTCTAACATGGCTATTTTATACCATCAAGGGAAAAATAGTGCAACTAAATTTACCCATAAGGTTAAAAATCCTCCAATTGGTTACACCCAACAAAATTCCCTATAAGCACAATGAGTGCAGTACTTTGTCTTCTGCGGTGGAGGTGGCTTTTCTTGGTTAACAATTTCTTTGATGGTGGAGATGGCTTGTTTCAATTCATTCTCTAAGACCTCGGTAAGCTCTACCTTGATGCGTTTTTTCTCTTTAGGAATTAAAAGTTCACCGCTGGCAGTAATGCCGTATTGTTTTAAGCAATAAAGATAATAAGCTAACTGCATCTTGGCCGGTTTTTCAAAACGAGAGGACTTTTTGATTTCACCCACCATAAACTCACCGTCTGCCCTTTTTATCAAATCAATCTTGATGTGCCCAAGCTCTATCTCTTTTTTCTCCCTAGCATAGCTTTCTTTTTGAATAAGACGGCCAATTTCTAAAAACGGATCTTCTTGGTTGGGATGCAACTCATGCGCCATGAGCCAGACTTCTCTTTTGCAGACATAGTAATACCAGATTAAGGTGCCGGTAATGTGTCGCATAGATTGTTTATAGCGTTAGGGTAAAAATATGGCAACTAGTTTTTATCGGGAAAAAGACTCCTGACTTGAGATGAAGTGCGCTTAAATCCTTTGAAAGAGGGGTAATGAGGAGATTTAAAGACCATGGATTAACCACCCCAAAGAAGCTCCTTTCGGTCCCAAATAAGGATAATAAGCCTCAAAAATGTTACCGGTTCACATCGCTCCTGACAGATAAACAATTCATCGCCAAAATAAAAGCGATCTTTTACCGCTTCATAAAGGACTCTTACTTTTTAACATTGTTCATAAATTTAATATTGACTCAAACCTTATCCCCAGCCAAGGGCTGATAGAAAATTTTACAGGGAAACTTGAGACTTGGCTGGAATGAACAAAAAATAAAAGGTATGGTTATATAGTTTTTAAAAGCTAATAAATTCATCTTCACCCCAGTCTATACCGTAAAGATAATCGTAACTTTTATTAACCAAAATATTTATCCAATCAGTTTGTTGTATTATAGCTTGATTAGCAAATTTTCTATATAAATAAATATCTACTGCATTCAAATATTGCTCTCTAACTCCTTTAGACTTTAAATTTTTAGCATCATAAATTTGAACGGGAATAACACTTGTTTTCTTTAACCCTTTTTCTACAGGACGCAAAACAAATTCATCCAACTTATCTTCTGGAATAGACAATTTACTAATACCTTTAGTATTACTTAACATTTTCTCATATAAATTATACCCATATTCAAATTCTTTTTTATACCAATTTTTACCAAAAGTGTTATTTTCTGAATACACGTTATTTAGCCATTCATAGGTGTCTCTAATAGTGAAGTTACCTTCTTTAACTATCTCCCATGTAATATCAATTATTTCTTTAGGATAAGGATATCTCCATTGTCCTTTTTCTCCTGTGTCTAATTTCTCAAAAATCTTAAAAGCTGTTCTTTTCTCTGGTAGCTTTTTTCTATTTACCCTACCAAATCTCTGAATTAGCGCATCTATAGGAGCTCTTTCTGTAAATAGAATTGAAAAATCTATATCTAAACTAATCTCTGCTACCTGAGTGGCAATTAAAATATATGGTTTTTTATACAATTTTTTATCTATTATTTCTTTAAAATCTATCAGTTCTCCTTTTATCATAACTTGCTCTGACTTTAGCTCTTCCCAGCTTATTTTTCCAAGCCTAAAATAAATTTCATCTTCTTTAAGCATTCGGTCTATATGGGTAAATTCCGAATGATATAATACAACATTTTCTAAAATATCTTCTTCAAATGTTTCCTTCAATTGGTTATATAAATTTTTAGCCTCTTTAACTGTATTACAAATCACTAGAACATTTTTACCTTTTTCCCACTCACTAATTATCTCTTTCTTTGCGTCAGATAATGAACAGGGACATTTTTGAATAAATCCCGGGCTTTTTTCAAATAAAATTCTTTCTTGATAAAGACCTCCATAGGTTTTAAAATTCAAATGCTTTTCAAATTTTTTCTTGATAACTGTTGGCATTGAAGCAGACATTAACATAAATTTATTACCCAAACTGGCTAAAATTTCTAATGTTTTAAGAAGAAATCCTAATAATCTAGGATTATATGTATGAATTTCATCTACAATTATTAAGGAGTTTTGTAGATTAAATCTAGCAACGTCCCATCTGCCAGAGTGTAAAAATCTTATAAGTAATGAATCCAGAGTTCCAACTATAAAAGGTAAGAAAAAATACTTTCTTAAATAATATTCCAATGCTAGTTTCTGTCTTTCTGAAATCTCTGGAAATTCTTCTTCTAAAATAAATTTAGCATCACTATGTACGAGTCCTATCTCATTGTCTCTCAGAGCTTTTTTTATTCTTTCATATATCTTATTTGACGCAACACGAGTAGGCAGGGTATAAATTATTTTTGTATATTTATTTTTTAAATTGTTCTCTGCCCATAATAAAGCAGCTTCTGTTTTTCCTTCACCTGTTGGAATTTCAAGAAACACAGAAGAATTCATTTGCGAAACCTTTGTTTGAAAATTCTTCCAACACTTAAATCCACTTATTGATTTTTTTAAACTTTGTTCTACATTTTGAGTTTTGAAATAGGGAAAAAAATTCTTATTTAACTCTCTTTTAGAAGCTACCCGGTCAGCAAAAACAAGCCCTCCAGATAAAAAATAAAAGATATTTTCTATTTGAATGCGGGAAGCAGAATTTAAATTACTTATTTTAATTTTTGTTTCAAGTAATGCTTTTTTGACTTCTTCAAACGAATTATTAACAGGAAAAATTGGTTCAGCCTTTATTTGAAAAACTTCTTCTATTATTTGAGGGTAAAAATTAAAAAAAACTTCAAATTTTTCTAAAAAATTTGGAGGTAAAATTTCTACTTTTTCATAAAGTCCACCTTCAACGCTTGTATAATAAGGAGTATGATGGTTGACTATCGCAAGTGAAACTAAAGGTATTCCTTTAATTTTTCCCAAATTTAAAGGTAAAACAAATAAGGCATAGAATGGATGAAAGGATTTTGTTTCTTCTTCAAGAGTATCTTGAAATTCCTTTGTAGCCTTACCTATATCATGAAAATATACAGAAAGAAGCAAAAGTTTTTTAGCTTCTTCGTAAGATATGAGGGAAATTTTTTCCCAGTTTTGTCTCCATAATTTCTCATTTTCTTCAAGATACTCTTTAAGAGCAACTAAACAATTATATATATGTTTTGCTAAAGTAACAGGAGGGCTTTTTTTAGCAAGAATAAAATTTGTTTTCTCATTTAATTCTTCAAAAGAGGAAGATATGGTCATCTTCCATTCCTTGATAAATTTTTACCTGTTCTTTTAGTTTAAATCTTCCACCATTTATTATAAGCAATTCCACAGTTTTTATTGGTTCTCTCTTTGTTCGGATATGAGCTCTAAATTCTACTTGAAAATCTGTTATCATACTTTCAATGTGAGGAGGAAAGAAAGTTTTAAGAACTTCTAAGGATTTTTTCCATTCAAAATCCTGTATTTTATTTATCCAATTAATAGGAATTATAGTATCTATTGTATCGCTAAATATGGGATTTAAGGTGATTTCCTGAACATTTCTTATTTCTATTAGATCTTCACTTAAACCTAAATATATAGGATTTTCAGGTTCTTCCAATGCTTTTAAGATTTTATCTAGAAATTTGTTACTTGTAACATATATCCGATAATGTGGATAAAAAAGTTTTTCTCTTTGAAATATCCCTCTTTCCCCTCCTTTCTCCCCTTTACCTTGAATTGCCCTCCATAAATCTTTAAATTTTCCTTTTAAGTCTAAAGTTACCACTCCATATTGAAAATCTTTTAGTAAGTTATAAAAAAATTTTTCTCCACAGTTATAGGCATGGGCAATCATACCTGCTACCATAGTTTTAGGTGGAATAGCATAAGAAAGCTGGTAATTTTCATAACGTGGTTTACGAAAAGACATCAAAGGTGCACATACTTCAAAACAAATTCCCTTCAGCGGAGTCATGTTCATTACTCCCTTTTCTCGGCTTTTCTCTTACATTTTTAATTTGCAGGGAATCTTTGTTTTATCCTTTCAAAAACTTCTTGTGGGCTATGGCACATTGTAATATTTTTGCCTTTAAAATTTTTTTCAAGAGTTTCTTTTATTTCTTCTTTATTTAAAAATGCATTCAGATCAATACCTAGATATACTTCCTCTAAATAATCTTTAATAGACTCATAAGTTTCTATAAATGTTGTTAAATTAAGCCTAGCTTTCACATCAACGAAGGATCTCGCTTTTTCATCAGGAGGAAGGATGTCAAATTTATGTGAAAAATAAGGAACACCTGTTCTTTGAACTGTAGCAACTGTAATGACTGGTGCAAAATCTGTTAAGAGCCTTGCCTTCTTAGCTCCACCCATCGTATTTTGAAGTGCGGAAAGTAACCAGAAAAGGCGTTTATTTCTTTCATTCTCACCAAGCACTTCAACCGCTTTTTCTTCATGTTCATTCCAGTAAGCACCTATCATCTCAGTATGGATAATTTGTGCTCCTTGAAGATAATTAAAGGCATCCACTTCCACTTTAACAATATCACCTCCCATTTCGGTTGCTTTGCTTCTTGTTAACATGTCGGTGTTATAACGATAAGGGAAAGAAGATATTAAAGCTGTAGTTTGAAAAGGTGAGGTTTTGCGAAGTGTGCCGATTTGTTTTTCTGAAACTGGCAGTAAAAATCCAAATATATCAAGTTCTGGATAATTTTGAATTATATACTGCATTACTCCTGTATATCCTTGTTTTTTCAGATTGGCATCATTTATTTTCTTGTTTTCAATTATAGGTTTATTTGTATTTTTATCCTGTATTATAGGACTACCATTTTTATCAATTCCACAAATTTCAAACTCACCATCTGTCAGCCAATAAATTGTTTCTCGCAAATATCTCCTGTATGCTTGTCCTGAAACATACACAAATTCCTCGCCATTAAAAGCAGTTATTTTTTTAAGCGTAATTTGGTTACCTCCACCTTCGGAAGAATTTAGATTAGCTAAATTTACCCTCATTACTGAATTAATGTGTATAAACTTTGCCATTTTATTCCTCCTGCTCTTTTTCTCTAATTAACGGATTCAGAAGAAAAATTCTTAAGGAAATTATTTACAGCAAAAAAGGCTAATAAATCTCTTATTTCTTCCCACCTATCTCTTTTTTCATACAATAAACTAATGAATTCTTGGTCTCTTCCTGTAAAAATATTTAAAGCAGTTTTATCAAACTTTTCTCTCAGGTCATCTGCTTTCTTTATCATTCTAAATGAAAAATCTCTAAGTACTTTAACAAACTGCTCTTTATGTTTAGCATCTCTAAGTTCGTAAAATATTCCCTTATCATCTATTACTCTTGCTATTGTCCCTATCGCCCATCCGTATTTACGGATTACTTCTATGGCTTCTTTTTCCATAGATTCCTCCTTGTTTAAAAATTGATAAAAGACACTTATCATTTCTTCAAAGTTTTTATTCAAATAGCTCTGGTTTATATCTTCTTTTATTTTAAGAAAGGCAATTTCTGCCAATTTTTTGGAAATAGGTTTAAATTCAAGTAAATTTAGCAATAAAGGTCTCTCATATATATCTTTATGTTCACCTTTTTTGAGAATAAAAGTATTTTCCCCTAAAGGCTGACTCAATAAAGTAATATCAGGAAGTTTATCTAAAAACTCTAAAAATTTACTTAATTTATGATATTCTATAAATTGGTATATTCCCTGAGCATCAAAAAGGAGCCCAGCTATTTGCAAAAATTCTTTTTTCTTTGCAAAAAGTAATTGAAGATTTTCATCTGCTTGCTTTTCTTTAATCAGTTTATAAACAAATAAGGATAAAGCCAACAATGCTCTTTCAGGAGAAGAAATATAAAAGCCCTGATAAGGTATATTAGTAGATTGTTTTTCCTCAGTAATATCCTCCATTTTTATATCAAATAATCCATTTTTTAACTTAAACAGAGCTATTAAATCTGGGATGTTAATATGAAGGATCATTGATTTTTCAGCTTTTGCATAAAAAGTCCAGAAAAAATTATATCTCAACACAAGGTCGCAAAAGGCACAAACTGTATTTTTACCTATGGTTAAATCCTTAAAACCAGAATATTCTAACCCAATTATTGTAGGCAAAACTGATGTATCTCTTTTAAAAACTTTATTATGTTTATATTGAGTGTATGAACTACCGCAAATTTCACAATTATTACTTCCTTCTTTGAATTCATTTCTGTTTCCTGCAAGTTTTGAAATTATTTCTTCTTTTGCCACTTGAATATAAACTCCTTCTTTTTCCCATTTCTTCTTAAACAACTTATCTTTAACTAATGCTTCCAAACTTTTACCTGTCTTGGTTTCATATTCCTTAATAGCTTTTTTGACTTTCTTAACTTCCGACTTAGATAGATTTTTCCATAATGAAGGAGCAGAAATGAATTTTGAGCCTATAGAGGTTCCCCATGTTCTTAAGGCAAAAGGTTTTATTCCAAAAGAATATCCTTTTTCTAATTCTTCTTTCTCAAGATTATAAACAACACGATCAATTTCAAACAATCCTATATTTGTTAAATAAAAACTTACCCCACGATACCATTCTTTAACACTTTCTTTGTCGCCTGTTATTTCAAGCATAAAAGGTTTTAAAGTAAGCTTTATTCCATCTTTTTCAATCTTCAACTCATTTTCGTTTTCTTCATATTCAAGATCATAAGATTTTAAAGTTGCCCAGAAAATGTTAGTAATGCCATTATTGTAAAAAACATCTCGTATTTTAAGCTTTATTCTTTCACGCATTTTGAGTTTTCCTTAATAGGATTTTAAACCTTTTTACAGATATACCACTTTATCTTTTAACAAACCTGTTTTTCATAAACAACCTTTCCTTTTTCTAAAATAGAAGTGATAAAAGCCTCTTTCACCTCTTCCCACTTTTTTATTTCATCTACCGTATAAATGAGAATATCCTTTGGTATGGCAACCTTATTCCACAAACATTTCCTAATCTCTCTGGCGCGTTTATACCTGGGCAGTTTATGCTCTTGTACTATTACCAGAATATCTATATCGCTGTCCTTAGTAGGTCTTCCATAGGCATACGAACCAAAAAGAACAATTTTTAGGGGAGAAAGTTTCTCTATAATTGTATCCAATATTCCCTCAATCATTGTTCCACCTCAAAAACGGTGCAATCACCATTTCTGTCTTACCTGCTCCGGTCGGGGCTTTGACAAGAATAGGAAACTTGTCTTGCAAGGCCAGATTCCAGAAATGAATCTGATGGGGAAAGGGAGTTTTTATATTCAAATTGGTAAAATTTATTTATTTCCATTTTTTTAAAATAACAGTTTTTCATTCCTTTGTCAACAAAAATTTTATAATCTAATCCCAAAAAGGAGCCATAAAACTGCTGTGATACAATAGATGCTTCTGGAAGGGTTGAATATGTCGTAAAACTAAAAGAAATACAACAATAGGGTGTAGGGAAAAGATATAACAAGGAGTTTCGTTGTTAAGACCCAATTAAATTACACAAAATTTAAATAAAAAAACATATTGTTAAGAAAGCCTTTTATTTTGGTTTATTTCCAGTAACCACCTTATTGGTAATATAAGGAATTATTCCGATACCCAAGCTAGCAATAAACTTGGCAAATTGGCCAAGTTGAAGATCAGAGGTATCTTTGGCTACCAGGATTTTGTAAAGATAAGCAGAGGTAACGGTAATGGCAATTATGATGGCCGTTAGTCCACTGAAAAAGGCAAGGAGGCGACTGGAACTTTTAGGAAGAACCTTTGGGTCATTTGGTGAAGCCCAATTTTCGGATAGGGCACTAGAAAAGTCATAATCCCTTAGCCACCAGCATAAGACTACTATCATGAAGATAAAGAAAAAGAGAGGTGAAACAGCGATAAATTCCTGTAGAGAATGGATTTTAAAAAACTTCGTGACATATACCAAAATGATGCCCACAAATGCCGCGGCTCCTAATAAACAACAAAGACAGCAACATATTATTGTCCACCGATTAGTATGCTTAGACCCATTCATGGTTTCCTCCTAGACGATGAAATATAAAAGCCAATATGCCCAGGCCGTTTTACTATCTATTTGTATGACATATTTATCTCCTTTCATTTTTATTGGGAGTCTTCTTTCTTTATCTGATAAAGCGTCCAAACCCCGGCGGAGATGAACTACCATCGCCAGCCCCAGCGGCCAAAACAACGGCAGAATAAGCCAGTAATACCAAGGAAGTGTTTTTGTCTCAAAAAGCCAATTTAAATAGGACAAACCTCCTCCCAAAGGAAGACCATAAAAAGCAGAGAGAGGGAAGCGAAAAAAGTTTTTTTCTTCGGCGCACGCAGGCACAAGTTTAAGGCTAATGGTTTTGGTTAAAAATTGCCTGATTTTATAGAGATGATAGCTTAAAAGCTTCCAGATGAGAAAAAGGGAAAAGCAAAGGAAGATAAAGATTGGTAAGTCTGGAGTTGTTGTGTAAAGGTATATAGCAGTACCGGTATTTAAAATAATCGCCCAAAGGCTTGCCCAATAAAGAGGTATAAACTGGTCAGGTAAAATGTAGTCTAGGGATAGACAGCCGTCCTTTATTATGCTTATCGTCTTTGTTTGCAAATACCGAAACAAAAAGCCCTGCGAAACAATATACTCGCCCAGCATCCAGAAAACGATATTCCCCAAAGCACCTACCACTAAAAGGCTAATAAAAGGCAAAGGTTCACAAAAGACATACCGATACGCTACTCCAAGGGCTGTTAAGATTGCCAGAAAATACCATTTAGCTTTAAGCAGGTCATCAGCAATACGGTTAAAGTTTTTTCTGTGCTTTGAGGATCAGGAGTGAAGGACCTCATATTTTTTCACAATTTTACTTCCTCTCTCTATCCTTTATCAAAATCCTACCTAGTTGTCAAATAAAATTTGACTATATTTTTTGCCGTACCCTTGGTTTACGGGATAGATGTGATAGTTTTTATTACCTCTATCATTCCAAAACCTTGTGAATTTCTGTTGCCAAGACCTACATCAAGGGCAAATTGCAATAGGGGTGGAGCACCCTTAAGGTCAAAATATCCCTTCCAGCCTTTAATGATAGTCTTGTTTTTGCCTGTGCCAAAATAGACAATGCGTTCATTCCTGTTTCCTTCAAAAAGTGGTGTTATGGAAAGCTCAAAGGGACAGAGATGTTTGTAAAAGAAATTTTTATTTATCAGCTCAGAAAATTCCTTTTCATAAGGGGTGTAATTGAGAATGTATAACTGCCCTCCCCCATGCCTAGCATAGAAAAAAGGAGGGCGATGAGAAAAAAGATAGGTGGAATGAGATAAAAAGACATCTTAACCACCCCAAAACTCATGCCAGGCATTAAACCAACGGTGCAACCTTACTTTCCAAGTGGGCAGCTTTAGATGTGTTAGATGGTCCACTTCTTGTTCGGTATAACCCAGGGTCTTATATTGCGGCTCCCAGACCAGTTTTCCGTCTTTATCCCACAGTTTAACCAACACCGGTCGGTAGAAGAATTCGCTGTGCGGAGAGTGACATTCCTCACAACTCCGATAACCACGGGCCCTTTCTTTGGGAGCTACATCATGACTTAACTTAAAGGCCGAGGCATAGGGGCTGCTTTCATAACTTGTCTTAGGTAGAGTTTCATAATGTGTACCGTCGGTATAGACCAGATTATCCTCTACCAAAACTACCTGTCTTTGCTCCAAATCAATGCCTTTGTCTTTAAAGAATTCTTTTACCGCCTTAAGAATTGCCTCCCTTTCCGTCGGAGTATTGACCTCTGGATGTCCATCATTATTATCGTCTTTAATTATGTCAAGCTCTGGATATTTACCTTCTTTATAATGTTCTTGCCACATTTCCCAAAGTTTGTGCATGGAAATCTGCATGATGCCAGGCTTACCTGGTGTTTTTAAACCCAGCCAAATGGTATGAGTGCGGTTGATAGGATAGATCTTGCCTTTATAAACACAAAGCTCTGGTTGCCAGAAGTGAGCCGGTTGATTAGGTAGATAGGAAAGTAAGTCTTTGTAATAGTTGTAATACTTTCCTTCTTCGCCGTAATATGTCCACACCCGTTTGGGTTCAGGAATCTTGGTGCCTTTGTTAAAGACCGTGCTGTCCTGAATAAGGGCTGCTTGGACATAGCGCTGCGGGATGTGACATACGGTACAGTCAAGTTTTGCGAAACACTTACCCAAGATAAGCCGATGACCTAGCATGTAAATGCGCTTTAATCCCTGGTCATGACATGCTCTACAGGTGATGGAGTTGTCTAGGTCATTTCTCACCCACACTCCGGGATCATCGCCCTTAGCAAATTGATGCCTTTCTAGACCCCTGATTCTTGGGTCCAAGGTAAGGCGGCCGGCACTGTGACAATCCACACAGTGGAGCCCTTTGCGTAGATGAATGTCGTGCTCAGCCGTCCAGGTAACACCCCGTTTTTTCCAGTCAGAAAACTTGTGACAGCCAATACAGATGCGGTCATCTACCTTACGGGTAATATTCAGAGATACCCTACCCTTCTCATCAAAAAGACGGGGATCATACCGCACAATTGGCGTTTGACCATTTTTTACCGTACCGATCACCTCTCCTAGATGCGCCGCGGCCGTAGAGGCCCATTTGAAGTTCAGGCCCTGAATTTGCGCCCAGCGAATCTTAAAGTTATATCCTTTTAAGTGGCACATAAGACAATCGGCCTCTATTACCCCTGTCTTGTCCCACTTGCTCTGGTAGTAATCACCATTGGTAGAATCAGTAGCTAGTTCTGGATGCTTCTTTAAATAGACATCATAGCGATGTCCCTGCCGGTCATGTTCCATGGTATTGCCACCAGGATGACAAACACCACAATTAACGGCAAAGGTAAAGGCCGTTAGATCAAACGCAAGGGGCGAGGTAACCTTTAAAGGACTTACCCAATGAAAATTCGGCCCTACCGGGCACCATCTGCCTCCATAATTGCCATAGCTTAAGAGCCACGGATAAATGGCCTTATCCTCTGCCTTTACCTTTTCGCCCCAGCCTTGGGTAAAGTGATAGCCCTTTACGATCTTTTCGTAATCATGACAACCAGAGAGGCCACAAGTCCGCCTAGGACTATAAGGCACCGTGCTGTTTGGTGTGATAATGTTGCCGTTTTCGTCCCGCAGATAGATATGGCGTGGGCACCGAGAACCGCTGGTGCTAAAAAAGACAAAAAGGGCTGCCAGAATAAAGGCACCAAGAGAACCGTAATAAAGCCATTTCATTATCTTCCTCCTCTAAAGGCCATATAGACCATCCAGCAAGCAATAAAGACTAAGAGATAACCAAAGTATTTCTTATGTTTCCTTTTGTCAATATTTACCCCAATCCTTGCTCCCACCTGAGCCCCAGAAAATACGGCTAGTCCGAGAGTTAAGGCCAGCCTGGGATCAAAGTGACCGACAAGGGCATGACCGAACAGTCCCGTTAAGGCAGTGATGCCAATCATTAAGCTTGAAGAGCCAACCGCTACTTTCATGGGCACTCCGCCCAAAAGCACAAGCGCAGGCACCTTAAAAAGCCCGCCTCCTACCCCAAGCATGCCAGCAATAAAACCAGCTAAAACCATAATGGGAATGATAATAAGAAGGTTAAGGCTGTATTCATATTCACCTATATTGCGGTGGAGGCAAAACCAATGTCGTCTGCGGGAAAGAGGTTGTCTTTCCTGGATGGGCTTAATCATAAAATAAGCACCAACTAAAAGGATGCCTGCAAAGGCCAGCTTAGAAAACATGGGTGGGAAATGGGGAGAAAGATAACCACCCCAAAAGGCACCCAGATTGGTTGGGGGCTCTACAATTAAGGCTAACCACCAGTCAATCATCTTTGCCTTATGGAAGACGAGCATGGCAGATAAAGTAGCGGCAATGATTAAGACCTGACTTGTAGCCGCTGCTTTATACAGAGGTAATCCAAAGGCAAGCAACATGGGAACATAAATTGCCCCTCCTCCTTGGCCGAACATCATAAAAATTACGGAAACGACAAAAAATACGGCAAATAAAATGCCTATCTGCCCCCATCCCAGCATCTTTTTCTCCTATTCCTTATATCCACTACAAGGGATACAATAGAATTTTCCATCTTTCACCCTAATCCATTTAGCATAAACAACTTCGCCACATTTTTCGCATGGATAAGCCTCAAAAATACCCTTAATTACTTCTGGTTCACAGGGGACAACTTCACCAATATTGAAAATTTCCTCTTCAGGCAAATTCATTACTTTATTCACGGCCGCTTCTGCTATCTCTCTTTTCACTTCTTGTGGCGGCACACCCATCTTTCTTTGAGCAATAAAGGGGGAAGTTTTTAAGGCCTGTAAGATAAATTCTGCCTTAACACTTACTCTAATTTGTTTTTTAGCCTTTCTATCAATTAAAGTAAAGGCCAGCTTACCATAGCGTAGTTTCTTGCAATTACCCTTGCCATAGGTGCATCCTGTAGCCATCATGACACCATCTAAAAAACAAGCCATGGCATGTCCCTCTGCGGTTTCAGCGAGAAGCATAAGTTCTTTGTCCTGAGAACGACCTACCCCTAACTTTCTTCTGGCCAAAAGCCCTGCCCTTAGGCCCAAAGGCATTGCCGGACACAAATGTCCGTGAAAATACAAACCGTGCTCAAACATTTCCTTTAATTCCGGGTCTTGAATTTCAATGGCCATTTTAAACATCCCGTTTTCTTAAATTTATTTCTTTGGCCTTAGCAATAAAGGCGATCAGTTCTGGATCTTTTTTTAAAATCTCATCTACTATCCTGCTTAGCTGCATCTGAATCTTATTATCTTCCTTAAGCCGATAAATTACCCACTGTCCCTCCCGTCGGCTTTTTAGAAAGCCGGCCTCTTCTAAAATTCTTAGATGACGCGAGACTGTTGGCTGCGAAAGTCCCAGCAATTCCTGGAATTCACAGACACATAACTCTTTCCTTTCAGCCAAGCAGGCCAGCATTTTTAACCTGGTTTCATCGCTCATGGCCTTAAAGACTTTGGAAAGTTCTTTTACTTCCATACCTGTCTTTCAGCATATCAAAATATTTGCATATTTAAATATATTTTTTCAATCTGGCTGTCAAGGGTTACTGCCTTGCTTCACATGTCTTTTTGCTGTATCATCTGGCTGAATTTTTGCTTGGGATAAAGGCAAGCTTAGAATGTCATTAAACTCTATCTTTGATGCCATTACCACTGATACCTCGGGCTACCGTTTTTTAAAGACTGTAGCCCATGGCCTTAGTTTTCTTTATTTAGGTGGCCTTAAGCTCCATCAGCTGGTCTATAAAAGGGGCTGGTTAGAAGTAAAAAAGTCTCCGTGTAAGGTCATTAGCGTGGGCAACCTTACCGTAGGTGGCACAGGAAAGACGCCCTTTGTTATTTTTTTGGCCCAATTTTTAAGGGAGATGGGAAGAAAAGTAGCCGTAGTCACTAGGGGGTATAAGGCTCGTTCTGATAAGATGCTTATCTCTGATGGAGAGCGCATATTTTTGTCCCCTATGGAAGCAGGAGACGAAGGTTATCTTTTGGCAAAAAACTTAAAGAGCATTCCGGTACTTAAGGGCAAAGAGCGCTATCAGGTTATTACCCTCGCCTTTAAACGCTTTGGCCCAGAGGTAGTAGTATTAGATGACGCCTTTCAACACTATGCCTTGAAAAAAGACTTGGAGATTGTACTTCTTGATGCTGAAAGGCCTTTTGGAAATGGCCATCTTTTGCCTAGAGGCATACTGCGCGAGCCCATTTCTGCCTTAAACCGGGCCGATGCCGTGGTGTTGACAAAGATAAAAGATGAAGAAAAGGCAATGAGGCTAAAACAATTTTTAATCAACCGTTTCCCGCATTTAAAGATATTCACCACCCAAACAAAAATATCTCTCCTTTTTAACGCATTTAACACAACAAACCCTATAAACCCAACAAACGCAATCAATGCAATCGCCTTTTGTGGTATCGCCAAACCAATGGATTTTTACCAAACCTGCATCGTATTGGGGTTAAAAATAGTTGCCCTTTTGCCCTTTGCAGACCATCACATTTATACGAAAAAAGACATTCAGCATTTGATTTGTCTGGCCAAGAACAAAAAGGTTAAGGTATTGGTAACAACCGAAAAGGATGCAGTAAAGCTGTTCTCCTTTAAAAAGGAATTTATCCAAGCTGGCTTGCAACTTGCGTTTCCCAGGATAGAACTGAATATAGCTGAAAAAGAGGCATTTGGCACATGGTTAAAGGAAAGACTCGGATTTTAGTGCGAAGTCCTAACTGGCTGGGTGATGCAGTCATGGCCCTACCTTTTTTAGAAAACTTACGTGCGGCCTACCCTAAGGCCCATCTGGCTGTTTGGTGTAAACCCCACTTAATCCCTGTCTTTGAGGCATATCAAAAGATAGATGAAGTCATTACTTATGAGAATTCTTTTTTAAAACTCCTCTGTTCTAAGCTAGGGCAGAATTTTGATATTTGTATCCTTTTGCCCAATTCTTTTTCCTCTGCCTTGGCGGCCTTTTTAACACGTATTCCAAGGCGCATTGGCTATGCCACTGATGGGCGGCATTTCTTGTTAACTCACCGCTATCCGCCGCCAAAGAAACTTCACCAAATTGATTACTACCTCCAGCTTTTAAAACAGATGGGCCTTAAAGTAAAGCCCTGTAGTCCGGTTTTATCCCCTACCGCTAAGGGTCAAGAAGAGCAAAAAAGGCTTTGGGAGCAATTTCGCTGGCCAAAAGATTACATTGTCTTTGCCCCTGGGGCAGCCTATGGCCCAGCCAAATGTTGGCCACCAGCATACTTTGCCAAATTGGCAGAAAGAATAAAAGACGAACTGGGGCTAGCTGTTATTATGCTTGGTAGTGCCAAAGACAAGCAGATTGCCAGCCAAATTTTAGACAACATAAAAAAGACTGACGGCCTCTATGATCTTACTGGCCTTACCTCTTTAGCCGGGGCAATGGCGATTATAAAAGATGCCAAGTTTGTTGTAACTAATGATTCGGGTCTAATGCACCTAACTGCCGCCCTAGATCGCCCGCAAATTGCCATCTTTGGCCCTACTGATCCCAAAAGAACTAGCCCTTATGGTGATAAGACCAAAATCATCCATCATCTCGTTTCCTGTGCTCCATGTAAGGCCAGGGTGTGCCCCAAGGATCACCGCTGTATGCGAGAAATCAAGGTAGAAGAGGTATTTGGAGAAGTAAAAAGGCTAATAACATGAAAGGTTTTATAAAAGAAGTTGAAAAAGAGCTTGAAAAAGAAAGATGCAGAGCATATAAAAAGTTAGAAAAAGTAAAAATTAAAAAAATGGGAGATTGGGTATGGAAGATATAGCATATATTCCTCTTTCTCAAGAATTAATAATGACTATTGAACAATTAAAAGGAAAAAATGAGAGCGTTCAGGATTTTTTAAAAAGGTTAATAGAAGATTTTATTTTTCAACAAGATATAGAATTAGCTCAATTAGAAAAAATGAAAGAGTTATGGGATAATGAGGAAGATAGTATATGGGACAAAATGATTTAAAGTTTGGTGACATTGTCTTAGTAGAAGTTCCATTTACAGATAAATTTGGAACAAAATTAAGACCAGCATTGGTTTTATTTGAAGAGTTGAACAATGTAATAATAGCAGGAATTACAAGTAATATAAAAATGCAGGGAATTTTTATTTCCAAAAGTGAAGGTCTAATAGTAGATAGCGTTTTGAAATTAAATTATATTTTTACGGTTTCAAAAAAGAGGATAAAGAAAAAATTGACTCATTTATCCGAAGGTAAGAAAGAAGAGATTTGTCAAAATTTGTTGGAGAAATTTAAGATATGTATAGAAAATTTCTAACAAACCTCTCCCGGACGGGCTGACCGCCCGCCGCTGAGCTTTGGCGTTAAATAAAGTAATTTATTGAGGTTTGCTTATGCCGAGAAAGAATCCTACCGGCGAATCCCTTCATGAAGATCTGGGTCTTAATCTGGATAGCCAGATTCAAGAAAAACCCAAAGCCAGAAGACGTTCTCGTCCTCCCCAAAAGGTTGAGACAAACAACGGGGCCAATCTCGGTTTTGAGGCCAAGCTGTGGGAAGCAGCCAATAAACTCCGCGGGCATCTTGACGCTGCGGAGTACAAACATGTGGTTCTTGGGCTCATCTTTCTCAAGTATCTTTCAGACGCCTTTGAGGAAAGAAGAAAACAATTAGAGAAAGAAGTTACCAATCCCGAAAGTCCATGGTTTGTTAAAGAGCCTGAGGCTCGTTATGAAACTTTGGAGGATCGTGACGAGTACCTCGCTGAAAATGTCTTTTATGTTCCACCTAAAGCTCGGTGGTCGTATATTCAGGAAAGGGCTAAGCAGCCTGAGATTGGGCAAATTATTGACGACGCCATGGTGGCCATTGAAAAAGAAAACCCGAGTCTCAAAGGTGTGCTTCCCAAAATTTACGCTAAGCCCGAGCTTGACAAACGGCGCCTTGGCGAACTCGTTGATCTCATCAGCACCATTGGTCTGGGAGACCGTGAAAATCAATCCAAAGATATTTTAGGCCGGGTTTACGAATACTTCCTCGGCCAGTTTGCCAGTGCCGAGGGCCGCAAAGGTGGCGAGTTTTATACTCCTCGGTGTATCGTGCGTCTCCTTGTAGAAATGATCGAACCTTACCAGGGCCGGGTATATGACCCTTGCTGTGGTTCAGGGGGCATGTTTGTCCAAAGCGAAGAATTCATCAATGCCCATGGCGGGCACCTTGGAGACATCTCCATTTACGGCCAAGAGTCAAACCCGACCACCTGGCGCCTGGCCAAGATGAACCTTGCTATCCGGAGGATAGAGGCCAACCTTGGCCCCTATGCGGCAGACACTTTTCATAATGATTTACACCCTACCCTTAAAGCCGACTTCATCCTCGCCAATCCACCTTTCAATCAGAAGGCCTGGGGGCAGGAAGAGTTTAAAAATGATGTGCGCTGGAAATTCGGAGTCCCTCCAGCTAATAACGCCAACTTTGCTTGGGTGCAGCACATCATCCACCATCTTTCCCCGGTAGGCATTGCCGGTTTTGTGCTGGCCAACGGCTCCCTCTCTTCCAACCAGGGTGGAGAAGGCGAAATTCGCAAAAATATCATTGAAGCCGATTTAGTAGATTGCATTGTAGCGCTTCCGCCGCAGCTCTTTTACAGCACTCAGATCCCAGCCTGTTTGTGGTTTATTGCGCGGGATAAATCAGGCAAACCTACCAAAGGTGGCAAGCCTTTGCGCGACCGTCGTGGAGAAGTCCTTTTCATTGATGCCCGCAAAATGGGCGTCATGGTGGATCGCGTCCATAGAGAACTTACAGACGAAGAGATCAAGAAAATTGCCCGGACATACCACGCCTGGCGCGGCGAAGAAGGCGCCGGTGAGTATAAAGACATCCCTGGATTCTGTAAAAGTGCCACCATAGAGGAAATAAGAGAACACGATTACATCCTCACTCCTGGCCGGTATGTGGGTGTAGAGATTCAGGAGGAAGACGACGAAGTTTTTGAAGAGAAAATGAAGCGACTGCTGGCGGAGCTGGAAGTCCAATTTGCCGAAAGTACAAAACTTGAAGAGGCTATAAGACACAATTTAAAGGAGCTTGGGTTTTGGGAGGCATTGTAATTTTCGCACAAGATGTGCGAGAAATTTATATCTATCACATTACCCACATTCGTAATTTGACAAGCATTTTACGCGAGGGTGGCTTATGGTGTGACCGTGAAGCTGGCGCAAGAGGTCTTGTGTCTACAAGTATTGCACACCAGCATATCAAACAACGACGTGCCCAAAGGCATGTCCCTTGTGATCCAGGCGGTACTTTAGCGGATTATGTACCTTTTTATTTTGCGCCGCGCTCTCCTATGCTATACGCCATACACCGAGGAAATGTAGAAGGTTACACCGAAGGTCAAGAGCCTATTTTGCATTTGGTCTCCTCGGTTCAAGCTGTAGTTCAAGCTGGTTTATCTTTTGTTTTTACTGATGGCCATGCCGAAATGGCTATTAGCCGTTTTTTTACCAATTTGAAAGACTTACAAGAAGTGGATTGGCAAATTATGAAAGCTAAATACTGGTACGACACTTTTGAAGATGGAGATCGCAAACGCCGTCGTCAGGCTGAGTTTTTGGTGCATAAATTTTTTCCCTGGGAGTTAATCCACGAGATAGGTGTTTACAATAGGAAAATAGCGCAACAGGTAGAAAAGCTTATAAATCAAGCTAATCACAGACCAATAATAAGTGTGCAACGTTCTTGGTATTATTAATGGGGGTATTCATCATGATTGAGTTCACCAAAGGTAATTTATTAGAGGCCGATGTAGAGGCCCTGGTCAATACGGTGAACACAGTAGGAGTAATGGGCAAAGGTATTGCTTTACAGTTTCGCCAGGCTTTTCCAGAAAATTATGAAGCATATAAAAAAGCTTGCAAATGTGGTGAAGTAAAAATAGGAAAAATGTTTGTTGTTGCAACTGGACGTCTCACTAATCCTCGCTATATTATCAATTTTCCAACCAAACGTCATTGGCGTAGTAAGTCAAGGATTGAAGATATTCAAAAAGGTTTAGAAGATTTAGTGCGCCTTGTTAAGAAAAAAAATATTCGTTCAATTGCCATTCCGCCTTTAGGTTGTGGTTTTGGTGGTTTGCGCTGGGAAGATGTGCGTCCGCTTATCGTCAAGGCTTTTGAGTCTCTTCCAGATGTGCGGGTGTTGATTTACGAACCCTATAAAGCACCTGCTGCGGATCAAATGAAGATTGCTACCAGGCGCCCGCGACTGACTAAAGGCCGAGCGGCTTTAATCGTTTTGATAGACCGTTATGCTATTCCTGGATACCGGTTAACTCACCTAGAAATTCAAAAATTGGCTTATTTTCTTCAATCCTCCGGTGAGCCCCTGCGCTTGAATTATGTCAAACATAAATATGGTCCTTACGCTGAAAATCTACACTTTGTGCTCCAGCGTCTGGAAGGTCATTATTTGCGCGGTTACGGCGATCGTAGTAGGAGAGCAGAAATTTATCTCCTTCCTGGGGCCCAAGAAGAAGCAGAGGCCTTTTTGCAGAATTACCCCGAAACTTTGCAACGAATAGACCGGGTGGCGCGTCTTATTTATGGGTTTGAAACGCCATACGGAATGGAATTGTTAGCCACTGTCCATTGGCTTGCTCAAGAAGATCCCGCTGTGCGAGAGAATTACCAGGCTGCTATAGAAGGTTTCAGAAACTGGAATGCACACAAAAGAAAGCGTTTCCGTCCTGATCACATTCGGGTTGCATGGGAACACCTGCGTAAGGAAGGCTGGATTTAGGAAAAAGTTTTATGAGGGAGAGCTTAAACACAGTGCCGAGTGTGGAGAAATTGGAGAGGGAGCTGGAGAGAGCGTGAAGATCTTAATGCCAGATTGTATTCGCAGATTAGGGAGAGGATTGAGGAAAGGGTAGAAGCATAAATGTTACTGAGAAGTAAATCATCGTGGCCTGAATATAAAGTTGCAGATGTTGCAGAAATTAATCCAGAAAATATAAGAAAAGACTTTCCATATGATTTCATTGAATATATTGATATTTCATCTGTTGAACAGGGTAAATTATTAGAAACCAAAGTAATACCTATTGAACATGCTCCAAGTAGAGCAAAACGTATTGTGAAAAATGGTGATATAATCATTTCTACTGTAAGACCCGAAAGAAAAGCATATTGGTATGTTAAAAATGCAAAAAATAATACAGTAGTTTCCACAGGTTTTGTGGTTATTAGACCAAAACGAAAAAAAGTAGAGCCAAAATTTCTTTATTATAGTCTCATTCAAGAAAATTTTATTAATTATCTTGCTAATAATACCGCTGGCTCTGCATATCCAGCAGTCAGTTTTGATATTATAGCGAAAGGAAAAATCTTTGTTCCTCCCCTCCCCGAACAAAAAGCCATCGCCCACATACTCGGCACATTGGATGACAAGATAGAGCTTAATCGGCGGATGAATGAGACGCTGGAGGAGATGGCAAAGACTATCTTTAAGTCCTGGTTTGTGGACTTTGACCCGGTGATTGATAATGCCCTTGAGGCCGGAAACCCTATCCCCAACGCCCTGGCGGAAAGAGCCGCCCGCCGTCGTGCTATCTCCACCCCTAAACTTTCTCCTGAAATCGCCCGGCTCTTCCCTGATTCCTTTGAAGATTCGCCTCTTGGGCCGATATCGAAGGGGTGGAGGGTGGGAAGCATTAAAGATATTGCTATTTTACAGCGTAAAAATATAAAACCCTTTGAGTATCCAGAAAAAATTTTCTTTCATTATAGTATTCCTTCCTTTGATGAAGGGAAAGTACCAAAAAGAGAAAAAGGAAAAGATATAAAAAGCAACAAGTATTTAGTTCCCCGTGATGCTGTACTTATTTCTAAATTAAACCCTAGAATACCAAGAGTTTGGTTACCATGTCCTGAAGAAGATATACACGCTATTTGTTCCACAGATTTTTTTGTTCTAACCCCAAGTAAAGTTTCTAAAGAATATCTCTACTGTCTTTTGAGTTCAGAGAATTTCTTAAATGTTTTTGCCTCTCTTGCTACAGGAACTTCGAGCAGTCATCAACGTGTTAAGCCCGAATCATTACTTCAGATCGAGTTGATAATTCCTCAAGGGAATTGTATAAAATTGTTTACCGATCAAGTTTTTTATATATTTCAAAAAATAAAACAAAATGAAAAAGAAATTCAAATATTAGGTTCCCTACGCGACACCCTCCTTCCCAAACTCATTTCCGGCCAAATCCGCATCAAAGATGCGGAAAAATTTTTGGAGGGAATATAATGCCTGGAGCCCATTTGAATCATACCGAACGCAGATTATTAAATTGGTGGAAAAACTCAAATGACTTTCCATATCCGGTTCTAAAGCAAATATCAATAAAGGGAAAACCAGGTCTTCGTGGCATAAAAGATCTTAGCATAGAGTTTAAGTATCCTTTAACAGTAATATGTGGCAAAAACGGTGTGGGAAAAACTACAATACTTGCTTTAGCTGCTTTAGCTTACCACTCTTCAGAAGGCCATTACCCAATAAATGCATTGAGAAAGCCTCGAGAAGGAGAAAATTTTACCTATTACACTTTTAAAGATTTTTTCTTTAAGGGGCCTAATGATCCCGATATTACAGGAATAGAAATTTTTTGGAGATATTGGGATGGAAGAAAAGAAAAAATCTTAAAAATTGTCAAACAATCTAAAAAATGGATGCACTACGAGAGGAGACCTAAACGCCCTGTTCATTATTTAGGAATGATAAGGGCAGTTCCGGCTCAAGAGTATAAAATTATCCGTTCCAGATTTGGAGCGTCAAAAAAAATAAAGAAAAAAGACTTTGATTCTGATTATTTAGTACTATTTAAAAATGTCATGTCTCAATCTTATACTAATGCTACTACTCTATCAACCAAAGATGTTTCTATAAGAAGTGTAAATTCAGGAAATGATGAATATACCAGTTTTAATATGGGAGCAGGTGAAGATGCAGCATTGTATATTTTAGATGTAATATCCAAAACTCCTGATGGAGCCTTAATTGTTGTTGATGAAATAGAAATTGGATTACACCCTGAGGCACAGATTAGATTAGCTGAGGTTTTACAAGAGGTAATATTGAGAAAAAAGTTGCAAATCATAGTTTCCACTCATTCTGAATATTTTATCGACGCTGTTCCTAGAATAGCTCGTGTGTTGATTCAAAAAGGAGGTTCTCACCACAATCCAATACATGAGCCTACGACTAGATTAGCAATTGGGACTATGAAAGGTTCGCAAGAACCAGAGCTTATTATATATTGCGAAGATGGCGTAGCTGAAATTTTAATACGCCAAGCTTTAGATTTTACAATTAGAAAAAGAGTTAAAATAGTACCTGTGGGATCAGATAGTGAATTGATAAATCAAGCTATAGCCCACATTAGAGCTGGTTTTAGAGAGCGTTTGATTATTGTGTGGGACGGAGATGTAAAGAACAAGAAAGGAGATCTAAAAAGGTGGATTAAGAAAATAGATGATAATCAAATTGACCCTACTAAAATAAATATCACATTTATGCCGGGTGATCAGAAGCCAGAAGATTGGATTTTAAATCAGCTCGATAAAGAGGAAGTTGTAAAGCTTTTGAAATCCGAATTGCAATGTAATGAAGAAGCTGAAGTTAGGGAATTAATAACCCAATTGAAATCTCTCAGTAATTCCAAAGATATATTTTTTGAATTTTCCAAACATTATGGTTCAGATATTTATGAATCTAAGCAAATATTGGCAAAATCTATTGTTGGACAATCGGAAAAACCTTTGGGCGAAATAGTAGAGGATATAAGGTCTGTTTTAAATGACGGTAATGTTAGGAGAGACAAGGAACTGTTAGAGGGAACATGAGTAATATTACCGAATCCACATTAGAACAAACTGCCCTTTCCTGGTTCGAAAGCCTGGGCTACCAAATCCTTCACGGCCCGGATATAGCCCCTGGCGAACCGCAGGCAGAACGGGACTCCTACTCCGATGTGGTCCTAAAAGAACGCCTGCGGGAGGCAGTTTACAAACTCAATTCAGGTACCTCGGCGCAGGCTCTGGAAGACGCTATCCGTAAAGTGCTTCATCCTGACTCGCCTGATCTCGTCCTCAACAACCGTGCCTTTCATCGGATGCTGGTTGATGGGGTGGAGGTGGAAGTTCTTAAGGACGGTGAGGTGCGCGGGGAAAGAGTGGTTCTCGTTGATTTTGAAAACCCGGAGAACAACGACTGGCTGGTGGTGAATCAGTTTACTGTGCAGGAAGGGCAAAACATCCGCCGGCCGGATGTGGTGGTCTTTTTAAACTGCCTTCCCATAGCGGTGATGGAGCTTAAAAACCCCGCGGATGAAGAAGCCACTATCTGGACCGCCTTTAACCAACTTCAGACCTACAAGCAGGAAATCCCTTCGCTTTTTGTCTATAACGAGCTTCTGGTTATCTCAGACGGGCTTTCCGCAAGGCTTGGCTCGCTTACCGCAGGGAGAGAATGGTTTCTCCCCTGGCGCACCATTGATGGCCAAGAACTAGCCCCGAATACTCAGTTTCAGCTTGAGGTGCTGATTAAGGGGGTATTTCGCAAGGACTTTCTGCTTGATTTGATACGGCATTTCATCGTCTTTGAAGAAAACCGAAAGGGCCTGGTCAAAAAAGTAGCCGCCTATCATCAGTTCCACGCGGCAAGAAAGGCCGTCCAAAAGACTCTTGAAGCCGCAAGTCCCAGAGGGGACCGAAGAGGCGGGGTAATCTGGCACACGCAGGGCTCGGGCAAAAGCCTTACCATGCTCTTTTTTGCCGGAAAGCTCATCCGGCATCCAGTCCTTAAAAATCCCACCATCGTGGTTATCACCGACCGAAACGACCTTGACGACCAGCTCTTCAGCCAGTTTTCCCGCGGCCATGAACTTTTGCGGCAAAGACCGGTGCAGGCCGAAAATCGGGAGCACCTGAAAGAGCTTTTGAGACGGGCTTCCGGAGGGGTGATCTTTACTACCATTCAAAAATTTCTTCCCGAGGAAAAGGGAACAAGGTTCCCGCTGCTTTCCGAGCGGGAAAACATTATCGTCATCGCAGACGAGGCCCACCGCAGCCACTATGGTTTCATAGAAGGCTTTGCCAGGCATTTGCGGGATGCCCTGCCAAATGCCACTTTTGTAGGGTTTACTGGCACGCCTGTGGAATTCGGCGACCGCAACACCAGGGCTGTATTTGGCGATTACATAGACATCTACGATGTGCTCCAGGCCGTAGAAGACGGAGCCACGGTGCCCATCTATTACGAAAGCCGCCTGGCCAAACTTGAGCTTCCCGAAGAACTCAAGCCCAAAATTGATGAAGAATTTGAAGAGGTTACCGAAGAGGAAGAGCTTGAGCAAAAGGAAAAGCTCAAGACCAAGTGGGCACAGCTTGAAACTATTGTAGGGGCCAAAAGGCGCCTTGAGGTCATCGCCCGCGACCTAGTGGAACACTTTGAAAAGAGACTTTCCGCCATGGATGGCAAGGCCATGGTAGTCTGCATGAGCCGGCGGATCTGTGTTGATCTCTATAACGAGATCATAAAGCTTAGGCCCCATTGGCATTCTGACGATGATGAAAAGGGCGTGATCAAAGTGGTGATGACCGGCTCAGCCAAAGATCCTTCTGATTGGCAGCTCCACATTCGCAATAAGGCCCGAAGGGAAAGACTTGCCGAGCGCTTCAAAGACCCAAACGACCCTTTAAGAATCGTCATCGTGCGTGACATGTGGCTTACAGGGTTTGATGTTCCTTGCCTTCACACCATGTACATTGACAAGCCCATGCAGGGGCACAATCTCATGCAGGCTATCGCTAGAGTGAACCGGGTCTTTCGGGACAAGCCCGGCGGGCTGGTGGTGGATTACATCGGGATTGCCGAGAGCCTCAAACGTGCCCTTGCCACTTACACCCGTAGCGGTGGCCGCGGCAAACCTGCGGTGGATCAGGACGAGGCCGTGGCTATTATGCTTGAAAAATATGAAATTTGTAGGGACATCTTCCACGGCTTTGATTACCAAAAGGCCCTTTCCGCAAGTCCTGAGGAGCGCCTTAAGATTTTGCGTGAGGCCGCGGATTTTGTGGCTGCTCCTTCCCGAAAAGAGGCTTTTATTAAAGCGGTAACCGAACTCTCTAAGGCCTTCGCTCTGGCTGTACCCAGGGAGGAAGCTATTAAAATTCGCGACGAGGTGGCCTTTTTTCAGAGTGTAAAAGCGGCTCTGGTGAAAATTACGAGAAGCGGCCGTCCGACTGACGACAAAGAATTTGCCATCAGGCAGATTATTTCAAGCGCCATTGTGCCCAAAGGGGTTATTGATCTCTTTGAAGCCGCAGGATTACAGAAGCCGGATATTTCCATCCTTTCCGATGAATTCTTGGCCGAAGTGCGCAATTTGCCCCAGAAAAACCTGGCTGTGGAATTGTTGCGCAGACTCATCAATGATGAGATCAAGGTGCGCCGGAGGAAAAACTTAGTGCAGGCGAGAAGATTTTCAGAGCTCCTTGAAAAGACCATCAGGCGTTATCACAACCGGGCTATCAGTACCATTGAGGTGATCGAAGAACTTATCAAGCTAGCCAAAGAAATGCGCGAGGCCTACAGGCGAGGGGAAAAACTTGATCTTACCGAAGAAGAGCTTGCCTTCTACGATGCCCTGGAAACCAACGACAGCGCAGTGAAGGTGCTGGGAGACGAAACCTTACGCCAACTTGCCCGTGAGCTTGTGAAGACCGTACACCAAAACGTGACCATAGACTGGACTGTGCGCGAAAGTACCCGGGCCAAGCTCCGTGTTATGGTAAAGCGCCTCTTGCGCAAATACGGCTACCCGCCGGATAAACAGGAGAAGGCTACTCAAACTGTCTTGAAACAAGCCGAACTTTTGGGCTGGGAGACGGCAGTAGAGGATTAAATATAGAATTGAAGAACGGGTCAAAAAGGGAGGGCATTTTGTTGATTTTAAAATTGTAAAAAGAAGATATATAAAAAGCATCAGGAATTTTTGGCTTTTATATAAAAATTTGTGTGACAAGTGGGAGATAAAAAGTAATATAGAAAATTTTAAGAGAGTGGCAAAAGGAACAAAAGATTTATATAAAATAGAAGACGAAGTTGTTTTTAGGCAATTTTTAAAGATAACGGAGGCGTCATGAGAAAGCAGAAGTTAGACATTGATACTTTAATAGAAGAATCTCAAAGAAAAGCCTCTACCATTTTCCCTGAGATACTAGAAGAAAATAAAAGACTCGGCATTGCTACGCCCATCGGCATAGCGGGAAGAATCTATTTCATTATGCCAGATGGAAAGATCTTGACCGAGGAGGAGTATAAAAATTTGCAGGAACAAGAGGATGAAAATCTCTGAATCTCACCTTGAACAAACTGCTTTATCCTGGTTCGCAAACCTGGGCTACCAGATCCTTCACGGTCCCGACATAGCCCCAGGCGAATCGCAAACAGAATTATATTATCAATTTATGGAGGTTTTATGCCTAATCTAAATCAAATTAAACAAATCCTCAAAACAGAAAAGTCATTCCTACAAGGAAAATTCAAAGTAAAAAATATTGCTATTTTCGGGTCCTTTGTGCGAAATGAGCAAACAGCGAAAAGTGATCTGGACTTATTGGTTGAATTTTCGGAACCGGTTAGCTTACTTGATATAGCGAAGCTTGAGGTTTATTTGGACGAACTTTTGGGGATAAAAACAGATGTAGTGCCCAAAAGTGATATAAGGCCCGAATTGAAAGAAATAATTTTAAAGGAAGCTTATTATCTATGAGACGTAAAATTGCTGTTTATTTAAAGGACATTATAGAGAATATGATGAAGGCCGAAAAGTTTGTTGGAAATAAGTCATATGAGGAATTCATCAATGATGAATTAACGTTTTACGCTGTGCAAAGATGCATTGAAATTATCGGAGAAGCAGCTAAAAATATTCCAGAAGAAGTTAGAAAGCGCTATCCAGAAATTCCTTGGAAAGCGATGGCTGGTATGAGAGATAAGATTATTCATTTCTACTTCGGCGTTGATCCTCAAAAAGTTTGGTTGGTAGTAAAGCGAGATATTCCAGAGTTAAAGCCTAACCTAGAGAGTATACTAAAAGAGATAGAAAAAGATGAAAATCTCTGAACCACATCTTGACCAAATTGTTTTATCTTGGTTTGCAAACCTGAGCTACCAAATCCTCCAAAAAATTCAAATTACCTTACCTAAGGAAATAATGAAAAATTTCCCTCAGGTTGAATATTTTGAAGCGAAGGTGGAAAAGGTCTTGGAAAAGTAAAAAGGCTAATAACATGAAAGGTTTTATTCAAGTCTATACTGGCAATGGCAAAGGGAAGACCACGGCTGCCTTAGGCTTGGCCTTACGGGCGGCTGGGGCAGGACTAAAGGTATTTATAGGGCAGTTTTTAAAGACGGCTGAAGCCAGTGAACATAAGGCCTTGGCTCGGTTTAAAGACCTTATTACCATAAAGGCCTTTGGAAGGAAGGGGTTTGTAACCCAACCAACAGAAGAAGACATTGCCTTGGCCCAGCACGGCTTAGAGGAATGCGCTAAGGCCATATCTTCGGAAGATTATGCCCTGGTCATTATGGATGAAATTAACGTTGCCCTCCACCTAGGCCTTTTGCCATTAGAGATGGTGTTAAAAATCCTTAAAGAAAAACCTGATCAGGTAGAAGTGGTTTTAACTGGCCGTTATGCACCCAAAGAGTTGTGTAAAGTAGCTGATTTAGTCACAGAGATGAAGGAGATAAAGCACTATTACACACAAGGAATAAAGGCCAGAAAAGGCTTTGAGTATTAAAGCGCGCATTTTTGCATATACCAAAAACTGGAGGAAACATGCGTTTGCAAGTACTTCTATTTATCTTTTTAGGCATAATTGTAGGTATTTTGGCCAGTTTTAGTGGGCTTGGGGGTGGATTTTTGATGGTGCCTCTGCTGCTCTTTTTGGGCTATGAGGCCCAAAAGGCCGTGGGCACATCCTTTATGGCTATTGTTATTATCTCCCTTTCGGCCGTCTTTGCCCATAGCAAGTTGCAGAATGTGGATTATAAACTGGGCATTTTGCTGGGCATCGGTGGTATCATTGGCGCCCAGATAGGGGCCAGGCTTTTGGAACATGTACCTACACCTATCTTTAAAAAGATTTTTGCTGCTATCTTAATCCTGCTTGCCGTAAGGATGTTCTTTCAGAAATAGCGTGCCGACTTGACATTCAGAAACTGACAAACTCAACAAACCCCATAAACCCCATGAACTCAATAAACCCAAACTTGACTTTTTAGGCTCTCCCTATTAAGATGACTACCTGGTCATCATGAAAGAAGAGTATACTCCCCGCAAGACATTTTTTAGTCTGCCTCAAGAAAAGCAGGCCAAATTAACAGAGGTGGCCATAGAGGAGTTTGCCCAGGCCGGTTATCACAAGGCAAGCATCAACCGCATCGTAGAGAGGCTTGGCATTGCTAAGGGCTCTATTTATCAATATTTTCACAACAAAGAGCATCTTTTTCTTTATATCTTTTCTTATGGCATCAAGCTAGCCAAGCAGGTATTAAAGCCGATTGAAACGGCGGAAGGTGATTTTTTTGAGAAGCTTAAGGCCTCCTTAAAGGCCGGTATTCGTTTTATTAAAGAACACCCTGCCATTTATCATATTTATTTAAAGATCCTCTTTGAAGATAGAGTGCCAGGACGGCAGCATTTGATCAAGGCCATTCGTTTTTATTCAAGGGAATATCTTTTGCCCTTACTTGAAGAGGCCCAGAAAAAGGGAGAGATCCGTAAGGATATTGATCTGGAAATGGCCGCCTTTATGCTGGATGCCATGATGGAGCGGCTTTTACAGGCCTATGTTTTGCCTTATTTGGATGCGGTGGGCATCTATCAGGCCGATGAAAAGAGGCTTGATGAAATTATCTCCTCTTGGCTTTCTTTGGTTAAAAAGGGACTCGCCGATGCTTGCAAGGGGAGGGCAAATTGATGGAAGAATTGATAAAAAGGGCTGGTTTAGAGGACATTGAAAGGAAGGTTATGGCGGATAAAAGGCTTAGTTTTGAGGACGGGCTTAGGCTTTATCAGGCCCCACTTTTGGCCGTTGGTTATCTGGCCAACTTAAAACGCGAAAGACTACATGGCAAAAAGGCGTATTATGTTTACAACCAGCATATAAATTACAGCAATGAGTGCATTAATCTTTGTAAATTTTGCGCCTTTGGTAAGCCTAAAGGCCACAAAGAAGGCTTTACCTTAAGCCTTGAGGAGATAGAACAAAAAATAAAAGAGCGCCTGCAAGAACCAATTAAAGAAATTCATATCGTCGGCAGTGTGCATCCAGACTTGCCCTTTGATTATTATGTAGAAATTGTCAAAATGGTTAGAAGGTTAAGACCAGAGGTAGTGATTAAGGCCTATACCGTCACCGAGATTGCCCATTTTGCTAGAATTTCAGGCAAATCTGAAGAAGAAGTCTTGCAGATTCTAAAAGAGGCCGGCCTACAAAT
The DNA here is from genome assembly GCA_027064585.1 of Candidatus Desulfofervidaceae bacterium. GTDB lineage: Bacteria > Desulfobacterota > Desulfofervidia > Desulfofervidales > Desulfofervidaceae > JAGHCL01. The sequence goes on along the minus strand of JAMOPI010000020.1, from coordinate 61,905 downwards.
GCTACCTGGAGGGGGAGCAGAAGTCTTTTCTTCCCGGGTGCGCCAGGAGCTTTGTCCTAAAAAGCTATCTGCTGAAAGATGGCTTTCTATTGCTAAGCTGGCGCATCAATTAGGCATACCAAGTAATTGCACAATGCTTTATGGTCATATTGAGACAATTGAAGAACGCCTAGAACATCTTATCGCCTTAAGAGAGGCGCAGGATGAAACCGGTGGTTTTTTATGCTTTATCCCCCTCTCCTTTCATCCGAAAAACACAAAGCTTTCACATCTACCAGGCCCAACGGCCGTGGATGACTTAAAGACCATTGCCATTTCAAGATTGATGTTAGACAACATTCCTCATATCAAGGCCTACTGGATCATGCTTACACCTAAACTGGCCCAGGTGGCCTTAAGTTTTGGAGCCGATGATATTGACGGCACAATCATAGAAGAAAAGATCACCCACATGGCCCAGGCCACCTCTCCCCAATGTTTGACCAGAAGCGAGCTAGAAGCTATGATCAAAGAGGCAGGTTATGAACCGGTAGAAAGAGACGGACTGTTTAGGGCGGTAACAAAAAGGGTTGTTTAATGCGGAAAGAAAAGATGTCTAAAAATGAACTTGTCTTATCTCTTACATCCATTCTTTCCCTGCATCCCCAGATTGTCTTTGCTTATCTCTTTGGCAGCCAGGCAAAAGGAAAAGAGACAGAAAAAAGCGATGTAGATGTGGCGATCTGGGTAAAGGGAAAAATTGATAAGCTTAGGCTTATGGGAGAAATAGAAGAAGTAACAAAAAGGCCGGCAGATTTAGTCATTTTAAATTCGGCCTCGGCCCTTTTGCGGCATCAGGTATTAAAACATGGTGTGCTCTTGTTTTGTAAGGACAAAGAGGTTTTAACCAGATTTAAAGTCTGGACAATGAAGGAATATGAAGACTTTCGCTGGTTACAGGAGCAATATGTAAGGCTTAGATATGGTGGATAGGGCGCTTATTTTAAGAAAACTTGAAATGCTACAGGAATACATAAATGATTTAAAATCGGCTAAAGACATTAACTGGGAAGTCTATCAGCATGATTTACGGGCCAGGCGGTTTGTAGAAAGGACATTGCACCTTTGTTTAGAGGAAATTATGGACATTGCCCAGCATATTATCTCTGATGAGGGCTTAAGAACACCGCAAAGTTATCGGGATATTTTTGTCGTTCTTGCCGAAAATGAGATTATCCCCAAACGGGACTTAGACCTGTTCAAACAAATGAGTAGCTTTAGAAATATCTTGGTGCACCATTATGAAAAGATAGATGACGCCATTGTCTATGGCATCTTTAAACGGCATTTAAAGGACATGGAGTATTTTAAGGAGCTGATTTTAGTCTTCTTAAAGAGGCGTAAAGATGAAAAGACTTAAAGAAAAGATCCTTGCGGGTGAGCGGATAGAGAAAGAAGAGGCCATTTCTCTTTTTAACTGGGATTTACATGAACTTGGGTATTTAGCGGATACAGTGCGCTGGCGTTTACATCCAGAGCCGGTAGTAACTTATATCGTTGACAGAAATATCAATTACTCTAATATCTGCATTTCAGGTTGTAAGTTTTGTGCCTTCTGGCGGCCTAAAGGACACAAAGAAGCGTATGTTTTAAGCAAAAAAGAGCTGGCGCAAAAGATAGAAGAAACGATTGCCTTAGGGGGCATTCAAATTTTACTGCAAGGGGGGCTTCATCCTGACTGGACGATTGCTGAATACGAAGAGCTGCTTTCTTGGATTAAGAGCAATTATCCGCAAATCTGGATTCATGGACTTTCAGCCCCAGAAGTAGCCCATATTGCTCAAAACTCAGGCCTAAGCATTGAAGAAACGCTTAAAAGACTTAAACAAGCCGGGCTTAACTCCATTCCAGGTGGTGGGGCAGAAATCTTGGTAGACCGGGTGAGGAAAAAACTTTCGCCTCGCAAGTGTGATAGTGCTACTTGGTTAAAGGTTATGGAAACGGCCCATCAGCTTGGTATAAGAACAACCGCGACGATGATGTTTGGGCATATTGAAACCTATGCCGAACGCATAGAACACATGCTTAAGATAAGGGAGTTACAGGACAAAACAGGCGGTTTCACGGCCTTTATCCTCTGGCCTTTTCAGCCTAAAAATACGGCCTTAAGCCACCTGCGAGCTGTAGGGGCGTATGAATACCTAAAAACTCTGGCCATTGCCCGCATTGTGCTTGACAATGTGCCTAACCTTCAGGCCTCTTGGGTCACGCAAGGGGCAAAGATTGGGCAATTAAGCCTCTTTTTTGGTGCCAATGACATGGGAAGCTTAATGATTGAAGAAAATGTTGTCGCGGCCACAGGTGTGCGGTTTCGCATGAAAGAAGAAGAAATGCGCTACCTAATCAAACAGGCTGGCTTTAGACCACAGAGGAGAAATATGTTATATGAGTGGGTGTAAGAGGAGCTAGGAATGAAGAAAGAAAACCGTCTTGATAGACCAAAAATCATTGCTTTGTTAAAAAGGCATTGGTAAAAAGGTTGACCTTCTTACGCCGGAAGGAATCAGTCCTCACTTAAAGTCTTATATTATGAAACAAATTCAGGAGATTCTCAAAGATGAACAAAGAAAGGGAGAATATGAATAAAATTTTCACTCACCGTGCCAAATGGATATTGCCCATTGTGCAGCCGCCGATAGAAAATGGGGCGGTGGCAGTGGCAGAGGGAAAAATCTTACGGGCAGGTACTTATGACGACCTAAAAGAAAAGGGCATAAAAGGAGAATTAATTGACCACGGTGAAGGTGTATTAATGCCTGCCCTGGTCAATGCCCATGCCCATTTGGAAATTCCTCCTTTTACAAACCTGCCCGCAGAGGACTTTGTCACCTGGCTTAAAGCCGTTATTGAGAAAAAGCAAACTCTCACGACCGAGCAAGTGCAGCAAGCAGAAAAGAATGCCCATCAGATGCTTAAACAGGCAGGCACAGGGCTTGTGGGCAATATCAAAAACTTCCCGCTGATAAATCCAAACAAGCAAATAAATGAAGTTACTTTTTATGAATTTTTAGGCCTAAAAAAAGAAATAGCAAACAAAAGATGGTCTATTTTTGGGAAATTTTTGCATGAAACTAACCACCAATCACCAATTTATCCAGCTGCGCATGCCCCTTATAGCGTTCATCCGGAATTTTTACCAAAAATAAAGGAAGTGGCCTTAAGCCGTAAACAAATTTTTTCTATCCATGTGGCGGAAAGTGAAGCAGAAAACGAGTTTTTATTAGAAGGCAAAGGGGCTTTAAGAGCACTTTTAGAAGAAAAGGGGCTTTTGCCAGATAACTTTAGACCACCCCAAAAAAGACCTGTACCTTATCTAGCCGAGCTTGGCTTACTTACCCCACAGACTTTATGTGTGCATTGTGTGGAAATAAACGCAGAAGATATAAGGATTTTGCAGCGTTATGGTGTAAAGATTTGTCTTTGTCCCCGAAGCAACTATTATTTAAATTTAAATCACGCCCCGTGGCCCCTTTTAAAACAAAGTGGGCTTCTTCTTTGTCTTGGCACAGACAGTCTGGCAAGCAATCAGGATTTAAATCTGTTTAAAGAAATGGTCTTTCTTTATGAAAAAAATGCCTTCTCAGCCAGTGAATTGTTGGAAATGGCCACCTGGCGAGGCAGTATGGCCTTGGGGCAGGGACATAGATTTGGCACTATGTTTCCAGGGGCATGGGCAGAACTGATTTTCCTTCCTTTGGTAGGAAACATCGGTCTTAAAGAATTGGCAGAAGCGGTTATATACACAGGCGCAAGGGGCAGGTTAAAATGGATAAAATAAAACTTGGCAAGTTTCCCTTTTTAAACTGTGTGCCTATTTATCATGCCTTAGAAAAGGGAGAAATCCAAAAAGAAATTCAATTTGAGCTGCTTGTAGATGTCCCCTCTGGTTTAAATGAACGCCTTAAAAAGGCAGAATGTGATATGGCCCCAATTTCATCTATTGCCTATGTAGATCTAAATGAAGAAGTATTTTTATTGCCAGATCTTTCCATTTCTGCTAAAGGGGAGGTAAAAAGTGTCATCCTCTTTAGCCAAGTACCTATTGAAAAATTACACAAGCAGCCCATCTTTATTACCCGGCAATCAGCTACATCTATTGCTCTTTTAAAGTTACTTTTGAAAGAATATTTTTGTATTGAGGCCCAGTATCGGCCAGGGGAAATTGCCCAATTAAACGGTCAGGCGGTGGCTGGACTGGCCATCGGAGATGCGGCCTTAAGGATAAAGGCAAAGGGGATTTATCCATATCAGCTTGACCTAGGCGAACTTTGGCAAAAATGGACAGGACTGCCCTTTGTCTTTGGCGTCTTTGCCGTAAGAAAAGAAGCCTGGCAGAAAAAAGAGGTAAAAGAACTATGGCGTCTTCTTTGTCTTTCTAAGAAATGGGGACTATCACATCTTGAACAACTGGCTAGGCTTTATGCCCATGAGGCCATTGATCTTAGGCAATACTGGCAACACCTAGATTATGATCTAACTGCCTTACATTTAGAAGGGCTTAAACAATTTTTTACCTATCTTCAAAAAAACGGGCAGATAAAGGTTGTGCCTAAAATTGAGTTTGCTTCTTTTAGCTGAACATAATTTGACATCTTTCACCTAATTTGCTAAAGGATTTTTATGTCTCTCAAAGACCGCCATACGGATCAGGCGTTTATTAAGGAGAAGTTCAGTAAGATTAGCCGCTGGTATGATTTTTTAAATTCCCTTTTCAGTTTGGGGCTTGACCATTACTGGCGCTGGCAAGCAGTAAGGTGGTTGGAAGGAAGTAAAAAGGTATTGGATTTATGTGCTGGCACCCTGCCTTTGAGCAAGGCCTTAAAGAGATGGACATCTTTTAAAGGGAAAATCATTGCTTTAGACTTCGCCCTGCCCATGCTCATTTATGGGAAAACTAAGTGGCAGGATAAAGATGTATTAGCAGTAGCGGGAAATGCCCTTTGCTTGCCTTTAAAAGATAATAGTGTAGACGCCATCATGGTGGCCTTTGGTGTGCGCAATTTTGCCGATCGTCTTAAAGGACTTAAAGAAATGAAACGCGTCTTAAAGCCAGGCGGAAAGGCCGTTATTTTGGAATTTTCTCATCCACCCCTCCCTCCTTTCAGGGCCCTTTATTTTGCCTATTTAAATTATCTTTTACCTAAGATCGGAGGATTAGTCAGTCAAGACAAAGAGGCCTATCAGCACCTAACGGCCTCTATTCAGGCATTTTATTCCCCTAAAGAATGGATGCAGCTGATGCGCCAGGCTGGTTTTAGCCAAATAAAACATCGCTATTTGACCGGTGGGATTGTAAGTATATATGTGGGAAAGGTTTAGTTTCGTCCCTCCCCTTGCATCTCCATGACTCAGCCTGCTATAATTGAGGTATATTTTTATCCAAGGAGGCTTTAGCATGTCTGATACGATTGAATCTCCAGTAAAACTCTGCGCCGTGTGTGCCTGGCGAGAGTTTTGTAAGAAGAAGTTTAGTATTCAGCAAGAGGCAGGCAGTTTTCGGTGTCCGGATTTTGTCTATGATGTCACTTTAAAAGAAAAGGAGGAGAAGGTAGAGGAGAAGGAGAATGAAGGAGAAGATTAAAGAGCTCATTCTTTCAGCCTTAAGGAAGGTGCAAAAGGAGGAAGGGAAAGAGATAGATATTCCCATTTTTAATATTGAGGTGCCCAAGGTAGAGGCCCATGGGGACTTTGCCACCAATGTTGCCTTTTTGCTTACGCGCAGCCTTAAACGCGCCCCAAGGCAAATTGCCGCATTGATTGTCAACCACCTGCCGGCTACCGCTTGGCTAGAAAAGGTTGAAATTGCCGGGCCTGGTTTTATTAATTTCTTTTTAAAAGAAACCGCCTGGCAGCAAGTAGTAAAAGAGATAATCACCAAAAAAGAGGATTATGGACGAGGTGATCCGCAGAATATAAAGGTCTTAGTAGAGTTTGTTAGTGCTAATCCTACAGGACCTTTACATATTGGACATGGCCGAGGAGCAGCGGTAGGTGATTCTCTGGCCAATATTTTGGCCTTTGCTGGTTATGATGTTCGTCGGGAGTATTATATCAACGATGTTGGTCGGCAAATGCGTATTTTAGGACATTCGGTCTATCTGCGCTATCTGGAGCTTTTAGGTGAACAACACGCGTTTCCTAAGGACTTTTATCAGGGTGAATACATAAAAGATCTGGCCAAGGAGGTTTTTGAAAAGGAGGGAGATAAATACAAGCACATGCCAGAAGAAGAGGCCATTTTGGCCTTTTCCCGTTACGCGGGAGAGAGAATCTTAAAGGAGATAAAAGAGGTCTTAGATGGCTTTGGCGTCCAGTTTGATAACTGGTTTAGCGAAAAGACCTTGGTGGAAAGCGGGGCGGTTAAAGAACTGCTTGTTTGGCTTAAAGAGCAGGGTCTTGCTTATGAAAAGGATGGGGCCCTTTGGTTTGCCTCTTCCCGGTTTGGAGATGAAAAGGATAGGGTCTTAGTGAAGGCCGATGGGGCAACGACCTACTTTGCCTCTGATTTGGCCTATCACAAAAATAAAATGGAGCGTGGTTTTGATCTCTTGGTAGATATCTGGGGCGCAGATCATCACGGTTATGTCGCCAGGGTAAAGGCAGGCATGCAGGCAATGGGGTATGATCCGGAGAAGTTGCAAATTTTGCTGATTCAACTTGTGCACCTAAAACGCGGAGGCAAGCCAGTAGCCATGTCTACGCGCGCGGGTGAGTTTGTGCCTTTAAAGGAGGTGTTGGAAGAAGTGGGTAAAGACGCCGCCCGTTTTATCTTTCTTACCCGCTCTTGTGATAGCCATCTGGATTTTGATCTAGAGGTGGCCAAAAGCCAAAACATGGAAAATCCCGTGTTTTATGTGCAATATGCCCATGCGCGTGTATGTAGTATCGAAAAGATGGCCAAGGAAAAGGGGATTTCCTTTCCGCCTTTAGAGGAAATAGACCTCTCACCCCTTACCGAACCTGAGGAAGTAAGGCTCATGAAGATGCTTGCCCAGTTTCCAGAGGTCATAGAAGGGGCAGCCAGAACCCTAGAACCACACCGCTTACCCTATTACCTGACCGAGCTGGCCGGTGAATTCCACCGCTATTACAATAAACACCGCATTTTAGGTATGCCAGACCCCATTGCTCAGGCCCGGTTTGCCTTGGCCCAGGCAGTAAAAACAGTGATAAAGACTGGCCTTAACCTTTTAGGTGTATCTGCTCCAGAAAAGATGTAATGGCACGCAAAAAGACAGAAGAAAAATATTATAAGCTTTCTCGCAAAGAGATAATTGGCTGGATCATTGGCATTTGCTTCGCCTTAGTGTGGATGTTTGGGCTTGGGGTATGGGTGGGACAGGAGGTAATTTATCTGCCGGATTTGCCTAAAATTAAGATACCCTTTGGCGCTTCGTCTTCAAAAACATCAAGTCAGGTAGGTAAAAAGGCAAAGGCTGTAACCCCCAAAAGGCCTAAAAAAGGAAATAAAAAGGTAAAAAGTATAACCCATTCGCCAAAATCTTCATTAGAGGTCAAACCAAAACCAAGTCTAAAAACTGCCTCTCCAAAACCTTCTTCACAGCCGCAGTATAGCATCCGGGTGGGGGCCTTTAAAAATAAACAAAACGCCCTGCGTATGCAAGAAAAATTAAAAAGGCAGGGCTATAGAAGCTATATTACCAGCGCAAAGATAAAGGATGAAATCTTTTATCGGGTGTTTGTCGGGCCCTATTCTTTAAAAAAGGCTCTGTCATATTACAACCAACTGGCTACCCAAAACTATCAACCCACCAGACCCATGCCCTTGCGTTAATGGGTTTTTAACAAACGCCATAGGAAGAACATGGCCATGGCTTCGGCTAGGACAACAAAAGTAATAATAGCGGTGTGAGAAAGGCTATACAAGAAACCGATCGTGCTGCTTCCTATAAAAAAGGCCAAACCATAGGCAGTATTAAAGAGTCCATAGGCCGTGCCGCGGCGGCTTAAAGGGGTCAGGTCAGCTACGGCCGCCCGCATAATTGTCTCTTGCATACCCATGATGCAACCCCATATAATTACGGCCCCAAAGGCAAGATCGTAGTCTTTAAGAAAGGCAAAGATACCCAGCCCTATAGTCATTAAGGGCAATAAGAGAAGACATTTTAGGCCAATGTGGTCGTATAATTTGCCTGTAAGAAGGGCAATGATGGCATCTACCCCCATGGCCAAGGCATAAAAGAGGGGAATTTGACCAGCAGGCACTACCGTCTGGGCCTGAAAATGATAGGAAAGGAGTTGAAAATTAACAAACCCAAGGACGGAAAAAAGACTAAAAAAGAGATAGGCCCAGAAGGCAGAGGGAAGTTTTTCTTTGTCTTTTTCTCTCTTTTTCTTTATTTGCTCAGAAGCCATAGGATAATGTCTTTTGGCCAGGCTAAGAAAAAAGAGGGTAAAAAAGACAAACACGCCCAAGGAGGCAAATCCCAGACGGTAACTGTGAAAGAGATAAAATGCGCCTGCCATAAGTAGTGGTCCTAAGAAGGCCCCGATCTGGTCAAGGGCCTCGTGCAGACCAAAGGTAAAGCCACTGCCCATCTCTTTCGTGGCGTGGGAAAGCAGGGTATCCCTGGCCGGACTTCTTATGCCCTTGCCCATACGTTCAAGGATAATAAGCAAGACAGCTATCTTCCAATTACCGGTTAAGGCCAAGAAAGGAATAGCGGCGATCAGACCGTAGCCTAAAAAGGTAAGGAGCCAGTAACTTTTGTACCTATCAGCGATGTAACCTGTGCCTAAGCGTAAACTATATCCTAAAAACTCCCCTATACCCGTTGCGATACCCACAACCGCGGCACTGGCTCCTAGGAGGGCAAGGAAGGGACCAATGCTACTTCTTGCCCCTTCATAGACCACATCTCCACACAGACTCACCAGGCCAAGGAGGAAAATAAATTTAAGGGCCGAAGAACGGTTCATGTTTAGTCTTCTTCCTTCAGATAAAGATAAAACCGTTTAAAATACTGATAACCTGAAAACAAGGTAAGGATAAGGGCCAGCCAGAGGGTGAAAATGCCAATTTTATGAAAGTTAAGGTCAAAGTAGGGGTAGTGGAGGATAAGGCAAGTGAGGGAAATGGTTTGAAAGGTAAATTTCCACTTCCCCCACCTACTGGCACTTAAGACAATACCTTTACGGGAAAGAATACCTCTTAGGCCGGTTACGGCAATCTCTCGTCCGATGATAAGAAATACCATCCAGGCTGGCACCCTTTTTAAGGGAATGAGCATGATCAGGACAGCACTGACAAGTAGTTTATCGGCCAAAGGATCTAAAAGCTTGCCTAAGGTCGTTACCTGTTTGCGCTGTCTAGCAAGGAAACCATCTAGTAAATCCGTTAAAGAAGCAATCAGAAAAACACAAGCGGCCAAAAAAGAAGGGAGTTTTTGCGGAAAAGAAAGGAGGACAAGCAATAAAGGAATAGCGCTTAAGCGCAAAAGGGTTAAATGATTTGCGAGTGTCCAAATATTTTGAGCCATCTTTTAAAAATGATTACGATAAATGCGATAGTAATATAGTACCTTTTCTACATACGCCTTGATATCCGGACGGTCTATATTCGTTTGTACAACCTTTGGACCAGCATAATAGGCCGCTAGGGCCTGTTTAAGGTCTCCCCCAAACCGATAAAGCAACTTTTTTAAATATCTTACTCCACCTTCAATATTTTCTTTAGGAGAAAAGGGGTTTTTCACTCCCACTTCTCTAGCTGTTTCTGGTTTTAATTGCATAAGGCCCATTGCCCCGGCTGCAGATACAGCCTTGGGATCAAAGTCTGATTCTACCTTAATCACGGCTTTGACCAAGGCTGGATGTAAGTTATATCTTAAGGCAATTTCTCTGATAAGCTCATTACTTACTTCATTCCTTTTTACCTGTGGATGCTCCCGTAAATAAAGGCGATAACCGTAATGGCGGGGCGTATCGGTAAAGTGTAAAATACCATCTTTGTCCTTATAAATGTAAATGTCTGCCCTTGCCCCGCCTAAAAGGGCAAAACCGATTAAGATACTAAAAGTTAGACTATAAAATCTTATCTGCCACCTTCTGCCAATCATCTAAAAATCTTTTTAGCCCAATATCGGTTAAAGGATGCTTGGCCAATTGCTTAATGACCTTAAAAGGAATAGTAGCAATGTCTGCCCCAATAAGGGCGGCCTTTAATACGTGTAAGGGATGCCTTACACTGGCCACAATGATTTCAGTAGAAAAGGCGTAATTATCATAGATTTTTTTAATCTCTTCTACTAATTGCATGCCATTATGGCCAATGTCATCAAGTCTACCGACAAAGGGACTGACAAAGGCAGCTCCAGCCTTGGCCGCCAAAAGGGCCTGCAAAGGGGAAAAGACAAGGGTAACATTGACATTAATACCCTCATCAGAAAGAATCTTGGTCGCCTTCATCCCCTCTATCGTCATGGGGATCTTAATAGCAATGTTTTCCGCAATCTTTACCAGCTCTTGGGCCTCCTTTACCATTCCTTCAGCGTCTTGACTAATGACCTCTACACTCACAGGGCCATCTACAATCTGGCATATCTCTTCAATCAATTGACGAAAAGGTCGCTTCTCTTTAGCCACTAAAGAGGGATTGGTTGTAACACCATCCGCCATACCCATTTCTTTGGCCTGACGGATTTCATCTACATTGGCCGTATCCACAAAGAACTTCATCTCCTACCTCCCTTTGAGTTGTTTAATGTATTTCTTTTTGCACTCCTTAGAACAGAAGTAATACACCTTTCCCTTTATCTTGGCCTTTATCGCCTTGCTCTTAGGGATATATATACCACACATTGGATCCTGCACTAACTCATCTTCTATCTGCCAAGGGCTAGTTTGTTTTCTTTTTTTCTCTTCTTTTGGCTTAAAATAGCCCTTAGCTAGGTAATAAATACCCCAAATAATCAGGATGTAGAATAAAATACGAATCATCTGATTTTAATCACCCATTCTTTAAATTGCAAGTCATCTAAAAGCTCAGCAAAGGTCTTTTTTAATAAGGGATGCCTTTCTTCCCGTGCTATCTCGGTCAGGGGCACTAAGACAAAGGCCCGTTTATGCAGCTGCGGATGAGGCACAGTTAAAAAGGGTGTTTTAAGCACACAGTCATCGTACAAAAGTAAGTCCAAATCAATCAACCTTGGCCCTTTTGGCCAGGTAGGTAAACGTCCAAGCAGGGTTTCCCCTTTTTTGAGCCAAAAAAATAATTCCTTACAATCAAGTTTTGTTTCCAATACGGCTACCATGTTAACAAACCACGGCTGGGCCCTTTCTCCCACCGGCTCGGTGAGATAAAAAGAAGAAGTCCTTTTGACCTCTGTCTTGGGCAGGGCGGAAAGCCAGGCCACTGCCCTTTCGCACTGGGCCCGCTTGTCCCCCAAATTTGAGCCAATGCCAATGAATGCCTTAGGCATTTTTTTGTTTATCCCTTCTTTCTATACCAAAAATTTCCCATAAGGGAATTTCTATTCCTTCTAAGCTACACAGACTTAAAATATCATGCGGCGTATATATACTTGCGACTCCATAGATATTCTCCTGAAGGCAGTATTGTTCAATATACATTTCAAGAGGATGTACGATTAAATATTCCTCTATTTTGTATTTTTCATAAAGCCTTTTTTTGATAATTAAATCTTTTTGCGCCGTGGAAAATGAAAGCACTTCTATGACTAATTTAGGAGGACCCATTATATTTTTTTCTGTAATTTGATGCTTATCGCAAACAACAACTATATCAGGCTGGACGACATCAGTATCCGATAAAACTAAATCTATGGGGGCAATAAAAGTCTTGCATGAAGTATCTTTTAGTCTTTTTTTTAAAACAATACCCAAATTTAAAACAATTTCTTGGTGTCTTGGACTAGGTGCAGGTGTCATATCATACACTTCACCTTCTATAATTTCCCATCTTCCTTCTTCCCAAGTTAAATAATCAGCATAGGTATATTTTAACTTTTTGGCAAGAAGCATCGTCTTCTACTTTTCCTAAAAACCAAGTTTTTTAAGACGATTTATTGCTTCTTTTAATCTCTCCTTATCCACCGTTAGGGCAATGCGAAAATAGCCTTCTCCTGTTTCGCCAAACCCATTGCCTGGAGTAACGACAATACCTGCCTCTTTTAATAAAAGGGCACAAAAACTGGCTGAGGTATATCCTTTTGGCACTTTTGTCCATAAATAAAAGGTAGCTCTGGGTGGGTTGACCTCAATTCCAATTTCTCGCAGGCCTTCTACCATTAAATCTCTTCTTTCTTGATAAACCTTACGGTTAGCCTCTATAATACTTTCATCAGTTTTTAAGGCAACAATACCGGCCTCTTGTACGGCCTGAAAGACACCAGAATCCACATTGCTTTTAATTTTACCTAAGCCAGCAATTACTTTTTCGTTACCTACCGCAAAGCCAATACGCCAGCCAGTCATGTTATAGGTCTTTGAGAGAGAATGAATCTCTATCCCTACTTCCTTTGCCTCAGGGACATTTAAGAAGCTGATAGGCTTATAGCCATCATAATAAAGCTCGGTATAGGCAGCGTCATGACAGACAAGAATTTCATACTTCTTGGCAAAGGCAATTACCCTTTCAAAAAACTCTTCCTCGGCGACAGCGGCGGTAGGGTTATTCGGGTAATTTAAAAACATAATCTTGGCCTGCCTGGCGACATCAGGCGGAATTTTGTCTAAATCAGGCAAAAAGTTATTTTCTTCTAAAAGAGGCATAAAATAGCTTTTACCCCCAGCAAATAGAGTGCCAATGTGATAAACAGGATAGGCAGGCGTAGGCACAAGGGAAACATTACCTGGATTGATAAAGGCTAAAGGCAGATGGGCGATGCCCTCTTTTGAACCAATTAAAGTGAGAACCTCTTTTTTAGGATCAAGCTTTATGCCAAAACGCCTTTCATACCACTCGGCCACCGCCTGCCGAAAGGAAAGCATACCCACATAGCTTGGGTAACGATGATTAACCGGATTTTCAGCGGCCTTTTTTAGGGCCTCTACGATATGCGGTGGGGTAGGAATATCTGGGTCTCCCACGCCTAGATCAATTACATCCATCCCTTTGGCAATCGCCTCCTCCTTGGCCTTATCCAGCTCCGCAAAGAGATAGGGTGGAAGTTGCTGTAGCCTTTCTGCATACGGAAAATCCATTTTTGCCTCCTATTGTGCATAAAATTCCTTTTTCAGCTCATCAATGGAAATAAATTTACTGGCTTGTCTTATAATTGTCTTATAAATAACCTTAGGGCTACTTTCTATTTAAGCCCCAACACATCAAGCATATCATAAATGCCGTTTTTCTCCTGTTTTACAATCCATTTAGCCGCCCGTAAGGCCCCTCTGGCAAAGGTCTCACGGGATGAGGCCCGGTGTGTAATTTCAATCCTTTCCCCCAAGCCGGCAAAATAGACTGTATGTTCACCCACAACATCACCACTATAGCATCCTTAACAAATCTTGAGTAGTTAAAACTATACACTTCCCCTTCTTTTCTAATCCATCTTTTAGCTTTTTATCTCCACTCCAAAGTTTGGCATCCAAAAACATTGCTAAGGCTATAAAAAGAGCATCTGATGGATCTATATCTTTTGTTAAAGCATATGCTTCTTTTCTATATTTTACTGGAACATTTTCAATATCAATTATCTCCATCTTTTCAAGGATTCTATAAAGAAGTTCATAAATTTCGTCTTCTGTTAATTTAGAAATTTGAACAATTTTTTCTTTATGTCTAAATAACTCCATAAAAAGAACTTTCGGAATAAAAAATTTAAACATGGATGTAAACAATATGTCTAACTCTCTACTTTCTCTTTTTAGCAAAGCAGAAAAGACAATATTCGTGTCAACTACCAGTTTCATTACTTATTCGTTCAAAAACCAATCTTGAGTTTCTTCCCAAATTTTCCGTTTTATTTCATGAGACAATTTTTTAATGTCTTCATCTGTTGCTTGAGATTTGGAAATTATCTTTTTAACCCCTAAATACTTTATAAATTCTGTAATTGATCTATTTTCATAAATCAAAGAATAAGGAATTTCTATCCTTAAAAAATTCTCTTTATACTCCGTTCGTATATCCTTCATGCCTTTTCCTCCTGTTGTGAAAACCCTAAAGTTACTTCCTACTTAAGCCCTAACACATCAAGCATATCATAAATGCCATTTCGCTCCTGTTTTACAATCCACTTGGCTGCCCGTAAGGCCCCTCTGGCAAAGGTCTCACGGGATGAGGCCCGGTGGGTAATTTCAATTCTTTCCCCCAAGCCGGCAAAATAAACTGTATGTTCACCCACAACATCACCACCCCGCAAGGCCAATACCGCAATTTCTTCTTTTTTCCTCTCGCCAATCAATCCTTTACGCCCATAAACGCCTACTTTTTCTAAATCCCTTCCTATGGCCTCAGCTACAAGCTGGGCCAGCTTCATTGCCGTCCCGCTTGGGGCATCCTTTTTAAGACGATGATGCATCTCTACGATTTCAATGTCATAGTCTTCGCCTAAAACCTTCGCCACCTGAGGCACTAATTTGAACAAGAGATTAACCCCCACACTCATATTTGGGCTCAAGACACACCTTACCTGATCGGCCATTCCTTTTATCTCAGCCATCTCTTCAGGTGTAAACCCTGTTGTGCCGATAACGACAGGTTTGTTATGTTCCTTAGCAATTTTTAAGTGATTAACAGAAGCTGTATGAAAGGTAAAGTCAATAATCACATCACCCTTAGCGAGTACTTCTTCCAAGTTAGAAGCGACCTTTATACCCAATGCCCCCACCCCGATAATTTCACCTATATCCACTCCTACCTTAGGGTGATCTGGCCGCTCAAAGCCAGCTGTTAGCTCCAATTCCTTGTCTTGATGCACCAACCTGGCAATGGTGCTTCCCATGCGCCCACTAATACCAGCTACAATTACCTTTGTCATCTTTGCACCCCTTTAAATCAAACCATAATTTTGTAAAGTTTCTTTTAACTTATTCAGATTTGCCTCAGACATCTGGTAAAGCGGTAAACGCAACTCCGGCGTTATTTTGCCCATAAGTCCAAGGGCCGTTTTTACCGGAATGGGATTAGTCTCTAAGAACATGGCCTGGGCCAAGGGAAAGAGCTTATAATGTAATGCTTGGGCCTTCTTTATATCTCCATCCAAAAAGGCCTTACACATCGCCGCCACATCCTGAGGCACAATATTGCTCACCACCGAAATGACGCCCATACCCCCTACCGCCATCGTAGGAAAGGCGGTAAAGTCATCGCCAGAAAGCACGGTAATTTTATCCCCACAAAGTTTAATGATTTCACTTACTTGCTTTAAAGAACCAGAGGCCTCTTTGATAGCCACGATATTTTTAATTTCTGCCAAACGCGCCACAGTTTGAGGCAACAGATTTACACTGGTACGTCCAGGCACATTATAAAGCACAAGAGGAAAACCTGTCTTTTCCGCCAAAAACTTATAATGCTGATAAAGGCCTTCTTGCGTAGGCTTGTTATAATATGGTGTTACCAGCAAGGCTGCGTCTGCCCCTACTTCTTTGGCAAATTCAACTAGTCCCAATGCCTCGGCCGTAGAATTAGAACCAGCACCCGCGATGACTGGCACTCTTCCCTTTACCGTTTCCACACAGATCTTTACCACCTGCCGATGCTCTTCATGCGATAAAGTGGCCGATTCGCCGGTCGTGCCTACAGGCACAAGTCCATCTATGCCCTGCTCTATCTGCCATTCAATTAAATCGCGATAGGCCTCTTCGTCTACCTTCCCATCTTTAAAAGGCGTAACCAAGGCCGTAATAGCACCCTTAAACATAATGACCTCCTTATTTAAGTTAAAGTAAGTTTTAAAAGTTCAGTTAATTTAATATGAGGAAACCTACTCCTCTTAAACTGCTCTAAAAATATGCCTTTTCTTCTTAAATTAAGTTGTTGCCGTTGAAATTCTTTTAAAGAATGTTTAAAGAAGATAATAAGACCCCAAACTTTTACCTTTGTAAGTTCTTGCTGTAATATTTTACGCCAGGTTATCACCTGCTGTTTTTTACTGTCTAACTCTTTAGGTATAAGCTCACCACAAAGAATTTCTATTACTAAAATCCAATTAGTTTCTAACAGCAGAATCACACAATCACAATATTTTTTCATTCCATGTTTTTCCAACAATTGCTTTCCCTTGTCATTTTCTGTATCAAAAATTTTTGCAGGCAGATCTATTATTACCTTGCAAAATTGTTTTTTCGTCTTTTCCTCGCAATTTGTTTTTTCCTCTAAAATCTGCTGGAGCCTACCCAGAAGCATTTTCTAGCATCCTCTTAAAGATAATTTCATCCAGTTTATTAGAGATACCAACGATTTCGTCTAATATTTTTTCAAAACAATCAGTTGTAATTCCGTCTTCTGTAATTTCTATTTCCTCTACTGCTACTTCTTTTCCTTTTTCCTTAAATAAATAACACCCAACTTCATCAGGCTTCAAAAAACAGGGGTCTAAATCCAGCTTTTTCCTCTTAAACTTTAAATTCTTCCTTTCCTCCTTGGTCAACTGGGAACTTCTTATTAAAATATTAACAAAGTGTAAAATATAATCGCTATGGGTAGTAATCAACACCTTTGCTCCATTTCTGACAAGTATGCCTAAAAATTTTACCATTTCTAGCTGGGCAGAAGGGTGAAGGTGAGATTCCGGCTCTTCTATGATGAAAAAGGTGTCTTTTACATCTTGTAATTGTGTCAAAAAAGAATAAATAGGGGCAAGTTCTGTAACCAGAGATGAAACACAGTGAAATTCCAAAGCTGTTTTCACCCCTTGGGGTTTATATACGAATTTACTATATGCTTCAATCTCTTTCATTGGCTTTGTTAAGATAACTTTTCCATTTAATAGTTTTTTTTCAAAAAAAGAAGTTATTTTTTTTAAAGAGAGAGAACTCTCTCTTTTTTTCTTGCCCCAACGCAATCTCTCAGGCTGAAACCTTTCTAGCTTAATATCATTATAATTTTTTAGAAAGTCTATTGTCGGTTCTGTCAATTTAGTAATAGATATACCTGTTAGTCTCCGGATGATACCGCTAATAATATCCTCTAACGCAAGCGCAAAGCCTGTTCGCGAAGCAGGGAAATAAAAAGGTTGCACTGGGATGTTAAAACCAAAATAAGCGCTAAGAAGCTCAATAAGGCTGAGTCTAAAAAAATTAAATATAATTATAGATGGTATTTGTTCAACATCACTTTTGTGTAAAGAAGAAAATTTAGGAGAAATCTTTTGATATTTTTTAAACAGATAAGGAAAATCTTCCAATTCTATCAAAACCTGTTTCAAGGTAGGATTGTTAATATATAATGGAAAAATCTCAATCCATATTTTTTTAAAAATTTGCATAAACTGGCGCAAACATTCTTTATCTTTTTTAAAAGAAAAGGAATAAAATACTTGCTCACCTTGTTTTTCCTCAGAAGTTTCCAAAAAAGGTCTTAACTGCTTGACAATTTCTGCAATATGTTTTTTTTCTATATTTCTTTCCCATTTTACACTCATCAAATCAAACAACGCATAAAATACATGCGCAACATAACTTTTATTTGTGTTATTTTTCCCAATAAAAATCGTCAAAGGTTTTAAGGCAATACTTGCCTCTTTAATCCGTGCCAAGTTTCCAATCTTAATTCTCATCTCTTTTTTCCTTTAATTCTTTCCCAAATATTTCCCACAAGTTTATTTCCATGTCAAATGCTTTCATTGACATCTTTTTGTCTTAGTTAACTGACCCTTACGCCCTTTCTAATACCGTCATAGCCGTAAACCTAACTTTAACCAGTAATTCCACTAATACTCCATTCCTCACCCCTAACTCATATACTCCTTAACCCATTAACTCATAAACCCATCAACCCTTATATAAACGCCTCTTCTAAAACCTCTCCCCTACAAATTAACCTTGTTTCTCCCTTTAAAAATACTTCTTTTAGCCTTTCATCAAAAAATATCTCTAGGATTTCTCCGCTTCTTGTTTCTACTTTAATGGGTGGTTTAACCTTACCCAATTTATAGGCAATAACAGCACCGGCGACTGAGCCTGTGCCACAGGCAAGGGTTTCATCCTCTACACCCCTTTCGTAGGTGCGGATTTTGATGTAATCGTCTTTTAGAATTTTTATAAAATTCACATTCGTCCCAGCAGGCTTAAAATATTCATGAAAACGCACCTTTCTGCCTAGTTCCTTTATAGGCACATTTTCTAGGTCCTTCACCACAAACACCGCATGCGGCACACCTGTATTCACAAAGTGAAGCAGATAGTCCTTACCCTCAATTTGAAGGTTAAGATTGAGCTTTAGGTCAAAGGGCGGGGTCAATTCTAGCTTAACTTTACTGCCATCTACCTCTGCCCTAATAATGCCTGCCTTTGTTTCAAAGGAAAGTTTGTCTTCACACATACCAAGTAAATAAGCAAGTCTGGCGGCACACCTTCCGCCATTGCCACACATTTCTGCCTCGCTACCGTCGGCATTAAAAAAATGCCACTTAAAGTCTGCCTTATCGCTTTTATCTAAAACAATCAATCCGTCTGCACCAATGCCAAAGGTGCGATGGCAGAGTTTTCTTGCCAGCTCACTTAAATTAAACTTAGTCAAATCCAAACTCCGCCCGTCTATGAGAATAAAATCATTGCCACTGCCACTCATTTTGTAGAAGGTAAGGTTCTTCATCTCCTATTCCATCCATGCAGGTATTTTTTCTAGTTTTACTAAGTCCTCATAACTTTCTCTTTCGCGGATAATAAAATATTCATCACCCTTTACCAACACTTCGGCTGCCCGCGGGCGCGAGTTGTAGTTTGAACTCATGCTAAAACCATAGGCACCAGCACTCATTACGGCCAGAAGCTCTCCTGCCTCTACTTTGGGCATCTTTCTATCCTTGGCCAAAAAGTCGCCTGACTCACAAATCGGCCCAACGACATCGGCGACAAAGGTATCCCTGGCTTCCTTTTTTACGGGAAAAATTTCATGATAGGCATCATAAAGGCTTGGTCTGGCCAGGTCATTCATCGCCGCATCCACGATAACAAAGTTTTTCTCCTGGTTTTGTTTTAAATAAAGCACTTTTGTTAATAAGATACCGGCATTACCGACAATAACCCTGCCTGGTTCAAAAATGAGAGTGCAATGTAAATCCTTTGCCGCTTCCATAATTGCCTTGGCATATTCGGTTGGATGTGGAGGTTCTTCCTCGTGATAAGGAATGCCAAGACCACCACCTAGGTCCAAGTATTTTAAGTCTAGACCCTTGGCAACAAGTTCTTTATAAAGTCTCTTTACCCGTTCTAAGGCATCCAAAAAGGGCGATAGAGTTGTAAGCTGCGAGCCAATATGGCAGTCAATGCCAATAACATTAATATTAGACAGCTCATTTGCCTTGAGATAAAGTTGTTTGGCAATGCTGATATCAATGCCAAACTTATTTTTTTTAAGGCCTGTAGAAATATAGGGATGGGTCTTAGGGTCAACATCTGGATTAACACGCAGGGCAATGGGGGCAATCTTATTCATCTCTTTAGCCACTTGGTTTAAGGCAAAAAGCTCTGCTTCAGATTCAACATTAAACATGAGAATACCTACCTTTAACGCCATCCTCATTTCTTCTTTTGTCTTTCCTACGCCTGAAAAGACAATTTTTTGCGAGGGTACCCCTGCCTTTAAGGCCCGAAATAGCTCTCCCCCTGAAACAATGTCCACACCTCCACCCATCTTGGCAAACAGGCGAATGATGGCAATGTTGCTGCACGCCTTAACCGAATAACAGGTAAGATGAGGCACTTCGTCAAACGCCCCATCAAAGACCTTGAAGTGATGACTTAAAGTGGCATGACTGTAAACATAACAGGGCGTGCCCACCTCTTTTGCAATCTTTTCTAAAGGCACATCCTCAGCACAAAGTCTTCCATCTTGATATTGAAAGTGGTGCATAGAATACCCCTCTTTTTTCAACTTTCGTTACTTAACACCAGCCACTCTAAGATAGCCTTATGGAGATGTAACTTATTCTCTGCCTGTTCAAATACCACTGATTGGGGCCCTTCAATGACTTCATCCGTAATCTCTTCTCCCCGATGCGCAGGCAGACAATGCATAACAATAGCATCAGATTTGGCGTGACTGAGGAGCTCTAAATTAAGTTGATAAGCCCTAAAGACTTCTTTTTCTTTTCTCTGTGTCTCTTCCCCCATACTTACCCAGACATCGGTATTCACAATATCTGCATCTTTAACCGCCTCTACTGGATCATGGGTAAGAATGATATTGTCTTTCTCTTCAGCAAGTCTTAATACATCTGGATCTGGCTCATGCCCTTTGGGGCAGGCTATGTGCAGGATAAAATCAAGCCTGCTAGCGGCATTAATCCAGCTTTGGGCAACATTATTGCCGTCCCCTACCCAGGCTATTTTCAGCTCCTCAATTTTTCCTTTAAACTCTTTAGCCGTCATTAAGTCTGAAAGCACCTGGCAGGGATGATATTTGTTAGAAAGGGCATTTATGACCGGCACGCTAGCCCACTTGGCCATTTCTTCAATAAGTTCCTGGCTAAAGGTGCGCATGGCAATAATGTCTACATAACGAGAAAGCACCCTGGCGGTATCCTTAACAGGCTCTGCTCTAGACATTTGCGTTACATCCTTGGTCAAAAACACTACCTGTCCACCCAAGTGATACATAGCTACTTCAAAAGACACCCGTGTGCGGGTAGAGGGCTTTTCAAAGATAAGGGCCAGGGTTTTGCCCTTTAAAGGTTCGCTTATCTTTCCTTCTCTTAAGGCATTTTTTAGCGTGATTGCCCTGTCAATTAAATAAATCATTTCCTCTTTACTTAAATCAAGCAGACTTGTAATATCCCTTTTCACGGTAAGACTCCTTTTTTGATTAAAAATTCTCTTGCCCTCTCCACCACGGCCTTTGCGTCAGTAAAGGCTTGGTTTAAATCCTCTTGAGTGTATACCTGAAACGGCATTCCCCCAGGCAGTCCATTAGGATACCTGGTTGGAATATAATATCTATCAAGCCTTTTGGCGGGATTCATTATTTTTAAAAACTCCTTATCCTCTTCAGCCAGCATCTGCGCAAATTCAAAAAGGGAATGTCCTATAACCACTCTTTTGCCCATAGCATAAAGACACGCCTTTAATGCCTTTTCTCCACTCTGCTGCGCCATAAAGCAGCCTTAAAAAAGACTCTCTTTTTTCACCCATTCTACAAACCGTAAGTCATCTTCTGCCTGTAAAAACCATCTTTTTGCTTCTCTAAATGTTTGCTTCATAAATAAGCTTTCCCTCTTTTATAGCCTGTGCGACAAAACCACCTTCTTTTTTCAACCTCTCAAACTCTTCGGGTGTATAAGCTAGAATATCTACTGCCTTGGGAAGATCCCATAAAAGATACAGCTCTTCAAGTCTTTTTAAAAACCGTTTTTTTGTCTCATAGACAATAATCAGGTCTATATCGCTATAAACATCTGCCTCTCCTCTGGCAAAAGAGCCAAAAAGATAGATTTTTTTAGGCTTAACAGGAAGAAAACACTTAATAATTGCCTCTTTTAGAGCCTTAAAATCTTCCCAAAATACCATCAAGCACCTCTATAAAGGCAGCCAGTGCTTCTCTTTCAATGATAAGTGGCGGCAAAAACCTAAGTACCTTTTCCTGCACGGCATTGATAAGAAATCCTTCTTCTAAACAGGCCTCTACAATCGGAGCGGCCTTTTTTTCTAACTCTACCCCAACCATAAGTCCCCTTATGCGAATTTCTTTGATAATTTCGTGCCTTTCTTTAAGTTTTTCAAGTTTTTCTTTCAAAAAGTTTCCTAATTGTCTCGTATATTCCAAAATTTCTGTCTCGGTAAGCACCTTCATTACTGCCTTGGCGGCGGCACAAGAAACAGGATTGCCACCAAAGGTGCTGCCATGACTACCTACTTTAAAGGCCTCAGCCACTTCCTTCCTGGCTAAAATGGCCCCAATGGGCAGACCATTGGCTAAAGATTTGGCTAGGGTAAGGATGTCAGGCCTTACATCCTCATGTTCATAGGCAAAGAGATAGCCTGTGCGGCCCATGCCTGTTTGCACTTCATCAAAAATTAAAAGGAGGTTTTCTTCATCACAGATCCTTCTGATCCTTTCTAAATAATGGGCAGATGGAATACGCACCCCACCCTCTCCTTGGATGGGTTCTACCATAACGGCACAGGTCTCTTTATCTATGGCCGCCTCAATCGCCTTAATATCATCAAAAGGCACATGCACAAATCCAGGTACAAGCGGCTCAAACCCCTTTTTGACCTTTTCTTGGCCAGTAGCGGCAATGGTGCCTAAAGTGCGGCCGTGAAAAGAACCTTCTAGGGTAATGATTTTGTATTTAGGAGGAGAAAATTGTTTACCCCATTTTCTGGCCAACTTGATCGCCCCTTCGTTGGCTTCTGCCCCGCTGTTACAGAAAAAGACCTTATCCGCAAACGAGTGTTTGACTAAAAGTTCAGCCAATTCTATCTGGGGAATGGTGTAATAGAGGTTGGAAATGTGAAACAGCCGATAGATCTGGGCCTCTACCGCCTTTATCACCTCAGGGTGACAGTGGCCAAGGTTGCATACGGAAATGCCAGCAAAAAGGTCAATATACTCCTTCCCCTTTTCATCCCAAACCTTATATCCCTTGGCCTTGGTGACGACAATGGGATGGCGGGGATAGGTGTTCATAATATACTTTTTGTCTTTTTCTACCCAATCCATGGCAAAACTCCTTAGCTCACAATTTCTGTCCCTATACCTTTACTTGTAAACAATTCTAATAACACCGCATGCAAAATACGCCCATCAATAATGTGGGCCTTTTCTACTCCTTCTTTTACTGCCTCTATGGCTGCCCTTAATTTGGGAATCATCCCTCCAGAAACGACTTTATTTTTAATTAATCGCTCTGCATCCTCTATAGTCATAGAGGACACTAAGTTGCCTTTACTATCCAATACCCCACGTACATCCGTCAAAAGAATAAGTTTTTTTGCCTTAAGGGCACCGGCTATCTTGGCGGCGACTAAATCGGCATTAATGTTAAATGTTTCTCCCCTCTGCCCTACCCCGACTGGGGCAATGACCGGGATAAATTGCGGGCGTTCAAATAGTCTTAAAATGTCTTTATTAATCCGCACTACTTCACCCACATGTCCCAAATCAATAATCTCAGGCGGCTTATCCGGCAAGTCTTCATTTTTAAACACAATCTTTCTTGCCTCTATCAGACAGCCATCTTTGCCACTTAAACCAATGGCCCTGCCACCAGCCTGATTGATCAAATTGACAATTTCCTTATTTACCTTACCCACAAGCACCATCTCCACTACATCCATGGTAGCATCATCTGTCACCCGCATCCCGCCAACAAACCGTGACTGAATGCCCATCTTTTTTAAGACCTCGCCAATCTGTGGCCCTCCTCCATGCACTACAATGGGGTTAAGGCCAATATATTTTAAAAGCACCACATCCAGGGCAAAGTTTTGCTTTAACTCTTCATCTACCATGGCGTGGCCGCCGTATTTAATAACAAAGGTCTTTTGGTAAAACTCGCGTATATAAGGAAGAGATTCAATAAGAACCGCGGCCCGTCTTTTAATGTCTTCCATCTCTTTCTCCTAAAGGATGTAGCGGCTTAAGTCCTCATCCTTGACTGTATCTTGCAGCTTTTCCTCTACGTATTCAGGGGTAATCACTACCTTTTGCCCCTTCATCTCTGGCGCAGAGAAGGAAATATCTTCTAAAAGCCTTTCCATGATGGTGTAAAGCCTACGTGCCCCAATGTTTTCGGTACGTTCATTTACCATGACAGCAATCTCAGCAATTTTGGCAATGGCCTCTTTGGTAAATTCAAGCTCAATACCTTCAGTGGCCATAAGCGCCTTATATTGTTTGACCAAGGCATTTTCTGGCTCAGTCAAAATGCGTTCAAACTCCTTTTGTCCCAAGGGATCAAGTTCCACCCGGATGGGAAAACGCCCTTGCAGTTCTGGAATCAAATCAGATGGTTTTGACATGTGAAAGGCACCGGCCGCAATAAACAAAATGTGGTCGGTGCGCACCATACCATACTTAGTATTAACCGTTGTTCCCTCAACAATGGGTAATAAATCTCGTTGCACACCCTCCCGTGATACATCTGGTCCACTTTTGGCAGAGGCAGTGCCAGCTACCTTATCAATCTCATCAATAAAGATAATACCTGACTCCTCTACCCGCTTTTTGGCAATATTAATCACTTTATCCATATCTATTAGCTTCCGTGCTTCTTCTTCAGTCAAAATTTCTAAGGCTTCTGGCACTTTCACTTTCCGACGTTTGGTTCTTTTAGGCATCATAGACTCAAACATTTCCCGAAAACTTGTCTCCAATTCATCCAACCCGGCTACGGAAAAAATTTCTATTACGGGCAGGTTCTTTTCTGTCGTCTCAAGTTCCACATACCGATCTTTCAGTTTTCCTTCATGTAACATAATCCGCATCTTCTCCCTTACGGCATCATAGTTTGTTTCTCGGCGTACGAGTTCTAAATGTACTTCTTCGGGTACAGGAGTTTTAGGTGGACGGGGTAACAAAATATCCAAAAGTCGTTCCTCGGCCATTTCCCTAGCCTTGGCCATGACCTTTTTTGTTTCTTCCTCTCTGACCATATTTACAGCCACTTCAGTCAAGTCCCTGATCATTGATTCTACATCTCGCCCTACATATCCAACCTCAGTAAACTTAGTGGCCTCTACTTTTAAAAAGGGAGAATTGGCCAAAGCAGCCAGGCGTCTCGCAATCTCCGTTTTGCCCACACCTGTTGGACCAATCATGAGGATATTTTTGGGAGCAATCTCATCCCTTAAAGGAGGCGGTACCTGTTTCCGCCGCCAGCGGTTGCGTAAGGCAATGGCCACGGCCTTTTTGGCCTTGTCCTGGCCAATGATATATTTGTCTAAAGCAGCTACTATTTCCTTAGGGGTTAAATAAGACATATTTTTGGCCTCCTTTATTTAAGGACTTCAAGTACAAGTTCAGTATTGGTATAAGGACAGATACTTGCCGCAATCTGCATGGCTTCCTGAGCAATTTCAGGTGCAGAAAGGGAAGAGTGTTTAAGCAAGGCCTTCGCTGCGGCTAAGGCATAGGGACCTCCTGAACCAATAGCCGCGACAGGGTCATCTGGTTCAATTACATCGCCATTACCAGAAATAATCAGAGTTGATGTTTTATCGGCCACAAGCAAAAGGGCCTCAAGGCGGCGCAAAATCCTATCAGTGCGCCAATCTTTAGCCAACTCTACTGCCGCCCGTTTTAACTGACCATTATATTGCTCTAGCTTTTGTTCAAACTTTTCAAACAGGGTCATGGCATCGGCACTTGCGCCTGCAAAACCAGCGAGAACATTGCCTTGGTAAAGCCGGCGCACTTTATGTGCCTTATGTTTCATAATATAACTCTGACCAAAGGTCACCTGGCCATCACCGGCCATGACGGCAACATTATCCCGCCTCACACTTAAAATAGTCGTACTTCTTATCATCTTAGCTCCTTGGATGTGTTTTATCATAGACCTCCATCAATCTTTCTACCGTAACATGCGTGTATTTTTCGGTTGTACCTAAATTGGCATGTCCTAAAAGCTCTTGTACAGTCCTTAAATCTGCCCCTTGATTTAAAAGATGGGTGGCAAAGCTATGACGCAAAAGGTGAGGATAAATGTTTTTGCAAATTCCTCCTAACATACCGTATTTTTTGACAATACGATGCACGCTGCGTGTTGTCAGGCGTGTGCCTTTCGCACTTAAAAAAACGGCCTTGGAGTTATTTCGTAAAAGCCTTGGCCTTTCTTTTAAATATGCCTCTAGTGCCCTTTTAGCCGGCTCCCCTAAAAAGACAAGCCTTTCCTTTCTCCCCTTGCCATAGACTCTGATAATACCCTCTTTTAAATCAATGTCTTCCAAATTTAATCCTGCCAACTCACTTACCCGCATGCCTGTGGCATAAAGCAATTCTAAAATGGCCTTGTCCCGCTTAGATAAAACGTTATCTTCTTTTGGTGTTTTTAAAAGAGCAAAGGTCTCATCTACGGTAAGAAAATGCGGTAAATTCCTACTCAGCTTGGGATTAAAAATGGCCTCAGTTGGTTGTCTTTCAATCTTGCCCTTTTTAAGCAAATATTTAAAAAACGAACGCAAGGCCGAGAGGCGTCTGCTGACCGTCCGGCATTTATAACGGCGCATCATTTCTACCAGATAGCTACGGATGTGCTCTGAGGTAACTTGTTTAAAAGAATTAAGGCCTTTTTCTTCAAGAAAAGAGATAAAACTCTCTAAATCTTGTGTGTAGGCGCGTAAAGTATGCGGAGAAAAATTTTTCTCATATTGCAAATAATGTAAAAAATCCTCTATAAAGGTCTCCATAAAACTTTAAATAACACAAATAGGCTGAAAATCAAGTCATCATTTACGGTTTATTAACAAAGGGAAACTAAACAAATCTAATCAATATCAAAAAGATAATCCCTGCTAACCAACAGTAATAGGCAAAATATTTAAGGGCATTTTGGGTATGGCTAAGAAGCCTAAGGAGCCACTTTATAGCCCATAGGCCAGAGAAAAATGAAGCAAGAAAGCCTAGAAAATAAGATAGAAGAAGAGATAAAGGGAAACCGTGCAAATCAGATAGTTCAAGCACGCCAGCCCCTAAGATGGCGGGAATGGCAATTAAAAAAGAAAACCGTGCGGCTGTTTCTGCCTTAAGGCCAAATAAAACCCCAGCCACAATCGTCGTACCAGAGCGAGAGATACCCGGAATGACCGCTATGGCCTGAGCCAAACCAATCTTAACTGCATCCAATACTCTTACTTGTTCCCAGTCATTTCCCTTCTTTTTCGTGGCAATGAACAAGAGGGTGCCTGTGACAAATAACATAAGACAGGCTAGCTGGGGAGAAGAAAAAAAGGATTCAACAATCTTTTTAAAGGGTAACACCACCCCTGCGGTAACAAAGGTGGCAACCACAACAGGAATACCCAGTCGTGGATGCAAAAGCATTTCTATCAAATCCTTCCAAAAATAGACACAAAGGGCCAACAATGTGCCTAAATGAAGGATGACATCCAGACTTACCGGAAAACGGGCAATTTCAGGACAAAAATGCTGAGCAATAACTAGATGACCAGAGCTACTAATCGGCAGAAATTCGGTTACCCCCTGTAAAATACCTAAAAAAATGGCTTGTAATATTAATTTAGTATGCATCATAAATTGTGACTTAAACCATGCCAGGAAGAGAAAGTCAAGAAGTGAAATAAAATTTTGACGCCTTGCTAAAATTCTTTCAATATGTTATTTAGCGCACTGTTTTAAGGAGCAAAGAATGGTAGAAATCAGAGGGTTTAAGGGAGTTATTTATAATCAAGACAAGGTAAAGATAGAAGATGTCATTAGTCCTCCTTATGATGTAATTACAGATGATGAACGAGAAGCTTTATTAAGAAAAAGTCCTTACAATATCGTTCGTTTAATTTTAGGTAAAGAAAAGAATTGGATAGAAAAGGCAGCTGCCTATTATAAGCAGTGGTTAAGAGACCAGATTTTAACACCTATCCCCCAAGAGTCCATTTTCCCTTATTATATGGAATATACGATCAACGGGATAAGAAAGCAGCAAAAAGGATTTATTGCTCGCGTGCGCATAGAATCTTTTGATAAGGGCATTATCCTACCTCATGAGAAAACTTTTTCTAAAACGGTTTCAGAAAGGTTAAGGCTATTAAAGGTTACCCAAGCCAACTTTAGTCAGGTTTATGGTGTTTACGATGACCCAGAAGATGAAGTCTTTGCCTTTTTAAACCCTATTGTCCAAAAAAGACCTCCTTTTATCTCCGTAAAACATGAGGGAGTTCTTCATCGGGTTTGGCAGATTGAAGATAAAAAAGTGATTGAGAAGGTAAAAAGGCTTCTGCAGAATAAAAAGGTCATCATTGCCGATGGTCATCACCGTTATCGCACTGCCCTCGCCTATAAAGAAGAAATGGCAAAAGAGCTTCCCAATGCCTCTCAGGATGCTCCCTTTCATTTTGTCTCTATGTATTTAAGCAATTTAAACGACGATCAGCTGACGATTTTGCCCATTCACCGTCTGCTTCCGCAGCATTCTCTGCCAAATTTTTCTTTGGCTACATTTTTGGACAGAATAAAGGACTTTTTTGAAGTCAAAACCTACACCCAAGAGGATGAATTCTGGCAGGCCTTACATACTTTTAAAAGAAAAAAACAAAAACAGGCTATTGGCTGTTATTGTGGCGATGACAAGTCTCATTTTTACATCTTTGTGTTAAAAAGTGAAATTTGGGCACCACAATTGCCAGAAGTTCTAAGAAAACTAGATGTCATGGTGCTAACCAAGCTTATTTTAAAACGCATTCTAGGGCTTAAAGAGGAACACTTTAACCAGGAAGACTTTATTGAATATGTCTATACTAACACCAAGGCAATTGCATTAATCCGTAACAACCAATACAGGCTAGCCTTTTTACTTAATTCTACCCCAGCAGAACAGCTTAAAGAAGTAGTGCTTTCTTCATATTTGATGCCCCGAAAGTCTACTTGTTTTTATCCCAAATTACTTACCGGCCTGGTAATTAATGACCTTCAATACTAATGCTTAGGCAAAACCATACCCTTGACATTTTGGCAGGAGGAAAATTAAAAGTCTATCAACACAAGCGTGGTTACCGTTTTGCCATAGACACCTTTATTTTAGCCCATTTTGTGCAAATAAAAAAGAAAGAATGGGTATTAGAATTGGGCACAGGTAATGGTATTATTGCCTTAATCCTAGCCCTTAGATATCCTACTGTAGGTAAAATTGTCGCCGTAGAACTACAGGGCCCATTGGCCCAACTGGCCCAAAAGAACATTGAGCTAAATCAATGTGAGGACAAAATTGCTGTTATACAGGCAGATATGCGTGATGTCCCTCATTTTCTCTGGAAAAAAACTTTTGATGTCATCGTTAGCAATCCACCCTATTACGCCCTTGGCACAGGGCGAATTAATCCTGTTTTAGAGTCGGCCATTGCTCGCCATGAGCTTAAAGGGTCGGTAAAAGAGGTTGTGCAAGTGGCAAAAATTATGTTAAAAGAAAAAGGAAGACTTTATCTTATTTATCCAGCCTATCGGATGATGCGACTTTTGACAGTATTAAAGGAGGATAGGCTAGAACCAAAGAAAGTGCGCTTTGTGCATCCTTATCAGAATAAAGAGGCTAATTTTGTTTTGGTAGAAGCAATCAAAGGAGGGAAAGAAGAAACAACTGTTTTGCCACCTCTTGTCATCTATGAAGCAGAAAAGCGCTACACGCCAGAAGTGGCAGCATACTATAAATGGTAAAAAAGGAGGAAAAATGAGTTTAAGTATAGAGGTATTTAAAAAAGACTTTGAGACGCCAGTGCTTTTTGCCTGTTGGCCAGGCATGGGCTATGTCGCCCTGAGTGTGGGTAAATACCTTAAGGAACACTTACCTACGGAAAAGATAGCAGTAATCCCTTCAGATGAACTCTTTCAATTACCTGGCATTTCTATTCAAGCAGGTTTAATTGAGCCAATTTTTGTGCCCAGAAACGAATTTTATTACTCCCAGCTAGAGGATAAGTCTTTACTTATCTTTATCGGTGAGGCGCAACCAGTTCCTGGAAGGGAATATGCCCTTGCCAATACTATCTTAGAGTTTGCCCGTTTACATGGGGTAAAAAGGATTATCACCGCGGCAGCCATGCCGGTAGAAATCAGCCATAAAGATACACCTGGTATTTGGACGGTGGCCTCAAGTGAAGACATCATTAACACTCTCAGCCAATATAACTTTCGGCCTATGAAACGGGGAACTATCAGCGGTATGAATGGGTCTCTTTTGGGAGTGGCTCAGGAAAAGGGATTTGAGTGTATTTGCCTTTTAGGAGAAATTCCCTTTTACACCGTCCAGATAGAAAATCCAAAGGCTACGAAGGCGATTATAGAGGCCCTTTCTCTTCTGACAGACCTTCCTGTGGACACCTCTGATTTGGATGAATTAGCTAAATACATGGAAAGTGAAGTAGACAATTATCTTAAGACCGTACAGGAAAAAGGACAACAATTGGCAAAACCTAAGGGATCAGAGACATTGCATTAGGTGTGAAAGAGTAAATGCGCAAATGGGTGATGCGTAAAAGGTGTAAGTTTTGTGGTTATTAGCCTGACGGTGTTATTTATTTTTTGCTAACGCATGTTATCAGTTAGATTTTTTAGCCAAATGTCAAAAGGCTAATTGTTTCTATATGCTGTGTCTGGGGAAACATATCTAAGGGTTGAATTGTCTTTAACTGATACCCTTGTCCTAGGAGGAACTTTAGATCTCTGGCCAGGGTGGCGGGATGACAAGATACATATACAATTTTGTGCGGATGAAAGAGGCTCAATGCCGTTTTAAGGGAGCGTATACACCCAGTGCGAGGTGGATCAAGGACAAGATGATCAAAGGCATTATCTTCTTTTAAGAATTCTTCTAAGGCCGTTTCTACATCTATCCGTTTGAATATAGCTTTTACCTTGTTTAACTGTGCGTTGTAATTGGCATTTTTCACGGCCAAGGAATTTGTCTCTAGCCCTACCAGCCTTTTGCTGACCTTAGCCAGCGGAAGAGAAAGGTTACCAATACCGGCATAGAGTTCTAAAATTTCTTCTTTCCGATCAGGTGCAAGCAGTGTTTTTACATATCTTACGAGGTTTTTATTCTGTCCAGTATTTACCTGAAAAAACGTGCCAGGATAGCGAATAAGTCTAAACCCCTCTACCTCATAAAATAGCCCACTTTGCGTGTAACCCTTCTCAAATAAAGAACGGGGATAGACAAATGCCATGTGCTCATAAAGGACATCTTTCAAAAAAGGCAAAGAAGACATCAATTCTTCGGCCATATTCACAAGAAGCTTTTTATTTATCCCTATCAGGGTTTTAAAGACAATAAATCCTTTGCCTTCGTCCTGGCTAGAAAACACTTCTACCCCTGTAATTTGTGTGGCAATGGCCGCATGTTGGCTTAACACCGTTTGCAGAACAGGTAAACACTGGCGAATAAGTTCTTCTGCTACCGGACAGTCATTTATAGGGATAAATTCTCTGGTATTCTTTTTATAAGCACCAAGTCTAACCTGGTATCCTTCTCTTTTTACTCTCAATTTGAGCCGATTGCGGTAAGAAAAGGCGTTGGGAGAAGGCAAAATTGGTTTTATTACAGAAGCAATATCTTGCCCCAGGATGTGGGTAATTTCTTCCTTAAGCTGCTCTTTCTTAAATTTAAGTTGAAGCGCATACGGAATGTGCTGATAATCACACCCCCCGCAGAAACCAAAGTGGGGGCAAACCGGTATTTGCCTTTCTGGGGCAGGAGAGATAACCTCTTTTAGTTCGGCAAAGGCATAGTCCTTTCTTTCGGCCACAATCTCTGCCTCTACCACCTCCCCTGGCATGACATAGGGCACAAAGACAACCTTTCCCCCTACTCTTCCCAATCCCCAGCCACCAAAAACCAATTTTTCAATCTCTATATGCATGGTATTAAGGATAACAACTATTTTTATTTAGGGCAAGCTTTTAAATCTGTCATTACTTTACCATTATACCGACTTACATCTACATTTCTCAAAAACACTCAACACATTACACATTACACATCACGCATCCCAAAGTTTTTCTTCATTGCTTCTTAAAACAGGATGTGTTATTTTATTTATTAAAAAAAAAGCGGAGGAGGTAAAAATGCTAGAAATGTTAAAAAAGGGATTTTTTATAGGGCTTGGTTTGACCCTTATGACTAAGGAAAAGGCCGAAGGGATAATTAATGAATTAATAAAAAAAGGAACAATTTCAGAAAAAGAAGGGAAAGAATTTATAGAAATACTTATGAACAAGTCCGAAGAGACCCAGCAGGAATTACAAAAGAAAGTAGAATCCCTTGTGCAGGAAGCCATTCGTAAGCTTGATTTACCTTCTAAGGAGGAAATAAAAGAAATCATGCAGCGGCTAGAGGCCATTGAGAGGTGTTTGGAGACATTAAGTAAGGATAAATGATATCCCTTAGAAAACTACATACAGTTACCCGTACCTATCGGCACTTCCGGCGTTATCAGCAGATCTTAGGCATTCTGATTAAGTATGGATTTGGTGATATTCTGGGTCAGCTTC
Source organism: Candidatus Desulfofervidaceae bacterium (assembly GCA_027064585.1). Taxonomy (GTDB): domain Bacteria; phylum Desulfobacterota; class Desulfofervidia; order Desulfofervidales; family Desulfofervidaceae; genus JAGHCL01. Next base: position 29,555 of record JAMOPI010000020.1, on the reverse strand, counting down.
GTCTTTATCAGTTTTTTGAGAAGGGTATTGGTTTCTTTTACAAAAAAACAGAAGTTTCTCACCTCACCCGTTATGAACGCATCCGGTTGGCCCTAGAGGAACTTGGACCTACCTTTATCAAATTAGGACAACTCTTAAGCACCCGTCCTGACCTTGTCCCTCCAAGTTTGGCAGAAGAATTGGCTAAGCTTCAGGACAAGGTACCACCCTTTTCCTTTGCCGAGGTTAAAGAAATCATTGAATCAGAATTAAAAAAACCATTAGAGGTCATTTTTTCCTTCTTTGAAGAAAAACCTATTGCCGCCGCCTCTTTGGGACAAGTGCATCGGGCCCGCTTAAAAACAGGAGAAGAGGTTGCGGTCAAGGTACAGCGTCCCCACATTAAACGCATAATAGAAATAGATTTAGAAATTATGCTCTATCTTGCCAAGCTACTACAGCGGCATATTGTAGAAGCTGAATGGTATGACCCAGTAAGTGTTGTCAAGGAATTTGCGAAAAGTATTACTAAGGAACTAGATTACACCCTTGAGGCTGCTAATATAGAACGTTTTGCCAAAAATTTTATAGGCGATACCACGATTTATGTTCCTAAGGTCTACCGAGCTTATTCTACGGAAAAGATTTTGACCATGGAATTTATTGACGGCATCAAAATTTCTGAGGTTGAAAAACTTAAGGCTAGCGGTTATGATTGTCGTCTTATCGCCCGCCGCGGAGCAAATTTAATTCTAAAGCAAGTCTTTGAATATAACTTTTTTCATGGTGACCCCCATCCTGGCAATATCTTTATTTTGCCTGGTAACATTATCTGCTTTTTAGATTACGGTATGATGGGCCGTATAGATAGCGAAACTAAAGACACATTGGCTCAACTTGCGCGTGCCTTTGTAGACAAGGATGTAGAAGAAACTACCCGCTGGCTTTTAAAACTGTATCCGGCTGAAAACGTAAATCTAAAGGAGCTTAAGCTAGATATCTGGGAGCTTTTGGATCAATATCATGGTGTGCCCCTTAAACAAATTAGATTAAAGCACCTCTTTCGGCAGGTGCTTTCTATCGTAGAAAGGCACCATTTAAGAATTCCCCCTGATCTATTTCTTTTAAATAAAGCCCTAGTAGCCCTAGAAGGGCTAGGTAAATCCCTTGACCCTGAGTTTGACGCCATCACGCACATAAAGCCCTTTATCAAAAAAATCGTCTCCCAAAAGTATAATCCCTTTCTGATGGCGCGTAGGTGGCAAAGGGGACTGGGAGAGCTTATCTTCCTTTTGCAGGAATTACCTCAAGAAATCAGGGAAATTGTCAGGCTTTTTAAAAGGGGAGAATTTAAGATCAGGCTTGAACATAAACATCTTGAAGATTTCATTGCCAAACAAGATCAAGTCAGTAACCGTCTTGCCTTTGCCATCATCGTAGCCGCCCTTATTGTAGGATCGGCTCTTATCGTCCTGGCCAATACGCCTCCTTATTTCTTTGGCATTCCTGCCATAGGTCTTTTAGGCTTTTCCATTGCTGGCATTATGGGTATATTGCTCCTTATTGCCATTTTTCGCTCAGGTAAATTTTGAGTCGAGAATCCACCGTCTGCTGCCAGCCGGCCGTCGTAACTTATATCCCACATGGTTCAGATAAAATAAATCTGAGGGCTAAACTCTATATTGTAAGCTCTGCCATCCCTTATTCCCTCTACTTTCCATTTCACCCCAAAATTTTACTACTATTAAACTATCCCTTATCAACTAACCATTTCTAAAAATTAAAGGACAAAACAGTTTATCCCTTTTTATGAATAAATTTTTACACTTAAAATTATACCAATCAGCGTCTTTAAGGTGTCGTCTTAAAGAACTGGTAAACAAACTCTGCCAGCCTTGACCAGGCTAACGGTGATGCTAAAATAAAAAAGTGTTTACCACTGTAAGAAGAAAAATGAAATTCCTTATAAGTTCAATTATATTGTTCTTTTATGTCATGTGGGGAATTGTGAGTATAGTCAAGGCAGAAAATATAGAACAATTTTTTCTTGAAGAAGAAAAACTAGCAAAAACCGTTGATTTCACAGTTAAAAAAGCAAAGGCAAATTTCAACTTTATAGGTGGTTTTGCTGATGGAGAATACAAACTTTCAAATTCTAGAATTACCCATTATAAAGGGCATATTTATATGCTTTACCTTGAATTTTATAAGAAAAAAGGTAGCTTCAGGTTTACCCAAAAGCTAGCATATCCGTTTTGGTATGACGGTAAAATGCTGGTGTTTAAAACGCCAAAAGGCAAAATTAGGTTTAAAATAGCTCAAAAATTCAAGATCAAAATAGAACAGTTAAAAGATAGAAGTTTTGAAGTAAAAAAGCTACCTGTATCCTATAAAATTACTTTGCCAGCAAAAAACGGAAAGGTAGAGTTGGTGATAGCGTTTTAAGTTTGGTGATTGCTTAACCCCAAAATCCGTGATTGATTTATAGTATTCCAAAAATTAATGAATTTTCCTATCTCCTTCCTTACAGAAATTATACGCCAAGGCCTCGTTAGGTGGTCAAGGGGCTTCACTCACTACGTTCGTTCCGACCTGCGCCTTTGGCGCAGGCTGCGCCCTGCGGGCTTGCCCTTGACCACACTCGGCCTTGGGCAAAAAAGAAGTTGTGAAAGGAGAAAGGGAAAAGAAAATTTCCTTTTTTCCTTCCAACCTCAAATAAAAAGTCAGCGCCGCAGCGAGCGCGGTCAAGGCTGGCCGAAGGCCACCCGTAGGGCTTGGCCTTGACCGCATAAGCGAGCGAAGGCGCTATAATTATAATTGGGCTTGAGGGAAAATAAATGTTTTTCACCTTTTAGGTGAAAGGTATTTTTTAAAAAATCGCTTTATGATAAGCAACTTGTGGGGTTTTTGAAGGGCAATCACGGATTTTGGGTTAACAAATTCATTTGCCTTTCTAGTAACTGTAAGATATAATAGAAGGTATTGCGCAAGCGGTTAAGAGAAACTTTTGTTTTAAGATCTTGTTTAAAAACCTAAATTTTTACTAGAATACACGCAAACGGCTCTATTTCTGGATTTTCAATGAATTTATAGGCCTGCAAGAAGTTCTTTTCTAGCTTTGTTTTATCCATTCCATGTCCATATAGAATTAAAAGGGCTTTAGTGTTTACCTCTTTGTTTAATTTTTCTACCAATTTATCTTCTTCCCAAGTTCCCCAGTAATAGTAAAAAATAATGTCGTAAAGGCCAAAATCTTCTTCTAAAAAATCTTTTTTAAAAAACTTTACCCTTTTCTTTAGCTCTGGGCTAATGTTTTCTTTTATTTTTTGGCTGTATTTAAAGAGGGCTGAATTATACTCAATACCGGTTATGTATACATTTTTCCATAAAATGGCTAAGGTGAAGACAACCCTACCATCTCCACTCCCTAAGTCTAATACATGGGCGTTTGGTTTAACCCATGGCCGTAAGAGGAGAGCCAATTGAGCAACCTCATCTATGTTAGAGCCCACATACTGCCCTTTTTCCAACAAATCATATTCTTCAGGAATTTCTTTAGAAGGAGAAGAAAAAACTGTTTTTAGAGACTTTAAAGTAGATGATTCTTCCTTAGATAAGAAAATAGTTTTGAGCATTCCCAACACCTTTTTTATAGACATTTTACCCCATTTAACATAAAACGTCATGGGTATTTTATACAAAGTTTACACTGAGCAGGAGGTGCTATTTTTTTCTTCTGTCTTTCTTATAAAAGAATAGATAAGATAGACAACAATGACGCCAACAAGGTCATCTGCTACATAGTGAAAGCCCAAGATAAGGCTACCTAAAATAATAAATATGAGAAAAAGGAAGGACATTAGAACCAGCCAATTATCAGAGAATTCACGGGCCATGAGGAGTAACAAAAGGGCATAGCCTACATGGAAACTGGGGAAGGCAGCAATAGGGGTAATTGCCTTTCCCCTCAGTAGGCTAAATGCCTCTACTCCTTTGGTCAAAAATAGCCTCTCCTGTTCTAAACAGTGATTGTGATAGTGCCAACTAAAGAGCTTATCAGGTAAATAATTAAAATAATTCTTAGCAGCATAAATAGGAGAAATGGCAGGAAATAGACAGTGTAATATTCCAAATAGCATGAGACTTAAGCCATATACCCCAAAAAGCCTCCTCTTTAATTTCTCATTTGACGATATAGTTACAAAAAGAAAGATCCAGTGGGCAAATCCCCAAATCGGAACATAAACAATGTCTAAAAACTTATATACCCAGGTAGGCAATGCGGCAAACATAGGGTGCATCAATGACCAAAATGGACTTTCCCATTTCCATAGAGGGATGTGGTGATTATAGATGCTTCCATAAAGCTTAAAGGTAAAATATAATTGTATTATTAATAAAAATGGAACCACCCATTTAAACCATGTAATAAATAAATTGACTTTCCATTTTGGGGGAATAATAGATAAATTTTTATGAAAAAAATGATTAAATAGATATTCAAGCAAGAGAAGAACCCCAATTATGATTAGTGATTCTCTGAACCAGTGGCTCCTAAAGGCAAACTGGAATAAATAGCACTTAAAGTCCATATTTAGATAGCATTGGCCTAAAAGGCTACCCCTGCCAATTTCATAAAGGCCAAAAAAGAGGTTAAAAAGGAGATATATATAAAAAAACCGCAAGACGGGTTCTTTAAACCATCCGTTGAAGGTAGCAATTTTATATGGAATGGTTAACCTTTTTGAATTCAAAAAATCCCCCTCTCTAAAATTTTAGGGTAAAATAGACCTTTACTCTTGATTTGTCAACGTTTTAATTCTCCCAAACCCTTCCCAAAATCCGTGATTGTCCTTCAAAAATCGCATAGGTTGCCTATCATAAAGCGATTTTTAAAAAAACGCCTTTCACCTAAAAGGTGAAAACATGCTTACTTTTTCTTCAAGCCTAATCATAATTATAGCGCCTCCACTCGCTTGGCGGTCAAGGGCAAGCCCGAAGGGCACCGCCTGCCCAAAGGGCAGGCCTATAGCGAGTAGCAAGTGAAAATCCTTAACCGTATAAGCGAGGTCCTGGAATATAATTTTTTAGAAGGAGGAATAATGATGTCTCCGTTTTATTTTTTCTTGTCTAAAATGCCCTTATTAAAAAATCAGTTGCGGATTTTGAAGAATTTTGAACAATCACCTTTTCGGCCAGTCTAAAAATTGGTATAGTGGGCTTAAAATATAAGGATTACCATCTGTCTTATGTATTTTTTTAAAACGTGGATTAAACAAGAATGGCTACTGTTGACCTTTAGCCTCCTTTTTCTAGGGCTTATTTTTTGCTTCCCCCAGCCTATTAAATTGTTACCTAATTATGTAGACTGGCGTACTATTGCTGCTCTCAGTGGCTTTTTGCTTATTACAACAGGGCTTAAGACATCTGGCTATTTTGATAGCCTTGCCTATCGGATCTTACAACGCTTTTCTCAAGAAAGATCTCTTACCTTGGCCCTTATTTTTACGACGGCCTTTTTTGCCTCTTTGCTTACCAATGATATTGCCCTATTTATCATTGTTCCTGTTACCTTAAGCATTCAAGACATTTTAACAAACGACCTTTCTAAAATAATCATTTTTGAAGCCATTGCCGCCAATGTAGGTTCTGTTCTTACCCCTTTTGGCAATCCCCAAAATCTCTTTATCTGGCACCACTGGGACATAGATTTTTGGGTCTTTCTCTATAATATGCTACCGTTAACCTTGATTTTATTGCTTTTATTGACAATAATGGTGATAATTTGTTTTAAGCCACATCTTCTTCATCCTCATCCAAATAGGGTTTCTTCTAAACATCTTTCCCTCCTGATTATTTCCCTCATCAGCTTGTTTTCCTTTATCGTTGCCTTGGAGTTAAACTTACATTATTATGCGTTTATTACTATTTTTTTGGTCTATCTCACTTTTTTTCCAACCATTGTCAAACAGAGTGACTGGAAGTTCGTTTTGCTCTTTATGCTTATGTTTGTTGACCTTAATTTAGTAGCTACTCTGCCTTGGATTAAATCGTTTTTTGCCCTCTTAAGGGTAAATAGGCCCTTACATTTGTATCTTTCTTCCATCCTCCTGTCTCAGATTATCAGCAATGTCCCAACTGCCGTTCTCTGTAGCTCTTTTACTCATAACTGGTTAGTGCTTGCCTATGGGGTAAATGTCGGTGGAAATGGCACCTTGATTGCTTCTTTGGCCAATTTGATTGCTTTACGCCTTTGCCAGAGGAAGGGAATGGTAAAAAGATTTCACAAATATTCATTCCTGTTTCTTGTCATTTCTGGCTTTATTTGTTGGCTCTTACTTCGGATAGGTAATTATAACGTATTACCCTATCCCTGCTTTTCTTAAACTTCTTTTTGGTGTATTATTCAATCAAAATATGTCAAAAGGAGGAATTTATGTCTAACTCAGATAAACTCTGGCAGCGCGCGCAGGTGTTTTTACCAGGAGGGGTAAACAGCCCTGTGAGAGCATGGCGTTCGGTAGGTGGAACGCCTCTTTTTATTGAAAAGGCAAAGGGAGCCAAGATTTATGATGTAGATGGTCATGAATATATTGATTATGTCTGCTCTTGGGGGCCATTGATTGTTGGACATGCCCACCCAGAGGTAGTAGAGGCCATTAAGACCACGGCGGAAAAGGGCACAAGCTTTGGCGCCCCGACCGCATTAGAAGTAGAGTTGGCTGAGTTGGTTGTACAGGGTTTTCCTTCAATAGAGAAGGTGCGTATGGTTAATTCTGGCACCGAAGCCACCATGAGTGCAGTGCGTCTAGCGCGGGCATATACAGGGAGGGACAAAGTAGTTAAATTTGATGGCTGTTATCATGGCCATGCCGATAGCTTTTTGGTAAAGGCCGGTTCAGGGTTGGCTACTTTGGGTATTCCGGCCTCACCAGGCGTGCCAGCAGATTTGACTAAGCATACTATCTCTCTACCCTACAACGACCTGAAGGCCGTAGAAGAAACCTTTGCAAGCATAGGAAATGAGATTGCCTGTGTTATCGTAGAACCTGTGGCTGGAAATATGGGAGTAGTTTTACCTGAAGAGGGATTTTTAGAAGGACTTAGAAAAATTACCAAGCAATATAACAGCTTGCTTATCTTTGATGAAGTTATTACTGGCTTTCGGGTAAGCCTTGGTGGAGCGCAGGCTTATTATGGCATAGAACCGGACTTAACTTGTCTGGGCAAGATTATTGGTGGAGGGTTACCCGTAGGAGCTTATGGTGGCAAGAAGGAAATTATGACCTGCATTGCCCCAGAAGGACAAGTCTATCAAGCAGGTACCCTCTCAGGTAATCCTTTGGCCATGGCTGCAGGGGTGGCTACGATAAGGATATTGCAAAGACCTGGGGTGTATGAAGCATTAGAGGAAAAGACAAAAAAATTGACGGCGGGCATCAAACAGGCAGCCGAAGAGGCAGGAATTAACTTACAGATAAATCAAATTGGCTCTATGTTTTCCCTCTTCTTTGAACCAGAAGTGCCAGTGAAGGACTATGCCAGTGTATTAAAGACCAATGCCGATATGTTTGTGAAGTACTTTTACGGCATGTTAAAACGAGGTATTTATCTTGCCCCTTCGGCCTACGAAGCATCTTTTGTCTCCTTGGCCCATAGTGATGAAGATATTGAAAAAACAATAGAGAGTGCTAGAGAAACATTTAAGGAGATAAAGGAGGGAAAATAATACATACTTTAAAAGAGGAAGCCCTTAAAATTATTACTGAATTACCAAATGAATTATTACAGGAAGTAATAGATTTCGCCGAATTTTTAAAACAGAAATCAATAAGAAAAGAAACAAAGGAGGGGCTTTTACTTCAACAAAAGAATTTAGAAAAAAATATGGACAAACGAAGAAGAGGATTTGTATGAAATATAATAGGAGGATTAGGCCATGCCCATTTATGAATTTGCCTGCAAGTCATGTGGGTATGTGTTTGAAAAGTTACAGGGAGTAAATGATCCCCTACCTGTCTGCCCCCGGTGTGGAGGGAAAACCCAAAAGTTGATTTCTATGGTAGCCTTTAAAGTTACCACTGATGAAGCGATAAGACGGGTAGAAAAGCGGTTTAATGATTACATCCGCTGGGGTAAATACAAGGATGCGGCCAAATTTGCCCAAAAGGCCGCCCAATATATCAAGCATGACAAGATCAAACGCATGCAGGAAAAGATTGAAACTAAACTCACCAAGGCCAAAAAGACAGCCGTTTAAGGAGTAAAACGATGGCAGGACTAAAATACGGTGAAAAGGCCATTGCTGAGGCCAAACTTGAGCCCTGGCCCAATCCCTATCCGGACCGAAATTACACCATAGAAATTACCTTTCCTGAATTTACCTGCCTCTGCCCGCGTTCTGGTTATCCTGATTTTGCCACCATTCGCATTAAATACATTCCAGATAAATATATCGTAGAGCTCAAATCCTTAAAGCTTTATCTAAACAAATATCGCAGCCAGTACATCTCTCACGAAGAGGCAACTAATCGGATTTATACTGATCTTTATAACCTTTTAAAACCTCGCTTTTTAGAGGTTATTGGGGACTTTAACCCTAGAGGCAACGTTAAAACCATCGTTAAAGTATCTAGTAGGGAGGAAAACGATTAATGGCTGAAAAAGATGTCTTAAAGGTGGCCTTAGTAGGAGGAGGGCCAGGCGGCTTAGCGGTGTTAAAGATGTTTGAATCAGACATCTTCACCCAATTCAGGGCCAGGGTAATCGGTGTGGCAGATATTAATCCAAAGGCACCGGGATTTATCTATGCCAAACAGAAGGGCCTTTTTACAACCACTGACTATAAGGATCTTTATCGCATCCCTGACCTTTATCTCATCATTGAATTGACAGGAAGAGATGATGTCTTACATGAAATTGCCCGGACTAAGCCAGTGCATATTCAACTTGTGGATCATGTGACCGCACGGTTGTTTTGGGACATCTTTCAGATTGAAGAAAAACGCAAGCAGGCCCTAGAAGCCTTAAAGCAGGCCAATATCTTCTGGGAAAACATATTTAATTGCATGCAGAACTACATTTTAGTCATTGATGAAGAACACAATATCATTACTGCCAATAAGGCTGTGTTAGAAAAAACAGGCCTATGTAAGGAAGAAATAAAGAAAAGAAAATGCTATGAGATAGCTGAGGAAATCTTTTTCTGTAAACCTTGCACCATGCAAGGGCCTTGTCCTTTAAGAGATGTATTTACCAACAAGCAGCCGATAAGTCGTCTTTACACAATCAAAAAAGATAACACGGGGAAGTATATTGAAGTAACCCTCTATCCTTTAAATCTCAAAACTAAACCTGCCCAAGCCGTGGTCATACAGCGGGATATTACCGAATTTATGGTATGTAGTTTTGCTTTAGAAGAGACAGAAAAGAAGTTCTACAGTCTCTTTGAAACCGCACGCGATGCCATCATCATTTTAGATGATAACCTACACATTCATCAGGCCAATCGGGCAGCTGCTAAGGTTTTTGGTTATCACCAGGATGAGCTTATACACTTAGATATCAAAACCTTAATCCCAGCGGAAGAAAAGGCATTTTACGCCTATTTTAAAGAAACAAAGGAAGAACCTATCACTGTTACTGGCATAAAAAAGAACGGCACTAAGTTTCCTGTGCGCGCCTCTGTGGCTCCATTTTCCTTTAAAGGCAAGCACTTTTTTACCCTGATTATGCGTGATCAAACCCGGCGTAAGGAAATGGAAGAACGCCTCTTACAAGCCGAAAAACTGGCAACCGTGGGGCAAACGGCTTCCTATCTGATGCATGAAATTAAAAACCCTCTTATCGTCATTGGTGGTTTTGCCCAGCAACTTATAAGAAATATAGAAGGACCGGCCCAAAAAAAGTTGGAGGTTATTCTGGAAGAAGTAAAACGCCTAGAAAAGCTATTAAGTGATGTGCGTGACTTTACTAAACCGATTAAGTTGGAGAAAAAGATTGTAAATATAAATCAACTGATTAAAGAAACCGTTTCGCTATTTGATGACACCGCTAAGGCTCAGAACATAACGGTGGAAGTAGAACTAGACAACCGTCTGTCTCCTATCTCTGTAGACCCAGAACTTTTAAAACAGGTCTTGATCAACATTATCAAAAACGCCATTGAGGCCATGCCTAAAGGAGGAAGATTAAAGGTAACTTCCGCCATAAATGGGGATTTTGTGCGTATAGAGATAGCTGATACCGGTTGTGGTATTCCAGCAGAAAAATTAAAAGACATTTTTAATCCCTTCTTCACCACCAAAAAGAAGGGGACTGGATTGGGATTAACGATCTCCTATCGCATTATTAAAGACCATGGCGGTAACATTAAGATCAAAAGTGAGGTGAATAAAGGCACCACATGTACCATCTTTCTTCCCTTAAACAGGTAGGCCTTTTTATCACCTTTGAAGGTATAGAAGGCTGTGGCAAAACCACCCAGATTAAGCTTTTGGCCCCTTGGTTAAAAGAAAGGGGACATAGTGTTTGTGTAACTTATGAACCAGGAGGTACGCTTCTAGGTCAAGAGATAAGAAAAATTTTACTTTCTCCTAATTTTTCACCGGCAAAAGAAACAGAACTTCTGCTATATCTAGCCGAGCGGGCCGAACATGTAGAAAAGGTCATCCGTCCAGGGCTAGAAGAAAGCAAAATCGTGCTTTGCGATCGTTACCATGATTCCACGCTAGCCTATCAGGGTTATGGCCGGGGCCTAGAGTTTGAATGGGTAAATAACCTTTTTAAACAGCTTAAATGGCCAAAACCTGATTTAACCTTTTTGTTAGATTGCCCTGTAGAGGTAGGATTTAAAAGGCTAAGAGGGCGTTCTTTGGACCGGATAGAAGGGGAAAAAATGGCCTTTCATCAGCGGGTGCGGGAGGGTTTTTTAAGCCTGGCCCAAATGGAACCAGAACGTATTAAAGTCATTGATGCCACCCAGTCAATAGAAAACATCCAAATACAAATTAGAGAGTGGATAAAACAATATGGCCTTTAAGGACATATTAGGACAAGATCAAGTCATCACCTGGTTTAAAAGGGCAATGGCCCAGGGGCGTTTGGCCAGTAGCTATCTTTTTGTTGGCTCAGAAGGGATTGGCAAGAAATTATTTGCCCTAAACCTAGCCAAGGTTCTAAATTGTCTTACCCTAAAGGACGGAGATGCCTGTGAAATATGCGCCAGTTGTAAAAAGATAAACGCAGACACTCATCCTGATGTCTTGGTGGTAACACCGGAAGGACAGACGATTAAGATTGAACAGATAAGAAGAATTCAGCACACCCTTTCCTTTAAACCTGCCTTTGCCAAAAAGCGAATGGTCATCATAGACAACGCCGAGGCTATGACCCCAGATGCGGCCAATGCCTTTCTCAAAACATTAGAAGAACCGCCCTTAAACACTACCCTCATCCTCATTGCCCAAGACAAGAACCAACTTCTGCCGACTATCGTCTCTCGTTGTCAAATCGTGCGGTTTCGGCCCCTGCCTTTAAAAATTATTCAGAAAGTGTTAAAAAAGAAAGGATTAAAAGAGGATGAGGCAACAAGAATAGCATCCCTCGCCGAAGGCAGCCTAGGTAAGGCCATGCAGTTGTTAGAAAAACAAGAGGAATTGAAAATAGCGCTTTTGTGGATAAGATCTGGTGTCTCTGTAAGAGAACTACTGGCCTCTGTAGAAGAATTGGCTAAAAACTACCAAGATCAACGTCAATTATTCTCTTTTTTTGACATATATCAAGGCCTCTTAAGGGACATGTTATTCCTAAAAAAGGGAATAGACGAAATTTTAATTAACCAAGACCTGGCCACGGAATTAAAAACACTGGCAGAAAGTTTGTCTATAGAAAAGATCCAAAAGAAGATAGAATTATTGCAGGAGGCAAAGAAACTAATTAGACAAAATGTCCAAAAAAGGCTGGTTTTGGAACATTTGGCTTTATCTTAAGAAGAAACGGAGTTTAAACTGATGAAGGTAATTGGGGTAAAGTTTAGAGGAGATAACCACATTTATAAGTTTGCCACTGACGATGAGCTAATTAAGGAGAAAGATTATGTTTTAGCTAAATTGGAAAAGGGATTGTCTTTAGGGAGAGTGATAGAAGTATTAGACATCCCTTTTGCCTCTTCTCTCCCCTTGATTGAAAGAAAGGCGACAAGAAAGGATCTAGCCCAAAACGCCAAAAATGCCGCTTTAGAAAAAACGGCCTTTCAATTTTGCTTAGAGCGGATCAAGGCCCATGGTCTGGAAATGAAGCTGATACGGGTAGAATGTCTTTTTGACAGAAGTAAGTTAATTTTTTACTATACCGCCGATGGCCGTGTAGACTTTCGTGGTTTACTCAAAGATCTAGTAGGGCGTTTTCGGATGCGGATTGAATTGCGGCAAATCGGGGTAAGAAACGAAACACAAATGCTTGGCGGCATTGGACCGTGTGGACGAGAGCTGTGTTGCAGTTTGTTTTTAAAAAAATTTTCACCTGTCTCTGTGAAGATGGCCAAAGAACAGTATGTCTCGCTTAATCCAGAGAAGATTTCTGGTTTATGTGGACGTCTCATGTGTTGTCTTGCCTATGAATGCCCTCTCTATCAAAGTTTCAAAGAGGGACTACCATCGGCAGGGGAAAAAGTGAAGACAGACAATCTGGAAGGTAAAGTCGTCAGATATAACTTACCACGGCAGTCAGTGTATATAGAAACGGAAGAAGGAAAAGAGATAGAAATTCCAGTAGAAAAATTGCGTGAGAGTATTAAGGGGGAAAATTTATAGGAGGTCTTTATGGCCCTTCCGCAAAAGGCCGAACAGCTATTTACCTATCATGACTATTTAACCTGGCAGGATGACCAGCGGTGGGAAATTATTGATGGTGTTGCCTATGCGATGAGTCCTGCGCCTAAGATTAAGCATCAAAATATTGTAGGAAACTTTTATCTTCAGATCAAGACTCATCCTAATAATCCCTGCTACACAGGCATTGCGCCTACGGATGTAGTGTTGGATGAGTATAATGTCGTGCAACCAGATGTGTTTGTGGTGTGTGATAAAAAGAAGATAACAGAGGATAACATTCAAGGTGCTCCTGATTTAATCATTGAAGTAACTTCACCCTCAACCTTGCTTAAAGACAAACGCGAAAAAAAGAACCTTTATGAGCGCTGTAGGGTAAAAGAATACATCATTGTCTATCCTGAAGGAGACATTATAGAGAGATTCTACTTAAAAGGCGATAAATATACTACACCAGAGGTGTTTAATTGGGATGAAACCTTGAAGCTTTATACTTTAAACATAGAAATAAAGCTTTGGGAAGTCTTTGAAAAGAAGCCGAGTGTCTCAAAAACCGCCAGCGAGGGCTGAGGCACTCACAAAGGGCGGAATATAAATACCCTCGCCCAAACTGTTTTTAAAAACAGTTTGGTTGGTTGGAGAAATGGATAAAAGAATTTATATCACTACACCTATTTATTATGTAAATGCCAAGCCTCACTTAGGCCATGCCTATACAACAATTATAGCAGATACGGTTAATCGTTTTTATAAGCTTATAGGCTATGAAACCTTCTTTTTAACAGGCACAGATGAACATGGAGATAAAATTGTCCAGGCTGCCCAAAAGTTAGGTAAGACCCCCCAAGAATATGTAGACGAAATTAGCGCCTGTTTTCAGGAAACCTGGCAAAAGTTGGGCATTCAGTATGATAAATTTATCCGCACCACTTATGATTACCATAAGAAGGTTGTGCAATATGTCTTGCAACGGCTTTATGAGAAAGGTGAGATTTATCGCAGTGTATATGAGGGGAAATACTGTTTTGGGTGTGAGCGTTTTTTGACCGAAAAGGAATTGGTAGATGGCAAGTGCCCGGATCATAAAACCGAGCCGGTCTTGTTAAAAGAAGAAAACTACTTTTTCCGTATGAGGAAATATCAACAGTGGTTGATTGACTATATCCATGCCCATCCAGACTTTATTCAGCCAGAGAGATACCGAAATGAAGTCTTAGGCTTTTTGCGTGAACCTTTAGAAGATTTGTGCATCTCTCGGCCCAAGAAACGTCTTACCTGGGGGATTCCCCTACCCTTTGATGAAGAATTCGTTACCTATGTTTGGTTTGACGCCCTTATCAATTACCTTTCAGCCTTGGGTTATCCAGACGGAGAGATGTTTAAAAAGTTTTGGCCTGTAGCCAACCACATCATTGCCAAAGACATCTTAAAACCGCATGGCATTTACTGGCCCATTATGCTCCATGCCGCCGGTATTGATCCCTATCAACACCTACATGTGCATGGTTATTGGAATGTGCGAGAACAAAAGATGTCTAAGTCATTAGGAAATGTAGTTTCACCCTTAGAAATGACGGCCAAATATGGCAACGATGCCTTTCGCTATTTCTTATTAAGAGAAATGACCTTTGGTCTAGACGCCAACTTTAGCGAAGAGGCCTTTATTGAACGCTATAACGCCGATCTGGCCAATGACTTGGGCAACCTGATCAATCGTTCTCTGACAATGATGTTAAAGTTCAATGAAGGCATTGTACCAGAACCAGGAGAAGACAGTGAAGCAGAGGTAGCTATTAAAGAAAAGGCCCAAAAGACGATTAATAGTTATGTGGAAAACATGAAGGCTTTTGCCTTTCACAAGGCCCTTTATGATCTTTGGGAATTTATCAACACCCTAAACAAATACATTGACACTACTGCTCCTTGGGCATTGGCCAAGGAAAACAAAAAAGAAAGGCTACACACGGTGCTTTATACCCTAACCGAAGGCTTACGCCTAATCGCCTTTCTCCTGCACCCAGTTATGCCAGAAACGGCCGTAAAAATAGAAGCGGCCTTAAGTGTAAAAACTCCTCCTTGGGAGGAAGGCATTAAATGGGGAGGATTAAAACCAGGCACAAAGGTAGTCAGACCTAAGGCCCTTTTCCCAAGAAAAGAAAGGCATAAAAAAGAAAAACAAACCGAAAAGAAAAAAGAGAAAATACCTCAGATCAGCATTGACGAATTTGCCCGTTTAGATATACGGGTAGGACAGAT
Organism: Candidatus Desulfofervidaceae bacterium; assembly: GCA_027064585.1. Classification (GTDB taxonomy): domain Bacteria; phylum Desulfobacterota; class Desulfofervidia; order Desulfofervidales; family Desulfofervidaceae; genus JAGHCL01. The sequence continues at coordinate 14,490 of JAMOPI010000020.1, read as the reverse complement.
CATAAAAGCAGAAAAATTGCCTAATGCGGATAAACTACTTAAGTTAGAGGTAGACCTAGGTGAAGAAAAACGCACGGTCGTCGCAGGTATTGCCAAAGCCTATAAACCAGAAGAGATAATTGGGAAAAAGGTACTGGTGGTAGCCAATTTGAAACCAGCTAAAATTAGAGGAGTCCTGTCAGAGGGTATGATTCTGGCGGCCTCTTTTAACGAAAAAATGGTGCTTACCACCATAGATGGCGATATTGAAGTAGGAGCAAAGGTAAAATAATATCCAAAAAGGATAGTTATGCGTAAAATATTGCATTTTCTTATAATGTGTTTATTGTTTTTTTCTTATATCCTTCCCCTTTCGGCCAAGGTTATAGACCGTATTGTAGCCATTGTAAACGATGATGTGATTACCCTTTCCGAACTTAATGAAATGACCAACTATTTAACGCATCAGGATAATCCGCCTTTAGAAGTAAAAAGAAAGGTTTTAGAGGATTTGATTAATAGCAGGCTAGCCCTACAACAGGCAGAAAAGTTAGGCATCCATGTAAGTGAAGAAGAGATTGATATGGCAATCAAAGAGCTTTTGGTCCAGAATGGAGCAACCTTAGAAGACCTCAAGCGAGACCTGGCCAAAAACGGGATTTCTTTTAAAGAATACAAACAGTGGTTAAAAGAACAGATTGTCAAGTCAAAGCTGTTGGCTTCAGAAGTGCAAGGAAAAGTTACAGTTACGGATGAAGAGATAAAAAAATATTATGAAGCGCATAAAGATAAATACAAGGGATATACAGAATACCATCTACGGCATATTTTGCTCTTAAAACCACAGGATCCGACTGAAATAGAACAAATAAAGAAAATCCAAAAGAAAATCTTGGAGTTGTTAAAGGAAGGCGTTCCTTTTTGTGAACTAGCTAGGCGATATTCCCAGGCCCCAACCGCTCAAGATGGAGGAGATCTAGGCTGGCTTAAAGAAAAGGAACTGGCCCCAAAGATTAAAAACGCTGTTAAGAAACTTAAACCTGGCGAAGTAACCCCCTGGCTAGATACAGATGTAGGGTATCAGCTTGTGCAATTGGTAGAAAAAAGAAAAACACCAGATAAGCCCCTAGCAGAAGTAAAAAATCAAATTTATAAAATTCTTTATAAAAAGAAAGTAGAACAACGTTATAAACGCTGGCTAGAACAACTCCGCCAGAAGGCGTATATTAAGATATTGTTATAAGGAAAAGCGCAAAAGTTGAGATGGAGAATTTACGCAATACGCATTTATACTTAAGGGCAAAGAAAAACTAAGGCGGATTTAAATGCAAAAGAGATGGCTTTTTTTTATAACGGTTTTTACCATCTGGGTGTTGGATCAAGGGACAAAGCTGTTAATAAAACAATACATCCCGCCTTATACCAAGGTAATAAAGATTATGTCCTGTTTAAATCTTGTTCATATTCGTAACACTGGCATTGCTTTTGGGCTCTGGGCAGAAGCAAATAGTGGGAAGCAAATCTTTTTCATTGTTTTTAATCTGGTGGTTATTGGAATTATCCTTTATTATTTTTGGCACACAAGGCCTTCCTTTTTAAATAATCTGGGTTGTGGTTTAGTGTTAGGTGGAGCCTTGGGAAACCTTACTGATAGGCTTTTATATGGTAATGTAGTTGACTTTATTGATTGCCACTGGCAGCATTATCATTGGCCAGCCTTTAATGTGGCCGATAGTGCGGTTACCATTGGCATGTTTTTGCTGGCTTTAAAAATGCTAAAGGAGAAAAATTGATGCATCCTATTTTATTTCATATTGGTCCGTTTACCATCTACACTTATGGCCTGTGGATTGCTATTGGTTTTTTTGCAGCCATGATTCTTATTATGAGTGAGGCCAAACGAGAAAGGATTTCTCCCTCTATTGTTTCTGATCTTGCCTTTTGGTGTGTAATGGGAGGCATTATTGGAGCACGGTTAGTATATGTAATATATAACCTTCGCTACTTTTTAGACCATCCTCTAGACATATTTGCCCTTTGGAAAGGAGGGCTTGTGTTTATTGGAGGCATATTAGGAGGTCTTTTTGTAGGGATCATCTTTTTACGGAAGCGCTATCTTTCCTTTTGGCAGGCAGCCGACCTAGTTGCCCCTGGGTTAGCTTTAGCCCAGGGATTTGGACGTTTAGGCTGTTTTTCAGCCGGCTGTTGTTATGGTAGACCTACACATGTGCCTTGGGCTGTAGTCTTTAAAGACCCCCACTCCCTTGCCCCTGTTGGCATTCCCTTACATCCCACGCAGCTCTATCACAGTTTTGCTTGTTTCATTATAGCCATTATTCTAATTAAACTACAAAGGCGGTTTTTTACCGCCCGCCTTTTAGACCCTACCATTCCTTATGGATCTGTGTTCGGCCTTTACCTTTTCTTGCACGGACTACAACGATTCATCATTGAATTCTTTAGAGGAGATCCACGGCCAATCATATTTGATAGGTTTTCCGTAACCCAACTCTTTGCCATAATGGCAATGATTGTGGGAGGAATAATTTTTGCCAAAAGAAAAGATTAAAAACTACTCTTCTTTGGCCAACACCTCTTTTATCACCTCATCCAACTCCTCAAGCCGATAAGGCTTTTTTAAAATACCTTTAAAACCGTAGGCTTGATATTTTTCAAAAACTGGATCGGTTGAATATCCACTAGACACAATCGCCTTAACTTGAGGATCATATTCCTGTAAAAGCCGAATGGCTTCCTTTCCACCCATTCCTCCTGGAACTGTAAGATCCATAATCACCAAATCAAATGGTTCTTTCTTTTCTTTAGCGAGTTTATACAGTCTAAAAACTTCTCTTCCATCTTTAGCGGCAACAATCTTATATCCTAATATCTTTAACATTTCACTTAAGACTTTTCTGATTTCTTCCTCATCGTCCATAATGAGAATCTTGGCTGTTCTTTTCCTAATTTCACCTTTATGCTCAACCCTCTTTTTAAGAGGTTTTTCCTTAGCAGGTAAGTAAATGACAAAAGTAGATCCCATTCCCAAAACAGAAGAAACAGTAATAGCTCCTTTATGTTTTTGAATGATAGAATATACAATTGCCAATCCTAAACCACTTCCTTTTGGCTTGGTGGTAAAGTAAGGATCAAATATCCGGTCTAAAAGGTGAGAAGGAATGCCCGGTCCTTGATCAATAAAAGAAATTTTGACATACTTCCCCGGCATCAAATTGGGTACGGTTTTTTTATCCGACAAGACTACATTTTCTGCCTTGATATTTAAAATACCTCCTTCAGGCATAGCCTCTTTTGCATTGATGACGAGATTGGCAATAACCTGATAAATTTGATCTGGATCTATTTCTACAGGCCAAAGGTTATCAGCAATTTCAAATTTTGCTTTTATGTTAGAACCATGCAAACAAAGATTAACTGTTTCTTTTAAAAACTCCGAAATGACCATAAGTTTCTTTACCGGAACACCACCTTTGGCAAATGTTAAAAGCTGATGGGTTAATCCCTTAGCACGTTGACATGCCTTTTCGGCCTTCTCTAGATACACACGCACCTTTGGATCATTTTGTACATGGTATTTAGCCAAAGAGATATTACTAAGCAACACAGCCAAAATATTATTAAAATCATGGGCAATACCACCGGCTAAGGTAGCAAGGGATTTTAATTTTTGGGTTTTAATAAGCTCTTGTTCTATCCTTTTACGTTGGGTAACATCCCGAGCAAATCCCATAATTCCAACTGGTTTACCGTTTTCTTTTTTAAGCCGAGAAATTACTTCTAGCCAGACAGGCTCTCCTGTCTTTTTCCGGCAAAGGAGTTCATAAGTAGTTATCTCTGCCTTTCCTTCTAGCTTTTCTTTTATCTTTTCTTTGGCCAAACTTAAATAGGCCGGCTCAATAACGTCCTCCATCCTTTTAGTAAGAAACTCTTCTTTAGAATAACCTAAAATTTCAGTTATGGCTTTATTGATGGAAGTATATCTTCCTTCTAAATCATGACTATAAATAATATCAGGCGAACTTTCTACTAATTCGTGATACCTTTGCTCACTCTTTTTTAGGGCCTCTTGCATTTGTTTTTGTTCTATAAAACTGCCCAAGATACTGGCTGCTGTTTTTAATAATTTTATGTCTTCTTCTGACCATTTTCTCGGTTTTCTTATGTCATCAAATCCCAAGACTCCGATTAATTGATTTTGGGCATAAATAGGCACAGCCAACAAAGACTTCACCCCGTATTTCTCTAATAACTCTCTTTCTGCCTTTGCTTCTGGTGGCAAAGTTGAAACATCTGTGATGACGATCTCTTTATTTTGTCTAAATCTTTTCATCCACCAGGGAAACTGTTTTGGATCCAAATTCTGGAGTTTATCTATTAAAGGTAGCACATCTGAAGCACACCACTCGGCAATTTTACTCCCCTTATCTCCTTGGGCCTGAAAGATAAAAGCACGGGTAACATTGATAGGTTTGGCCATAATGCCTAATACCGTCTTAAGTTCGGTCTCTCCTTTGGCAATTAAAAGGGTTGAAACCTGAGCCAATGCTTCTTCTATTTGCAACCGGTACTTTAAAGCGGCTAGGGTCCTTTCATAGAGGGTAATTTCCTCGGCGACATGAACAACCCTAAACAATTTCCCCTTTTCATTAAGCAAAGGAATAATCGTAATTTTAAATTTTCGCCCATTTAGGGCCTCCATCTCCTGCTCTGTCTTTTTAAAATTGCTTGTTTCCAACATCCTTTTATAAGGACACTTGGCTGGTGGAGCGGTAGTTAAATGAAATAAAGTATAACAAGGCTTACCAATTACTTCTTTCTTGGGAAGTCCTAAAAGGTTTAGCGTACTCTGATTGGCCTCTAAAATCATAAAGTTTTTATCAAGGACAGTAATAGCAAAAGGAAGAAGATCAAAGATATAAGACCAGTATTTTTTTATCTCTGGAATTGCAACTTGCCAAAGACTGTCTTTCTTCATTCTTCTATCACCTTTTTTATTAATTGTAGGTCTTCCCAGGCCAATCTTTTTTGAGCAGGATTGCGTAAAAGATAGGCTGGATGAAAGGTGGGAACGAGTTTTATACTATGCCATTGATGAACTTGTCCCCGCAGTCTAGAGATAGGTGTATTGGTATTTAAAAGGGTACGGGTAGAAATACTGCCCAAAGTGCATATAACCTTTGGGTTAATAACTTTAAGTTGTTCTAACAAAAAGGGTAAACAGGCCTCTATTTCGTCGGGTTGAGGGTTACGATTGCCAGGCGGGCGGCATTTAATGACATTACAGATATAAACCTCTTCCCGTGAGAGTCCAATCGCCTTAAGCATTTTGGTCAAAAGCTGACCAGCTGCGCCGACAAAGGGTCTGCCCTGCAAGTCTTCCTCCCTGCCTGGGGCCTCGCCGACAAGGACTAATTTGGCCTCTGGATTACCTTCACCAAAGACAATATGATGACGCGTTTGGTAAAGTTTACAGCGCTTACAATCACCCAATTTTTGCCTAATTTCTTCCAATAATTCCTTTTTAGAACGCATTTTGGCAAAAACTTCCTTTGCTTGAAAAGATAGATAAACTTCTTTAAACCCTAAACTGGGCAAAAACTCAAGATACTTTTTAAATTCCTCTAACACATCCGGCATAAAAGCCCCTTTATTCTGTCCAACAAACGCATGGCCACTTCTTCTTTGTACATTAAAGGCCAGCATTCCCGTACACCGTTACGATAAATAAGGGTTACTTGATTGGTCTCTGTGCCGAACCCGGCTCCAGGTTGGGTAACATCATTGGCGATAATAAGGTCTAAGCGTTTTTGTTCAAGCTTTCTTTTAGCCTCTGCTAAGGGATCACCGGTCTCAGCAGCAAATCCTACTAAAAGTTGATGTCTCTTGTACTGACCTAAAAGGGAAAGGATATCCTCTGTCTTTTCTAAATAAAGGGCAAGGCCGTCGGCTTTTTTGATCTTTTGAGGTGTATACCTAGGCCTAAAATCCGCCACCGCCGCAGCCATAATGACGGCATCTACCTCTGGATAACATTCAAAGACTGCCTCCTTCATCTCTTGTGTGGTGGTAATGGAAATAAAATTAACTCCATAAGGTGGTCTCAATTGGGTAGGACCACTAACTAGAATGACCTCTGCCCCCCTAGCGGCTGCTAACTTGGCAATCGCAAAGCCCATCTTGCCTGAAGACCGATTGGTGATAAAGCGCACCGGGTCAATGGCTTCCTGGGTAGGCCCGGCAGTAACCAATATTTTGTATCTTCTCAAATCCTGGGGGAAAAAGAACATCTCTATACGAGCAATAATATCCTCTATGGCTGGTAACCGCCCCTGCCCTTCTGTGCCACAGGCAAGTTTGCCTTTAGCTGGTTGCATAACATAAAAACCATTTTGCGTCAAACGGCGAAGATTTGCCTGCACCGCCGGCTTGAAATACATGTTAGGGTTCATGGAAGGACAAACAAGAATAGGTCTGGAACAACCTAAGGCAGTGCTGGTTAAAAGATCATTAGCCATACCTTGGGCTAGCTTGGCAATAACATCAGCACTAGCTGGTGCGATGACAAAGATATCTGCCCAACGCGCTAAGTCCAGATGGATGATTGGATGTTCAGAATAGAAATGAAACACATCGGTGTAAACTGGATGTCCAGTTAAGGCTGAAAAAGTAAGGGGTGTAATAAAGGCCTGTGCCCCTTTGGTCATAATGACCTTGACTTTTGCCCCTTTTGCCTGCAACTGCCGGATTAAGTCCGGCATCCGATAAGCCGCAATGCTACCTGTAATACCAAGTAAAATATGTTTATTCTTTAAAAGGTTCAACATAGACAACCATCTTTATTTTGAAACTTACAGATTATTATAGCATCATTAAAATATAGGCAAAGTCCCAAAATCCATAATTGCCCTTCAATAGAGCCCACAAGTGGGCTGTAATAAAGCGATTTTTTTAAAAAACGCCTTTTATCTAAAGGGTAAAAGGCATTTATCTTTTCCTCAAGCCCAATCATAATTATAGCGCCTTCGCTTCGGCGCAAATTTCTTTTTGAGGCCAGAAGGAAAAAGGAAAATTCACCAATTTTTGCAGAATACTATAAATCAACCGCGGATTTTGGGACCACTTTAACACCTTTCTATTTTTACTTATCTTGTCCAGTTTTTAAGAAGAAACCCAAATAAAAACGCCTGTGGAGAACAACACAGGTGTTAAATTTAAATCCAGATAACTGTAAAGTTGGCCAAATTTACCAGAATAAAGCCTAATCTTCCATACCCATTACATCCACTGCCTGTTCTCCCTTATCCGAAAGCCGATACAGTCCCTTTTTATTTCCTCTTTCTACATACCCATATTTTGAAATAGCATCGTAAACATCCTGGGTAAACCTAGGAGGAAGCTTCTCACCTATACTCTGGTAACACTGCTTAATATCATTGCTCGTAAACTCAGGTTTATTCTTGAAATGCTTCAGATAATAGGCAAAGACCAGCAATTTCTGAATCCTTGTTTTTGGTCTTTTTCTGTCATAAAATTTCCGCAGTTCTAGATCAGTAACCTTCTTTTCTTCAAATCGCGTTGGTTGAAATTCTGCTTTAGATTCAAACTTTTTAGTTTCTTCTAATGGTAATTTTGATTCTAAACTAGGTTTTATTTCTGGAACTTTTACTTCGTTCTCTTTATTCTCTTTTTTCCTTTCACCACCCGACTCTTGAGATATTCTTACTTTTTTTTCAATTTTTAATTGTGTTTGTAAAAAAGGAATAAGCTTATTTTCTAGAAAATCCCATGTCTTTTCAGCCAAGTCTCTAACAAAACTCTCTGAAGCTTCTATATTAAAATCAAGATTAAAGTTGGGACCGTTGAATTTCACACCTAACTTACCCTCTTTTCTTTCAACCATTTTCCTCCTCCCTAAATAGAAAATTTTTCCAAAATAAAATATCTGTTTACAGAAAGACAATCAATTTTACAACTATCCTCCTGTCCTCAAACGCCAAACTTCAGAATTTATCTATGTGCTTATTAACGCCAGTTTTAAGTATTATCCTCCTGTTTTAAAGTCTTTGTCAAGAATTTAAATACTTCGTAAAAATGGGTATAGGTACCTCTCTATGGCTTCTGCGATAATATTTTGTAGTTTGACGTTTTCTCCCAATAAAGAGCTTTAAAACTTAAAGTTAATCTCATAATTCCATGTAACTTGTAGAGACTTTTCCCTTCAAAGTCCAATTATAATTGTAGCACTTCCTCTCACTCATGCGGTCAAGGGCAAGCCCTGCGGGATTTGGCAGCCAATCTTGACTTCGCTCGCTTCGGCGCTGACTTTTTATTCGGAGTTGGAAGGCAGAAAAATCCAATTTTATTTTACATCAAATTTTGCGGAATATAAATTAACATTCTTCCTTTTTAAATTCATCCCGAAATAGTTTATAGATAATGCTATCCATCAAGGCATTAAGGCTAGCCTCTAGGATATCGTGTGAAACCCCCACTGTTCGCCAGACACATTCTTTGTCTTTTGACTCAATTAGAACCCTGATTTTAGCTTCGGTGCCAGAGGTCCCAGGCAGTACCCGCACCCGGTAGTCTACAAGGGTCATTTCTTTCAGATAAGGATAAAATTCCTCAAGGGCCTTGCGTAAGGCCTTATCCAAGGCATTAACCGGTCCTTGCCCTAAAGAAATGGCATGTCGTTCTGCCCCTTTTACCTCTACCCAGACTTCAGCCTCGGCCACCGGCCGGCCGTCCAAGGTGTTATAATCCTGCACCCGGTAGGTCAAAAGACGCAGATAATTATCTCTCTTTAACTTCCCTTCAGCCTCATACATGCGCAATTTAAAGGACTCTTCGGCAATATCAAATTGAAGTCCCTGATTTTCTAGCTCTTTAAGCTCCTGTAAGATTTTCCCTACTTTAGGATCAGTACTATCAAGGTCAATACCCCATTCTTTGGCCTTACTTAAGATGGTGCTTTTTCCCGACAGATCAGATACTAAGATCCTTCTTACATTACCCACTTTTTCTGGCGAAATGTGCTCGTATGTCCTTGGATTTCTCTGCACCGCACTAACATGGACGCCGCCTTTATGAGCAAAGGCACTACGACCGACATAAGGCATATAAGAGGGATGAGGCAGATTAAGCAACTCGGTAACATAGCGGGAAACATAGGTCAACCTCGTTAACTGCTCATCGGAAATGCAATCAATTCCCATTTTTAACTTTAAGGCCGGTAGAATTGAGCATAGATTGGCATTGCCACACCGCTCGCCTACTCCGTTTAAGGTGCCTTGCACTTGGGTGGCCCCTAAATGGACAGCCATAAGGCTGTTGGCCACGGCACACTCGGCATCATTGTGGGCATGAATGCCAAAGACAATGTTTGGAATTTCCTTTTTTGTCTGCGTGATGATTTCGGCCAATTCAAAGGGCAAGGTCCCTCCATTTGTATCACAAAGCACAATGCAATCTGCACCAGCCTCTATGGCCTTTTTTAAGGTGGCCAGAGCATATTCTTTATTGTCTTTAAAGCCATCAAAGAAGTGTTCGGCGTCATAAAAGAGCCTTTTTACATGCGGACGCAGATAGGCAAGGGAATCATAAATAATTTCTAAGTTACGTTCTAAAGAAATCTTAAGGGCATCTCTGACATGTAAGTCCCAAGTTTTACCAAAGATGGTAATAACCTCTGTCTTAGCGTCAAGTAAGGCCTTAAGATTAGGATCGTTTTCAGGCCGATGTTTAGGGTGGTGGGTACTGCCAAAGGCAGCAACCTGGGAATTTTTCAGGTGGTATTGTTTGATTTCCTTAAAAAAAAGAACGTCTTTAGGATTAGATCCAGGCCACCCTCCTTCTATGTAATGCACGCCTAGTTCATCCAATCTTTGGGCAATTCTTAACTTGTCCTCTAATTGCAGGCTAAAGTTTTCTGCCTGCGTTCCGTCCCTTAAAGTAGTATCATAAATTTCTACCTTGGGCATATTTTATCCTCTTTTCCTCTTCTTTAAATTTAAATATCTCTCTATCCCTCTTCAATAAACGCTTCGTGCAATACCCTAACTGCCCGTTCTACCTCTTTTTCATCTACCACACATGAAATTTTAATCTCTGAGGTGCTAATCATCAGAATATTTATCCCAGCCTGGGCCAGAACCTTAAACATTTTGGCCGCCACTCCTGAGTGACTGCACATGCCTACACCGATGATAGAGACTTTACCAATATGCTCATCTCCCAATACCCTTTCGGCCCCAATCTTATTAGCCGCTTCTTTGGCAATATTAAAGGCCTTTTTAAAATCCCCCTTGGGTACAGTAAAGGTAATGTCAGTAATCCCGTCTTCACTGGTATTTTGAATGATCATATCTACGATAATTCCTGCCTGCCCAATGGGGTCAAAGATTTGTGCCGCAATACCAGGACGGTCAACAACTCCCCTAATAGTAATCCGGGCCTGGTTTTTATCATGGGCAACCGCCCTGACAACGATTTTTTCCATTTCAGCATCAGCCTCTACGACCATTGTTCCCTCCTTCTCATTAAAAGATGAACGCACATGTACTGGCACCTTGTATTTTTTAGCAAATTCCACCGACCGAATTTGCAAAACCTTTGCCCCCAAACTAGCCAATTCCATCATTTCGTCATAAGAAATACGATCAATCTTTTTCGCTTGAGGACATACTCTAGGATCAGCCGTAAACACTCCTTCTACATCGGTAAAGATCTCACATACATCGGCCTTAAGGGCTGCGGCCAAGGCCACAGCCGTTGTATCCGAGCCTCCCCTTCCTAAGGTGGTGATATTTCCTTGACTATTAATACCCTGAAAACCAGCGACAATGACGATTTTGCCCTCATCAAGCTCCTTTTGCAGCCGGGAAGAGTCAATTTCATCTATACGGGCCCGACCGTGGGCATCATCCGTTAAAATACGAGCCTGAAAGGCCACTAAGGAAGTAGCTGGATATCCCATGGCCTTCAAGGCCATGGCTAAAAGAGCAGCTGAAGCCTGTTCTCCTGTCGCCAAAAGCGCATCCATCTCCCGTGGATCAGGGTCATCGGTTACCTCATGGGCTAAGGCAATCAATCTGTCTGTCTGTCCAGCCATGGCTGAAACAACGACTACCAACTTATGTCCCTTATCAAAATAACTTGCCACGCGTTTAGCTACATTCTTTATGCGCTCAATACTACCTACCGAAGTTCCACCGTATTTCTGCACAATAAGCATTGCGGTAACCCTCTCTAATTAACTTTTGATGAGTTTTAAATCATATCCTATCTGTTTTAGATGTTCAATATTGGTGCTAAGTTTAATTTTTCTGCCCTTTTTATAAAACAAAATCTCTACCTTTAAAAACCGCTCTGGCACAAAAGCAACTGGCAGCTTCTCTGCCCATTCAATTACCGTTACCCCATTACCATAAAGGTATTCTTCTAAACCAAGGCTGTTCCAATCTATATCTCCTTCCAACCGATAAAGGTCAATATGGTAAAGAGGAATGTGTCCTGGATATTCATGGACAAAAGTAAAGGTAGGACTGGTAATGGGATAGGAAGAAGGCACCCCTAATCCCTTGGCAATACCCTTTGTCAACCAGGTCTTGCCTGCTCCTAGGCCTCCACAAAGAAGAATAACATCCCCTGTCTTTACCCTTTGACCAATAACTTCCCCTAATTTTAAGGTATCTTCAGGCGTAGCGGCAAAATAGGTAAACTGATAAACATGCTTCATTCTTCTTCGCCCTTTTCTACTACCTCCCGTGCCTTGGGAAGATAATCGGCCAGTTCTTGAGCCAAAAGGCCGGTTCTTCCCCTTTTTTCTACCCAAAGATCACCGGCCAAACCATGCAAAAAAACACCTAAAACTGCGGCCTCTTTGGCTGGCCGACCTTGGGCCAAAAGCCCACCAATGACGCCGGTTAAAACGTCTCCAACTCCACCACTAGCCATGGCCGGATTGCCAGTAGAATTGATAAAGATTTCACCCTCTGGGGTGGCCACGATGGTACGGGCCATTTTTAACACCACAATCACGCCATATTCAGTTGCTAATCTTTTAGCAACGGTAAGTTTGTCTTTAAGTACCTCTGGTACAGAAAGCCCTACCAGACGTGCCATCTCACCTGGATGAGGAGTAAGAATGATATCGTTTTTTTTCTCTTTTAAAACGTCCAAGTCTCCAGCCAAGACATTCAAACCATCGGCATCAATTACTAAAGGTGTTTCTGCTTCTAGGATGACCCTTTTTACCAATTCTTTTACGGCCGGATGCGTACTCAAACCAGGACCAAGACAAATGACCTTATAACGAACGCCTGAAGCCTTTACTTCATCCCATGCCTCTTTTGTCAAAGTTTGCTCTTCGGTTTCAGGCAAGGGTAGGGTCATGGCTTCAGTTAGTTTTACTTCTAAGATAGGGTTTAAACTCTTTGCAATTCCTAAAGTTACCAGTCCAGCTCCTACCCTAAGGGCTCCTAAACAGGCCAGTGTAGCCGCCCCGGTCTTACCCGGAGAACCAGCCAACACAAGCACATGCCCAGCCTTGCCTTTGTGCATGTCTACTGGACGTGGCGGCAGGATGTCCCTTATATCATCAGTGGTCACCAAGTGGTGCCTTAAGTCAAAGGTAGCAATGACCTGGGGCGGGATGCCAATATCTACAATCTCTAAATTGCCCACATAATGGGCACCAGGATATATAATCTGGCCTACCTTAGGCAAACCAAAAGTTACAGTTAAATCGGCCCTTACCGCATCACCAAGGGGCTGGCCTGTGTCACTGCTTAAACCAGTAGGTATGTCTATAGAGACAATGAGACCAGGAAAGGTTTCATTTAAAAAAGAGACGGCTTCTTTAATCAAACCACGAATTTCACTATTTAAACCCGTACCCAGCATAGCATCTATAATCAAATCACAGGCAATTAGATATTCCCTTGCCTCACGCCACCTATTTTCGTCTAAAATTTCTACAATTGGCACGCCAAGTTTCTCTGCAATTCTTAGATTAACCGCTGCTTCTCCCTTTACTTGCTCCTTTTTTCCAAAAAGAAAGGTGTGGACTAAATAACCCTCTTCGTGCAAATAACGGGCGACGACAAATCCATCCCCACCGTTATTGCCCTTCCCACAGAGCACACCAATAACCGCTTCTTGCAGATGCCTTAAAAAATACTCTTTGATATGCTTAAACGCCCCCCTGCCAGCGTTTTCCATAAGTACAACGCCAGGAATACCAACTTCCTCTATCGTAAACCGATCAATGGCCTTCATCTCTTTGGCCGTAACAAGTTTCATGGGTTTACCTCCTTTTTATCTTTCCAGTACTACCACAGCCGCAGCGCAGTCATGGTCGTGGGTAAGAGAAACAAAGCTGGCCTTAATGCCTTCTTTTTCACAAATTTCCTTTGCTCGTCCATATAAATTAAGCACTGGCTGACCACTTGGTAGGTTTACTACTTCTATATCTCGCCACTTCAGCCCTTCTCTCCAGCCAAGCCCCACTGCCTTGGCAAAGGCTTCCTTGGCAGCAATGCGCGCGGCTAGCTCGTAATGAAAAGACTTCTTGCGCATGGAATAATCAACTTCAATCTGGGTAAATATACGCCTTAAAAAACGCTGCTGCCACCGCTGCCACATCCTTTTTACCCTAGGGATATAAACAACATCTATACCAATGCCGTAAATCATTTAAACCTCTTGTTATGAATTAGACTAAATTTTTAGCCTAAAAATGGGGAAGAGGCAAGGAGGGAACTCCTGGATTGCTCTCCATTACTTTTATAGTTTAATGTACTCGGCTAAGAACTGAGAAGACTAATTTTAAGGCTGATTTCTCTGTCAAGAAACATGGAATTACCTTTGTCTTCCTACGTTCTTCTTCAAAGCTCCTTTCTACTAAATTCGTTGTCCTTACGTATCTCCTGTGTCTAAATGGAAGTCTTAAGTGATTGAGTAAGGCATCCAAATCCTCTTTAAATGCCCTCACAAGAGAAGGAAATTTGTCTTTGTATCTTTCAATAAATTCATAGGCCAGTTGTTTCCCCTGTTCGTATCCAGCCGCATCCCTTATGGCCATAATCTCTGCTTTTATCTCTGGCCAAATCTCTTCTGGCACTTTACTGCAAAAGTTCTGCATACGATGATACCAGCATCTTATCCTTAAACTCTTTGGAAAAACAGCCTCCACTGCCTTTATCAAACCAGGCGCACCGTCTGTAGTTACTGTAGTAAGAGTCCTCAATCCTCTTCTTACCATGTCCCAAATAAATCACCCATTTAAGGTAATAACGTTTACTTCCTGTTCTAAAAAGGCCTTTAACCACGTTTCCTTGGTCGCTAGAATGATCTGGCACTGCCGGGCAAGTTCCTTTATGACCTTTAATAGACGCAAGGTGCGCCCTTGATCACAGGTCAAAAAGGGATCGTCTAGGAGTAAAAAAGCCCCTTTTGGTTTTACCGCCTGGGCCATGGCCATTCTGACAG
>JAMOPI010000019.1 GCA_027064585.1 Candidatus Desulfofervidaceae bacterium | reverse complement strand
AAAAAATGGATGCGGGAGGCGGTAGGATTTTTATTTGCTCTTTTTGTCTTGATCTGGAATGAGCAATATGAAAAGCAATTGGGGCCGGTTGGAAGCTAAAACAGAGTTTTTCAGGGACGACTAATTAGCAATTACTTATTCAAATTTATTGATTTTGGAGACAACCAGATATTTCCAGAACAAACCACTTATACAGGTCTTCTTTTCCTCTCTGGACATAATAGAAAAAAAGCACTAATCGCAAAAGCTCCGTCTCTCTCTGTACAAGAACTTGAAGAGTGGCTTTTAAATTCTGATGCAATTACATACGAAGTTGATCCTAACAAAATGGGTAACTCTCCTTGGATACTATTGCCTCGTAAAGAGATGAACATTTTGCAAAAGATAGAAAGACGCTCTCTTACTTTAGAAGCATTTGTAGAAAAAATAATTGTTGGTATCCAAACCAGTGCTGATAACATTTACATACTAGAAAAACGTTCTTCAGAAGTGGATTTTTATAAGGTTTTTTCAAAAGCCTCTGGAAAAGAGTTTTTGCTTGAGAAAGATTTGCTTAAACCACTTATATCTGGTGAAGATATTGAAAGATACTTTGTGAAACCATCATCAAAACTTCTGCTCTTCCCCTACAAACTGCTCTCCGGCGGTGGGGCTGAGTTAATTTCACAGGCAGAATTTGAGAAAAAATATCCAAAAACATGGGCATATTTGAAAGAGCATGAGAGAAAACTGAGAAATAG
Source organism: Candidatus Desulfofervidaceae bacterium (assembly GCA_027064585.1). GTDB lineage: Bacteria > Desulfobacterota > Desulfofervidia > Desulfofervidales > Desulfofervidaceae > JAGHCL01. The sequence goes on along the minus strand of JAMOPI010000019.1, from coordinate 9,038 downwards.
GGAAGGAGGAAAGTTTGATGGTGATGACTGGTATAGATTGGGTAGAACTCAGAATCTTGATAAACATGAAAGGCCAAAATTTGGTGTGCCAAGACTATGTGATAGGTTAAAAGTGTTTTTTGACGAAGAGGGAAATTTTTATTTTGATAATGTTGATGTCAATGGGATACTTCTGAAAACTGACGAAATGTATAGTCATTACTTCCTTTTATCTGTTTTAAACTCCAAAATCATTGATTGGAGGTTTAAGGTTGGAAGCGTTCCATTCAGAGGGAGCTTCTTTTCTGCTAATAAACAATTTCTCTCTTCTCTTCCCATTCCTACAATTAACTTTGATTTAAGAGACGAAAATGCCTTTAAAAAACTAAAAGAAGACTATTCTACAGGAATGCCTTTGAAGGATCTTGTAGAGAGGATCAAATTCCTTCCTTCAAACTCCGCCGTTTTACACGATTTCCTTTCCTACTTATCCAAGCAAATGATTAAACTTAACCAAAATAAACACTTTCTTCAACTTTTTATTGAAGATAAACTTGAGCACGGAACGGACGCGATAATAAAGGTAATGAAGCTTTTAGAAAAACATCCTGAATGGGAAGAGGGATTATCTGAAAATACCAAAAAGGAAATTGCCAGGAATCTTCTGTATAAGTATGCAGAGCAAATAAATCAAACAGACAAACTCATTGACCAAATTGTCTATCACTTATATGGATTAAACGAGGAAGATGTAAAAATTATTGAGCAATTTTCTAGCGAGGTCTAAAAATATATTTCCTGTTGTCCAGCGATTTTAAAGGCTGGGATTTCTTTGCCATTCTGTAAACTATATGTTGCAAAACTAAGTTATGTAAAAAAGAAAATTTAAGGGGAGAAAAGTTTGGCTACAGGTTTGCCCCTTTTGGTAATGATCACCCCGCAACCCCAATTATTAGCTTCCAATCTGTCATTAGTATAACAAAAATTATTGACAAACAAATATTTTTGTTTTACCGTTAGAAGGGTAGGATTTTTATATCTGACGAGGAGGAAAGGTGTTCGCGAGGATACTCAGCAAAGGGCAGATTGTAATCCCCAAAGAGATCAGAAAACAACTGGGACTTATGCCTGGTGATATAGTGGAAGTTAAGGCTGTAGGTAAAGGGATCACCATTCAGCCCCTGCGAAAAAGCCAAACCGAGGAGATAAGAGGTATTGTGAAAGGGAGGCTTTCTCTGGAAGAGCTGGAGGAACTTTATGGCAACCGCTGAGCCGCTGGATGAGTTTCCGGCTAAGGGGCGGATTTTTGTTGATGCAAACATCTTTCTCCATCATGCCTTTGACCTGAATGAAAGTTCTGTGAGGTTTCTTCAGAGGGTTGAAAGGGGTGAGGTTAGAGCCTATACCTCCCTTTTAGTGTTAGAGGAAGTGTTTTTTAAGCTTTTGATTCAGCGGGCCTCAAATCTTCTGCCCAAAGTTACCCTGGAAAAGGTAAAGTCTCTTTTAAAGGATAAAAAGGCAAGGGAAGAAATTTTTTCACCACTTTTTCGTTACTTGAAGTATCTTGGCACCTTAAAGGCAGGGGGACTTAGGGTGAGTGGGTTGAAGGAAGAAGACATGGGTAGGGCTATTCATATAGCGGGTCAGTGGGGACTGCTTACGGCTGATGCTCTGCACCTGGCAGTTATGAAAAGAAGGGGAATTGTTCATCTTGCCTCGGCAGACAGTGATTTTGAGGCCATAGAAGGGATCACCCTCTGGAAACCGTAATTTGAAGATAAGCCTGTTTTTAACCCAAAATCCGCGATTGCCCCACAAAAAATGCCTTAAGCAGTCTAAAATACATCAAATTTTCTAAAATAGGTTTCACCTAAATAGTGAAAAGATTATAGTATCTTGCAAAAAAATTTTGTGATTACAGATCAGATTTGCCCAAGCTATTGAGATAATCCTTATTTGGCATTAAACTAAACCCATGCCAATAGAGGCGTTTTTAAGGCAGCATTTGAATCCAGCCCAATATGAGGTCGCTACAACCATAGAAGGCCCGCTTTTAGTCGTCGCCGGGGCCGGTACAGGAAAGACAAGGGTTATTGAATACCGCGTATTATATCTGGTCTCTAAAGGCATTTCTCCCCAGTCTATTCTTCTGCTTACCTTTTCCCGGCGGGCTGCTAGGGAAATGCTAAACCGAGCAGCTAGACACAACCGTTTGTGTGAATATGTTGTAGGCGGCACCTTTCACTCCTTTGGGTTTAGTGTTATCAGCGAGTTTGCCCATGCACTTGGTTATAAACGGCCCATTTCTTTTTTGGACGAGGCCGATCGCGAAGAGGCCATTTACAGGCTGGCCGTAAGCCTTGGTTATACGGCCAAGAAAAAGCGCTTTCTTACCAAGACTACTTTAAAAAAGGTCATAAGTGCTTCATTTAACCGCAGCGAAACCATTGAAACTGTGCTTTTAAAGGATTATCCACAATTTTTATCTTTTCAAAATGAAATTGAGCACCTTAAACGAGAATACATCAAGTATAAACTTGAACACAACCTTCTTGATTATGACGACTTACTTATCTGTTTAAAGCTCCTCTTGGAAAAAGAGCAGATTCGGGAAAGGCTCTCTGAACGCTATCAATACATCATGGTAGATGAATTTCAAGATACCAATAAACTCCAGGCAGAAATTGTCTATTTATTGGGAAAGAAGCACCGAAATGTCATGGCCGTAGGAGACGATGCTCAAAGCATCTATGCCTTTAGAGGGGCGCGGTATGAAAATATGTTTGAGTTTTTAGAGGTTTTTCCTGAAACTCGCCTAATTAAATTAGAGGAAAACTACCGCAGTACCCAGCCTATTCTTGATTTGGCCAATGCCGTTATTTCACAGGCAGAGAAAAAATATACCAAGGTGCTTAAGGCCAAACGCCAAGGTGGAGAAAGACCTGCCCTTTTTATCTTTAAAGATCCCCATGATGAAGCCGCCTGGGTGGCCGAGAGAATCATGACCTTCCGCGAAGAGGGTTTGGCCTTACACCAAATAGGAGTGCTCTTTCGGGGTCTTTATCTCGGCCGGGCCCTGGAGTTAGAGCTTGCTAAGAGGCAAATTCCCTATCGGGTCTATGGTGGCATTCGCTTTGTGGAAACGGCCCATGTAAAAGACCTTCTTGCCCACCTTAAGATTGTGGCTAATCCTTTGGATGAGCTAGCCTGGCTTAGGGTATTAACCCTTATAGATGGCATTGGCCCTAAAACGGCCGCTCGCATGACTGACGCCATTGTGCAAGCGGTTAGCGTAAAAGAGGCCCTTTTGCCCTTCACCAAACATCCACGCTATGGACCTCAGCTTAAATCCCTGCTTGAAGTAAGAGAAAAGGCCCAGTCTTTACCTGTGTCTGATGTAGTTACCCTCTTGGCCGATTATTACCTGCCTATTTTGGAGCAGAAATATGATGATTATCAGCGTAGACGGGCTGATATTGAATCTCTTAAACAAATTGCCTTGGGATATAAGGCAATTGAGCCGTTTCTTTTGGATCTGGTGGCAATGGAACCTGCCGAAAGGAGTATTGAGGAAATAGAAAGTCTCTATGAGGACGAAGGTCCTCTTTGTCTTTCTACCGTGCATTCGGCCAAGGGGCTTGAATGGGAAGTGGTCTTTCTTATCGGCCTGGCCGATGGACAATTTCCCTCTGCTTATAGCATCACGGATAAAGAGGCCTTAGAGGAAGAAAGAAGGCTTCTCTATGTGGCTATTACCAGGGCCAAGACAAGGCTCTTTCTTACCCTCCCTCACCGCGGATATCGGGGCGGAGTACACACCTTCAACCGCTTGTGCCGTTTTTTGGATCAGGAAGAAGTCCTTTCCTTACTTGATATTTCAGGCAGAGAATATTTAGAAGAAACCTTTGATGAAGTTCTTTACGCCAAAGACGAGCTTTTAGCTAAGATGTTAGAAGAGTTTTAAGTGTCTTTTTGCTTTTTTATTTCTTCCCACTTGTGGCTAATGACATAGACAAAGGCCAATACCTCGGCCACGGCCTGATAGAGCCGAGGAGGTATTTCTTCCAAAAGGTCAAGTTTATAAAGTACTTCTGTTAGATCAGGATCATAATAGATATGCACACCGTGTTTTTGGGCAATCTCTATAATCTTTTGGGCCAGTGTTCCTTGCCCTTTGGCGACCACCTTAGGGGCAGTTGCCTTGCCAAATTCATATTTTAGGGCCACGGCCTTTTCAGGCTTATCAGTCATCTTTTACGCCTTAATATCTAGTATATCCTGCTCTAATTTCAGCCAAGAAAAACAAAAATCCCGCTTCCAGTAATCTTCATTTACTTTTTGACATGAAAATCCCTTTATTTGGAAGTTCATCTGCTTAAGGTTTTCTTCTAAAATGGATATTTGCGAAGTAATAAGTTGAGCCGTTTCTTCCTTCTCGGTCTGAAAAAGAAGATAAATATCCTGATTGGATAACAACCTTACACATCCTTCTATCTTGCCCAGTGCCTTAAGTTCAAGCCGAAAGTGGACAAAGTATATTTTCTTGGCTTCTGTTGCTTTTTCTTCTCCTTTTTCCTCCCCAATAAAGATCTCTATCGGCTGGGGTACATTTTGCCACCAATAAGGTACTTGTAAATAGATGCCATTTTGTTTTAAGTGGGCATTAATAGTTTTTAAGATACTGAATTGATTTAGAAAGTCAGCTATAACTTCGTTTCTTTCAGATTCCTTTGTGAGAAGAGAAAACAGCAATTTCTGAAGTGAAGAGTGCTCTTTTCCCTTCTCTGGTTTGCCTAATAGCATTTGGGCTAAGTTTTTCCAGAATACTTTATCTTTTAATTTGTCCTTATCTGCCAGCAAGCGAAGGATCATCTCCTTTAAGTCAGGCAGATCACTCCAAGAGAGGACTTCTTTAAAAAAAGAAGCCAGGTCCTTCTTTTGGGCAATGGCCATGAGAATATCTGGCTTTACGACTTCTTCTTTTTGCTCTGAAGGCAATAGTTTTAAGATGACCCTAGGTCTTAGGGCCTCAACCCTGGCCTTTATCTGCTCCCCTTCTTTAAGATGAATAGTAGCCTCGGCCATAATAAGCCTTTCCCCAAACCGAAGGAAATAGCGGTTTTCTGCCAGGCGTTCCACCACCTGGGCTCTCAGGATTTGACCAATGCGAGGAAGAAAATCCCTTTCCTTCTCTGAAACCTTTATTAAATCAGAGGTACTTAAGACCCGAAAAGGTTCCATTGCCCTAACCTTTTTGCTCTCTACTTTAGAGTGTGACATAGAAAATAAACATTTTCAAGGGAAAAGTGGTTTTGAGTTGTTATAAAGCAGGATAGCCTTAGTAGAACCAAAAAGAACAAGTGAAATTTTGTCTAGAAAAAAACCAACTTAATTTTTGCGTATTTTTTAATATTTTTTCCTGGGAAAATGGAGTCTTAAGACAAAGAAAAAAGGAGATGTTATCATGATTAGACAACCCATTGTCGCCAGTCAGTTTTATCCAGATAGTCCAGAGTTGCTACTTAAATAAGCTCTTTTTTAAGCCTTGCTACCGAAATTTATAAACAAGTCACTTTTCCCAAAAGTCTTTTTGCCTTGCCATTTAAATATATAATGTGTATAAAATGTGTATAATAGCCTTCGTTTAAAAGGACTTGATAGCTCTTTGCCTAGAATTATCAGGCTGTTTTTTTAGCTAAAACATTTCAAAGGGTGAAGAAAATGATGAGGGAAAATGAGACCTCCAAAAAGCTCTCGCCCGTTGAAGAAGTAGAACATCTTATTAAGGCCATGGAAGAGTGGGCCGAAGCCAGAAAAGCCATGGCTGACGATCGAACTAAACTGGCTCAATACCGCACTAAACTAGCCGAAGACAGAACTAAACTAGCTAACAAGCGAACCGAGTTGGCCAATAAAAGAACCGAATTGGCTAACAACCGAACTGAGCTGGCTAATAAAAGAACGGAGCTAGCTAACAAGCGGACTGAGCTGGCCAATAAACGCACTGAACTGGCTAACAAGCGGACTGATCTAGCAGAGAAAAGAACAGACCTGGCTGATAAGCGCACGGAGTTAGCCAACAGAAGAACGGAATTGGCGGAGAAGAGAACAGAACTTTCTTCCAAACGCACTGAGTGGGCAAAAACTAGAACCGATCTAGCCGAAAAGAGAACAGAGTTAGCTGACAAACGCACCGAGTGGGCTAAAACTAGAACAGACTTAGCGGATAAAAGAACGCAGTTAGCAGATAAAAGAACTGATTGGGCTGAGATGCGCACTAAACTTTCAGAAATCAGAACACGGCTAGCTGGAGGGAGAACTGAGCTGGCCCGCATACGCACCAATTTTGCCCAGTATAGAACTATTATGGCTAAAATCAGAACGGAGCTTTCCTATTTAAGAACTGGAGTAGGATTTATCGCCTTAGGTTGTGGTTTTATTCGGTATTTCGGCTGGGGTTGGTGGACGATTTTAGACTTCGGCATTATTTTGTTGGGACTTTCCGTAATTGGTGTAGCAGTTAAAATGTTTGCCCACACTCTCTTTCACGAACGAAAAATTATGAAACAACTTGAAAAAGAACTTAGCTCTGATGCCTTAGCTAAAAGAGAGGCAGAAATTAGACAGCTTTTAAAATTTGGATCTTTTAAGAGGTTCAAAGAGTAAACTTTGGTAATGAAAAAAAACGTCCTTTCCATTAGGCAGAAAATAAACATTGCTTTAGGAATAGAAGCCGCCCTGCTTGGAATTATTTCTATTTGTGCCTTTTTCTCTTTTAAGATCGTTCTTTCTAAGCTTCATTTTATAGAAATATTTGATGAATTGAATATTTCGTTTTTGGAAATGCGAAAAACAGAAAAAAATTATTTCCTTTATCACGACACTAATGCTTTACAAGAAGCCTATCAAAAGGGAGAAAATGCTTATTATATGCTTCAAAGAGCTCAAACAAGCCTTGTTTCTACTTTAGGCAGACAAAACTACCATGCTTTAACTTCTTCTCTCAAGCAATACTTAAACACGATTCAAAACCTTCAAAAGTCTCAAAGGCCTTCTATTTTGGAAGAATTAAGACTCAGAAAACTGGGCCATAGGTTAACGCAGTTTTCAAGTTCTTTGATCAAACAAGAGCACAAAAAAATCAACCGCATTATTCATCAAAATACCATGATGTTCTTTGCCTCTTTAGTCGCAGTTTTACTATCCCAATTGTTTTTGTGGCAGTATTTTTTTAGGTTTCTTGCCAAAAAATTACTTAAAATGGAAGCCCTTACTAAGGCGGTGGCTAAAGGACACTTTCACGAGGTAGCCATCAAACACTCAGAACCTAACGACGAAATTGGCTCTGTCGTAAATGCTATTTCCCGCATGGCGCAGGAACTTGAAAAACGGGAAGAGCAGCTTTTGCAGGCAAAAAAATTGGCATCCTTAGGGGTTTTAGTCTCAGGCGTAGCCCACGAATTGGGAAATCCTCTGAATAATATCTCTATGCTCGCCGAAGGATATCTTTCTTACTACGACAGTTTAAGTGACGAAGAGAAAAAAAACTTCATGAAAGAAGTTCAGGTTCAAGCAGAAAGAATTCGGAAAATCGTGCGTAACCTGCTTGATTTTTCCAGACAAAAGCAACCAGAATTTAAAGAGTGCAGCCCGATAGAAGTAGTGGAAAAGAGTATCTCTTTAGTGGAAAACCAGCTTCGGATTTCCCATATAAAGTTGCATAAAAACTATGCTCCAGACTTGCCTGCTATTTATGTAGATGTAGATCAAATCCAGCAAGTGCTGGTTAACCTTTTTGTAAATGCTATTCACGCCATGCCTAAAGGAGGCCGTTTGTTTGTTGATATTCAAACTAACGATAAAAGAGATAAAGTCATTATCAAAGTGAAAGATACAGGAACAGGGATTAAACCAGAAATTCTCCCTCATATCTTTGATCCCTTTTTCACTACTAAAGGCACCAAAGGCACGGGGTTAGGATTATCTGTAAGTTACGGTATTATTAAGCAACACCACGGAAAAATTTCGGTAGACACTGAGGTAGGAAAGGGAACTACCTTTACAATAGAATTGCCAGCATATAGCTCAAAACAAGCCAAGGAGGGAAAACATGGCTAAAAACATCATCGTAATTGACGATGAAGAGGTCGTGTGTCGGATGACCAAAATGGTTCTTACCAAAGAAGGATACGAAGTGGAAACCTTTACCGACAGCAAAAAGGCCTTAGAAAGAATAAAGGAAAAAAAGTTTGACCTCGTTATCACTGACCTTAAGATGGAAGATGTGGACGGTATGGACATTTTAAAAACGGTCAACAAACTTTATCCTGACGCTAAGGTCATTATGATTACGGCCTACGCTACTTTAGATACGGCTATTGAAGCCCTCAGAGGTCATGTTTTTGACTTTTTCCCTAAACCTATTAAGATAGAAGAACTGAAAAAGTCGGTCAAAGAAGCCCTTGGCAAATAGGAAGGAAAAGTCTTAAGAGTGATAAAGTGATTACGTTTTTTTCTAAGCCATATACCCATCTCTACCTGGGAAGTATATAGATTATCCTGTTTAAGTATTTTTGCCAAGCATTATGATAACCCAAAATCCGCGATTGGCCTAAAAAGAAACCCGCAAGTGTGATAAAATAGGTTAGTTTGTAAAAAGATCCCTTCACCTAAAGGGTGAGAACCACACTTGCGGGTAAGGACAATGATAAAACAAAAAAGCTCTAAAGTAAAGCAAACTGTTTTACCATTTATTGTAGGGACTACTAATTAGTCATCCCTGAAAAACGATATAACCTACCATTTTATCGCATATTTTTCTTGATATTAGGATGACAAAGATACAGGGATATGCTAAAAATCAGCTCAACACCTTGCAATTTGGGACATCAAAATGAAAGGGAAAGGACCTGATAAAGGACAACTAAGTTTGTTTCAACAAAGGTTAAAAGAGCAACTCAATCCAAAACATCCTTTATACAGATTGGCCGAAGCAATTCCTTGGGAATACTTTGAGAAGGAATTTGAAAAGTTTTACTCAGACAAAGGCAGGCCAGCCA
>JAMOPI010000018.1 GCA_027064585.1 Candidatus Desulfofervidaceae bacterium | reverse complement strand
CTTCAAAAAATGGATGCGGGAAGCGGTTGGGTTTTTATTTGCTCTTTTTCTCCTGATCTGGAAGGAGCAATATGAAAGGCAATTGAGCTTGCTTGGAGGCTAAAACAGAGTTTTTCAGGGACGACTATTTAGGGTAGGGGAGGGAGCTTATTTTTCATGAGCATTTTCATCGCCCAAGCCTTCATTATCCCATGCTGAAGAAAGATGCGGGCGTACATATGAGAAGGTATTTGAGAATGCCATATCCCTCCAATTATGGCAAGGGCAATAATCCCTCCGTAAATAAAAAGGAGTATTAGAGGATAAAGGAGGGGTTTAATTTGATAAGAACCGAGTAGAGAGAGATTTAAGGCCTTGGATGGGCAAGAATCTATACACTTTAAACAGCCAATGCAACGAAAGTTGTTTAGCCATTTGCTGGTGTGTGGAGAGAGACCTACCGGACATCCTTTTGCACACAATTTGCAATTTACACAATTATCATTCCTTTTCAACTTCATGAAAGAGATTACATTAAAGATGCCGTAAAAGGCACCGAGAGGACAGAGATAGCGACACCAAAACCGAGGGATGAGGAAGGACATTAACAAGATAATAAAAACTAATGCCAAGCTAAGGTTGTGCTGGCCGTGATAGGCATCTATCCAGAATTTATACAAACTCACATCCTCAGGTAAGACTGCGTTTTGATACATTATAGGCATGAGTTGGCCTGGTAAACGGACAATAAGATAAATTAAACCTCCTGCTACACCGAACTTCACCAGGCTCAACAGGCGTTCTGTATAAAGTTTTAATTTAGGAGAAACTTTTATGTTATCTAGGTATTTCCCTACCGTTTTGTTGCGGCAGAAACTGAGGAAATCGAGAAAACTACCTACCGGACATATCCAACCACAAAAGCCTTTCATACAGATAAGGCTGCTTATTATACCAGCTAAGAGCAAGATCATGCCTGCTGGATGAAAATGGTCTATAAATCCCGTTTTTAGCCACATCATCAAGCTGTAGAATCCGCCTATGGGACAAAAAATTTCTATTAAATCGGGCCTTCCGTGGCCTGTATTCACAAAGTGAACATATTGGATAACCACCAAAACGGTAAGAACAAAAAAGGCAAATTGAACTCCGATGCGCAATTTTTTAAGCATATCACCCCTTCCTTTCATTGTGCTCTGGACGAAAAGGCATTCAATATCTTTTGTTTCCAAAAGGCAAGAGAAAGACTGAAACAGGGTGATGAAATGAGAAATAAGTTTATAAAAAGGAGAATACACAGATAAGTTGCTGTAAAGAGTGTTCAAAAAGAAAAAGGGCCAATTAGGAATTTCCCTAACGGCCCTCCTTTATCTTTTATGGTCGGGACGACAGGATTTGAACCTGCGACCACCTGCGCCCCATGCAGGTGCGCTACCAGGCTGCGCCACGTCCCGACACTTTTTTTGTATATTCAAAACCACCTTTTGTCAAGCGTTAGGGAGTAGCCCAAAATTCGTGATTGTCCTTCAAAACCCCCATAGGTTACCTATTTTTAAACACATTTGTTGTTAAGGGGAAGGCATTCCATAATCAACTGAAGTCTAATTATAAACAAATGACCTTTGTTGCCAATTGCATAGAAGTAACGATGTCCAACATGTTAGTGGTTACACCAATGGCCTTTTTCTCTAAAAGACCAAAGAAGTTTAAACAGGTGCCACAAACAAAGATATCTACCCCCTGCTCAGCTAAATAACGCAATTCATCCAGATGCTCTGATCCTTTTATCGCTAGTTTTACTCCACCATTTAAAAGCACTATTCGCCAAAGGTCTTCACCCATCTCTTTTAAGGTAGCAATAAAGTTTTTCATAAGGGCCTTGCCCAACTCATCATCACCGTGTCCCATTTTATCTGTGGGAATGATAACCAGAATTCTTTGTCTTTCTTCTTCCTCTTCTGGTGTTTCTGCTGCCTTTACCTCTCCTGTAGGCGGAATCCCGATAATCTTAAACACCCCATCCTTTTCTTCCACTTCTACCTGCCAGTTGCGGGACTGCAAAAAACGCGCGACATTCTCTTTAGAGGCTGGATTGTCTACTAAAACTTCAACTCTTTCTTGGGGATGTTCCTCAATGGCCTGTTTTGTCTTAATCACAGGCATTGGACATGCTAGACCGCGGGCATCTACCTTCATTTGCTACCTCCTTTGCCAAAATAGCTGCCCCATAGGCACCTACGAGTTGGGGCTCAGCAGGAATCACTACCGGCATGGATAGTATTTCTTCTAAAACTACCTTCATAAACGGGTTGTAAGCAACGCCTCCGGCAAAGACAAGCGGCCCTTCTATCCCTATCCGTTTAAGCATCGCCACAGTGCGGTTGGCGATAGCCCTGTGTAAGGCACGGGCAATATTTTCTCGTTTTTTTCCCGCGCGCAAGTAAAGAAACAACCTCTGTTTCAGCAAATACCGTGCACATACTGCTAATTTGAATTTCATCTTCTCCTTCTAAGGCCGCTTGCCCAAACTTTTCTATTTCATAGCCAAGGGCCTTAGCCATTACTTCTAAAAAACGACCTGTACCTGCGGCACAACGGTCATTCATTTCAAACTTGATTATCTTACCCTTTTCATTCAAGGCAATGGCCTTTGTATCCTGACCACCAATGTCCAAGATAGTGCGGCAATTAGGCACAAGATACCTTGCCCCAACAGCAAAAGTCTTGATTTCAGTGACCGTCTTGGCCCCAAACATCCTTTGGGCTAAGCTTCGGCCATAACCTGTGGCAAGCATGACATCGTAATTAATGCCATTCAAGACCTCTTTGACGGCCTTAACAGGGTCATAACTGTTAAGACACTTGTGCGTATAAACAACCCTGTCTTCTTCCATCAAAACACACTTAACGGTGCGGGAACCAATATCAATGCCTAAGGCCTTCATTTGAGCATCTCTATAAATGCTTCTACACGCGTTTTTAATTGTTCTATGTCCTCCATGCTATAATCGGTTTCAATCCTGAGCACTGGAATGCCTTCCTTTTCTAAGACCTTTTCCACCTTATAGGCCTCAACTAAATAGGGATCACAGAATTGCAAGGTGTAATGAATAACGCCATCTACCTTGTATTCTTTGGCTAATTGAATGATGTGTTCAATGCGTTCTTTATTAGGGGTAAAACAGGCACAATCAATATTCATATAACGCTTAACGATGTTGTCTATCATTTCTTCTAAGGTCTCACCACTTTCGTCTATCAAATCTCTGGTGTTGCGTTCGCCAATACAGGATTCTTCATCCACAATGACTGCCCCTGAAGACTCAACCACATAGGGTAACTTCCAATTAGGCACGGCCATCGGACAACCAGAAAGCAAAAGCCGCACCGTGCCCTCTGGCACTACTCCTTCTTTTTTCTTTACCCTTTCTTCTAACTCATCACAAAGGGCGCTTATTTTTTCGGTAAAGCGTTTAGGGTCATCATAAAAGGAGATTTGATTGATCAAAAGGGCATCACGACCAGAGATAGGTGTAGGAATGGCCCGCCTAAGTCTATTTAGCCGCTGTAACACCCGTCTGCGATCATTGATCATCTTAATAGCTGCCTTTAAACGCGCAGCCGTAATTTTATTGCCTGTTACCTCTTCTATCTTCTCTTTTAACCGCCAGACTTCATTTTTCCAGAGCTGATAGTCTATCTCTTTTTTCATCTGCGGGATTTCCATGACATAAGTGGACTTAAACTCAGCAAAGATCTCAAAGGCCTTTTTCTTGCCATCACAAGTCGTTTCGCCAATGACTAGGTCGCAGGCTCCGGTAAAAAAGGACAAAGCCGGGCCAGCTTAAAGCCCATAAAGGACTTAATTAAGGGACAAATAGTGCGGGGAGGCACCTTTTCGGCCTCTCCTTTACCAATTTCTGCCCCGGCACAAAGGCCTACGCAAATGCCATCGGCTGCCCAAATAAGCTCCTCTGGCACAAATACACAAAAGGTGCCAAATACCTTCTTACCTGCCTTTTGCGCTTCAATAAGCTCTTTAATGCGCAAGCCGTGAATTTCAGAAATGGCAAAGTCCAAATATTCCATTCCTTTTAAACGCTTTTGTTGGGAGAGATAAATATCCCCGTAAAACTTCCCTAACACATTCAACAAATGATCATGTGCCGGCAAGTCCAGCTCAAGACTTTCCCATATTTGAGTATAATCAGGCATCTTTCTTCCTCCCCTGAACATCAGCGGGTCATATTTTAAATAAAAATTGGTAATAAATCAAATAGAAATTAGTTATCAAATATGGCAGGTTAAATAAGATTTTTTAATAGTTAAATGAACCCCAGATTACTATTTAATGGAAACGGTAAAGGACCTACCGTGTTAGGAAAGGCTCTACCAATTACCCGTCCCTAATCACCAGTTACCAGCTTTTATACCCTTCCCACTGCTGCTAAATAGATGGTCATTTCAGTGTGGCTATCTACGCCAAGTAGGCGGTCAATTTCTTCATCATAGAAGGCACCGATAGGACAGGCGCCAAGCCCTAAGGCCGTAGTGGCTAAAAGGAGGTTTTGGCAGATATGGCCTGCATCTAAAAAGATATAACGAATGGCGCGGTTGCGGTATTTGCTCATAGACCGTAGAATGACGGCCGTCCAGATAAAGACCACGGCTGCCTTTCTGACCATACTTTGGCCAAGGGCCATTTCGGTTAATGCCGACGCAAAGTTGCCTTCTTTTAATCTTTCCAGACTAAAGTCTCGGACATTAAAGTGATAGATGCCAGCAGGAATGTCTTTTATGTTTTGCACAGAAAGATAGGTTTCTATCGGATAAAGGGCCCCGGCCGAAGGAGCGGTGCGGTAGCCCTGGGGCGAAGTAATACCTTGGCTGGCCCAGAGCAAGAAGGTCAACTCTTTAAGTGTCAACGGCTCATTCCGAAAATGGCGCTGACTGCGACGAGCAGCAATAACTTCAGCCAAGGTTACTTTGGGTATTTGTAATTCTTTCGGTAAATCTATACGTGGAGCATTTGGATAAATCTTAAAAAGTGGCGGATAAGTGAGGCGACCCAGATCATCTACAAGTGGTCGGTCAGGATAATATTTTGTCTCAAACAAATAACGATAGCCAATACCTTTTTCATAGGGGTTCATATTTTTGGCAATACCTCACAACTCAATTGCCTCTTCAAGGGCAAGCTTTTTAAAGGTTCCTGTTCGTTTTCTTTAAAAGACACAATGTCTATTTTTTGCTCTCCAAACTTATCCCAAAAGGAAATTCTGATTTTTGCCTTTTCTCTAAAACTTAATCTTCTTTTTTCCATACCCAGAATATCAATGTCCCCCTTTTTTATGATTATCCACCCTTGAGCTAAAAAGGTAAACCGTCGCTCCAGGTAAAAGCGGTTTGATTTCTTCTTTTAAAAGTTTTATCATGTCTTCGTGTAATCTCATGATGTAGCTAAAATCTGGTGATGTTGTGCGCAAATTTCTTTTATTCTATCATAGATTTCTTCCATATCCAAAGTAAGCAATTTTCTGTCCTGCATGAGGATTTTACCGCCTACGATGGTTGTTATCACATCCTTACCTGAAGCGACATAGACCAGGTGGGAGACCGGATCATAAAGGGGCATAAGGTGAGGCTGATTAAAATCAACGACGATGAGATCGGCCTTTTTACCTGGAGATAGACTACCGACATCGGATAATCCTAACGCCTTTGCCCCATCTATCGTAGCCATTCTTAGGACTTCCCAAGCTGACATTACGGTTGGATTCCCTTGGTTTAACTTGTGTACTTTAGCCGCCGTATCCATTTCCCAAAACATATCCAAGTCATTGTTACTGGCCGGTCCGTCTGTGCCAAGCCCTACCGTAATTCCCCTTTTTAACAACACTGGCACTGGAGCAATACCAGAGGCCAACTTTAAGTTACTCTCTGGGTTATGAATAACCTTAACCTGGTGTTTTTGCAATGTATCTATATCTTCCTCTGTCAGCCAGACACAATGGGCAGCAATGACCCTTTTATCCAAAATGCCTAATTTAGCTAGATGCATGACCGGGGTAAAACCAAACCTTTCTTTTGCCTGTTTAACTTCACTTTGGGTTTCAGAAAGGTGAATGACAAAGGACGTATCGTATTGTTCTGCCAACTCTTTAGCCTTTTTAAGTAATTCGGGCGAACAGGTATAAACCGCATGAGGCTCCACGGCTACTTGAATCAAAGGATGTCCCTGCCATTTTTTAATTAAATTTTCAGTATACACGAGGCCCTTTTCTGTCGGACCATAATTAGGAGAGGGAAAGTCATATAGGGCCTCACCAATAACTGCCCTAAGTCCTGCTTTATCTATGGCCTTAGCTATCTCATCGGCAAAAGGGTACATATCACAAAAGCAAGTTGTCCCACTTCTAATCATCTCCGCACAGCCCAAGAGGGCACCCCAATAAACCCATTCCGGTTTGAGCTTGGCCTCAATGGGAAAGATGTGTTTTTCAAGCCACTCCATTAAGGGCAAATCGTCGGCCCGTCCCCGAAAGATGGTCATAGGGATATGAGTATGGCCATTGACAAGTCCAGGCATGATCAGGGCATTTTCATAGTGAAGGTGGGTCTTAGGAGAAAAGCGCTGACAAAGGTTTTCCGTTTTATCTACGGCAACGATGCAATCGTCCTTAATAGCTACAGCCGCATCTTTTAGAACCGTTTTGTCGTCTAAAGGCAGAATAAAAGAGGCAGATACTAAAAGATCTATCTTCTCATTCATTATACCTCTACCTGTTTTAAAAAACTGGTCATAAGTCGTGATAGTTTCTCTTCGGCCCGCTTGGCCGTAGCAATGACCTTTTCAATAGGGGCTGGTTTATAGTTATCCGGTAAGTTGACATTGGTAATGACTGAAACTGCTAGTACCCGTAAGCCATGATGTACCGCTGTAATTACCTCTGGCACCGTAGACATCCCTACCGCATCGGCCCCGATCAGACGTAAAAAACGGGTCTCAGCCGGTGTTTCAAGGCTTGGCCCAGCCACTGCTACATACACGCCCTTTTGGAGTTTAATTCTTTCTTCTAGGGCTACTTTTTCCAACAGGGCAATCAATTTTTTGTCATAGGGTTCTACCATATCTGGGAAACGCACACCCCAGGTATCTACATTAGGCCCTCTTAGTGGGTTATCTCCCATCAAGTTGATGTGATCCACAATGACCATTAAGTCAGCCTCTTGAAACAAGGGATTTAACCCCCCTGCCGCATTAGAAATAAGCAGAATCTTTACCCCCAACAGAGCGGCCACCCGTACTGGAAAGGTAACTTCTTTAAGACTGTAACCTTCATAATAATGCACCCGTCCTTGAAAGGCCATTACTTGCTTACCAGCCAGGGTGCCAAAGATGACCTGGCCCTTATGGCTTGGAGCCGTAGAAACAGGAAAATGGGGAATTTGCGTATAAGGAATAATCTTTTGTGGTGAGATTGCTTGCGCAATTTGCCCTAGTCCTGTGCCTAGAATAATAGCTACCTGTGGGCAAAAATCCGTCTGTTTACGAATAAAACTGACAGCCTGCTCAACCTTTTCTTGGTAATTCATGTTGGTTGTTATTACAATTTTTTTGTCAATTCACGTTAAAATAAACTTTTCCTAACATTTCTCCCTTTGGTCCGCTGACGATAACCTTCCATTTACCCTTGGCGTCTGGATAAATAGTTTTTTTGCTCCAAGTCCGCCAACGGGGCGATTTAACCGGAAGGGAAACGGTGGCTATCAATTTGTCTTTATAGTACCAAAGATGTTTAATTATCGTTGGTTTCTTGGCCCCTATAATTTCAGTAAAACAATAGATTGGCGTGGGCTTGGTGAAATGAAATTTATTCTGGAAATGAACGGGTTCGTGGTCTTTAATGTCAAGGCAAACAACTATGCGCTGAAGATTAAGGCCTTGGTTAGGGGAAGAAGCAACTAATGAAGCCTGGAGAGCGCTCTCTTTATCAGGAGGTGAAGAAGGATGTTTTTTCAAGGGAGGCTGGGAAGATGGCACCAAGAGAGCTTTTCTCTCAGTAGGTAAAGAAGAAGTAAGGTTTTTGGGAATAGGTGAAAGGCTTTGGGTTTGAGAAGTTGTTTTTATTTTCCTTTCTGGAGACCAATACCACAAAATAAGGCCCACGCTGACCAAAACAAAGAGTATAAACCAAAATAGAGCTCTGGGCCAATGCCAACCTTTCCTTTTGGGAACTTGGAGAGAAAAAACTTTTTCTTTTTTTAATTCATTTTCGTATTCTTCAATGATCCTGGTCGGATCTAGACCTAGATAGGTAGCATAAATGCGTAAAAAACCCTTTACATAAGGACTGGCCGGAAGGACATTCCAATTGTTTTCTTCTATCGCCTTTAAGTGGAGAAGAGAAATTTTTGTATGGGCAGCTACTTTTTCTAAAGAAATTTCCCTACTTTCCCTAACTTTCTTTAAAATGCTACCTACATTTGACATGCTGTAAAAATGCCATAAAAAAATTGTTTTGTCAAAAAGTTATCAAAATTAAATTTGGTTTACTATCTTTTGTGATAATGTTTAGCAAAATTTATTGAACTTGTAAAATCAAATAAAATAAAAAACTCCCAAATCCTTGATTGTCCTCCAATAGATTCCGCAAGTATGCTATAATAAAACAGTTTTTTTAAAAAAACCTTTCACCTAAAAGGTGAAAAACATTCATCTTTTCCTCAAGTCCAATCATAACTATAGCGCCTCCCCTCGCTTAGCGGTCAAGGCCAAGCCCTACGGGTGGCTGACTGACTGCCTTGACCTCGCTGCGGCGCAAATTTCTTTTTGAGGCCAGAAGGAAAAAGAGAAATTTTCTTTTTCCCTTTCCTTCTTTCACAACTTCTTTTTTGCCCAGGACCGACTGTAACTAAAGGCAAGCCTGCAGGGCGCAGCCTGCGCCAAAGGCGCGGGTCGGAGTGAGCAAAGCGAGCCTTGGTGTATAATTTCTGTAAGTAAGGAGGAATGGAAATTGACTTTGCATCAATTTTACGGAATGCTATAAATCAAGCGCGGATTTTGGGTGGATAGAGATATTTGGCTATTTTTATTGTCTTGACCAGAGGAGGGATGCATACAATAAGCTTCGGTGTCAATAATTTCTTCACCTTTTCATCTTCTCTTCTTTAATTCAGCCTCTCCTATAAAATAACCGTTTTCTTTCTTAAAAGTCAATTTTATTTTGTTTGCCTTGGCCAGCCTTTCAGCTAGCTTTAACCCAATACCACTTCCCTTGCTTATATAGGGATTAATATCATTTTTAATGATAAACAAGGGTTTATTATCTTTGAAGATTAAGTGCATGAAAATTTCTTTGTCTGCATATTTAACAGCATTTTCTATCAGAATATAGAATATCATTTCTATTTCTGTTTTAACGCCATAAATTTGCACAGGAGATAAGGAAATATCTAGAAATTTGCCTTCTAACTCTTCTTTAAATCCAGAGACAATTTCCCTAATAAGGGCAGTTAAGTCTATTTTTTGTCTTTGGCGAAGATGTCCTTTAAAATTCTTTATAATCTGTAAAGTGTGTTTGGCTTCCTTTTCCATAAACTCATATCCCTTTTCTAATCTTTGCACAGCCTTGAGGTTTTGTGTTTGCTTTAAAATTTCTATGTTTACGCGCTGAGCCGCTAAAAAATTGCCTAATTTATGGGAAAGGGTCAAAAGAAGCATTTCTAAAAATTGTCTGTTTTCTTCCCTTTCTTTAAGATGTAGCCACAGAAGTTTGTAAAAAATAAGGCTTAAGGAGAGTACTAGAGCCGCTTCCCATAGAAATAGACAGATGGCCAGGTCTTTGACCTTACGGTAAACAGGTGTTATATTCACATAAACGAATTTTCCGTTAAATCTTTTAGAAAAGAGCTTCCATCCAGAGCAAACGATAGGATGTGGAGAAATGTTCACATATACAGGCAGGGGATGTCTAGGATTGTTTTGCTTAAGCATAAGTTCACTTTTTATGTGGAGAAAGAAGGCATCTAATAAAGATATTTTATAAAAAAAGAGGCTAATGATGTTTATGGCCGAGAGCCCTAAAAAAAGGGCAAGCGCAAGGCTTATGAGAATTTTATGCTCAAACCTTACCTTAATCGGTATCCCCTGCCTTTATAAGTTTCTATACAGATTTCTGGCAATAACTTACGCAGATTTTTAATATACGTCCTTATTACCTCTTCGCCAACAACCGTTTCACCCCAAACATAATTTAAGATCTGGTCTTTACTGACAATTTGTCCCCTATGTTTTAATAAAAACACTAATATCTCCCACTCTTTGCGGGAGAGCTTAATTTCTTCATTACCCCGAAAAACAGTTTGCGCCTCTAAGTCTATTTTAAGACCATGAATGGAAATAACTCGGTGTCGTCCGCGGCGAGTCAAGGCCCGTAGACGCCAAAGGAGTTCCTTTGGAGCAAAGGGTTTCGTCAAATAGTCATCTGCCCCTCTTTCAAAACAAATCTCTTTATCTTCTAATCTCTTTTTGGCCGTAAGCACAAGCACTGGGGTCTCTATCCCTTTTTCTCGCAGTCTTTTTAAAATATCTTCCCCCTTCTGATATTTAAGGATTAAATCCAAGATAATAATATCAAAGTCTTCATTAAGAAAAATATATTCTACCTCACGGTCGTCACTTAACCACTTGACAGCGATATTATTGATTTCTAAGTATTCTTTTAGGCTTTCTCCCAAATTAATATCGTCTTCAATAAGAAGAACTTTCATTTTCTAAATATTGGTAATTCATTCCAAATAACTTGTCAAACGAAAGAAAATTGTTTAAATTATAATTGTCGGGACGTAGCTCAGTTTGGCAGAGCACAGCGTTCGGGACGCTGGGGTCGCAGGTTCAAATCCTGTCGTCCCGACCATAAAAGGAGAAGGATTGAGGTCAGTTAGAAAAAGCAACCTAGCTAGTCGTCCCTGAAAAACTCTGTTTTAGCCTCCAAGCAAGCTCAATTGCCTTTCATATTGCTCCTTCCAGATCAGGAGAAAAAGAGCAAATAAAAACCCTACCGCCTCCCGCATCCATTTTTTGAAGTTAAAGGCAGCCGCTGCTAGCATCAAATTGATGCTGTCCCCTATACTCCCTCTAAGATAATTCCTAACAAGCCTAAAATCTGACTTTAAGTGCCCAA
>JAMOPI010000017.1 GCA_027064585.1 Candidatus Desulfofervidaceae bacterium | reverse complement strand
TTTTTGAACAAATTTGCTGTTAAAATCATCTTTAACACGATTCCAGAGAAATGTCAATGTAAAGTTGAAACCCAAAATCCGCGATTGATTTATAGTACTCCGCAAACATTGGTGAATTTTCCTTCCTCCTTACTTAAAGTAAATTATACGCCAAGGGCGCAGGCTGCGCCCTGCGGGCTTGCCCTTGACCGCTGAGCGAGCGGAGGCACTATAATTATGATTGGGCTTGAGGGAAAGATAAATGTTTCTCACCTTTTAGGTGAAAGATGTTTTTTAAAAAAATTGTTTTATTATGGCATACTTCTGGAGTTTCTTGGAGGGCAATCACGGATTTTGGGTTTTTCACCAACTGCCTTGACGCTGCTATTAAAGGGTGATAGTTTTAAAACTCAAAATGAGCGCAAAAAAATGGTATCGGGGCAGATGGAAGGTAAGTGCGAATGTAGCCTCTCTGGTCATAGAGGCCGTGCATATAATAAGCAAAAGAGGGATTGAGATAAAAAAAGAGGAAGAAAGAGAATGTGAATTTTCCAGTTATCATCCAGCCGCTTCTTGGGCAAAAGAAAAGGTAGCCTTAGAGACGCAGGTAGCTTTAATCTTAAGCCTCTTTCCAGAGGCAAAGGTAGAATGTCAGTGGGAGGAATTTCTTGAAGAAAACTGGCAAGAAAATTGGCGTAAATACTTTCGCCCTATCCGTGTTTCACCCAAACTTATTATTTTGCCTGCTTGGGAGAAATATGAACCTAAAAAGGGAGAGATTGCCCTTTTTATTGAGCCGGCCACGGCCTTTGGCACTGGCACACATGAAACGACCAGACTTTGCCTAAAGGCTATGGAGAGATTTTTCCCCTTAGAACATCCCCAAAGTTTGTTGGATGTTGGTACTGGCACTGGTATCTTGGCCATTTATGGAGCAAAGCTGGGTATTAAAAAAATTGTGGCTGTGGATACAGACCCTTTGGCGATAGAGGCGGCGCAAAAGAATTGTCAGCTTAATAAAGTAGAAAACATTAAATTGATTGAGGATAGTGTTACTAAGAACATAGGTTCCTTTGATTGGGTTGTAGCCAATTTAGAGACGAGGATTATCTTACCCATAGCCGAAATTCTTACATCTTGTGCATGTAAAACCTTAATCCTCTCAGGTATTTTAACTAAGGAGATAGAAGAGATTAAAAGCAAGATTAAACGTTCCTGTCGGGAGGTGTTTACCGAAGGGGAGTGGGCGTGTCTGGTGTTTTAAGACGTTTTTTTCTCTTTAAACCACCAGTTTCAGGTGTTGTTCTCATAGAGGGTGAAGAATATCATCACCTTAAGGTTTTGCGTTTAAAGAAAGGAGACAAGATTGAATTTACAGATGGGCAAGGGCATAGATATTTGGCAGAGCTTGTCCGGTTAAAAAAAGACAGGGCTGAGGCCAGGATTGTTAAAAAAGAGTTTACTCCCCCGCCTGAGCTTAAAATCCATCTTGTTGTTTCTTTACTTAAAAATAAAGTAATGGATTTGGTCATCCAAAAGGCCACCGAGCTTGGCGTATGGGACATTAAGGTATGCTTGACTGCTCATGCGGTGCCACGGGTAGAAGATAGAAAATGTAAGGTTGAACGTTGGCAACGGATTGCCTTAGAGGCCCTTAAACAATGTGGTCGTGATTATCTGCCGGCAATAGACTTAGCTAATTTTTTAGACATCCTTAAGAGGGCCCAAGGGCTAAAGCTAATGGCCGTTGGACCAAGAGAATGGGCAGAAACTATCCCTATATATAGGGCCGTTAAAGATACCAAAGAAACAGATATCTGGCTTTTTATTGGGCCAGAAGGAGGGTTTAGTCCAGAGGAGATTAAGCAGGCCAATGCCTTTGGGTTTATTCCTATATCCTTTGGCCCTTATATCCTAAGGGCCGAAACCGCTGTCTTAGCGGGTTTGAGTGTCATCCAAGCCGTAAAGGGAGAAGGCATTAAGGGCAAAAGCCCCTATGGCGAGGTCCATAGGGAGAACGAACAGGTAAACTTGGCATAAGGGATACGGCTTTTTCTACGGCCTCTTGTGCTGTGTTTACATAATGAATTTTATCAAAACCTGGCCAGGTTTTAAGGCCAATAACAGGTTTTTTCAGTTTTAAGGCAGTGGCAATTTCAGACAATGTGCCATAACTACCAGAAATGGCGATCAAAACAGCCGCGGTGCGCACAATAAGAATATTTCTGGCATGACCAATGCCCGTAACAATAGGAATATCAATATAAGGATTAGCGTCTTCTGGACTAAAACCCGGTAAAATACCTACCGTAAGCCCTCCAGCTTCCTTTGCCCCTTTAGCCGCTCCTTCCATTACTCCTCCCAGGCCGCCGCAGACCAAGACATAACCATGGCGAGCAATACCTCGGCCTACATCTATGGCCATCTGATAGGTCTTTTCATCACAATCACCAGCCCCAATGACGCCGATAATTCCCTTCATCCTACTAAGCGGTTTAAGGCCTCAAAGTATTTTTCTCTCGTTTTATTAATAACTTCTAAAGGTAACTCAGGGGCAGGGGGTTTTTTATCCCAACCAATACTTTCTAAGTAATCCCGCAAATACTGTTTATCAAAGCTTACTTGGGGTCCTCCGGGTTTGTATTGATCAAGGGGCCAGAAACGAGAAGAGTCAGGTGTTAAAAGTTCATCAATCAAGATGAGTTGCCCCTTTTCATCTAAACCAAACTCCATCTTGGTGTCAGCAATGATAATTCCGCTTTTTAAAGCTATCTTCTCGGCCTGTTTATAAATAGCCAAACTAATTTCTCTAAGCTGTTCAGCCAGTTTTCTGTCCTTAAGGATATAAACCATTTCCTCAAAGGTGATGTTGACATCATGTCCTTGTTTGGCCTTTGTAGAAGGGGTAAAGATGGGTTCTGGTAGTTTTTCGGCCTCTTTTAATCCCGGCGGGAGGGTAATGCCACAGACTTTACCCGTCTTTTGATATTCCTTCCACCCTGAACCAGTAATATAACCCCGCACAATACATTCTACTGGCAAAGGCTGTGTGCGTTTAACAAGCATGCTGCGTCCTTCAAGGAGATGAGCATATTTTTGACAGATAGAGGGAAACTCTGTGGGTTCAGCTGTGATAAGGTGATTAGGCACAATGTCTTCTTTTTCTTTAAACCAGAAAAGGGAAATTTGGGTAAGCACATAACCCTTGTCTGGAATAGGGTTAGGCATCACTACATCAAAGGCCGAAACGCGGTCAGTGGCGACGATTAACAAATGACCGTCCAGTAAATAGATGTCCCTTACCTTACCCTGATACCTTTTGCCTATAGGGAAGTTAGTTTCATAAACAACCATTTTAAAAAACTTATTTTGGAATTTAATTTCTGAAAGCTGTTTATACTAAGTACTTTTACCCAAGTCAATAGCCTTAAGACAAAAATTTTCCCTTGCATTTTGATAAAAATTGGATATAAAACGCAAGTATGCGTTACAGTGTATCTCTGTTTAAAATTCTCCAGAATATTGAGCCCCATATCCGGGAGGCACTCATTGCTATTTTGGAAGAAATTGAAAAGCATAGGGAAGAGTCTGTTACGAGGAGTGAGTTTAATGAGTTAAAAAAGATCGTTCAAGAATTGGCCGAGGCACAAAAACGGACAGAAGAAAAGCTTAAAGAGCTTGCCGAGGCACAAAAACGGACAGAAGAGGCGCAAAAGCGCACAGAAGAAAGACTTAATGAACTTGCCGAGGCACAAAAACAGACAGAAGAAGCACTTAAAGAGCTTGCCGAGGCACAAAAACGGACAGAAGAGGCGCAAAAGCGCACAGAAGAAGAGCTTTGTAAACTTATTAAAGAACACAGAAAAACGAGGGATAACCTAGGAGGTCTTCAACATACAGTTGGTTATGTTTTAGAAGATAGGGCATATAAGGGACTTCCACCATTACTTGAGCGAGATTTTGGGGTAAAACTGTTAGAACCGCTGCGACGGCAGTATATAAAGATCGGACCTGGTAAGTATATAGAGGTAAATATCATCGGATGTGGGCAAAGGAATGGAAAAAAGGTCTGGATAGTAGGTGAATGTAAATCTCAGCTTAAGAAAAGGCATATAAACGATTTTTTAAAGAATGTGGATAGGCTAAAAAAAGTGATTTCTGAGGACATGATTTTAATTGCTGTGACCTATCAAACATCTCCTCCTATTCAAGAGTATATAAAAGAAAAAGGGATTAAACTTTATTTTTCTTATGAATTTCCTCTTTTTTAGCCCTTATAGCACCCAATTATCCAATCTTGCGGATAATTGGTTTAAACGCTCACCGCCATTTTCTTTAATTAACACCATGTCTTCTATCCTTACCCCACCCCAGCCAGAGAGATAAAGCCCTGGTTCTATAGTTACAACCATGTTTGACTTTAAGACCTTACTTGGCCGACGTGGAGAAAGACTAGGAGGTTCGTGCACTAAAAGGCCTACACCATGACCAAGGGAGTGTAAAAAGGCCTTGCCATAACCATTGTCCTTTAAAAACTCCCTGGCGGCTGCGTCTACCTCAACGGCCGTTATTCCAGCCCTAACAGCTTTCATTCCTCTTTGCTGGGCTTCTAGGACAAGATTATATACCTTTTTATATTGTGCATCCGGTGTTCCGATATAAAAGGTGCGGGTCATGTCAGCGCAATACCCTTCCCATTTAACGCCACAGTCAATAATAACGGGTTCTTGTGTCTGAATCTTTTTTTCGGTAGGTACAGCGTGAGGAATAGCGGCATTAGGACCACTGGCTACAATAGGAGGGAAGGAAAGTTCTGCCTTTAGATCATGCTTGATAAAGGCTTCTATCTGCCAGGCTACCTCTTTCTCGGTAAGACCTGGCTTAAGATAGTCTTTGACCCATAAGAATACCTTTTCTGTTAAACGTAAGGCTTCTTTTAAAAGGGAAATTTCATCTGCATCTTTTATCTCTCTTAACCCTTCTACCAGGTATTCAGTAGGGACCATGTCAAGAGAGAGGTGATTTTGCTCAATTGTTTGGGAAAACCTTTTATAAAGGCCATAACTTAGATGTATGGCCTCAAAGCCAAGAGGAGAGGGTATTTGTCTTAATATTTCAGTAATTTGTTCAAAAAAATTGCCCTTATAAACAAAGACCTCAAAACCCCTGGCCTCTTCTTTAGCTAGATCGGCGTATCTTGGATCGGTGACCAAAAAGGCCTTGTCTTGCGAAATAAAGAGCATACCTGCACTTTCACCCTCTTGCGGGTCATCGGCCTTAAAACCACTTAAATACCGCCGGTTAGATGGACGGGAAATCAATAAGCTCCCCAAGCCCTTTTTTTGCATTGCCTGACGCAGACGAATTAGACGCATGTTTTAACCTCTTTTACATAATTTTTTACGGTGTTAAGTTGGAAAGTTACTGAAAGGCAATCATTTCCTAAAAATTAAATTTAAAATAATTGTAAGCACTACACTTAAGATCAAGCAGGTGACAAGGGGAAAATAAAAGGTAAAATTTTTCCGCTGAATGATAATATCTCCAGGCAATCTGCCCAGATAAGGAATCTTATGGGCAAAAAGTAAAATTAAACCAAACAGAACAATAATCAAACCGGTGAATATCAAAAACTTAGCCACCTGTTGCATAGGCATCTTTTCCCTCCTTATATGGAGATGTAAAGCTGTTATAACATAGGTTAAAGAAGAAGGGCAATAGGCTTATTAAAGGCAGCGATTGATTTTTAACGAAGATAATCCTTATTTCCTTCTCTAAAGGAGATAAAGAGCAAGGTTGATTTTTTCGGAAGTTTTCTCATTCACTGTAAGACCTTACGGCAAAAATTACCTACATACAACTTTATTCCTTCCATTATGTTTAGCCTTATATAGATTTTCATCTGCTCTTTTTATAAATGTTCTTATAGGTTCATTGTACTTATATTCTGTAACTCCAGCACTAATGGTGAATTTAAGTTTTTTTCTTCCACAAAATTCATGTTGTTCTACAACTTTTCTGATTTTTTCCATCTTTTTACATGCATACTTTAACGGTGAAAACGGTAAAACCACAATAAATTCTTCTCCCCCATACCTTGCAACACAATCTAAAGTCCTGAAAGATTTCTTTAAGATTTCAGCAAGTTCTTTCAAAACACAATCGCCTATTAAGTGTCCGTAGATGTCGTTTATTTTTTTGAAAAAATCTATAGCTATAACGGCTAAAGAAAGGGGAAAGCCGCTTTTGATAGACTTTTTCACAGTTTTTCTTAGGTAATCAAATAGATAGTGTCTATTATGTAGCTTAGTTAGAGGGTCAATTATTACCTGTTCTTGAAGTTTTTCTTTCTCTCTTTCAAGGAGTGCGTAATTTATTTCTTTTTCAAGACTTACAGCCAAAGCATATTTTATATGTTTGAAAAGGAGACGGAAAAACTCTAATTTCTTTTTAGATAGTTGTGGGGAAAATATATAGATACTTCCTACTTGTGTTTCTTCAGTTTCCAGATTTTCCTTGTAAGTGAAGTCGGATAACCTCACTTTCCCCTCTACAAATTTTTCGTCAACTCCATGCTCGTCCACTTCCAGAACTAAGGTATTGCTTTTTGACAGCCGTTTGGCCTTTCCAACGATGACAATCTTTTTGACTTCTGGTATTTCTTGTTTAATATTTTTGTAGAGCTTTTCAATAATTGCACTAAACTCAGAGGAAGAAATAATTGATTTAAACAATCTTTTAAGGATTTCATCAATGTTATTTAAGATAAAGATATTGCTTTCTTTATCATCAAGCATATAAAGGCCGCAGTCAAGTAATCTCAAACGGTTAATTATCGGTTTTATCATTTCTTTTCTGATAATACTTCCGTGCTGAGGTGCTATTAATTCAGGATTTTTTTCTTCTATTTTGTCTAAAGCTTGATTGAGTATTAGCTTGCTTGGCATGTAGTGTTTATGGAAAAGTTCAACGCCCTTATAATATTCTTCGTCATCCTTAGCGAATAGATAGAATTTATCTGAAATAGCTCCCAAAATATCGCTTGAAAAGAGAGTTTTTGTTTTTTTATCAAACGTGCAGAACGCTCCAGGAAAATGAGCGTAAGGAGTAAAAACAAACTCCAGTTCTCTATTTCCTGCTTTTAGCTTCCAGTCGTGCCTATCTATCAAGTAAAAAGGAGTTTTCCATTGGTAATGCTTAAGAAGAGTTTTTGTTCTCCAGTGAGTAACAATGAACCTTTCACCCTTTGGAAATAAAGACTCTAAGGTTGAATAGCAACCCACAATATCTGGATCTTGATGGTGCAGTATTATGTACTTTATGTTTCTAAGGGGTGTAACCTGAAACAGCTTTTCTAAAACGACAGGAAAAGTAATCATACTTCCAGGGTCAATTAGGATACTTTCTTCTTCGTTTCTTATGAGGTAAACGTGGCACTGGAAAGGGTCATTAGGGACAACATAGCCTATCCAGAAAATATCTTCTGCTATCTCTATGGGTTTGGTCAAATCTAGCTTCATAAGAGTTTGCCGTCTATTTTGAATAATTGGCATAACTTAAAAATTTCTTGAGTTACTGTCAAGGACCAAAAATCACCCACAATCCGCGATTACCCTACAAGAAATCCCGTAAGTGTGCTGTAATAAGCAATTTTTTAAAAAATACCTTTGGCGCAGGTCAGAGCGAGCGAAGCGAGCGTAGACCCTTGACCACCTAACGAGGCGTTGGCGTATAATTTACTTTAAGTAAGGAGGAAGGGAAATTCACCAATTTTTGCGGAATACTATAAATCAATCGCGGATTTTGGGTCATCTTTTAAGTGAGAGATGTTTTTCAAAATTGTTTTATTATGGCATACTTGCAGATTTTTTGCAGGATAATTACGGATGTTGGGCCTTTTCTTCTCTCTTTTTTAATGCTAAAAAATGAACATTATGGCAAAGGCAAAAGAACTTACCCCGGCCATGCGGCAGTATCTGCAAATCAAACGACAATATCCTGACGCCATTTTGTTTTTCCGCATGGGCGATTTTTATGAAATGTTTTTTGAGGATGCAGAGATTGCCTCTAGGATTTTAGACATTGCCCTCACTTCGCGCAATAAAGATACACCTGATCCCATTCCCATGTGTGGCATTCCCTATCACGCCCTTTCTTCCTATCTGCCTAAGCTGATAGAGCAGGGCTATAAGGTGGCCATCTGTGAGCAGGTAGAAGATCCTAAGCAGGCTAAAGGGATTGTGCGGCGGGAGGTAGTGCAGGTTGTAACCCCTGGCATGATCCTTGAACCAGAGTTCCTTGAAGCCACCAAAGGTAACTATCTGGCCGCAGTAGCAAGTTGGGCCGACAAATACGGACTCGCTTATCTTGAAATCTCTACCGGCGAGTTTAAAGCAACAGAGGTAAAGACCCTAGAAGAGATTAAAGAAGAAATCAGTAAGATTGAACCTAAAGAATTGCTTATAGAGCCGGGTTTGTCCTTAAAACTTGACTTAAAAGAGAAGGTTTTAACCATTACTGACCATCCATTATTGTCATTAGAAGCGGCTGAGCTTAAATTAAAAGAACACTTTAGTATCTCTTCCCTAGATACCTTGGGCCTGAAACAATGGCCGGCGGCTATGAGAGCAGCCGCCTGGCTTTTGGACTATGCTGCCAATGCCCAAAAGAGTATTTTACCCCATATCACCCGCTTGCAGACCTATACAAGCGAGGAATTTATGTTTCTTGACCACACAACCATTACCCACCTTGAGCTTTTTAAACGCTGGCACGGTCAAAAAGAAGGCACCCTTTGGAGCGTTTTAAACAAAACCTTGACCCCTATGGGGGGACGCTTATTAAGAGAAATGCTTTTGCGTCCACTAAAAAATGTGAAGGCAATAAACGAGAGGCTTAATTTTGTTGATGCCCTGGTGCATGAAGGACTTTTACGCACAGAGTTGCGGAATCTGCTAAAAGAAGTTGGTGATTTAGAAAGACTTAACAGCCGCATCGTTTTGGGTAAGGCCCATGCCCGCGATCTTATAAATCTCAAAAATTCCTTAAGAGTTGTGCCAGAGATAAAAACACTCCTTGCCTCTAGCCAGTTTCCCTTTTTAAAAGAAAGGGAGAAAAAAATTGATCCCCTTACCGATATATGGAGCTTAATAGAAGAGGCGATTGTAGATGATCCACCTTTGACCTTAAAAGAGGGTGGGTTGATCAAACCTAGCTACAACCAACTTCTGGCCGAGCTGATTGAGAAGGCCTCTCAAGCCAAAAACTGGATTGCCAATCTTGAAGCAAAGGAAAGACAACGAACAGGTATCCCCAACTTAAAGGTCGGTTATAACAAGGTATTTGGCTATTACATTGAGGTCTCTAAGGCCCAACTGAACAAGGTGCCTTCCGATTACATCCGCAAGCAAACATTAGTGAGTGCCGAACGCTTTGTTACCCCAGCCCTTAAAGAATATGAAAGTCTGATTTTAGGGGCTGAAGAAAAACGCAATGCCTTGGAATATGAGTTATTTCTGGAGGTGAGAAATAAAGTTGCTGCGGCCAGTAATCGGTTGCTTACCTTGGCCAAGGTGTTGGCCTGGCTGGATGTTATGGCCGCCTTGGCTGAGGTGGCCGTGCAAAATAACTATGTGCGCCCAAAGGTGACAGAAAAAGACGAGATTATCATTAAAGATGGGCGTCATCCGGTCATTGAGCAAACAGTTAAAGAGATTCCCTTTGTCCCAAACGACATCCATTTGGACGAAGAGCAGCGCATTTTAATTATTACTGGTCCTAATATGGCCGGTAAATCTACGATTATAAGGCAGGTGGCCTTAATTGTCCTTATGGCCCAGATGGGAAGTTTTGTTCCAGCTAAGGAGGTCAAAATCGGAGTAGTAGATCGCATCTTTACCCGCGTGGGTGCCTCTGATGCCTTACCAGAGGGTAGGTCTACCTTTATGGTAGAAATGGAAGAAACGGCCCGTATCTTACACCAGGTAACCCCTAGAAGTCTGGTCATCTTAGATGAAATTGGCCGGGGCACGAGCACCTTTGATGGGATGAGCATTGCCTGGGCCGTCGTGGAGTATCTGCACGATGTTTATAAAAAGGGAGTAAAGACCCTCTTTGCGACGCATTACCATGAATTAACTGAGTTGAGCCAGATCAAGCCCAAAGTACGCAACTATAACATTGCGGTACGGGAGTGGCAGGGAGAAATTATCTTTCTGCACAAGCTTTTGCCAGGTGGGGCCAGTCGGAGCTATGGCATTGAGGTAGCCAAACTGGCCGGCTTACCCAAGGAGGTAATAGAGCGGGCAAAAGAAATCCTTACCACCCTAGAAAACAGCGAAACACAGCGCATTAGTGAACAAAGATATAAGGTTAAACGCTACCAGATGTCTTTATTTGAGCCTGATACGCAACGGGTAATTAAAAAACTGCAAGGCATTGATATTAACCGCATTACCCCTTTAGAGGCCCTTAACCTCTTGCATAAATTGAAAAGAATGTTGGGAGAATAAGATATTGACAGAAGAGGTAAGTTACCGTATCTTTTTTGTAGATACAAAGGAGGAAAAAATGCGTACACGCATCCAGAAATGGGGAAATAGTTTGGCCTTACGTATTCCTAAGGTGTTTGCCTCAGAAGTGGGGTTGAAAAAAGACACGGAAGTAGAGATGTCTTTAGAAAAGGGGCGATTGGTTATTACCCCGATTAAAGAAACAACTAGCCTGGAGCAACTTTTAGCTAAGGTTACGGAAGAAAACAGGCATAAAGAAATTGATATAGGTCCTAAAGTAGGAAGGGAGGTATGGTGACCAATTATGTGCCTGCACGGGGAGATGTGGTTTGGATTACGCTGAATCCACAAGCAGGGCATGAACAAGCAGGAAGACGACCAGCTTTAGTGGTCTCTCCGTTGGTGTATAATAAAAAGGTAGGATTAGCCCTTATGTGTCCTATTACTAATCAAGTAAAGGGTTATCCCTTTGAGGTATTGATTCCTGAAGGTCTGCCTGTAACAGGAGTGGTTTTGGCCGATCAGGTGAAAAGCTTAGATTGGCAGGCAAGAAGAGCAGAGTTGATTTGTACCTTGCCTAAAGAGGCAGTAAGGGATGTGTTAAATAAAATTAAGCTTTTATTAGAGATATAAGGACAGCACTTATGAAACAGAAGGTGTTTTTCTTTTTTCTTTTCTTCCTTCTTCCCCTAACATCCTTTGCCGGCTGGGGCTATCTGCCTTCTACGGCCTTTAAAGATATTAAACTTAAGCCCAAAAAAGATCTCCTTCAGGTTGTGTTTCATACGACGGGTTGGTTCCGGTATAAGACCTTTTATCTTAAGAAGAAGAAATCTTCTTATTGCCTTGTTGTAGATATATGGCCAGTGTATTTGCCAAAGGGATCTAAGACCCGGTTTTATTTTCAAAACGCTCACTTAAAGCTTATAAAAGTAGCCCAATATAATCCTCGCACCGTGCGGGCGGTGGTTTATTTAGATAAAAGGGTATTGTATCAAGCAAAAAGGCAAAAAAGCGATCTTATTCTCACCTTATCTATACCCGCAAAAAAGTTAGAGAAGGCCAAACTTAACCAAAAGGTCTGTATCAAAGATTTAAAGGTGCGTAAACTGACTGGAGGACTACAGATTGTCTTAAAAACAAATGGTAGGCCTTATTATAAAGATTTTATCTTGCCTGCTATAGCCTCTGAACATCTTCCCTCTCGTTTAGTCGTAGATATATGGCCGGCTTATTTGCCCAAAGGATTTAGATACAGTTCAAAAATCCAACACACGGCGATAAAAAAAATAAAAATTGCCCAGTTCAACAAACAGACAGTACGTCTTGTTATTATTTTAAAGCAAAAAACAGTATCTTATGAAATTACATTTTTGAACAATGAGCTTTGTTTAACTACAAGGGATAAATCCAGTCAGAAAACTGCCTTAAAAATAAATACTAACCTTAAACAGACCCCTGTTTCTTTACCTCAGGTCTTTGGCCTTAAAATTCGCAAGGTTGTCCTTGACCCAGGACATGGGGGTAAAGATCCAGGGGCAATTGGTTATCGGGGTTTAAAAGAAAAGGATATAACCTTAAAATTGGCCAAGTTGGTCAAAGAGAAACTTGAGAAACGTTTAGGTTGTGTGGTTATTCTTACTCGTACAACCGATCGGTTTGTGTCCCTTGAAGATCGTGCCAAATTGGCCAATAAGGTCAAAGCCGATTTGTTTGTTTCCATCCACTGCAATGCCTGTCCTAGTCACCGCCTGCATGGAATAGAGACCTTCTTCTTGGGTTTTACTAATGACAAACGAGCATTAGAAGTGGCCATGCGAGAGAATGCTACTGTTAACAGGAGAATGAGTGAACTGGATCGGATCCTGCAAGAGCTCTTGGTGCATGCCAAGATAAAGGAATCGGCCTATTTAGCTGCAGATGTGCAGGAGGGAGTTGTAACTACGCTAAAGGGCAGATACAATCCAGTGACCGATCTAGGCGTAAAACAGGCTCCTTTTTATGTCCTTGTGGGAACAAAAATGCCGGCTATTTTGATAGAGACTGGCTTTATTGATCACCGCAAAGAGGGACGGCGCTTTCGTGATCCCAGATATCTTAACCTTCTGGCCGAGGGGATTTACAGAGGCATAGTCAATTACATTAAAAGAACAGAACAAGCCTATCGGTATGTTCCCATAGAAGCTGGTAAGGGTGGTTAAACTCAACTTTCCAACTCCTGGGCACGCTGCGTGGCCCGCTCTATGGCCTCCATGATAATACCTCTTATCCCTCCGATTTCCATAATATGGAGTCCCGCAATGGTTGTTCCGCCAGGAGAGCTTACCATATCCTTTAACTGGCCTGGATGCATTCCTGTGTCTAAAAGCAACTTGGCAGTGCCCAAGGCAGTTTGGGCAGCCAGTTTAAGAGCGACTGGCCGAGGCAGTCCCATCTTGACTCCCCCATCAGCCATGGCTTCAATCATCACGGCCACATAGGCCGGTCCACTTCCACTTAGTCCAGTTATAGCATCCATTAACTTTTCAGGGACAATTACCGTCTCACCGATAGCCTTAAACAAAGTTTCGGCCACTTTTAAGTGCTCCTCTGTAGCAAATTCTCCAGGTGTTAAGGCACTCATGCCGGCCAAAACAAGGGCTGGAGTATTAGGCATGACTCTTACTACCGGTATTTCTTCTGGCAAAAAGCTTTCAATGTATTGGGTGCTAATACCAGCTGCAATAGAAATCAAAAGTTGCTGAGGAGTGATTTTATCCTTTATTTCTTCTAAAACAGAACCTAAATCTTGAGGCTTCACGGCAAGGACGATAATATGAACATTGCCTACAAGATCACCAATTTTTTCTGTTGTCTGAATATGATAGGTTTTCTGCAGGTATGCCAGTCTTTCTTTCCTTATATCACAAACATGAATTTGGTTTGCCCTAACTACATTTGCCTTTAAAAGGCCCTTTATAATAGCTTCACCCATATTCCCACCACCAATGAACCCTATATTCTCCTTAACCATTGCTTCCTCCTTTGATTAACGTATAAAACAAAGTCTATGATAGCACTAAAAAAAGGGTAGAGCAAGGAAAATTGTTGCTTTTTAAGAAAGTCAAAGCCTTCTTTTGACATTGACGAAAGTATTATTTAATATTAAATAAAGGGCATGAAAAACAAATAAAAGTAGAATTATGTTTAGCTTCCAACAAAATTTTAATTACTTTCTTCGCCGCTTAAAACTGCTTTTTTACCATCGGTCTATAAAAGAAGAAATTTTTTATCCTCTTATCTTACTCTTTGTCTTAGGTTTTTCTGTTTCAGTGGCCATTTTGTATTTTGGAGGTAATTATTTTATTGAAAAATTGGCTTTAGATAAACTTACAGCCGAAAAAATTAGATTTTTAAATGCTATTAATGAAAAAAGAAGAATGCTAGAGCAGATAGTCATTTTAATTTCTCATAATGAGAAAGTTAAGGAATATATTTACCATAAAGATAAGCAAGCATTAGATAAATATGCGATTTTTCTTTTAAATGAATTAAGGGAAAAGGAAGAAAATTATAGTTTCTCACTTGGTTTTTTTTTATACCCCTTGGAATCTTTTCTTAATGTCAAAGGCACTGAGCCTCAAAAAGGCAATATCCCCCAAATTGTTACTACTGTAAGCAAGACCCATACCTTTTTAAGTGGCATTGAAGTTAGTCCAACCGGAGTAAAACTTAGGGCTGTTGCTCCTGTTTCTAAAGTTAGTTCTAATGGGGAAATAGAATGGATTGGTTTAGTAGAGGCGGTTATAGATTTTAAAGAAGTAGTTAAAAAATATCCTTTTACGGAAAATGAAGGAATCATTACCCTTTTAACCCCTAATGTTCAAAAAGCAATCCTAGAGAAAGGAGAGGTAAATCAGCAAGGTTCGTATATAACAACTTTATACTTTCCTTCTTCTTTTTATTCTAAATTTAAAAAAGAGGTAAATAAAAACAATAAAGATATAATTAGAGAGGGAAACTATCTTTTTTTGTCTTTTCCCCTTTTTGATTTTCAAGGGGAAAAGATTGCGCAGGTTTTTTTGGTTAAAAACCTTTATTCTCTCATTCATAAACGGAATTATATCCTTCTTATCTTGAGTTTTATGTTCTTCTCCGCCTTTGTTGTAACAGGCTTGATTATATGGGGAGGATTAAATCACATTGTTAAAAAGATTGCGGGATTAGAAGAAAGTATCGCTTCGGTGCTAAGGGGTGATTTTTCTAAACCCTTACCCATTTCGTATAAACTTCAGTGTTGGGAAATACTTGGTTGTACCAACAAGGCATGTCCAGTCTATGGTAGGCGTGATAAAATTTGTTTTATGGTTACTGGTGATCTTGCCTTAGCCTCTCCTTACCGGGGAAGCTGTGTTTTTTTAAGTAAATATGGTACTTGCCAATCTTGTCCGGTAATGCAAAGGCGCACTCGTAACGAGATAAACGGTCTTATCTGTTGGTATGACAATCTTTTTGAGATCTTAAGTAACTTTTTCCATAAAGTTAATGCCAAACTTTCAGAGATGTTAAATAATCCAAGAGAGGAACCAGGTGAGTCCCTTATTTTACGTGTAGAACGGATAGTAAATGAATTAGTGGAAATGACGCGCTTTCGGGAAATTTTAGAAACATTTGGAGACAAAGAAGAAATATACGAATATTTAAAGTGGTTTTTAAAAGCTCATTTTGGGATAAAGAATTTTTTAATCTATGAAGTCAATAATAGTGAAAATCGGTTTGAGCTTATGGTTAATGAAAGTCAAGAGATTCAAAACAAGATTTTCCCTGATTTGCTCATTGATTGTAATCTTTGTCCAGTAAAGAGAAATAGTGAGGCCTTGTCCTCTCTAGATTATCCTTATGTGT
The DNA here is from genome assembly GCA_027064585.1 of Candidatus Desulfofervidaceae bacterium. GTDB lineage: Bacteria > Desulfobacterota > Desulfofervidia > Desulfofervidales > Desulfofervidaceae > JAGHCL01. Next base: position 31,994 of record JAMOPI010000017.1, on the reverse strand, counting down.
GTAGCTACGCCTATATTGACCTAGATAGATATTTTCATTATTGCCTACCCATTATGATGGGAGAACGTGTAGGGGCAGTATTAAAGATTATAGAGAAAAAGGAACACCAAGAAGAATTTTTACATAAGATACCTTTTATTCAAAAATATCTAGAAGAAGTAGCCCCAATTCTTGAGGCCAAGCGGGCTATAGCCGTAGCAAGGCAGCAAGCCTTGCGTGACCAACTAACTGGTTTATATAACCGGCGATTTATGGACGAATATCTTAATAAGTGGAATCTTTTCTTAAAAAGACAACAAGGAAAGGCAGCGGTATTGATGCTTGACTTGGATCACTTTAAAAAAATCAACGATACTTATGGACATCAAACGGGGGATTTGGTATTAAAGAAGTTAGCTCATGTTTTGGTGAGGAACTTAAGGGCTTCTGATTTGGTTTTCCGTTATGGTGGAGAAGAAATATTGGTTTTTCTCCCAGAGGTTAGTAAAAAGGATGCAATAAAGGTGGCCGAAAAGTTACGCCGAGCAGTGGAGATGGCGGAGTTTGAAACCTTGGATAAAAAAAAGATTAGAATTACAGTTAGCATAGGAGTAGCAGCCTATCCTGAAGACAGCGATGATCTTAATAAGGTAATAAGATTGGCAGATAAGGCCCTTTATATGGCTAAACAGCAGGGCCGTAACAGAGTTATAGCCTATAATACCTCTTTGAAACTAAATTCTTAAGGAGTAATTATGCCTACTGCATGTATTCCTTTGGAAAAGGCAAAACCAGGGATGAAATTGGCTGAAGATGTGGTTAATACGGCCGGAATGGTTCTTTGCCGCAGTGGTACAGAACTGACCGAGGCCCTTATCCAGCGATTAGAAAATATGGGGGTGGAAAAGGTTCTTATTGAAGAACCTATGTCAGCCGAAAAGACACGTCAATTGCTTGAGGAGAAAAGAATGCTTGTAGAAGAAGCATTTAAAGGGAAAAACACGGCTTGTATGCGTATGTTAAAACATGCCTTTCTCAACTTTTGGGAAAAGAAGTACAGTCTACCTGTGAAATAGCGAGGGAAGGAATGAAATTTCAAATAAATCCAGAGTTGTTTAAAGAACAGGTTTTAGAAAGATTGCCAGCTATTCCTAAAGTTGTGCATGAGGCGTGGAAGTTAACAGAAAAAAAAGATGTATCACCGGCAAAAATCAGTGAGGTCATAGGTAAAGATATGACCTTAAGTGCGAAGGTGCTGCGTTTGGTCAATTCACCTTTTTATGGCTTTCCCAACAGGATTGGCTCACTTAAACATGCAATTGTGCTGTTAGGAATAGATGTTATTAGAGGACTTTTGATTAGTACAGTGGTCTTTGGTGAAATTACACCCGAAATAGAGGCCCTTTGGTATCATGCCTGTGACTGTGCCACGACGGCAGGGATTGTGGCGAAAGTACTAAATATTAAGGAAAAGGATGAAATGACGGTAGCTGGGCTTTTACATGATATGGGTAAGGTAGTCATCAAGAATTATTTCCCTGAATTTGCCGCTAAGATAGAGGCAGTGAAAAGACAAAGACATTGTACGGATTATGAGGCCGAAATGGAAGTATTAGGCCTGGCGCACGATACCATTAACGAATGGATGGTAGAACGTTGGCATTTTCCTTTAGTGTTGAAAGAGCCTCTTGTTTATCACCATCGGGTGAAGCGGGCAAAACATTACCCAATTTTAGCAGCAGTTATAGAGTTAGCAGATATGCTGGTGCATATTTATCGGTTAAAAAAGGGGAATGTTATTCCTACGATAGAGAGTGAAGTTTGCCAATATTTAAATCTTACCCCGGAAGTTTTAGAAAACATTATTACAGAAATGGACCGCACGCTATATACATCAGATTGGGGCGAAGTTTAGTCATGGAAGGGAATAAAAGAAAGGCCTTTCTTCTTGTGCAAAAAGAAGACAGATCCTTTTTTCACCAGTGTCTGAATAAACTTGGATGTGATCTCTGTTTTTACGAAAACGAGAGGGCATTTATGGAAAGCCTCTATCTTAGCATTCCTGATGCGATTATCCTGGACCTGGATTTCCCCTTTTCTGTTCCGGTTGAAAAGGTGATTAAATCCATTAAAAAGACTAACTTTTTGATAGAAATTCCTATCGTGATTATATGCACCCATAAAGGTCTAAAAAAGCTTGATTTTAAAAAAATACCTATAGACGATTTTCTCTTACGTCCTTTAGAAGAAATAACCTGTATCAAACGGTTGGAGTTGATAAAGCTTAGAACTAGCCGCACCCTAGACGCAAATCCTTTGACTAAACTTCCAGGAAATACAAGCATCATTTATATCATCCAGACCTTGATAGAAGAAAAAAAGGATTTTGCCTTAGGCTATGTGGATCTCAATAATTTTAAGGCTTATAATGACAAATACGGATTTTCCCGGGGGGATGAAGTAATCAAGATGCTTGCTCGGGTGTTGACCAATCTGGTTAATGAAATTCCAGGAGAACTTGCCTTTGTGGGACATATAGGGGGAGACGATTTTGTTTTTATCGTGCCTCCGGATAAGGCAGAAACGTTAGCCGAGCAGATTATTTCTTATTTTGATGAAATTATTCCCTCCTTTTATGACGAAGAAGACAGAGAAAGGGGTAAGATTATTTCTAAAGATAGACAAGGTAATATAAGAGAATTTCCTATCATGACCGTAGCTATTGCCATTGTGAAAAATTGTGAGGGGTTTCGGCTTAGACACTATGGTGAGGTAGTAAAGATTGCCACGGAGTTAAAGGAATATGTTAAAAAATTTAAAGAAAAGAGTATGTATATGGTGAACCGGAGGCGATGTCCATAAAGGCCTGGGTAAGTAAGGGCTTAATATCATCGATCTCTCAAATAGTTGATCTTTTTTTCCCTCCTCTTTGTTCTGGCTGTGGAGGGTATGTAAAGGGTAATCGTTTTTTTTGCCTTGAGTGTGAAAGTAAGATAAAACCGGTTTTACCTCCGTTTTGTCCTCTTTGTGGGCGACCTTACCATTTGGGTGAAATGCATCTTTGTGGAGAATGTCTTAAAGATACGCCCTTTTTTAAGGCTGCCCGGTCTGTATTTTTTTATGAAGGGCCGGTACGAGAGGCCATCATTAGCTTTAAATTTAAAGAGAATATAGCCCTACGGAAATTTTGGGTAAGAGAAATATTGTTTTTTTTAGGGAGCTTTCTTCAAAAGATAAAACCTGAAGTCATCCTCCCTGTGCCCTTACACATTAAGCGGTTACGGCAGAGGGGATATAATCAAAGTCTGCTTATTGCGAAAGATTTAGCGGCGAAGTTGGGGTTAAGGTGTGAGGCCCGCGTTTTACGGAAGGTTAAAGCTACACCGCCACAAGTGGGTCTAACTGCGGCTGAGCGTGAACGAAATGTGCGAGGCAGTTTTGCAGTAAAAAAGAAGGAGAGAATTAAAGGCAAATGTGTGCTTCTTATAGACGATGTCTTTACTACGGGCAGCACCGTCAACGAGTGTGCACGGGTTTTAATGCAGGCCGGGGCAAAGGCAGTATTTGTCATTACCTTAGCGAGGGCAACCGATGCGGTATAAGGCAGGAATTATCCAATTAGCAATTAAACGCGGAGAGATAGAAGTCAATAAACAGGTAGCGTTTGAGAAAATAAAACAATTAGTGAAAGAAAATACACAGCTTATTATTTTGCCAGAACTTTGGGCGACTGGGTTTGCCTATAAGGAACTACCTGCCTTAGCTAATTTGACCCCTGAACTTATAAAAGAAATTCAAGGTCTATTACCAGAAGGAGTTGTGGTTGCCTGCACCTTACCGCAACAAGAGGGAAGGCATATTTATAACACGGCCTTTTTAGTGAGCAATAAAGATATCCTTGCCCGTTATCAAAAGCTTCATCTTTTTAGCCCGATGCAAGAGGACAAACACTTTGCTAAAGGAAGGAGATGGGTAGTGGTTTCTACGCCTCTTGGTCAGATAGGCCTGCTTATTTGCTATGACCTTCGGTTTCCTGAATTGGCCCGACGGTTAGTATTAGAGGGAGCGGAAGTATTAATTGTTTGTGCAGCTTGGCCGCAAATGCGCATTGAACATTGGCAGATACTTTTAAGGGCAAGGGCGATTGAAAACCAGGTATTTATTTTGGCCGCAAATGCCTGTGGCCAACAAGGAAGGTTAAAAATGGGTGGGCACTCAGCCATTATCTCTCCTTGGGGTGAAGTGCTGGCCAAGGCAGGGAAGGAAGAAACAGTATTGATGGCAGAAATAGATTTGGAAAAGGTAGAAGAGGCACGCAGGTCCATTCCCTGCCTTCAAGACAGAAGGTCTGAGGTCTATCATGAGTAAGGGAAAGATCGTTGATTGGGAGTTCCTAAAAAAAGAAGTAGAGGCGTGGCAAAGACAGGGATTAAAAGTTGTCTTTACTAATGGCTGCTTTGACATCTTGCACATAGGCCATGTCCGCTATCTACAAGAGGCAAAGCGATGTGGTGATAGGTTGATTATTGGATTAAATAGCGATGCTTCAGTGAGAAAAATCAAAGGTGAAAAACGGCCTATCATTCCCCAAGAACAAAGGGCCGAGGTATTGGCGGCCTTAAGCTGCGTGGATAGGATAGTTATCTTTGATGAACCTACCCCCTTACGCCTCATTACCTTTTTACAACCAGATATCTTGGTAAAAGGAGCAGACTGGCCAGAGGAAAAGATCGTAGGTAAGGAAGTTGTGTTAAAAAAAGGGGGGAGAGTTAAGCGTATTCCCTTGGCTGAAGGCGTGTCTACGACTAGGATTATTGAGGAAATCATAAGGAGATATACACATGGGTAAGCTGGCTACAAGGGATAAAAAAAGCCGCCACTTAGTGGCGGCCTTTAGGGTAAGGATTAATACGGTGCACTAGACATAACCGTGCTCAGTTCTTCTATCTTATTGTGCTTTATGCGGTATTGATAAATGGCTTGCATATCCTTATAAACCTGAAAGATCTGGAAGAAACCGTGCCAGTGGGCGTAGTCAGGCCCGTTCATCGCCGCACCGTGTCTTGCCCGGCGTCCTACATGATGCCAGAGGTAATACATAAGTTCCTGATATCCGTCAGACCACTTGTCTTTCTTAAGTAAACCTTTAGCCTTTAAGTCATTAAACATCTTCACCGCGCCGTCCCAATATGTATTGTAAAGGGCAACTGCATTGTCTAGGGAAGACATAAACTGTTGAGTATGTAAAGTGCTATGGCAGTTGGCGCATACCTGGACCATTAACTTACGTCCTTTTTCTCCGTCTCCTCTTTCACCACTTCTCACTACGCTCTTCTTATGTACCAGATCCCACTTTAAACGTTCGTTAACATTATGCGTTGTCTTTAAGGCGCCAATGCCGCTCATGTGACATGTAGCACAGGTAGGGGCAGTGTAATCTCCTGGTTCCCACGTTTCAGGAGCGCTGTTCCATTTCCATTTTTCTCCCTCAGCAAGGAATATCTGTCCGTGTTTGCTTTCGTAGTAAATTTCAATGTCAGGATGATCGGGTCCTAAATGGCAAGAGGCGCATGCCTCTGGTTTTCTGGCCTCAGCGATACTAAAGGTATGCCGGGTGTGGCAGACTGTACAGTTACCTATACCACCATCTGGATACCTGGTACCGATACCACTTTGGGGCCAGGTATTTTTAATCGGCTTGTGATCAGGACCAAGTTCAATTTTACCTCCGTGACACATCTGACAACTTACCGCCCGTGAGGCCCAATTTCTGGTATCCCTTTTAGGGATCCCAATAAATCCTCCGCCTTCAAGGTCATAGATTAACTTAACTAATTTTTCTGTTGGTTTACCGGCTAATCTTGCATGACCACTCTTTTCAAATTGCTCTACCTCGGTGGGATGACATTTTGCACATGTCTTTGGTGATACCATAGGGGAAGTATAAATATTGGTATTTTTTACACCCTCACATTGACTGGCCATCGGAGAGCTTTTAGGAACCACATGGCAATCATAACAAGAAACACCTGCATGGGCCATGCGACTTTTCTTCCAGCTCTCTACAATACCAGGCGTCTTTTGGGCATGACATTCAATACATTTTATCGCTTCAGGTGAAAACCCCCGCTTAATCACAATTTCTTTTGTCTTAGCTAAATTGGGATAACCAACCTTTGGCGTATCTGCCCAAAGGGATACGCTTACCAAAACAGCCAAACAAGCAATTAAGAGGCTAATGCCCAAACGCTTCTTTTTCACCCTCATCTCCTACCTCCTAATTTTTGTTTTTTCTTTCTTTACTTTCTCCCTCATAAAGGCAAGTAAATCGCCATGTCCCACCATATGGTGGCAAGAAATACAGGTTTTATCCGTTTCCCCCAATGTATAAGCCCGATGCGCCTTAAATGCCTTTAAAGGAATATTAGGTGCCACTAAATTTTTATGACATTCCTTACATCCTGACTCATAACCTTTATGGGCCTTAGGTTTTGTTCCTTCCCATTCAGCTATCCAGGTTGATGGCAAGGTTTCTGTTTTTCTAAAATAATGCGCCCAATAGTCATTAATCCCAAATCTGACCTTAGCGATGAGGTAACCCATAAAACTTTTATGAGGGAGATGACAATCAGCACATTTGGCCCTTATTACTCCCATTTTTGATGTACCATGGGCAGCCATCTGCCATGTTTTATAGAAAGGTTGCATTTCATGGCAGGAGGCACAAAAGCTTATTTTATTGGTAGACCTGACTTGTGCACCGGCTAAAAGGGCTAAGATGATGGTGATACATATGCCGATGAGAAGGCCAATGAACGTTCCCCCTTTTTGTTCTCGGCAATGCATATCTTTACTCCTTTGGCTGATTTCTTTAAAATTATTCTGTCTTTATTTGCTTTTAGCATAAAAAGATGTAAAATTGCGGTTAAAGTTTGTTAATTTTTTGTTAATTTTTTGTAACAATAAAATGCTTTCTACTTTAGGCAAAAAAATCATCCTCTGTTTCTTTCTCGTTTTGGCCCTATTTTGGTTGGTCTTCTTTTTCTGGCTTTCCCAAAAACAGAAACAGTTTTTTATAGAACAACTGCGGTATCAGGCAGAAGGTATTTATCATTATATCGCCCTTACACGCCAATGGATATCTTTGCACGGAGGCATTTATCTTAAAAAAAATGAACGCTATTTGTTTTTAACCCCCTCTCATTTTACAAGAGAAATTGCCGATTTTGCTCAAAAAAAGCTTCCTTATCAGATAAAAATTGCGGTTATTAACGCGCATCAGTCCATACATCAACCAGATAATTTTGAAAAAGAGGCGATCTTAAAGTTTCAAAAAAGCAAGGCCAAGGAGGTATGGAAGATTGTCTATACACCTACAGGTCCTCTGTTTCGTTATGCTGCCCCATTGGTGGTCAAAAGAGAATGTGCAAACTGTCATTGGCAGATGAGAAAGCAAAGGATACCAGGTTGTATCAGTATTTCTTTTTCGGCAGCCTCTGTGTTTGCCGAATTTAAGAGAAATCAATTTTTCCTCATTATGGGCTTGATGAGTACCCTTTTCGTTGTCTTCTTCCTTTTATGCTATTGGCTGCGCGTATTCATCTTGAAACCTTTAAATAGCTTTATTCAAGCCTCTCAAGAAATTGAAAGGGGAGATTTGGATATACGTGTAGAGCTTCAGACCAAAGATGAATGGGAAAGACTGGCCCAAAGCTTCAACCAGATGGTGGAAAGGTTGGCCACGCATCAAAGGGGATTGGAAAAAAAGGTAAAAGAGGCTACGGCTGAATTGACTAGGGCCTATGAAGAGTTGAAAAAGACAGAGCAGTTTAAATCAGAATTTTTTTCAAATATTACGCATGATTTAAAGACACCGGTTACAGCCATTAAAGGCGCCGTAGAGTTGCTTTTGCGGACAGATAAAGATGGCAAAAATAAACTTTATTTGGCCATTATCCAGAAAAATGTAAATAAACTCTCTCAGATGATCAGAGATCTGCTTGACTGTGCCAAATTAGAAAGTGGCCAACTGGAATTAAAAAAAGAGCAAAATGACCTTTTAAAAACAATTGAAGAAGCCATCTTTATGGCCACTCCTCTAGCTTGGAAAAAGAAGATAAAAATTCTTTTTCATCCACCTAAACAAAATATTATGCTTGCTTTTGACAAAGAACGCATACAGCAGGTAATTTTAAACTTGCTAAGTAACGCCATTAAATTTTCACCTCCAGGTAAAGAAGTGTGGGTTAAGGTCAAGCCGCAAGAGGATCAAGTTATCATTAGCATAGAGGATTTTGGCCCTGGTATTCCTGAACAGGAATGGGACCTGGTTTTTCAAAAATTCTATCGGGGCAAAGAAAAAGAAGGTATTGGCTTAGGACTTGCTATTTGCAAAGGGCTTATTGAGGTCCACGGCGGCAAAATCTGGATTAGTAGGCCAGAGCATGAGGGAATTGTGTTTAATGTAAGTTTACCTTTGGGAGAGGAAAATGAGCGAAACGACCATCCTTATCATTGAAGATGATGAAGACATCCTTACCATTTTAAAAGATCAATTTGTATTAGATGGATTTTCGGTCTATGGTGTAACGACCGCGGAAGCGGGCATTAAGGCCGTAGAAAAAAAACGGCCTGACTTGGTCATCCTTGATCTCAATCTGCCTGATATTGATGGATTTAAGGTCTGTAAGCAGTTAAGGGAGCGATCAGATGTGCCTATTATTATCCTTACCGCCAGGGATGCCATTTCTGACAAATTGCGCGGCTTTGAAAGTGGGGCAGATGACTATGTGGTCAAACCGTTTGAATATCTGGAACTCCTCGCTCGCGTTAAGGCCTGCTTGCGGCGCAGCCAAAAATCATTTTCCTCTAAAGAAGTACTTGATTTTGGTATATTAAAAATCTTGCGGCCGAAAAGAGAAGTATATCTCAAAGGAAACCTCATTAAATTGACCCAAAAGGAATACGAACTTTTAGAACTTCTAGCTACACATCCAGATGAAATTCTCAGACGAGAGTTTATTAAAAAGCAGCTTTGGCCTGATAAAAAGCTTTACCGTTGGAGCCGTGCCGTAGATGTTCACATCCAAAGACTGCGGCAGAAAATAGAACTAAACCCCGAAAAGCCATCTCTTATCATTACCCATCCAGGCATAGGCTATCGCTTTCACCCACCTGATGAATAATTTTACCTATATTTTTCTACTTTTAATGCTGCTAATGTTCAGACTACTACAGATTTACCCTTGACAAAATTTAAAATTTAGAATAGTTCTAAATGTAAATAAAAATAAAGAAGGAGGGATAAGAAATGGCATTAATGATAGGTCAACCCGCACCAGACTTTGAAACAATGGCCTTTGTTAACGGAGAGTTTAAAAAGGTCAAACTTTCTGATTATAAAGGCAAATGGGTAGTTTTGTGTTTCTACCCGGCGGATTTCACTTTTGTCTGACCGACAGAGCTTACGGCGGTTGCCGTAAAATACAATGAGATTAAAGAGTTAGGGGCAGAGGTATTAGCCATTAGCACTGATACCCAGTTTGCCCATAAGATTTGGCAAGAGGGCGAACTTTCTAAGATGGTAGAAGGTGGGGTGCCTTATCCCATGCTTTCTGATCCTGGCGGGAAGATTGGGAAACAATATGGTGTCTATGATGAAAGTGCAGGCATTAATGTCCGGGGAAGGTTTATTATTGATCCTGATGGTGTCATCCAGGCAATAGAAATCTTATCCCCACCTGTAGGCAGAAATGTAAGTGAGCTTATTCGCCAACTCCAGGCATACCAGCATGTGCGTAAAACGGGTGCCAAAGAAGTATGTCCATCTGGCTGGCGTCCAGGGAAGACAGTGCTTAAACCAGGACCTGCGCTTGTAGGCAATGTATGGAAGGTCTGGAGGCCAGAAGAGGCCTTTAAGGATTGATTAGATAAGGGCTGTCATAAAATGGCAGCCCTTTTTGCTTATGAATGAAAAGACAAATTAAACAAGAAATAAAAAATTTACTGTTACAAAAAGACCATGCGCAAATAATTTCTTTATGCCGAGACCATCCGCGTAGATGGAAGGTCTTACGCTCTTGCCTTTATGACGCCGATGAGAGGATCTGTTGGGCCGCGGTAGAAGCTATCGGCAAATTGATGCAGATTTGGTGGCAAGATGGCAAAAAAGATAGGGTGCGCGAGTTTATACGCAATCTTTTTTGGTCTATGAATGATGAATCTGGCGGTGTCGGTTGGTTTTCTCCCCAAACAATTGCGGAAATTATCGTTAACATTCCAGAGCTAATAACTCCTTATGGTAGTATGATGCTTTATCATGCCTTAGAAGAGCCTCCCTTGGTTAAAGGGGGTCTATGGGGAATAGGCCGTTTGGGTAAGCGTTTAAAAGAGGATGTAGCCTTTTTTAAAGATAAGGTATTAGAGGTGTTTCAAAGCGATGCCCCTGAAGTGCTTGGTCTTGCCGCCTGGGCAATGGGGGAAGTAGGCTTTGCACCTGCGTTGCCGTATTTAGAAAATTTGACCGCACGCTCAGAGAAGGTAAGGATTTATCTGGGAGATTTTTGTGAAAAGACCTTAGGCGAATGGGCTAAAGAGGCCAAAGATAAAATAAGGAGAGGGAGAAATGAATAAAGAAAGAATTATTGGTATTCTTAACGAAGCCGTAGAGCGGGAGATTGGGGCTGTTTTTCAATATATGGGTCAACATTATCGCTTTCCCAAAAAGACACATCCTATTGCCCGTGAGATGTTGGAACGTATTGCGGTAGAAGAGATGAAGCATATAGAGGCCTTTTCTAAACGGATTGTGGCCTTGGGTGGACAGGAGAGCATAAAGTCAAGTAAAGTTATTTGGGAAACAGATTTTTCAAAAATGATAAAGTTAGATATGGCCATTGAAGATGAGGCCATTGCTATGTATAAGCGTCACATTGCCATATGTGAGGAAGAAGGGGATACAGAGACAAAGGCGATCTATGAAGATATTCTTGCCGATGAAGAGCGCCATCACAAACTTTTTGCCGAAATAAAGAAGATACTAGAAGAGGGGATTGAAGGATGAAAACGATGCGCATTTTAATTTTACTTTTTTGTTTCCTTTTGAGTTGGCCTGTTTTGGGTATGGCCGCTCCGGTGAGTGAGGAGACAGAAACATGTCTGGACTGTCATCGCCTAGTTACCCCTGGCATTGTGGCTAACTGGGAAAAAAGCAGACACGCCCAGATAACCCCAAAAGAGGCCCTAAAAAAAGACAAACTTGCACGAAAAATCTCTGTAAACAAAGTGCCAGCAAAACTAGCCAAGCATGTCATTGGATGTGCTGAATGCCATACCCTTAATCCCCAGATACATAAAGACACCTTTGCCCATAACGGCTTTCAAGTGCATGTAATTGTTACGCCCAGAGATTGTGTTACCTGTCATGCTAAGGAGACTTCTCAGTATAGCAAAAACAAAATGGCCCATGCCTATCAAGATTTAATGGGTAATCCTGTCTATAAACAGCTGGTAGAAACAGTAATAGCCATGCCCCAAATACAAGAGGGAAAACTAAGACAAAGTCCATTGGGCCAAGAAGCCCAGGCAGATGCCTGTCTTGCCTGTCATGGCACGATTATCCAGGTAAAGGGCCTAAGGAAAAAAGAAACTGAGCTAGGAAAGATGAGCTTTCCTGTCTTAACGGGCTGGCCTAACCAGGGCGTAGGGCGGGTTAACCCTGATGGTTCTGTGGGTAGTTGTGCCTCTTGCCATACCAGACATAGCTTTTCTATCGCCATGGCCCGTAAGCCCTATACCTGCGTTCAATGTCATAAAGGGCCAGATGTGCCAGCATATAAAGTTTATAGCGTCAGCCCACATGGGGCGATCTTTAAATCGCAAGCTAAATCCTGGAATTTCAACCACACGCCTTGGGTCATTGGCAAAGACTTTACTGCCCCTACTTGTGCTACCTGTCATGCCAGCCTTTTGGTAGATGAAAACGGTAATATGATTGCCCCACGCACGCATCAGTTTAACGACCGTTTGGCAATAAGGATTTTTGGCATCTATGCCCATCCTCAGCCCAAATTTCCAGATACAAGCGTGGTCAGAAATGAGCAAGGCCTACCCTTGCCCGTGAGTTTAACCGGTGAACCTGCCGTAAAATTTCTCATTTCAAAAGACGAAATGCAGAAAAGAAGACAGAGAATGATGAAAATTTGCCAAAGCTGCCATAGCCAAAACTGGGTAGCAGGCCACTTTCGCCGCCTAGACCAGACAATAAAAGAAACGAATAAACGCACCCTGACCGCCACAAAAATCCTCTTAAAGGCATGGCAGACAGGGGTAGAAAAAGGACTACCGCAAAAAGGTTTACTCTTTGATGAACCTATAGAAAGAATGTGGGCTGAACAATGGCTTTTCTTTGAAAACTCTATTCGTTATAGCGCCGCGATGATGGGTTATGACTACGGTACTTTTGCTTTTGGTCGCTGGTATGCAACCAAAAACATCCAGCAAATGCGTGACTGGTTGCGTGTGAAAGGAAATGCCTTACAGAAAAAGTAGGAACATATTTGGGAAGTTCTAAGCCTTGGTGCTTTTTTTAAAAAATAAAGGAGGTGTGTAAAAATGCCAAAGAAGTTGCAAATTTACAAATGCGAGGTATGTGGAAACATAGTAGAAGTGCTGCATGAGGGTAAGGGTGAACTTGTCTGCTGTGGACAGCCCATGAAGCTTTATGAAGAAAACACTATGGATGCGGCTAAGGAAAAACATGTGCCGGTGATAGAGAAGATAGAAGGTGGGTATAAAATAAAGGTAGGCAGTGCAACCCATCCGATGGAAGAAAAGCATTACATTGAGTGGATTGAGCTTATTGCCGATGGTAAGACTTACCGCCAGTTTTTACATCCGGGAGAAGCGCCAGAGGCAGTCTTTAAAGTGGAGGCAGAAAAGGTTATAGCGAGGGCCTATTGCAATTTACATGGTTTGTGGAAGGGATAGAAAGATTAAGAAAGGTTATTTGACAGTTTAGAAAAAGTTATTTATAATAACATTGTGAAAGAAAAGGAATTTCTTAAATGTCATATCTGTGGAGGTAGGGCGGAGATTAAAGGACGCTGAGCCAAGGCCAAGGTAGTCTGCCGTGATTGCGGGCTAGCACAGCCGATAGAAGAGTATAGAGACGATATAGAGGCGTTAAAAGAGCGGTGGATTTGTGAATTTTTAGAAGAGCATAGTAGTGAGATGGAAATAAAAAAACGGCTTGAAGACGAGCGTTATTTGTTAATAGAACTTGTGTTTAACAATCAGACATATGTGTATCTTTATGATAAAGACCAAAAAACAAGCTTTTTAGGCTTAAAAGAGAGTGAACTTGATTTAGATACCTTTTGGCAACGACATAAACAGAACAATAATTATTGTTTACCCTGTGAGTTAATGCTATGCTTTAAAAAAAGACTGGCCTTGGCCAAAGATTATGCCCCTGTGGGAATGGGGCTTGATCTTCAAAAAATGCAACCATTGCTTCAACAATTAAAAGAGAAGGGGTATGGCTTACCGGTTAACTGAAAAGGTAAAGGCTGCTGGCTGAGCGGCCAAACTCAGTCCAGGGGACCTGGCAGAGATAATGGCGCAACTGCCCAGGCTGTCTCATCCCAACTTGCTGGTGGGATATGAGACGGCCGACGATGCTGGTGTATATAAACTGACAGAAGAAATTGCCCTTATCCAAACGCTGGATTTCTTTACCCCTATTGTAGACGATCCTTATTCCTTTGGCCAGGTTGCGGCTGCCAATGCCCTAAGTGATGTCTATGCTATGGGTGGAAAACCACTTCTCGCCATGAATATCGTTTGTTTTCCTATTAAAGACATGCCTAAAGAAATATTAAAAGACATCCTGCAAGGAGGTATGGATAAAGTTCAAGAGGCAGGGGCTATTTTGATAGGGGGACACAGTGTAGAGGATCCAGAGATCAAATATGGACTTTCAGTTACTGGCATTGTGCATCCAGAAAAGATCTTAACCAACAAAGGTGCGCAGGTAGGCGACTTTCTTATCCTCACCAAGCCTTTAGGGACAGGGGTATTAGCGACAGCCGTAAAGGGAAATATGGCGAGTGAAGAGGCATTAAAAAAGCTTGTCAAAATTACAGCTACCCTAAACGCCAAGCCAGCCGAAGTAATGACCAGGTTTCATGTCCATGCCTGCACCGATGTGACTGGTTTTGGCCTGGGAGGGCACTTGCTGGAAATGGCAAGGGGATCTAGAAAAGAGATAGAAATTTGGACAAGTAAGGTACCCATTATCCCTGAGGCCATAGAATATGCTTCTATGGGACTTATTCCAGCAGGAAGCTATGCCAACAAAAACTTTTGTGAACAACTGGTAGAAGTTAAGGGAGAAATTCCATCCCTTACCCTTGACCTTCTCTTTGATGCCCAGACTTCTGGTGGTCTCATCATTGCCCTTCCTGAAAAAGAGGCCCAAGTCTGTTTGCAGCAGCTTAAAGATGAAGGTGTGGAGGAGGCAGCCATTGTCGGTTGCGTCTGCGCAGATAGTGAACACGGCAAGATAAAAATCTTGCCTTAAAATTATCAAATGAAAAGACGGTTAAAGATATCCCCTACCTAACTTTTATTTCTTTGCTTTTTCTGGTGCCCAAAAAATTCCTTCCCAATCTATGAATTCATTTCCTTTGCACCTAACGGCAGGGTTTAGCAGGGAATGTTGGACAATTGATTTTAAAGCCATCAGTAATTGCTAAATATAGTTAACCGCATAATTCTATGTAATTTGTGGAGATTTTCCCTTTCAAGACCCAATCATAATTATAGCGCCTCTGCTCGCTTAGCGGTCAAGGCCAGGCCCGAAGGGTGCAGCCTGCGCTAAAGGCGCAGGTCCACAGCGAGCAAAGCGAGCGTAGACCCTTGACCACCTGACGAGGCCTTGGCGTATAATTTTCTTTAAGTTAAGGAGGAAGGGAAATTCACCAATTTTTGCGGAATGGTACAAATCAATCGCGGATTTTGGATTTTTACCATTTATTTTAGAAACTACTACCCAACAATCAATATTGCTTGAGAATAAAGTGTCTATGTGTAGATGGGTAGAAGAGCAGTTATGCTGTTTTTAAAAACAGTTCTAAAAGCCTATATCCTGCATCAATAATGATGCCATTTTCCTTGGCCGTACGTTCACAAAAACCCCTTTGAACGTTTATTTCGGAATTGATCTTACAGAGAATGGCAAATGGCACTGGCTCGGCCACATGGGTTCTTACTTCAATGGGTGTATAATGATCCATGGTTACAAGGATATGGATATCCTTTTCTTGAGCGGCCGCAAGGATCGTGCCTACTACCTCTTGATCAAACCGTTCTATCGCCTCTATCTTGGCGGCCAGATTGCCCTCATGCCCGGCTTCATCTGGTGCCTCTACATGTACATAGACAAAATCACATTCCTCTAAGGCCTTAAGGGCATATTCGGCCTTGCCCTTATAGTTTGTATCCAAATAACCCGTTGCCCCGGGCACATTTATGACCTTTAGCCCAGCCAATACGCCAATACCCTTGATTAAATCCACCGCTGAGATAACAGCGCCTTTAAGGCCATATTTTCCCTCAAAAGAAGGCATGGCAGGCATTTTACCTTGTCCCCAGGGCCAAATGCTATTGGCCGGCCTTTTACCTTCTTTTAGACGCCTTTGGTTTACCGGATGTACTGCCAACACTTCCTTAGCGAGCTCCATTAACTCCTTAATCTCCACAGGCAGTCCTTGCAGATACGGAGCTACTTCCTGTCCAGTGATGTCGTGAGGAGGTGTGGTTACAAAGTCCTCTTTCCCCTTATGCCAGATAAGGATATGCCGATAGCTTATTCCAGGATAAAGGGAGAAATTGGCCGGTAATTTCTCCTTTAGGCTAAAAATGATTTCCCTTGCTTCTTCTGAAGAGATATGGCCGGCACTATAGTCTTCCATAAAGACCCGGCCGTCTCTTTTGCCTAGAGTGACGAGATTACAGCGAAAGATGACATCATCAGCTGCTGTTTTTATGCCCAAACTAGCAGCCTCTATAGGTCCTCTGCCGGTGTGATAACGCCTAGGGTCAAAACCCATTAGGTTCATGTTGGCTACATCGCTGCCAGGGGGCATGCCCTCAGGCACGGTCTGCACCAAACCTAAAGTGCCATGGGAGGCAATAAAGTCCATATTAGGTGTGTGGGCTGCCTCTAAAGGTGTCTTTCCGCCTAATGTCTCTAGGGAGTAATCCCCCATGCCATCACCAACCAGCACAATAAATTTAGCCATTATTCTACCCTTAAGCTGTCTTCTATTCGTATAAAGATGGGCTTACCCTTAACGACATCTAAGCCCTCAATTTCTTTTAAGGCCTGTTTGACATTGGCTTCCTTGGCCTCGTGCGTAAGCATGACGATAGGCACAGCCCCATTCAACTCCCTGCCCTTTTGCACAACTGATTCAATACTGATATTGTATTTGCCTAAAATGCCAGCAATTGACGAAAGTACTCCTGGCTGATCTATAGCGGCAAACCGGAAATAATACTTAAATTCCAGCTCATCCATGCTCAAAATAGGTTTGGCCCCTCTCTTCTCTAACATAAAGGCCAGAGCAGGGGTACGTTGATTAATGCCCTTGATCAAATTTCTGGCCAGATCTACCACATCACTTACAACCGCACTGCCTGTAGGCATCATACCTGCCCCTAATCCGTAAAAGAGCACATTGCCTACCGCATCTCCCTTGACCAAAAGGGCGTTATAGGCCCCGTTAACATTAGCTAAGAGGTGTTCGGCCGGAATCATCGTTGGATGTACCCTTGCTTCAATACCTGCTTCAGTAGATCGTGAAATGGCCAAGAGCTTGATTTTATATCCAAATTCCTGTGCAAACTCAATGTCAATGGGCTCAATCTGACTTATTCCCTCAATGTAAATGGCGTCAAAGTTAATCGGCACACCATAGGCCAGGGCTACCAAGATGGCCAGTTTATGGGCCGTGTCAATACCCTCTACATCAAAGGTCGGATCGGCCTCGGCATAACCCTTTTCCTGCGCCTCTTTTAAGACAATCTTAAAGGGCATGCCTTCGTTGGTCATCTTGGTCAAAATGTAATTGGCCGTGCCGTTTAAGATACCAAACAGATGAAGAATGTTGTTCGCTACTAAACCTTCTTTTATGCCTTTAATTAAGGGAATACCTCCCCCGACGCTGGCCTCAAAGGCCACATCTACTCCATGTTTAGCCGCGGCCTTAAAGATTTCCTCACCGTGTAAGGCCAAAAGGGCCTTGTTGGCCGTGACTACCTGCTTGCCGTTTTTAATGGCCTTTAGGATGAAGGTCTTGGCAGGCTCATAACCACCAATCAATTCAATGAGGATATCAATCTCTGGATCCTCAATCACTTCCTCTGCGTTGGTGGTGAGTTCAATTCCTGTAAGATCTACCGGACGTGGTCGTTTAAGATCGCGGTCTGCAATCTTTTTTAAGATGAGAGGTTTTCCTACTTTTTTTTCTAAAAGTTTTTTCTGTTCAATTAAGATCTTGGCTACACCTGTGCCTACAGTGCCCAAACCGATAAGTCCGATCTTAACTGCTTCCATCTCCTATCCCCTCTGAAAGAGCCTTCTCAAGCCCCTGATGGCCTGTCTGATCCGGTGCGGATTCTCCACCAGGGCAAAACGGACATACTCATCACCATATTCCCCAAAACCAATTCCCGGTGAGACGGCTACCTTTGCCTCACGAATGAGCTTAAGGGAAAATTCAACTGAACCCAAGTGTCTGAACGGCTCTGGAATCTTTGCCCAGACAAACATCGTTGCCTTGGGCTTTTCTACCTGCCAGCCAATGCGGTTTAACCCCTCTACCAAAACATCACGCCGTTCTTGATAGATGCGAACCGTCTCTTGAACGCAATCCTGTGGGCCGTTTAAGGCGATGATAGAGGCAATTTGAATGGGCTGAAAGATGCCATAGTCCAAATAACTTTTGATACGGGTTAAGGCGCCGATAATCTTTTCGTTGCCCACACAGAAGCCTACCCGCCATCCTGGCATATTGTAGCTTTTAGACATAGAAAAGAACTCTACACCGACATCCTTGGCCCCCTTTGCCTGTAGGAAGCTTGGAGGTTTATAACCGTCAAAGGCGAGGTCGGCGTAGGCAAAGTCGTGGATCACCCACATTTTATGTTCTTTGGCAAAATCTACTATCTTTTGAAAGAAGTCTAAGTCAACTATCTTGGTAGTAGGATTGTGGGGAAAAGAAAGGACCAATAGCTTTGGCCGTGGCCAGGCCTCTCTGGTGGCCTTAGTTAATTCTTCAAAAAAATCATGTTCTGGGGTTAAAGGAATACTACGCACATCGGCGTTGGCAATGACAACGGCGTAAGTATGAATAGGATAAGTCGGATTAGGGACAAGGGCCAAATCTCCAGGTCCAAGCATAACAAGCATTAAATGGGCATATCCTTCCTTGCTTCCGATAGTCACTACCGCCTCGGTTTCTGGATCAATATCTACATCATAACGACGTTTATACCAATCGGCAATGGCCATGCGCAGTTTTTTTATACCCCTAGAGGCAGAATAACGATGGTTTTTGGGTTTTTGTGCGGCTTCTATTAGCTTATCTACAATATGTTTAGGGGTAGGTAAATCTGGATTACCCATGCCTAAATCAATAATATCCTCTCCCCGCCGTCTCGCTTCCATCTTCAACTGATTAACCACGGCAAACACATAAGGAGGTAACCTCTTAATTCGGGGAAAGACATCTTCTAAGCATTCAGTCATAATCTTTACCCTCTCCTAACAATTTCAAAAAAGGATTATAACTCTTTTGCTAACAATGTAAATGGTAAAGAGGGAGGCTGTTTGAAAATTAAACATTGACCCAAAATCCGCGATTGATTTATAGTATTCCGCAAAAATTGGTGAATTTCCCTTCCTCCTTAACTTGAAGAAAATTATACGCCAAGGCCTCGTTAGGTGGTCAAGGGTCTACGCTCGCTTTGCTCGCTGTGGACCTGCGCCTTTGGCGCAGGCTGCGCCCTGCGGGTTTGCCCTTGACCGCATGAGCGAGCGGAGGCGCTATAATTATGATTGGGTTTGAGGAAAAGATAAATGTTTTCTCACCTTTTAGGTGAAAGATGTTTTTAAAAAAATTGTTTTATTATGCCATACTTCTGGAGTTTCTTGGAGGGCAATCACGGATTTTGGAACTTGTTTAGCCTTTACTAAAGGATTGAGGGTCTGAGGGTTCCTCTTTTTTAGGAAGAATTTTTTTAATGATAACTTCTTGCACCCGTCTAGGCGTAGCACTTGTAATAACAAATTCAAGGCCATTATAAGAAATGACCTCTTTGGGTTTGGGCACCTTGCCCGTAAGGTTGATCAAGAAACCGGCGAGGGTTTCGTATTTCCCCTCTGGGAACTTCACCCCAATGGCCTCTCCCAACTCTTCAATGTCTATGTTGGCCTTAACTCGCCAGCAATTTCCATCCAGATGAATGATTTTTACGCTTTCTTTGTCGTATTCATCTTGAATTTCACCAAAGATTTCTTCCACGATGTCTTCCAAAGACACAATACCCACGGTACTACCATATTCATCTACAACAATAGCTAGATGCATGTGCCTAGCATTCATTTCTTTTAAAAGGGCCCCAATCTTTTTTGTTTCTGGCACAAAAAGGGGAGGCAAAAGAATCTCTTTAAGCTCTATCTTTTCCTCCCCATGTTTTGGCCAGAAACGTAAGAGATTTTTGGCATGTAAGATGCCAATGATGTTATCCAAATTGTCCTCATAAATGGGTAGCCGTGTGTGTCCTTTCTCTACTACTATCTTCACAATTTCTTCTATTTGCGTATTTACCTCAACACACACTACCTCAGGCGCCGGCACCATAATTTCCTTGGCCGTCTTCTCTTTAAATTTAAAAGCCCTTATGATAATCTTGATATCTTCGTCTGATAAGAAGCCCCTTTCCTTCCCTTTTTCTAAGAACCAGTAAAAAGTGGCCTCAAATTGGGCTGTTCTTTTAAGCTCCTTTTCCCATAGATAAGTAAGAATCCTTTTTAAGTTGCGATAGATTAAGTTGTCTTCGCTGCTCAAACTCCTTTCCTCCTGCCAGCATGTCTTCTATGACTTTTAAATACTGCTGCCCTCGTATGATAACTTTTATCGTCCCCTTTTTAATACCAAAAAGTTCAATAGAATCATTGATGGCCTTGTTAATGTCAAACTCCTTACAGGAGTAGATGTCCAGATCCATCTTGGTCTCAGTAATATTGGTAGAAACACTTATATGGCTCTCGGCAATCATGACAAAGCCAAAAATCCTTTCTGCTCCGTTTAAGAAGTATCTACGTACATAAGGGGTAGAAATCTTTGTCATGTTGATTTCAGCCGGATAGGTATCAAGAAAGCGGTGAATAAAACCGTCATCAGCAATCCGGCCCAAATCACACTCCAAGGCATCAATGATAAGGTGAAAACCTCTAGGATTGTGGACTACACTCATTTCTCCCCTCCTTTCCTTTATTTTTACCAATGCAAGGTTTTGTTCATAATCCGCTCATAAAGGGACTTGGGCAAAAAGCTCCAAGTATGCACTTCAGCATCATAGAGCCTTAATCCCTTTACCGGCGGACGCTGTGGTTTCCTAGGGTTATATTTTATAGAAGCAATGGAAAAACTCCACCAATTGCCAGGATAGGTGGCAATGGGAATGGAGTATAGGTCTACAATGGGAAAGACCTTTTTAAGGGTTTCTTGAATTTCAATGGTAACATCCTTATGAAAGCACAGGGACTCACTGTGGGTAGCAAAAAGCCCATCACCTTTTAAGGCCTTCTTTACATGCCTGAAAAATTCCTCGGCATAAAGACTGCGGGCCACGCCAATGGCATCAGTAGAGTCCACGATGATCACATCTATGTCTTTGGCCTCTTTGATGAATTCAGAGCCATCGGTAATGTGAATCTCAAGGCGAGGGTCATCAAAGGCACAGGCAACAAATGGCAGGTATTCCTTAGATACCTCAATTACCTTTTTGTCCAACTCGGCCAGATAGACCTTCTCCACCGTGTCGTGCTTTAAGACCTCCCTTACCGTACCACCATCACCTCCACCAATAACTACCACTCGCTTCGGATTTGGATGGACATGCATGGCTACATGGGTAAGCATCTCATGGTAAAAAAACTCATCTTTTTCCGTTAGCTGCACAATGTTATCTAAAACCAAAATCCGGCCAAAGTCCGGGCTTTCAAAAACAATAATCTCCTGATAAGGGCTTTTGCCTTTAAACAAAACCTTTTCCACCTCATACATATATTGCACCGGAGAAAAGGGTTCGTTTTCTATAAATTTGATCATTTATAGCCTCCTATATTAAAATCACTTCTGGAATAGGAAACCCATTAAACTCTGAAGCATAAGACACCGTATAAGCACCAGCCGAAAGAATAAGCACCAACATACCCTCATCTACCTCTGGCAAATCTACATGCTTGGCGATCACATCCATACTATCACAACTTGGCCCGGCAACAGTCCACTTTTTATATGAAGAAGACGCATGAGTAGCTTCTTCTGGAATATACGTATATTTAATACCGCCCAAGCTCTCCATCAAGCCGTTAAACACCCCTACGTCTAAATAAAGCCAATTTTCATAATTGCGCACGGCCTTACCCAATACCCTTGCCACCATAATACCCGCATCGCCTACAATAGCCCGGCCTGGTTCAATGAAGACTTCTATTTTATCAGAAAACTTTTCTTTTAAAAACCGGCTAATGTACGCCTCTACTTCTTTAATATCCGGGGCAACGCGGGTGTAATTTATAGGATATCCCCCGCCAATATTCAACATCTTTAGCTCAATTCCCGCCTCTGCACACCTTTGCCAAAGCTGTTTGGCCTTTTCTATGGCGATATACCAGTTATATACATTTAAGCACTGTGAGCCAACATGAAAGGTGATACCTGTCGGATTGACCTTATTCTTTTTCTTTGCCTCTTGCAAAAGGATAAAGGCCTCATCCAGTTCTACGCCAAATTTTTTGCTTAAAGGCCACTCACTACCTTCATTGGGCACGGCTAGTCTTACATATACCTCGCAGCCAGGGGCGTATTTTTCAAGCTTTCTCAACTCCGTTAACGAGTCAAAGGCAAAGTAGCGCACACCATAATGATAGGCTTTTTGGATAAAGGGGACAGACTTAATGGGATTGCTGGTAATAATGCGTTCTGGCGAGATGTTTAAGTCTATCAACAAATCCAACTCACCTTCAGAGGCAATCTCAAAGCCAATTTCTTTATCTTTTAAAAGGCTCAACACCGCCTTATCTGCATTGGCCTTTACCGCATAAAATACATGGCTATTAGGAATGGTCTTACCAACCAGACTGGCATTTTCTAAAATCTTTTCCTTGTCCATTAAAAGCACGGGCGTACGTAAATCCGGATGCGCATCAACAAAGGACAAGGCCTTAAGGAGTGTTCTTTTGGTGACAATCTTGCGGTGCCAATTTTCTATTCTAAATTTTCTGACCATAGAAACCTACCTATCTCATAGTTGTTGCGCATTCTTCATCTTTCATCATAGAACGTCAATCCCTTTCACTCCACTAAATTTATGGTTCAATTAACATTTCTGGATTAACCACCCGAATGAGGACGTCCTTTGAGACTGCGTTTGGACTAGGTGGAAATTCAAATGTCCATCCCTGGACATTTCTAAGAAAGACCTTTCTTTGAATGCCGTCAGGGGTCTTGTAAACAATAAGAATACCATTAACCGTTTGATCCTTATCTACGACAATATCTATCCTTTCTAAAAACTTGATGTTCCCTGGACCAAAATCCGTCATCACATAACCAGTTTGGGTAGGAAATTTCCTTTTGTAAAACCAAAAGTGAGCTCCATATAATCTTTGCGTCTTTTGCGCCAATACACTTGCCTGAGCCTCTAAAATAGCACAAAATACCCCTATAATAACCAAAGCCAAAACCTTTACTGCCTTGCTCATTTTAACCTCCATAAATGCCTATACCTATTACCAAATATCTCATCTCTTCTTAAGGCTGTCAAGCCCTCTACCTTCTATTTTTTACAACTTCCTGAGCACTTAAGAACACTCAAACTCATCTCTCTAGGGAAGGCGTAAGATATACCTCTTCTACCATTCCTAATAACTCATGTCTTGTAACCCCCTTGCCAAACAAGAATAAATTTGCTATTTTAAATGCAGTGGGCGGTTAACTCAGCGGTTAGAGTGCCATCCTCACACGGTGGAAGTCGCTGGTTCGAATCCAGCACCGCCCACCATTTTTTTATTCCTTTTTGGTATATGCCTTTTATTAGAGGAAATCTGCCATTTTTTGCGTTTAGCAATTTTTCCCAATTCCCCTTTTTAAAACACGCCATTTTTACCCGCGAAGGGGGATATAGTCAGGAGGCTTATGCTAGTTTAAACTTAAGCTACACGGTAGGGGATATAGCGGAAAATGTAAGTAAAAATTTAGAAAAGGTTAAAAATTATTTCAAGGCTAGATGGCTTGTCTGGACACATCAGGTGCACGATAAAAAGGTTTTAGTCATAAAAAATGAACGACCTACTTCTTCCTACACAGGCTTTGATGCCCTGGTTACCAACCAGCCAAGCATTGCCCTTTTGGTAAAACTAGCCGACTGTCAGGGCATTTTACTTTGTGATCCTAAAAAGAAGGTCATTGCCGCTATTCACTGTGGCTGGCGAGGAAATGTAGTCAATGTGATTGGGGAAACGGTAAAAACCATGCAAAGGGAATTTGGATCTGAACCAAAGAACATCTGGGCAGGTATTAGCCCTTCTCTTGGCCCTTGTTGCGCAGAATTTCGTGATTATCAAACCTTATTGCCGAAGACATTTTGGCGATATAAAACAAAAAATAGTTATTTTGACTGGTGGGCCATTTCTTGCATGCAATTACAAGAAGCAGGCATACCTGAACACCAAATTGAGGTGGCACGGATTTGCACGGTCTGTGATAAGCGCTTTTTTTCCTACCGTCGTGATGGCAAAAAGACCGGACGGTTTGGCGCTATAATTATGCTTAAAGGAGACGAAGGTGATTCTAGAAACGGCGAGGGTAATTGAACACAGACACTTTATTATTCCTCAAGCAGAGCATTTCCACCTACTTACCTTCCTTTCTCCTGAGATTGCGGCTCAGGTTAAGCCAGGCCAGTTTATAATGCTGAGAATCGGAACCCAGCTAGATCCCCTTTTGCGCCGGCCCTTTTCTATCTTTTGGCAAGAGGGAAAAACCATCTCTTTGCTATATAAAGTAATAGGTAAAGGCACGCACCTAATGACTCAGTGGCGGGCAGGACAAGAAGTAAATATCCTTGGACCATTAGGACAGGGATTTACGTTTATTTCAGGTTCTCCCCACTGGTTAGTGGCCGGTGGGACTGGAATTGCCCCTTTATTTTTTTTAGCTAAGCAATTAAGCCAAAAGAACATTTCTTTTCAGCTCCTTTGGGGATTGCGCTACCGCGTTGCGCAGGAGCTAATTGCCTTTTTAAAACAACATTTAGACAATCTTACCATTTATACCGAAGATGGTAGCCTGGGTTATCAGGGGCTAGTTACAGAAGGGGTAGAACATTTGTCTCAGCAAGAGCGGCCACAAGTTATCTATGCCTGTGGACCTATGCCGATGTTAAGGGCCCTTTATGCCTGGACAAAAAAAGAAAACATTCCCCTCCAAGTCTCTTTAGAGGCCCACATGGCTTGTGGTGTGGGGGCGTGTCTGGGATGCGTGGTGGAGACAACAAGTGGATATAAAAAGGTCTGTCAAGATGGACCGGTCTTTAACGCCGAGGAAATAAAATGGGAGAAGTAAATCTGCAGGTCAAACTAGGAAGGCTTGTTTTACAAAATCCTGTTATGGTCGCCTCTGGCACCTTTGGCTATGGTGAGGAATATACCCAGCTTGTGGATCTAAACCAACTGGGAGGTATTGTCGTCAAAGGGCTTTCTTTAAAACCAAAGGTTGGCAATCCCCCGCCACGCCTAGTGGAGGTACCTTGTGGTCTTATCAATGCCATTGGCCTTGAAAACATAGGAGTAGAGCGGTTTATCAAGGAAAAGCTACCCTTTTTAAAGCAGTTTAAAGCCAAGATTATCGTCAACATCTTCGGCTATTCTCCAGAAGAATATGCCCAACTGGCTGAAATTCTTAGCCCTACTGGCATAGACGCCATAGAGGTAAACATCTCCTGTCCCAATATTAAAGAAGGGGGACGGCTTTTTGGTACCGATCCCCAGACGGCAGCCCTGATTACCAAAAGTGTATGTGAACATACCCATTTGCCTGTATTTGTCAAATTATCCCCACAGGTAACAGACATCGTAGCCATTGCCAAGGCAGTAATGGAAGCTGGGGCAGATGGGGTATCCATGATCAATACCATTCCGGCCATGGCCGTGGATATCCATACCCGCCGACCTAAACTGGGCAACGTTACTGGAGGACTTTCTGGCCCCTGCCTTAAGCCTATCGCCTTAAAACTGGTGTGGGAAGTAGTAAAGGCCTTGGATATACCTGTCATTGGCATAGGAGGCATTACTTGTGCCGAAGATGCCCTTGAATTTCTTATTACTGGCGCCAAGGCCATTCAGATTGGTACAGCCAACTTTGTCAACCCGCAAACGGCCATAGAGGTAATTGCTGGTATTAGGCATTATCTTGAGGATTGTCAGCTAAAAGACATCCATGAACTTATTGGCAGCTTAGAATTATCCTTTTAGATTGGCCTTTACATAGGGTTGTCTGATTGGAATTGACACTGCCTAAGAAATGTAATAGTTTAAGGTAAAAGCGCTGGAGGGAAAAATGTCTGAAGCTACGGCGCAAAAATTGAGTGAGTTGGAACAAGCCCTGATGGAACTGGCTTATCAGGGTATGAAAACCGAAATGGAATTGGCCCGTCTCAGCAGGGAAATGCGGGAGTTTAAAAATGAAATGAAGGCATTTAAAAATGAAATGTTAGCATTTAAAAATGAAATGAGAACATTTAAGGATGAGGTGCGGTGGGAACTTAAACAGTTAAATCGGCGGATCGGAGAAGTTTCAAACAAAATGGGCACCTTGGCAGAGGATATGGTTGCTCCAAACATGCCAAGAGTGGCAAAGGAACTTTTTGGGTGTGAGAAACCAGACTTTTGGGGAGTGAGGATTAAAAAAAGAAAAGGGTCTGAAAACAGAGAATATGATGTCATTGTTGTCTGCGGTGACTATGTGTTGATAAATGAAACCAAAACCAAATTAAAGACCGCGCATGTGGATGAGATGATAGAGATGCTTGAAGAGTTTAGAACATTTTTCCCTGAATATAAAGAAAAGAAGCTCGTTGGCATTCTGGCGAGCCTTTATGTGGACGAAAGTATTGTGCAGTATGCCAGTAAAAAAGGCATTCTTATTATGTGCATGGGAGATGAAACCATGGAAGTAGTAAATGGAAAGGATGTTAAGTTTTATTAATTCACCCTTTTGCCCTGCCCGCCAGGTTGGGTTTGTCTATTTTGTTCTTCCTTGATGGGATAATCTCTTTACCATGAGGCTGTTTGAAAAATATAGTTAGCCGCATGATTCTATATAATTTGTGGAGACTTTTTCCTTCCAAGGCCCAATCGTAATTATAGCGCCTCCGCTCGCTTAGCGCGGTCAAGGCCAGGCCCGCAGGGCGCAGTCTGCAGCTTTAGGCACAAGTCAGAGCGAGCGAAGCGAGCGTAGCCTCTTGACCACCTAACGAGGCCTTGGCGTATAATTTCCTTTAAGTAAGGAGGGAAGAGAAATTTGGATCAATGTTTGATTTTCAAACAGCCTCATTGCTCCATTGACACTTGTGTTTAAACCCATTACATTAATGCATTGTTTATGTATGAGTTGTGTTTATAAAGTTTAGTGGGTTTTAGGAGGCTTGAATGCCAGGTAATACATTTGGACAGACCTTTCGGGTAACGACCTTTGGGGAATCCCATGGAGTGGCCTTGGGTGTAATCATTGATGGTTGTCCACCGCGGTTACCATTGACAGCAGCAGATATTCAAAAAGAACTGGACAAACGTCGTCCTGGTCGCCGGTTGACTACACCTCGCAAGGAGCCAGATAAGGTGGAAATCCTCTCAGGCGTATTTGAAGGACAAACCACAGGTACTCCTATTGCCCTGATTGTTTACAACCGAGATGTAGATAGCAGCAAGTATGAGACAATTAAAGACATATTTCGGCCTGGCCATGGAGACTTTACCTATTGGCATAAATACGGCATTCGGGATTGGCGTGGGGGAGGGCGTTCTTCTGGTCGAGAAACTGTGGCCAGGGTGGCTGCTGGGGCCGTGGCGCAGAAGGTGCTAGATACGGTCGGAATTAAGGTCTATGCCTATACAGTGGCCCTTGGAGGTATTTATGCCAAGGAGTGTGACTTGGATTTTATTGAAAAAAATTTTCTCTTTTGTTGTGATAAAGAAGCATATCAAAGGATGGAAGAGCGAATTGTAGAGGTAAGAAAACAGGGAAATTCCTTAGGAGGGATTGTGGAAGTGCGGGTTAGAAACTGCCCGCCAGGGCTGGGTGAACCTGTATTTGATAAACTTGATGCCGACCTGGCTAAGGCCTTAATGTCTATTGGTGCGGTCAAGGGGGTAGAAATAGGGGCTGGCTTTAAGGTGGCAGATATGCTTGGCTCTGAATGTAACGATGAGCTTACGCCAGAAGGATTTGTTACCAATAACGCTGGCGGTATTCTGGCTGGGATTTCCAATGGTGAGGAAATTATCATCAGGGCAGCAATAAAACCTATTCCTTCCATTGAGAAGGAACAACGCACAATTACTAAAAATGGTAATCCAACCACCATTTCGGTAAAAGGCAGACATGATATTGCTGCCATTCCTAGGATTGTACCTGTCTGTGCTGCTATGGTCAGGTTGGTTTTGGCCGATCATCTGTTAAGACAGAGGGCAATTGCATGAAAATTCCAAAGACAATCGGTATCATTGGTGGAACAGGCCGGATGGGCCAGTGGTTTAAGGCCTTCTTTGAAAAAAAGGGCTATGAGGTGCTTGTGTCTGGACGACATACTGCTTTGACCAATCAGGCTTTAGGCCAAAAAAGTGATGTAGTTATTGTTTCTGTGCCTATAAGTATCACGGTGGACGTTATAAAGGAAGTAGGGGCTTATGTGCGCAAAGAGGCCTTATTTATGGATGTTACTTCCTTAAAGAAGGCCCCGGTAGAGGCCATGTTAAAATTTAGTCAGGCCGAAGTCATAGGTACCCATCCCCTTTTTGGCCCAGGGGTAAAAGATTTAAAAGGGCAGACGATTGTCCTCTGTCCAGCCCGGGGAGATAAATGGTTACCTTGGGTAAAGGAGGTATTTAAAGAAGCCCATTTGGAGGTTACAACACCAGAGGAGCATGATAAAATTATGGCTGTTATTCAGGCCTTAACGCATTTTATCCTCCTTTCCTTTGGTCTTACTTTAAAAAGGCTTCCTTTTTCATCTGAAACTTTAATTCGCTATGCCACTCCTACCTTTCGTCCCTTATGGGAGCGACTTTTAAAAATGGCTTCACAAAATGCAGAGATATATGCCAATATGCAATTTGATAATGTTTTTTATAAAGAAGAGGTCTTACCTGTTTTTTTAAAAGAAATAGAGGCCCTAAAAGAGATTGTTTTTAAGCAGGATAAAGAAGGCTTTTTAGGAGCATTTGGAAAAATTAAATGAAACCATCTTGTTTCCCTTAGATGAGTTTGTTACATTTATCTTATGCGCTTTTTGCATGTTTCTGATCTTCACCTTGGGCGTAAGGGACGAGAAGAAGACATCTGGCGACAGTGGAAAAAGGTTGTAGATATTGCTTTGGAAGAACGACCAGAGGTATTTTTGATTACAGGAGATGTATTTGATAATGGAGAAGCGGATGTAGAGTTAAAAAAGACTTTTTGCTGTTCTTTACAGCCTGTAATAGAACAGGGGACAGAAGTTCTCATTATTCCTGGTAATCATGATTTAAGACAGGGTAATGCCTTAGCTGGCCTAGAAAAGGCAGGACTTAAGGTTTTTTACCAATACGATGTTTATTTTATTTCTGAGGTGGCCTTTCATCTTTTTCCCTTTGCATCTAACTGGACCGGTCAAGATTTGGTGAAAATGAAAAAGGAAGTAAAGGCCCGTTATCAAATCGGAGCCGCCCATGCTAGTTATGTGGCCTTGCCAGAAATATTTGCTGATCTAGGAGACAGCCAGGCCATTCATCTTCCCCTTACAAGAGAAGATATCATGGCCCTTAATTTTGATTACTTTGCCTTAGGGCACTATCATAACGCCAAACACTGGCAGGTTGGGAATACCCAATGTGTCTATCCTGGGAGCATAGAGCCACTTTCTTTTAAAGAAAAAGAAAAACGCTGCGTATTTTTAGTGGAGTGTGGAGAGAAACTAAAGGTAACTTCCATTCCTATTGGTTGCCAGCGTTTTTATGCAGAAAGGATATTACAGATAGGTCCTCAAGGATTAGATGCCCTTTGGGCAAAGATAGAGGAGCTTTCTGCCCATTTAGGCCCGTGTTTTTTGCGGTTAACTTTAAGGGGGATGGCTGAAACTGTGCGTTGTCAGCACTGGCAGTCTCAGGTGAGTGCCTTTTTGGAAAAAAGACAGATTAAGGTCTTTTGGCAGGATGAAACAGTAGATTTAGGCTGGATTGAAGAGAATACACTTGCCAAGCAATTTCTGGAAAGTTGCCGACAGCGTGGGAAAAAAAGCCCAGATAAAGATTACTGGTGGCGAGTATTTTATCGGGGAATTGGACTTTTAAGGCAATGTCAAGATGCGTATAAAGAGCATTAGACTCTGCCATTATCCCAGTTTTTCTGACTCTACATTTTATTTTGCCCCTGGTCTTAATCTTATCTATGGACCAAATGAAGCCGGCAAGACAACCCTTTTGAGTAGCATTACCTTGGCCTTGTTTGGTACTTCCAAGGCTCGTCTAGATAAAAAGGTTCAGGCAGAGGTAGTATTAGTCCTTCCTGATGGGAAGGAAATAAACATTAAAAACGGGAAACCAGCTATAATGGATATGTCTCTTTTTCTTTTTGAAAACATCTTTTTTGTCCGCACCGGTGAACTTGAATTTGAAAGACGCTCTCAATTTTTATCCCACTTAAAGGCAAAGCTTTTGGATGCCTCTGCCTTAGGTCTTGCCAAAGAAAGAATAAAGGAATTTATCGGAAAGGAATTGCGACAGATTGGTGAGAAAAACATCAGAAGTAAGGGCAAATTGCTAGAAGAAAAAGAAGGGCTGGAGCAGGAAAAGGTTGCTTTGGAAGAACAAAAGGAAATTTATCTGGAAATCAGACATTTAGAAGAAGAGAAAAAAAGGCTCTTTCAGACCGAAGAAGAGTTAAAAAATGTCCTTGCCCAATGGGAGGAAAAGGAGAAGCTTTTAGAGAAGGTCTTAAAAAAGCGTAGTTTGTTAGAACGGCTGAGGCGGTGTGAGGAATTGGATACTCAAAGGCACCGGTTAAAACAGCTAGAAAAAGAACTGGCCGTCCTTAAGGAATTTAAAGAAGAAGAGGCAGGGCAATTGAACCTCCTGCAAGAACAGGTACAAAGGATAGGACAAAAGATAGAGGCCGTGCAGCAACAGTTAAAAGAGGTGTTAAGAGAAATAGAAGAAAAAAAAGAAAAGATGGCTGGATTGGAATCGCTTATTACCAAACTCAAGCTTTCTTGGGAAAGAGAAAAGATAAAACTTCAAGCCTATGGGCACATTACGATAGAAAGATGGGAAATTCTTAAAGGGCTACTTAAAGAGCAGGACTATTTAAAAAAGAGAAAGATCCAGATAGAAGATAAATGTAAGGCATATAAAACGGCATATACCAAGCTTAAGGCCGAAACTGAAGACCTAAAAGAAGAGATTAAACGGAGAAAAAAAGAAAATAAAAGGGCAAAAAACCTTTTTTCCCTCTGTCTTATCCTAGGACTTGGTTTGGGTATTTTAGGAATATACTTTAAGCCTATCTTGTGGGTGATACCTGTTTCTGTCCTGGGGGTAGGATTTGGGGGGTATAAGTGGTGGCAGGGGAAAAAAGAGCTTAATAAACTTAGAATGCTAGAGGCACAAAAACAAACAGAGTACGAACAAAAAAATCTTATCTTGGCCGAAGAGGAAAAAGAATTGGCGCAAATAGCCCAACAATTAGAGACATGTGCACAACGCTTGCGTCAAATGTATCAAGAGGCAGGGGTAAGAGATGAAGAGGCGTATACCCAGGCCTTAAAAGAAAAGGAAGAGCTAAATAAAGGACTTGAAAGACTAAGACAGCAGTGGCAACAAAAGGAAGAAGGCTTAAGGGTGATAAAGCAAACGCTAGAGGTCCTTAAAGAGAAAAAAGAACATCTGCAGACTGAAAAAGAAAGACTTACCCAAATGTTGGAAGAGAAAAAGGCAGAAATTTCAAGAATATTACAAAGGGTAGGAGTAGAGGCCATAAGCATCTATCAGGCCAAATGGCAGGAAAAAAAGGAGCTTATGGCCCAAATAAATGCCCTGCGGACATCCCTTGAAGAAAGTGAAATTAAGGATATAGGAAGTGAAATTTCGGCCTTAAAAAAGGAACTTTTGCTTCTAGAAGATGTGCCAGAAAGATTGCCAGAAGAAACAGAGATAAAAACAAAGGTAAAGGCCTTACGGCAGGATTTAAAGACCGTGTCTGATAAACTTAACCAGTTAGAAGGAGAATTACGGCAGTTAAAAAAGCGCATTTCTATGCCTGAATCTGCCTTGTTGAATCGTCTTTACCTGGTTGAGCAGAGGCTAAAAGAGATAGAACAAGAAAAGGAAGAATGGCTAGGAGTGTATCAGGTATTTCTGGATATAGAAAAAAAGGCAGAGGAGATGCTTAAGGATGTCTTTAAAAAGG
>JAMOPI010000016.1 GCA_027064585.1 Candidatus Desulfofervidaceae bacterium | reverse complement strand
TTCAAAAAATGGATGCGGGAGGCGGTAGGATTTTTATTTGCTCTTTTTGTCTTGATCTGGAATGAGCAATATGAAAAGCAATTGGGGCCGGTTGGAAGCTAAAACAGAGTTTTTCAGGGACGACTATGTAATTTGTGGAAGCCTTTTCCTTCAAGGTCCAATTATAGTTGTAGCGCCTCCGCTCGTTTAGCGGTCAAGGCCAAGTCCTACGGGTGGCTTAATAGCCAGTCTTGGCCGCGCTCGCTGCGGCGCTTTTTTCTAGGCCAGAAGGAAAAACAAAAATTTTTCCCTTCCTTCTTGCGTTTTTTCTTTTTTGCTAGGGCCGAGGGCAGTCAAGGGCAAACCGAAGGGCGTAGCCTGCCCAAACAGCAGGTCGGAACGAGCACAGCGAGTGAAGACCCTTGACTATACAACCGAGGCCCTGGCATATAATTCTTTAGAAGGAGAAAGGAAATTTGAGTTTATTTTCAACTTTTGCGGAATGCTATAATTTAGCTGGAAGCGACAAAGTTTTTCAGGGATGACTAATATTAATCAGAAAGCTGATAACCCTTATAAGGCAAGGGATTACCGTCTAAAAAGATAGTGTTTCCTTGGATACCCAAACGGCCATCGGCCGCCAGTTCCAGGGCCTTAATAAAGGCTGGGCCATCACAGGCCCATTTCATCTCTTCCTGAATGGCATCAGCCATCTTTCTTAGGGGACGGTAATTGCGCATCTTTAAAAGACGAGTTATACGCTCCCTATCAAAATATATCTTTTTGGACATAACCAAAATAGGCCCTTCGTCAAAGAGGGCCGTGGCTAGATGGAGAGTAGACTGGGCATAAGGCTCGCCAGAGATCATACCATCATAAACCGCATCTTCTCCTTTGTATTTTCTTTCCAGTTGGTTGGCTTCCTTTAGTTTTTCTACTTCTGCAGGCATCAAATTTCCTACATCCAGCCTTTCTACTTGCGGACCAGTAAGGATATCCAGACGGAAGGGGTGAATATTAAAAATACGGTTTTTATATGCAGACAAAAGAGGCTCAGTAACAATGAGCATAAATCCAGAAAGGCCAATGATGTCGGCCTTAAAAGGCTCAATTTTTCTTAAAACTTCTTCAAAATAGAAAGGCCGATCTTTAAGGCTTCTTAGTTTTAGCCCTTTTTTTTCACAAAAATCTTTGTAGTTAAAGACAATGACCGGAAGCCCCACTTCTTGACAAAACTGAATTCCACTTGCACTAGGCTTATCCGTAAAGGCAAAGACAATTTTATACTTTTTACCGTGCAGTTCACTCTTATAGGCCGCCTTTAAACTACTCGCCCCACCAGAAAAGAAAAAGCCTACTCTCATTAAGACTGAACTTCTATAGTGATAAATAGGCTCCATCTCCTTTACTCCTAACAAGTTTTAAAAATTTTTCTCTTCCAAAACCTTTGGGGTAATGAAAATTAAAAGTTCTCTTTTTTGGGTTTGCTGTGTTTTATTTTGAAAAAGCCAACCCAAAAGGGGCAATTTAGAGAAGAAAGGTACTCTTTGCTTGCCTTTGTGGACCTCCTCGGAGAGGATTCCCCCAATAACAATCGTTTCATTATTATCTACCAAGAGAGTAGTTTGAATCTCTTTTTTCTCAATAGGGATAGAATCCATCCCCGCCTGAATTTCTCCTGGACTATCTTTTTTGATATTCATCTCTAATCTAACTTTTTTGTCTGGGGTAATATGGGGTGTAACACTTAACTTTAATGTCGCTTCTCTAAATTCCGTTTTTGTCCCTTGGTCAGAGGTAGTCCGATAAGGAATCTCAATACCTTGAGAAATAACGGCTTCCTGATTGTCCATCGTAATTATTTTGGGCACAGAAATAACTTTTCCTTCTCCTTCACTTTCCATAGCCTGAAGTTTGGCATCTAAGATTAAAGTGGTTGCCTTTCCCAGGTGCCCTAGAGAAAGCCCTATACCTCCATATGTCCCACCAGGAGGAAGGTTGACAATTAAAGGAACATTACCTGACCAAGTACTGCCTGTAACAGTGTTCTCATAAGATAACTCATCACCCTCTCCAGCTGCACCAGAGAAACCTAAGATATTAGATTGACTAGTCACATGCTTATAATCTCCTCCCCACTGCACTCCGAGTTCTTTAGAATAGTTTGTGTTTACCTCTACAATTCTTGCCTCTATCATGACTTGTTTAGGGGCAATATCTAATTTATGTATAAGTTGTTTCATTTCTTCTATTTTATCTTTTACATCGGTAACAATAATGCGGTTGGTTGTCTCATCATAGCTTAGTTTCCCCCGGTTACTTTTAATACCTTCAAGTTGTTTAATAAGATCGGCTGCCTTAACATAATTAACTTGAATTTCTTCTGTGATTAAAGGTTCTGATTCCTTTTTTTTCTCTAAGGCCTGTTGAGTTTGGATAATTGACTCTTGCTCTCTTTTAATATCATCCATTGTTAATATACGCAAAACTTTACCCCTTTTAATTGCCCCCAAACGATATGTTTCTAATAAAAGATCTAAAACCTGGTCCCACGGGACTTTAGTTAACTTTAAAGTAACCTTGCCTTTAACGTTTTCCCCGACGATGATGTTTAATCCACTTACTTCAGCTAGGATTCTAAAGACATTTTTTAGCTCAGCATCTTGAAAATCTAAAGATATAGGAGTTCCCTTAAAGATTCCTATTGTGCCTGGAAGAATAACCACCGGCTCCTTAGATTCCTTCCCAAAAAATGGAGAAGTTAACTTTGGCTTATGTTTAACTGTAGGTTTTTGTAAGATTGTTTTTATTAATTGTGGTTTAACACTTTCCTTAGACTTTTGTTGCTTATTGTTTACCTGTGGCTTAATGTTTTCTACTTTAGCTGTAATTGGTGTTTCTGTCTTAGTAGAGAAGGTTAAATAAAGATGACGTTGGGTAGTAACTACTTTAAAAGGTAACCGATGTTTGATTTTTATTTCTAAAGTAACGGTTTTATCATCCAGATGGTAAGGAATAATTTTTTCTATGCCACAAGGAAAATATTTTGTATCTAATTCCCGACAAAGATATGGAGGAATCTGAGCATTGTTTAGTTTTAAAACCATTATATTAGGTTGTTTATAAAAAACTTCATATTCTGGTTTTCTATCGGTAGTTATAATAAGACGGCATTTTTTAGGAGAAATTTTTTCAAAGTCAACTGCCTTTACTTTTATTATTGACTGGGTTTGGGAATAAAGATTTAACCACACTATTAACTTATCATCTTTAGCTTTAATTTCATAAAAGGGTAACTCTTTCAAGTCACAATCAATTACTACCCTTAATCTTCCTTTAAAAATTCCCCAGCGTAAACGGGGATACGTTTTGTTTTTTAACAGATAAACTCGCGGAAGTTTACATCCCTTAAAGGGGAAATCTATAACCAATCTCGCTGGCTTAGTTAATTCAAATGAAATATAATGAGAAATAGCTCCGTTTGCTATTAAGGTTAGTTTAAGTTTTTTGCCTGAGGTTTCTACATTAAGCTTTTCTAAAGAGGTAGCGGAAACGGCAAAGACGTAATAGGGAAGAGATAAAAGCAGTAACATTATTATAAAAAATCGCTTTTTCATGGCAAATTTGCCTCCTCTTTCTTCGGTAAAGTGATTTCTATGAATTTTTTCTTTCTTTCTCCAAATATGTCTATATAGGTCGTTTCTATCACAATTCTGTCTTTTTTTATTGCCTTTACATAGCCTGGGCCTAAAGGATCACCTTTTTTTACAATGTATCCTTTACCTGTAGAATCTTCAATCAAGGCTAAGGCTTGTTTCCTTTTCCAAATAATACCTTTTAGGGTGATTTCAGAAAGCTTAAGCCTTTGCGTAGGAAGGAGTTTTTCTCCCTTAGCTAAAGTTTCTGTTTTTTGAAGCCGAAGGAAGGGTTTAAACAAATCAATATCTTTCCCCCAGCCCAAACTGTATATCCCTATAAAATATAAACTAACCCAAATCCACGTTGTCTTTTTAAAGCTTTCTTTCATTTTTTCTTCTTTTTATTTTTAGAAATCCCTTCAGGAATAAACCGGTAGGTAACAAGTTGCATATCTACATCTAATATGACTTTACCTTTATTAATTTTTGCTTTCTTAAAATGTACACTTTCAACATTGATGATGCGAGGAGTATCTATCAATTTTTTCAAAAACTCCTTTACATTTAAAAACTCGCTTGTTAGCTTAAGTTGTACGGGAACTTCGGCGTAAAAATCTTTTATTCGTTCTTTCTTAGGCTGGAATAAGATAAAATTTAAGTGGCAATCATTACCTAGGTTAGAAATATTTGCAAGTAAATCTGGAATTTCTTTTTCTCTAGGCAGCAGATAACTTAGCTTTACAAATTGAGCTTGTATCTTAGCCATTTCCTCTTCTAACTTTTTAAACCTCTTTTGAGCCAATTTAAGTTGATTTAGTTTCTGCTGGGCTTGCTGCAAGTTGCTTTCTAAGTTTTTGATTTCTCTCCTTAAAGGGGCATAATAAAAATACCAAAAGGCTAGGAGTCCCATTACAGGGAGAAACACATAAAGGGCAATTCTCTGCTTAAAGGGAAGAGAATTAAGTTTTTCCAGCATTTCTATTTTTCTCTTTAGGAAGATATATAATCTTACATTCTAATTCAAAACTTGTTAAATTAAGGTTTTGCACCTTTCTTTTTTGGCTTTTTATTAGGTCTACCTTCTGAAATAAGATTGTATGTTTTAACCCTTTCATAAACTCAGCAATAGATTCATTTCCTAAGGCAACACCTTTAATATGAACTCTATCACCTTTTATTTCCAGATCCTCAAACCACATCTTACCTACCAAGAAGTTTTCAGAAATGGCCTCAAGGACGGCCAAGATCTTTTTTCTATCTTTCTCTAAATTAGAAACTATCCGTATCTTTTTTTCAACGATTTTCTTTTTCTGTTTTAATGCCTTTAATTTTTTGTCAATGGATTTGTACTTTTGGATTTGTGTATTTAGGGCATATAGTCTTCCTCGTAATGCCTTTTGTTGTGTATGCAAATTAATAGAGATATAAGTAAGAACAAGAACAATAAGAGTGTAAGACAAAATAACAATAAATATCTCTCGCTTTATATCCACATATGCCTTAATTTCTTTTTGAGGTAAAAGGTTTATTTTAATCATACGTCTGCCTTTGTCCTCAAACCTAAACCCAGAGCGATGGGTAATTGAGGGGATAAATAATCAAGGTATTTGGGATCAAAATAATTTGGATTATACTTAACTTTACTCCCTGGATGAAACATATAAACCGTTTTTGCTAAAAATTTAGCCAGTGCTTCTTTTAACCCAATAATACGAGAGGATCCTCCACAAAGATATATAGTTCTAACTTTTTTCCTAGTGGTATTTTCAAAAAAGTCAATAGCGGTTTTAATCTCTTGAAACCAGCGGGTTATGACTTTCAAGAACACTTCTTGTAATTTTTCTTCCTCTGTCTTTTCTTTAACGCCTTCTATTTTAATCCGCTCTGCTTCGGCAAAGCTAACGCCAAATTTATTTTGGATTTCCTTAGTAAAGTCAATTCCCCCCATGGCTACTTCGCGCGTAAAAACAGGAATACCTTCAGAAATGCCTACCATATTAAGCTTAGTTGCTCCCATGTCTATGATTAACATTTCTTTTTCAGGGATGCCATAACAAGCTTCAAAGGCATTAGCGAGGACAAAGTTTTCCACATCGATAACTACAGGTCTCAAATTGGCTTCTTTTAACATATCTATATATTCGGCTATAATTTCCTTCTTGGCAGCAGCAATAATAACTTCATACTTGTTTCCTTTTCTTCTTAATGGTGCATAACTTAAATGAACATCTTCCAGATTATAGGGAATATATCTCTCTGCTTCGCTTAAGATAAGAGAGTGTATTTCTCCTTTTTGTGGATTTTCAATTTCTATTCTTTTTGTCACTACATGTCTAGAAGAGAGGCAAATAGCAACTTCCTTTTGTTTTAACTTAAGTTGTTCTATAAGGATACTTATTCCAGAAACTAGGTACTCCCTTTTATCTTTACCTGTTAAGGCTTCTTCGGGGAAATTATAAATACCTATACTTTTAAGATTTCCCTTTTTATCTTTGAATTGTAATACCTTTATAGCATAACTCCCCAAATCTATACCTATGAGCGGTTTATCCAGAAAACCAGGAAATAGGGTCTTAAAGGAAACTGGCTTTAAAAGTGTGCGGAGTCTTAAAAATATTTCCATACCTTCAGCAAGTTATTTTAAATTATTTTGATGTGTATTACATCTTGTCTCAAAAGTCAAGTATGAAGCACACCATAATATGCTGAGTTTTTACGCAAAATCTATGCTTTACGTCCTTCCTATGGGCTTCACGCACTTGATTCGTTTATAAAGATTGATTTAAAATTCAAACAATACAGAATAGAAGTTCCAAACTTTTTATTCTTTTTAATGCGCTTGTGTTATTTTTTCACCCTCCCAGGAGCAATAGCGGCAGCAAATTGTCCTGCCCCCCACGGGGGCAGGACACGCCCCGAAGATAGAGGTATAATAAACTACTCTACTAAGGAGGGGTAAGGATGAAAAGGAGACATTTTTCACCAGAAGAAAAAATGGCTATTGTGTTAACTGGGCTTAAAGGTGAACAGTCCGCGGCAAGATTAGTAAGAGAGCTGGAGAGGAAACTGCCTGCCAATCAATATGAGAGTTATTTCAAAGAAATAGAAATATTCAAAAAGGTTTTATCACAAAAGAAGGAGAGCAAAGATAAGATTTACAGTCTTTGTGAGCCACAGGTTTTATTTGCTTTTTTGTCTTGATCTGGAATGAGTAATATGAAAGGCAATTGAGCTTAGTTAGAAGCTAAAACAGAGTTTTTCAGGGACGACTTCGTAATCTTTGCTAATATAAAGTTAGGCTTCAATGTTTGCCATTTCTTTCCAAGAAGGGATGAGCGTATGGGGAAGGCCAAGGTGGTCTAACACCCTCGCCACAACAAAATTGGCCAGGTCTTGGATGTCCTTAGGTCGGTGATAAAAGGCAGGCATGGCTGGCAGGATAATTGCTCCTAGTCTGGTTAAAAATAACATATTTTCCAGATGCATGGCATGAAGTGGTGTTTCTCTTGGGACAATGATTAAGGGATGCCTTTCCTTTAACATCACATCGGCGGTGCGCTGAATGAGGTTGCGAGAAAGTCCATGGGCAATGGCCGCAAGTGTGCCCATAGAACAAGGCATAACAACCATTCCCTTAGCCTTTACACTGCCACTGGCCACCGGTGCCCACCAGTCATCTTCTTCATAGAGGGAGACGCTTGTAGGTAATGCCTTTTCTAAAGATACTCCCATTTCCCACTCCCAGACTTTTTTCCCAACTCTTGTGGCCAAACAAATTAAGGGTAAATTATGTTGATAAAAATAGGCAATCAAGGTTTTGGCATAAATGGCCCCACTTGCACCAGTGATGGCCAAAATATATGGTTGTCTGTCATCCAAAGTTTGGAATTTGTTGTTCATTTCTTGTTTCCCAACTCTAACTTTTCCCACAATTTGTCTATCTTTTCTTTAACTTCCTTTGTCATCTCTATTACCGGTGGCCATTCTCTGGTAAAGCCTTCTTCCGGCCATTTGCGGGTGGCGTCTATGCCCATCTTGCTGCCTAAAAGGGGTAGGGGGGAAGCGTGGTCAAGGGCATCTACTGGCCCTTCTACAAAGACGATATCCCGTTTGGGATCAATGTTATTGCCCAAGCGCCAGAGTACTTCCGAGATGTCCTGTACATTAACATCTTTATCAAAGATGACCACGATTTTGGTAAAGCAAAGCTGTCCTAGTCCCCAGATGGCCTGCATAACCTTTTTGGCGTGTCCTGGATAGCGTTTATCAATAGAAATAAAGGCCAGGTTGTGAAAAACGCCCTCCATCGGTAGGTTTATGTCTACAATCTCAGGCAATTGCTTTTTGATAAGGGGTAAAAATAGCCTTTCAGTTGCTTTGGCCATATAACAATCTTCCTGTGGTGGCCGGCCAACAATGGTCGCTGGATAAATTAAGTCCTTGCGATGGGTAATGCAGGTAATATGAAATACCGGGTAATCGTCAGGTAAGGAATAATAACCTGTGTGGTCGCCAAAGGGTCCTTCTTTTCTCCTTTCCCCTGGCTCTACATAGCCTTCAAGGACGATCTGACTGCTGGCAGGGATCTCCTGGTCTATGGTTAAACACTTGACCATCTCCACCGGCTCGCCCCGTAAAAAGCCGGCAAAGATGACTTCATCTATATCCTCAGGCAAAGGGGCAGTGGCGGCATAGGTCATGACCGGGTCAGGGCCAATGGCGACGGCTAGCTCTAGGCGTTGTCCTAACTCCTCAGCTATGCGGTAGTGTTGAGCTCCACCTTTATGGGGATGCCAGTGCACACCGGTTGTCTTTTTGTCATAGACCTGCATGCGGTACATGCCAACATTACGCACGCCGGTCAAGGGGTGTTTGGTAAAGACGAGGGGTAAAGTAATAAAGGGACCGCCATCCAAAGGCCAGCAGTGCAGGATGGGAAACTTGGTTAAGTCTACTTCATCTCCCTTTAACACTACCTCTTGACAAGGGGCCTTTTTGACCAGCTTAGGAAACATACTGCCCAAGCGTTTTAATTTGGGTAAAAGCTTTAACTTTTCAATCAATCCCGCAGGTGCCTCTAGCTGTAAAAATTCAAGGATATGCTTTCCAAGCTTATCCAGGTTATCTACACCTAGGGCCATACAGATACGCCTAAAGGAGCCAAAGGCATTTGTTAAGACCGGAAAGTCGTAACCAGAAACATTTTCAAACAAAAGGGCCGGACCATATTGCTTGCACACCCGGTCAGTAATTTCTGTAATTTCAAGATAAGGACTAACAGGCTCTTTAATCCGTACCAGCTCTCCCTTTTTCTCTAAGGCCTTGACGAAGGCCTGTAAATCTTTATAGGCCATTTGTCCTCCTGTTTTTATTGTGTTTCTACAATAGTTGGTCAGAAAAGACAAGATAGCCCTTTACTTTCCATCTAAATTAGTCTATTTTTGAGAGCAAACTATCCAGGAGGAGAGAATGAAAAAATGGTTGTGCGTTTTATTTTTGATATTTGGTCTCCTCGGCTGCACCGAAAAGTCACAGATTAAATTGCGGAAGAAAATACTTCGGATCATGGGTGGCGACTTTAAGGTAAAGGTTTATAACTATGGTCAAGAGGTAGCTGAATATACCGTGAGACATGGCTATGTCTGGTTTGAGGAAACACAGCCAGGAGTGGTCTTTTTTAAAGATGCGCAGGGACGCATCGTGCGGGTTGGTGCTTGGGGTGGAGTAGTAATTGTAGAGCAGATTAAATGAGGCACTACGAGGTTACAGCTGCTGTTATTTGGCATCAAGGAAAGGTCTTGGTGACTACTCGTCCGCCAGGTGGCCCTTATGCCGGGCGCTGGGAGTTTCCTGGCGGAAAAAGAGAGGAAGGAGAGACTTTAGAGGCCTGCCTTTTACGTGAGATAAAAGAAGAATTGGGGATAGAAATTGCCATCAAAAGATATTTTATGCGGGTGGATCATACTTATTCTGAATTTGCTATCACCCTGCATGTCTTTTTATGTACTTACCGGACCGGTCAGATTAAGCCCTTGCCTGGAGTGGATTACCGCTGGGTATCTTTAGATAAAATTCACACCCTCTCCTTTTTACCTGCCGATGCAAAAGTCATTGCAAAGTTAAAAGAAGAGGCTAGAGGAGAAACTTTAAGTCTGGGATAGATTTTTAGACAAAAGCCGCTTTCTTTTGGTTAATGATTGTATTTTGGTTTCAGCAGGACAAATCAGGTTTTTCGTTGTTTATTATAGTTAACCGCATAATTCTATGTAATTTGTGGAGACCTTTTTCCCTTCCAAGGCCCAATCATAATTATAGCGCCTTCGCTCGCTTAGCGGTCAAGGGCAAGCCCTGCGGGTGGCTGACGAACTGCCTTGACCTCGCTCGCTTCGGCGCTGACTTTTTATTTGAGGTTGGAAGGAAGGAAAATTCACCAATTTTTGCAGAATACTATAAATTGCTTAAAATAGCCTTTTTAAAAAGAGTAGCCTAAGTTATAATAGGTAAAAGAGCCAAAATCTCCTAAAGGAGGGCATATAGGATTTCTTAAAAAAATATACGGACATTTTTTGACATAATTGTTTATATCTGTTAATTTTTTGCGTATGCGTAGGATCAAAAAATTTATTCACTTTTGGTATAGATGGATTCCACCGTATATAAAATGGAGTGCGATTTTTATCCTTTTTTTAATTATCTTTATCCTGACTCATTTTTCTTCTCTGACTTGGAAAAGTTTTTTCTTTCGGCTTTATTACTTGCCTATTTTTATGGCCAGTCTTTTAGGAGGATTAAAAGGAGGCCTCTTTGGTGCGCTGTTGGCTGTTCTTTTATCCTTGCCCCTCACTAACAATCTCTTCCCTTACAAGCTGCTTGGTTTTCAAGAAATATGTCTATTTCTCCTTTTTGGTATTACAACGGGTTTTTTGGTGGATAGAGAAAGAGCCGAACGCGAAAAATTAAAACAATCAGAACATCTTGCCCTATTAGGTAAAGCAGCGGCTGCTATTGCGCATGAATTAAAAACGCCTTTGGTTGTCATTGGAGGTTTTGCCAAGCTTTTACAAAAGCAACTTTTGCCAGATGATCCAAATTGGAAGAAGTTAGACATCATTTTAAAAGAGACAAAATGGATGCAGGACATGGTACATGGTATTTTAGACTTTTCTAAACCTGTGCAGGTAAAACTCAAACCGGTTAATTTTAAGCAATTTATTAAAGATGCGCTCAAACTTGTAGAAATGAGCAGTAATGCCAAGATTGAAGTTTATTTTCTTACAGATTTGCCTGAGGTCAAAATAGATCCCGATAAGTTTAAGCAGGTGCTTATTAATATTGTTAATAATGCCATTCAGGCTGCTCCAGACAAGCCAGTAAAGATAAATGTAAGTACTCAGAAAAATAACATAGTTATTGAGATTATTGATCAGGGACCGGGTATTCCAGAAGAATATCAAAAAAAGATCTTTGAACCCTTTTTTACCACCAAAAACAGAGGTACAGGTCTGGGATTGGCCATCGTCAAAAGGATTATAGAAGCACATCAAGGGAATATTTCCTTTAAAAGCATTCCTGGGAAAGGAACAACCTTTGTTATTTGTCTTCCCCTTTTCTAGGTTAAATATTCACCCAAAATCCGCGATTGATTTGTGGTATTTCATAAAAAAATTGGTGAATTTCCTTCTTACTTAAAGAAAGTATACGCTAAGGCTTCGTTAAGTGGTCAATTTTTACGGAATACTATAAATCAATCGCGGATTTTGGGCCTTGACCCAGAGAGGAATAAAGAGTAAAACCTATTCTAGCCATGAGTTTGACAGTGCTTTCTTCCAAAGAGGTATTTGATCGGTTTATCAAAAGGAAACGGTGCTATCATGCTGACTATCTAGCTATGTATTCAAGCCTTTTAGGAGGAGTGGTTACTAATCCTTCTTTAATGCTTATCCCCATTGATGACCATATGGTGCACCGGGGAGATGGTATATTTGAGGTGATTAAATATAGACATGGATACATATATCAGTTTCAGGCACATTTAGAGAGACTAAAGGCCTCGGCCGAGGCAGTAGGAATAAAACCACCGGTAGATTATGAGGAGATAAAGCAAATTGTAAAGGATACAGTAAGATTAACAAAAACAAAGGACGGAGTTATTCACATCTATGTTTCCCGTGGTCCTGGAGGCTTTAGCGTTAACCCCTTTGAAAGTGAAGGGTCTCAGCTTTATGTGGTGATTACCAAATGGAAGGAGGTGCCTGCACGTTATTATCAAGAAGGGGTAAGAGTTATTGTAAGTGATATTCCGGTAAAGCCAGGTCTTTTTGCCCAGATTAAATCTTGTAATTATTTGCCCAATGTTCTTATGAAACAACAAGCAATAAAGGCAGGGGCAGATTTTGCCGTTAATCTAGATGAAGAGGGTAATCTGGCCGAAGGTGCAACTGAAAGTGTTGGGATTGTAACAAAAGATGGATTTTTAAAGTTTCCAGTATTTAAAAGGATTTTAAGAGGAATTACGCTTGGACGAGTTGTCGTCTTGGCTAAAGAGTTGGAAAAGAGGTGTCTAATTAAGGGCATAACGTTTGGGGCGATTCCTTTAGAAGAGGTATATACTGCCCAAGAAGTACTTTTGTTTGGAACGACAATAGATGTTCTTCCAGTCAGCATCTTCGCCGGAAAAAAAATTGGCACTGGTAGACCCGGACCTGTATTTTTTGCCCTTAAGGAATTGTTTGAGGCGGATATTTTTTCTTCTGGTGTGTCTGAATCTATATAGTCTATAATTTACATAGCTAATTCCTTCACCGCGATAAAAAAACCACCTTTTGCCATTTTTGCAAATTCAGTCTCCTGAAATACAAAAATTTAGCAATTACACTTTTGGCAATATTTTAATTTCATGTATTTCCTTTATGTGAAAAGTTTTGACTAGCTTCAAAAGCTGTTCAACTTGGCTTTTCATTTCTTCACTGGCCGAGGCCAGTTCTTCAGCACTGCTAGCTAATTGTTGAGTAGCCTTTTCAATTTCAGA
The DNA here is from genome assembly GCA_027064585.1 of Candidatus Desulfofervidaceae bacterium. GTDB lineage: Bacteria > Desulfobacterota > Desulfofervidia > Desulfofervidales > Desulfofervidaceae > JAGHCL01. The sequence goes on along the minus strand of JAMOPI010000016.1, from coordinate 35,629 downwards.
GACCCCTTCGTTTACCTGGGTAATACCTTGAGTTTGTTCTTGGGAAGAGGTATTGATTTCAGTCACTAAAACGGCTACTTTATTAGCATACTCTTCAACCGTGCTGAAGTCTTTATTTACTTTATCTACAAGAGTAATATTTTCCTTAATGCTCTTTACAGTTTGTTCTATCATTTGAGCTGTATCTCTAGCAGCTGCTGCGGTCCTTTGGGCCAGGTTTCTGACCTCATCCGCCACTACAGAGAAGCCCATACCTGCCTCTCCTGCCCGAGCGGCCTCAACAGCAGCATTAAGAGCAAGAAGATTTGTCTGGAAAGCAATTTCATCAATACTTTTAATAATTTGCTGGGTTTCTTCAGCCAATTTTGCCATCTTAGCCATAGACTGGTTGAGAATCTCCATAGAATGTTTGGTGTTAGAAGTAATTTGCTGTGTTCGTTTCATCATCTGATCTGTCTGCAAAGCATTTTCAGCATTACGTTTGGTGTTAGAAGATATTTCTTCCATGATAGAGGAGATTTCTTCTAGCGAGGCAGCTTGTTGGGTTGAAACCTCAGCCAGCTTTTGACTGGATGATCTAACTTCATTAGAGCCAATGTCTATGTGTTCTGAAGTACGAAGTACCATGGCAATAATTTGAGAAAGAGATTCAATTGACTTGTTTAACCATGCCGAGAGCTGACCGATTTCATCTTTAGCATAAACGTTGCACTGTTTGGTCAGGTCTCCTTCAGCTACTTTTTGAATAACATAAACGGCTTCATGCACAGGTCTTATGATACTATATTGAGTTAACACAAGAGCGAATATAAAAATAAAAAAGGAAAAGATTACACCCAAAATTATTTTCTTTACCATAAGGGTATTTTTCTTCTCTGCATTTTTCTGCATCATTAACACAGCTTTATTCATCTCACTCAATATTTTTAAATTGTTATCTAAAATAAATTTCAAAGCATTTTTGTCTTCTTTATTTGTTAAAAGTTGTAGAATGTTGCTTTTAAAGGATTTCCAAATAGACATTACCTTTTCTAGTTGGCTTCTAATTTCAGGATCTTCCATGGCTGGAAGCTTTCTAAATTGAGTCATTTTTAAATCCATAGGAGCCTTGCCTCCGTTAAGAAGGGCACTTAAAGTTGAGTCAAATACAGCGATAGTGTTTTTAATGTTTTTTTGCGTAGCCGTTCCCATAATATAAGCTAGGGTTTCTTTGGTTAATTTCTGAGTGAGCATTCTTTGGCGTCCTGCGAGGTTAATCCGGACTCCGTCAAATTTTTGCCTTGAAAGGTTAACAAAAACCATAATAGAAATGACTATAAGGGTAAGAAGAATTAATCCATGAGTAACAAATAACTTCCATGAGATTTTCATATTCCTGAAAGATAAATTCACGGTTTACACCTCCTAAACTAACTATTCTCTATAAAATAAAACTAATTTAAAATTAGTTTAAGGTCAACTATAAAATTTTTACGTTATAAATAACTTCTAAGAAAGGTTAACCCAAAATCCGCGATTGATTTACAGGAGTCCGCAAACATTGGTGAATTTCCCTTCCTTCCTAACTTAAAGTAAATTATACGTCAAGGCCTCGTTAAGTGGTCAAGGGTCTACGCTAGCTCCGACCTGCACCTTTAGGCGCAAGCTGCGCCCTTCGGGCTTGCCCTTGACCGCTAAGCGAGCGGAGGCGCTATAATTATGATTGGGTTTGAGGGAAAGATAAATGTTTTCTCACCTTTTAGGTGAAAGATGTTTTTTAAAAAATTGTTTTATTATGGCATACTTCTAGAGTTTCTTGGAGGGCAATCACGGATCTTGGGATTAACAATTGACTTTAAATTTTGGAAGTAGTATATAAGAATGTTAAATAAGTTCTTAATTAAGAACAGTATTAAGTAAAGATTAAGTAAAGATTAAGTAAAGAGGAGGTTAAAAAATGACTGCTTTAGGTCTCGCTAGATGGCAGTTTGCCATGACAAGCTTGTTTCATTTTTTATTTGTTCCTTTAACGTTAGGCTTATCTATCTTAGTGGCAATTATGGAAACTTTCTATGTCCGGAGTGGGAACAAGGATTATTTGCGACTTACCAAGTTTTTTGGAAAGTTGTTTTTGATTAACTTTGCTATGGGAGTGGTTACAGGTATTACCATGGAGTTTCAGTTTGGGACAAATTGGTCAGAATATTCCAAGTTTGTAGGTGATATTTTTGGTGCACCTTTGGCCATAGAGGCCTTATTTGCTTTTTTTCTTGAGTCTACCTTTTTGGGAGTATGGATTTTTGGCTGGAAAAAACTTTCTCCTAAAACCCATGCCTTCGTCATGTGGCTCGTGGCCTTTGGTACTAATTTATCTGCCTTTTGGATTTTAGTTGCCAATGGCTGGATGCAACATCCGGTGGCGGCAGTTTTAAGAAATGGAAGGGCAGAATTAACAAGTTTCGGTGCCTTAATTTCTAATAAATTCGCTATTTTGGAATTTTTGCATACCGTAACCGGGGGCTACATTCTAGCAAGCTTTTTTGTGATGGGCATCAGTGCCTATCATCTTTTAAAAAGGCAAAATACGGAAGCATTTTTAAAATCATTTAAGCTTGCCTTAATCTTTGCCTTGATAGCCTCTGTTTTTGAAGTGGTCAATGGAGATTTACATGCCTATGAAGTAGGCAAAACACAACCTACTAAATTAGCAGCCATGGAGGCGGTATGGGAAACCCAAAAGGGTGCGCCTGTTTTACTTATCGCAGGTATTGATGAAAAGGCCCAAAGAAATACCTTTGCTATAGGTGTTCCTAAATTATTAAGTCTTTTAGCCACTCATAGTTTTGACGGAGAAGTTAAAGGACTTAAAGACTTACAGAGAGAATTTGAAAGAAAATATGGTCATGGCAATTATATTCCGCCTGTAAAGGCCACCTTCTGGTCTTTTCATATAATGGTTGCCCTGGGTTTCTACTTTGTTTTCATGTGCTTATGGGGAGGGTATCTGCTTATTAAAAACAAAGTGGCTCATAGTCCTATTTACTTAAGACTTATGCTCTATTCTATTCCCCTACCTTATCTGGCCGGAGAATTGGGCTGGACAACAGCAGAGGTAGGTAGACAGCCATGGATTGTCTATGGTCTGCAAAAGACGGCAGAGGCCTTTTCACCTATGGTTTCTGCCAGTGCGGTGTGGATTTCTTTAATTGGTTTTATAGTCCTTTATGGAGGTTTGGCTGTAGCGGATATTTATCTACTCACAAAATACGCTAGAAAAGGACTAGAAAAAGATGCAGTTGTGGAGCAAGAATTATATTAAAAGGAGGGTGCCATGCTAAATGTTATTTGGTATATTTTATTTGCGGTATTATTTACTGTTTTCTTTATTCTTGAAGGTTTTGATTTTGGCGTAGGTATTCTTTTGCCCTTTATGGCTAAGGATGACATTGAAAGGCGGATCATGATCAATTCTATTGGACCCTTCTGGGATGGTAATGAGGTATGGCTTATTACCGCCGGTGGAGCCACCTTTGCCGCCTTTCCTAAACTATATGCATCCCTTTTTAGCGGTTTTTATCTGGCGTTAATCATTATTCTTTTTGGGCTTATTTTGCGTGGGGTTGCCTTTGAATTTAGAAGTAAAAGTGAAAGTCCAGCCTGGCGGAGTTTTTGGGATTTTTGCATTTTTTTGGGTAGTTTTATCTCTGCTCTTCTCTGGGGTGTTGCCTTTGCCAATATTGCCAAAGGAGTGCCCATTGATAAAAATGGCAATTTTTTAGGGACCTTCTGGAACTTACTTAACCCTTATGCCTTGTTAGGTGGTTTGGTAACATTTTTTCTTTTTACCATGCATGGAGCGATTTGGTTAGTTATTAAAACAGAAAATGGCCTAGTTGAGCGAGCCAAAAAGGTAGCTACTATCTGCTGGTGGGTGTTTACAATATGTTTGGTGGCCTTTCTGATCGCATCTGCATTTGTTACATCTCTCTTTCAAAACTATCTTAAATATTATGTTTTATGGATTGTCCCTGTCTTAACCGTCTTAAGTCTGCTTCTGGTGAAGGCAAATTTGACAACGGAAAGATATGGTAAGGCTTTTGTCTTTTCCTGCCTGACAATTCTTTTTACCTTTGCTACGGTATTTGTAGGACTGTTTCCCAATATGCTCCCTTCATCCATTGATCCTGCATATAGCCTTACGGCCTTTAACGCCTCATCAAGCCCTTACACTTTGAAAGTTATGCTTATTGTTGCCTTAATAGCAACGCCTATTGTTATTGCTTATCAAATATGGGCCTACAGACTGTTTGCGGAAAAGGTGAGAAAGGCAGATCTTCAAAACTATTAAAATTTCAAAACAAAAGGGAGTGGTTATGCCCACTCCCTGCTTAATTATTATTGGGGATTACCTAAAATCCGCGATTGCCCTTCAAAAATCCTACAAGTTGCTTATCATAAAATGATTTTTTTAAAAATGCCTTTAAGCTAAGAGGCCCTGGCATATAATTTCTTTAAGAGGAAGAAGGGATAATTCTGGTATTTTTTCTTAATTTTTTATTCAAATATCCTTCTCTAAAAATCAATCACGGATTTCGGGGAATTTTTCCCCTTGCATAAATGAGCTTTTATGTTTAGAATAGCACTATGCGGCTAGGCCTTGTTTCTTTTTGTTTATTGGTATGTCTTTGTATAGGAGAGTTGTTTTTTGGCAAAAATGGATATTTAGATTACTACCGTTTACGCCAGACAGAAGTACAAATTCTTAAGCAGAATAAAGATTTGCTTAAGGCCAACCAAGAACTTAAGGCCAAGATTAGCCGTTTAAAGAAAGATCCTGCCTATTTAAAATATATCATCCGCCATCAGATGGGCTTAACAGACAAAAACGAAATTATGTTCTTTGTAAACGACTAACTAACTTCGGCCCAGTTTTTACCAACCTTAACCTTTACGGTCAGGGGAACAGAGAGAGAGACCACGCCCTCCATCTTTTCTTTTACCAACTGTTGCATTAAATTAACTTCTTCTGGTGGCACTTCAAAAATGAGTTCATCATGCACCTGCATGATCATTTTACTCTTAAGTCCCTGTGTTTTAATTGCTTCTCCTAAGGCAATCATGGCCTTTTTGATAATTTCAGCGGCCGTGCCTTGAATAGGGGTATTAATGGCGATGCGCTCGGCTGCCTTGCGCATCGTCGGATTCTTAGAATTAATTTCTGGCAAAAAGCGCCTGCGTTTGAAAAGTGTCTCTACATATCCCTGTTCTCTGGCCTGGTTAAGGGCCGTTTCAATGTATTTCTTTACTCCGGGGTAACGGTTAAAATATGCTTCAATGTATTTTTGAGCCGTTGTTATCCCAAGCCCGAGCTCTTTAGACAGACCATAAGGACTCATGCCGTAGATAATGCCAAAGTTAATCACCTTTGCCTGCCGCCGCATATCTGGGGTGATGGCGTCTGGACTGACGCCAAATATCTCGCTGGCGGTGCGGGTATGGATATCGTCACCATGTAAAAAGGCCTCTAGCAGCCTTTTATCCTGTGAGAAATGGGCCAAGAGCCTTAACTCAATCTGGGAATAATCGGCTGCCAAATAATACCAGCCATCTTCTGGGATGAAGGCCCGCCGAATAGCCTTACCTTCTTCTCCCCTGGTAGGAATGTTTTGCAGGTTAGGATTACTACTGCTTAAACGGCCGGTGACTGTAACTGCCTGATTATAAGAAGTATGAATGCGACCGGTTTGGGGATGAATGAGTAGGGGCAGGGCATCTATATAGGTGGATTTTAGCTTCATTAACATCCGATAACGCAATATTCCCTCAGGTAGGGGATGTAAGAGGGCAAGTTTGTTTAAAACCTCGGCATCTGTAGAATAGCCTCCCTTGCCCTTTGTCTTTTTTACGGCGGGTAGTCCCAGTTTGTCAAAAAGAATATGACGTAGCTGCTGGGGCGAATTAATGTTAAATTCTTCCCCGGCCAGGGCAAAGATGTGTCTTTCAATTTCCCGCAGGCGTGAGGCAAACTGTTTGGCCAATTTTTCCAGATAGACCCTGTCTATCTTTACACCCCACCACTCCATCTCGGCCAATACTGGCACAAGTGGCATTTCAATGTCAGTAAAGAGCAACATTTGTCTTCTTGCCTTAAGTTCTTCGTTCAAGGTTTGGTACAGCCTGAAAATAAGGTCTACTTCTTCACCAGCCAGACGGGTGGCCCTGTCTATAGAGATTTGGGTAGGGTCTATCTTTTTTTCCTCTTTATAACGGCGGCTTAGTTTTAAATAAGTTTGAGTAAGGGTGTCTAAGTTAACCCCAGCATGATTAGGGTTTAGACAATAGGCAGCAAGCATTGTGTCAAAAGAAAGGCCTTTTAATTCAATTCCTTGCCGACGTAAAATGAGCATAAGGCGCTTTAGGTCATGTCCGATTTTAGCGATGCCTTCGTCCTCAAAGATGGGCTTTAGTGAGGCCAATACCTCTTTTAAGGACAGTTGTTTAGGCACGCCCAAATAAAAATGCCCAACCGGTATATACCAGGCCTTGCCAGGAGCAAGACAAAAAGAAAGGCCCACGATTTCAGTGTGCATTGGTTCTAAAGGAGTAGTTTTTATGGCAATTGCCACCTCTTTGGCCTGCCCAAGCCTTTGTATAAGGGCAGTAAGTGCCTTTGTGTCAAGAACGGCTTGATAATTACCTTCAGGCAACTGCTCCAGCAACAAAAACTCATCTAAAAGTCTTCTAAATTCAAGTTCTTCAAAGAGGTTTTTTAATACCTGCCTCTTCTGTTTCCTTAATCTTAAATCGGACAAAGAAATGTCTAAAGGCACATCATCGGCCAGAGAAACAAGCTTAAGGTTAAGAGGTATTTGCTCCTTAAAAGCAAGGAGATTTTTTTTGATCCGTTCAGGCCTTACCTCTTCAAGTCGATTTAAAAGTTCGTCTAAAGAGCCAAATTGTTGCAACAGTTTAATGGCCGTTTTTTCACCAATGCCTGGTACGCCTGGGATGTTATCAATCTTATCTCCGGTTAAGGCCATAACTTCTTTAAGTCTCAGAGGAGGAAGGTTGTATTGCTTTAAAATCTCTTCGGCCGTAAAGGTTTTATCCCGCATGCTGTCCCACATAATGACCCTGGAAGAAAGCAGTTGCCGCAAGTCCTTATCCCCAGAAACAATGATGATTTCTATATCTTCATGGGTGTATTTTACTTCGGTTAAGAGCCGTTTACACAGGCTAGCAATAAGGTCATCGGCCTCAAAGCCTTCCTTTTCTAAAGAGGGCAATCCCAAGGCATCTACGATCTTCTTAATATAGGGGATTTGTTGTGCCAGATCATCAGGCATGGGTGGACGATTGGCCTTATAGTCCGGGCTTGTCTTATGGCGAAAAGTAGGACCTTTGGCATCCCAGACAACGGCAATGTATTCTGGCTGCTTTTCTTTTAAAACCTTTAAGAGCATATTGGTCACGCCATAGATGGCATGTGTGGGCAGACCTTTAGAGTTAGAAAGCGGGGTGATGGCGTGATAGGCCCGATAAATATATGAACTGCCGTCTATAAGGTAGACCTTTTTAGACACAAGGGAGTTTTAAGAAAGGGAAGACGAAATGTCAAGAGAGACAATCGCAATCCCCTCGGATCGGGTTAAGGTTTCTGACTATAGTATTCCGCAAAAATTGATGAGTTTTCTTCCCTCTTTACTTACAAAAAAATTATACGCCAAGGCCTTGTTAGGGTCTACGCTCGCTCCGACCTGCGTAAAGGCGCAGCCTGCACCCTTCGGGCTTGCTCTTGGCCGCTAAGCGAGCGAAGGCGCTATAATTTATGATTGGGTTTGAGGAGAAGATAAATGTTTTCTCACCTTTTAAGTGAAAGGTATTTTTTAAAAAAATCGCTTTATTACAGTCCACTTGTGGGCTCTATTGGAGGGCAATCACGGATTTTGGGAGTTATATGATTGACTTTATTCCCTTTTACCGCTAATGTAAATAAGTCATAAGATTAACAAAGGAGATTTTAGCATGCCTTGGGATTGGGAAGAATACCAAAGAGAGAAAGAAGTAAAAATTCCGCCATCTTTAAAGAGATGGGAAGAGAAGTGGAAGAGTATTAAAAACAAAATTGGTTTTCCTTTAGTACTGGTATTTTTTATCATCTTGTGGTTGGCATCGGGTATTTACATTGTTTCACCGGATGAAGTGGGGGTAGTCAAACGCTTTGGGACTATGGTAAGAATTACTCCTCCGGGTCCGCATTATCACCTGCCTTATCCTATTGAAACCGTGATTAAGCCTAAAATTACAGAAGTAAGACGTCTGGAAATAGGTTTTCGTACTATTTCTCCTGGACCACCAGCCCAATATAGAACTATCCCTGAAGAATCTCTTATGCTGACAGGAGATGAAAATATCGTCAGTGTAGAGTTTATTGTGCAATATAAAATTAAAGATCCAGCGGCTTATTTGTTTAATGTAAAAGACATTCCGAAAACAGTAAAGGATGCAGCTGAGGCCTCTATGCGAGAAATCGTTGGTAGAACACCTATTGATGAAATTTTAACAACAGGAAAATTTAAAATCCAGCAGCAAACAAAAAGCCTGTTGCAATCTATTTTAGATAAATATCGTTGTGGAATAGCTGTGGTAGCAGTACAACTTCAGAATGTGCATCCACCAAAGGCCGTTATTGACGCCTTTAAAGATGTAGCCAGTGCGAAAGAAGATATGAATAAATATATTAATGAGGCTGAAGCATATCGTAACGATATTTTACCCAAGGCCAAAGGTAAGGCTGCCCAAATTGTCAATGAAGCCATGGCCTATAAAGAAACCAAAATCAAAATGGCCCAAGGAGAGATGGAGCGCTTTTTAAGTCGCCTTAAGGCCTATGAAATGGCTCCTAAAGTAACGCGAGAACGTGTTTATTTAGAAACAATGCAAGAAATCCTTGCCAAAACAAAAGAATTTATCGTGCCTGAAAATGTAGAAAAGATAATTCTCCCTTTAAATAGGGAAGAAAAAATATCTCCTCTTTTAAGAAATACCCAGCCGGAAGGAGGCAAATAATGAGTAAGAAAACCATTGGCATAATTCTTGTTTTTTTGTGTATAGCCCTTGCTTCCCAAGCGACATTTGTCGTTGACCAAACCCAGCAGGCCTTCCTTCTCCAAATGGGCAAGCCTGTAGGCGGAGTATTAGGACCGGGACTCCATTTTAAAATGCCATTTTTACAACAAGTTGTTTATTTTGAACGGCGTATTCTTGAATATGATGCTGCTCCAGCAGAGATCTTAACAAAAGACAAAAAGACATTGGTAGTGGATAATTATTCTAAGTGGCAGATTGTGGATCCACTTAAGTTTTATAAAACTGTTAAGAGTGTCGCTGGCGCACAGGCTCGCCTTGATGATATTATCTATGCGCAACTGCGGGTAGCATTAGGTGAACATACTTTAACCGAAGTAGTTTCGCTTAAAAGAAGTGAGATTATGGAAGATGTGACGAAAAAATGCAACGAGCTAACAGCAGATTATGGCATAAAGGTCATTGATGTGCGTATTAAACGGGCAGACTTACCTCCTGAAAATGAACGGCATGTCTTTGAACGTATGCGAGCAGAAAGGCAAAGAGAGGCCAAGCGATACCGTTCGCAAGGAAAGGAGCAGGCAATGAAAATTAAGGCAGCGGCAGATAGGGAACGTGCCATTATTCTTGCCCAAGCGTATAAAGAGGCAGAAAAGATAAAGGGCGAGGGAGATATGGAGGCGATGAGGATTTGTGCCAATGCTATCCGAAAGAACCCAGAATTTTATGCCTTTATTAAGAGTATGGAAATATATAAAAAGGGATTTGATGCCAATACCCAGCTAATTTTAACTCCAGAAGAACCTTTGTTGAGATATTTATTTGGGAATGCCCAGCAAAAATAAAAAAGCCGACGTTGGTCGGCCTTTAACTTCTCATCTGGTGCCGGAGGTGGGATTTGAACCCACACGGGCGCAAATGCCCAGGGGATTTTGAGTCCCCCGTGTCTGCCGTTCCACCACTCCGGCCGCGCTGAGATTTATTATAAAAAATATTTTAGAATGTGTCAAACCCCTTGTGAGGCTGCTTGAAAATTGAACATTGAGCCAAATTTCCCTTCCTTACAGAAATTATACGCCAAGGCCTTGTTAGATGGTCAACTTGACCACACTTGGCCTTGGCAAAAAAGAGGTTGTGAAAGGAGGGAGGAAAAAGTCTCCACAAATTACATAGAATTATGCGGTTAACTATATTTCAAATAGGCTCAACCCCTTGTTTACCCTTAATCCGCGATTGACTTTTGAAAAAAGTATTTTAAACCCAAAATGAGAAAAAAAATTAGAAGATGGAAGCCCTCTAAGCCCTTTGTGATATAGGTGTGTTAGCTTCTAAACGGTGTAATTTATGTCATGAAGTAACTTAAGCAAAAAATCGGCCTCTGCTGTTCTTATAATTTCCCACAATTGCGGGAAAACGAAGACAAATAAAAACTGTATCATCCAGATATTTCCCCTTTTGTCAAAGTCCACAAAAACAATATTTGTACGTGCAAAAGTGGTGGAGTGTAAAGACATAAACAAAGTAGCCGACCGGTTGAGCAAATAGATATTGTTGTTTTTAACAGTTAGTTTCAAAAATCTCTGCAGATAGCTATTTTTTAAAAAGTTCTTCTTTAATCTTTTTGTTCTCTTTTTCGGAAGAAACCACAATTTCAAAAATACCATGTGAGGAGCTGTCTGACGGCCATAATGAATGCGGCTAATACTTCCCATTTGTACTTACCCATGGCTTCTGCTGATTTGTGTAAATTCCCTAGTTTATCCGGGATCCGGGCAATAAAAAATTATTTTTTATTCTGCTTTTCTATACTCCTTGTGCCAAATAGGTAAGGTAATAGCTTCTAACTGCTTATCATAATCTACCAATTTTTGATAATATTCTTTTGAATCCAAAGCCTCCTTGGCCTCCTGATTTTCTGGCTTTATATTGGACGTACATATCTTTGTCCGAAATGTGTGGTAGTGATCCCGAATAGCACAAGGCATTAGCCAATTTTGGGCATTTTTACTACATGGGTAACCATATTCTCTTTGCCACTGCCTGCCGTTTCTAAAAAACGGGCTATTCCAGGCATCAACAAGTGTTTTTCCTTGTTTGTATATATCATAAATGTTATCTACATAATAAGGGATAAAAACGCACGGGGTAATATAACCATTCCAATCAATATAAAAATAGCCTGCAGGGCGACCAAAGGCAATACACCCGTTGGCCAAAGGACCACTATTCCAAAAGTCAGCTATAGGATAGCCCTCTTCTAAAAGTTTCTCCCACTTCCGATAAAGTTTTACTCTTTGTTCGGGTGTGGGCATTAAATCAAATACCTCCTTACCTCTACCAATAGGCATTAACTGAAATATCCACATATAACTTGCCCCTTGCTCTTCAAACCAAAATTGGTAAAATTCATCGCTTAATAACACTGGCAAATTTTTGGCTGTTGCCGTTACAGAAACGGCAAAGGGCATTCCTGCTTCTCTTAAATTCTCCATGGCCTCTAAGATTCTTTTAAAAACGCCCTTACCGCGTCTTTCATCTGTTTCCTTCTCAAAACCCTCCACTGAAATTTGAGGGACAGCATTACCCAGTTGTGCTAGTCTTTGAGCAGCTTTTTTATCAATCAATGTGCCATTTGTATAAAAAATAAAGAAAACATCATTGTATTTTCCCCAAAAATCAAATAAAGTCCTGCCTTCACTAGAGTAAAATAAAGGCTCTCCACCGCTAATGACAACAAAGCGGCTCCCAAAGTATTCATAATTTTCTTTAAGAATGCGATCTACTATGGAAGCAGGTAAACTCTTTCCCGTTTTAGGAGAAGAACAAGCATAACATCCTATACATTTCAAGTTACATTTTTGAGTAGGTGAAATTGTAATAAAACCAGGGGGATTAATTCCATATTTTTCTTTAAATGCCTCTCTCGCCTTTTTTACAGAAGGATTTTCGCTTCTAAAAAAATTATTAAATCCTAAATCGATAATTAACTTCTCAATAACATCTTTTGAAATGTAACCCTTATCACAATTCTTTATTAGCTGCCTCACAACTGCCATTACCCATTGATACTTTTTCATTTGAACAGACACTAACTGGCTGCTATCATTTACCAATTTTTGATATACCTTTTTATCAAATTCCTTTAAGGCCATCTCTCGTCCTGCCTTTGTCTGAATGGCCTTTTTTAATAAGTAAAGATAGGTATTCCTTTTAATTTGCTCAAAATTCAACATCATTAGCCCTTCTCTAATAAAAATATAATTTACCGACTGGTAAGTAAATATCACTTCTAAATTGCCTTGTCAAGCTTAGACTCAGGGGGGGTGAAAATTATTGGCCTTTGACCGCTGAGCGAGCGGAGGCGGTATGATTATAATTGGACCTTGAAAGATCCAAAATTCGCAATTGATTTTTGGAGGAGGATATTTGAGATGAGAAAAAATTAAAACAACACCAGAGGAAATTATACTTATACGGTCAAGGGTCTTCACTTGCTACTCGCCGCGACCTGTGCTTTTTAAGCGCAGGCTGCGGTTCTCCCTTGACAAAAAAAGTTGTGAAAGGAGGAAAGGGGAAGAGCCTTGCAGAAAAAAGACCCCCACAAGTTTATTATATACAATTAAAAGCAAGAGGAGGAATTTATTGGCTTTCTGTTTCCAAAACAGCAATAACCCTTTCTATAGCCTTCCCAAGATCAATTTTGTTGTTCAATGATTGCTCTAAAAGTAAACCATTCATCATACCTGTAAAAAGGAAAACAAGAAATTTTACATCCTTATTTGGAAAAATCTCTTCAAATATTTTTTGGATAGAAAAATTTAGTTTATCCCTTAATTCCATTACCTTGTTTTTTAAAGAAAGATCTATCTTAGAAACACACAATAGCAAAGATTTAATCAAGAATTTATCTTTTTGGCCATATTTTAAATAGCCAATTATTAACCGGCGGAGTTTCTCTTTAGGATTTTGAACCTGACTAGTTGCTTCAAGGATTTCTTCCTCTAGTTCATTAACTACATTTTCTAAAACCTTTTTATATATCTCTGCCTTCCCTGTAAAGTGATAATAAAGAGCAGCCTTTGTAATATTAAGTTTTTTAGCAATATCACTCATGGATACAGCCAGATAGGTACGCTCTGAAAAAAGCTTTCGAGCTACATTAATAATGTTTTCTTTTGTATTCTGAATAACGTTCGGTTTTCTCTGAGTTGATTGGTTAAGCATAGCTTCCTCCTGTCCCTCAAGGAAGTACTTTGCTAAAGGCTTTATGTTTATCTAAAGGCTATAATTAAACTTCCTTAAAGTCAAGGATGAAATGTTAATGAGTCAACTGAGTCTAAGCCTCCTCAACTTCCTGTGCATTTCTGGATTTGTCTTTTATCCTTAGTTTTTTAGAAAATACACTCACAGAGATCTTTTTTAGATTCACCCTCAAGCCTAGTAGGCTACAATAGGTGTTGACAGGGACTTATTTGTGGGAAGATGAGAAATTCTATCATTTTGCTTTTTAAAAAAGTAGATTGCGAAGTGCCATCAAAATTGGCAAAAATTACTCTACGTTTAGGAAATGGCCAAAACTGCTCTCCTTGACATTTTATGTATTTTATAGTAAGGCTACTTACCAATTGGTAAGTAATTATTGGAAGGTCCGTTGTAATGGTAAGAGGGAAAAGAATAACAGCAATCGTTTCGGTTTTTAACGAAGAAAAAACTGTAAAAGATGTAATTGCCAGTTTGTTAAATTGTAAGCTGATTGACGAAATTGTTGTGGTTAATGACGGTTCTACCGACGGCACTTCAAAAATACTAAATCAATTGTTTAAATCCCACAAATTCCGGTATGTAAAATTTGATAAAAACAAAGGGAAATCCTACGCAATGGCAGCAGGGGTAGAGAATTCAACAGGAGAAGTCATTGTTTTTGTTGATGCTGATATTATAGGATTAAATTGTAAACATATAGAAAAATTAATATTCCCTTTGGTGTCAAGTCAGGCAGATATGGTAATTGGATATCGTCTTTCAGACAAAAGTCCAAAGGTGGATATAACAGGACCTATAGATGTATGGCTGGGAGGAGAAAGGGCCTGCTATAAAAAAGATATATTGCCTATTCTTAATAGAATGAGCAAAACTAAATATGGAGCTGAAACGTTTCTTAACCTATATTACAAAAGCAAGAATAAAAAAATTAAGATAGTTAAATTAGACGGACTTATCCATTTAAAAAAATATGAAAAATATAGGTTAGATACTGCAGCCTTAAATTATGCAAAGGCCAGCTTCCAAATTGTCAGTACCATAGCTGTCAATTACTTTTTAGTTTTTAATTCAGTCAAAGAAATTTTAAAATGTTTATTTTTACGCTTGTGAAATGGTTATAGCTGCTTTTGGGTTTGGCTTAATTTATGCTGTGCCATTGGGTCCCTTAGGACAGATAATGTTAAACAGGGCTGTAGAAAAGGGATTCTGGCACGGGTTTTCCATTGCTATCATAGGGGCGATAGTTGACTTTTTTTTGTGCGAAACCTTCTTAATGGGAACAGTTTCCATGGGAGCTCTAAACCCATGGCTGCAAATAATTCTTCAACTAGCAGGATTAATTTTCTTTTTATATATTGGGATAAAGGAATTTATTCTGCCCCTTTTTATGGACAGAAAAGCTAACACCGCCACATCTCATAAAAATAAATTGACTGGAAAGCTTAGGTTGAATGGGAGAACAATATTAGGAAATATGTTTTTGGTAGCCATTTACTATCTCTCTAATCCAACCTATATAGCCTTCTGGATTGCATTTTCTGTGCTAATAAACCAGAAATTCATTTCTCACCATACTCTGTTTCAGTATACCCTTTTTAGTCTTATATTTTCTTTGGGGTCTTTAATGTCTCAATATATTTCAATATTATTTGTAAGAAAGATAGGAAAAAGTGGCGTAAAAATTGGCATTTTGAAATATGCATCCATTACTTTGTATTCTGTTACCATAATTTATTTTTTCTATCTTGTAGCTCATAATATGTTATTTGGGCCCTCTTAGTCCTTAATTATTGGGTAAAACGAGGATAAATGCACCATCAATAAGGTTCTCTTTTGTAATGTTTTAATTGCCTGTTATTCAAAAGTTAATTGCAGATTTTGGGTTTACATTGACAAACTCCTTTGTCCATGTTTAAATCAGGAAAAACTTAAATGGAGGCAAAGAGGTGGCTCTCATAAAGGTAAATGATGCCAATTTTGAGCAAGAGGTGCTTAATTCTTCCATTCCTGTTTTAGTGGATTTTTGGGCTCCCTGGTGTGGACCATGCCGTGCTATCGCTCCCATTGTGGAAGAGATTGCCGCTCAGTATGAAGGCAAACTTAAGGTGGCCAAGCTCAATGTGGACGAAGCCCCTGCTACACCTGCTCGTTACGGTATTCGAGCTATTCCTACTTTAATTTTGTTTAAAGATGGGCAAGTGTATGACCAGATTACTGGAGCTGTTCCAAAGAGTGTGATAGAAGAGGCTGTCAAAAAGGCACTTGGTCTGTAATGGCGGGAATTAAGAGATGTTACCTATACTTTTTAGTTGTTTTTCTGCTTTGTGGGATAGAAGGGTGTGGTTTATTTTCTTCTTCTCCACCCCTTGAAAGTCAATCTCTTAATGACCTCCTCCAAGAAGGAATAGATGCTTCTAGAAGAGGGGATTTTGATAAGGCGATTGAGGTCTTTCAATATGTTAAAGATACCCATCCTTTCAGTGCCGAAGCCATTGTGGCCCAATTAAGGTTGGCCGATGCCTATTATTACAAGCATGATTTTGAGAATGCTATCTTAGCCTATCAGGATTTTATCAACCTTCATCCCAAGCATAAGGCTGTCCCCTATGCCCTTTATCAAATTGGCCTGTGTTATTTTCACCAGATTCCCACCATTGACCGCGATCAAACTATGACTAAAAAGGCCTTGGAGTTTTTTAAACAGGTAGTAAAAGAATATCCCTCTAGCCATTATGCCAAACGAGCTTTTCTTAAGATCAGAATATGTCGTGAAAAACTAGCCGCACATGAATTTTATGTTGGTCATTTTTATTATCGCACTGGGGCCTATAAATCTGCCCTTTTACGTTTTCGTTACATTCTGGAACATTATGCTGATTTACCCATTGCGAGAAAGGCTCAACGTTATCTGGAATTGTCTAAGAGTAAGTTAGAAAAGAAATTATCAGAAACACCGGCTCAGCCACTTTCTTAAAAGAATGAAGTTTGAACTTAAAAATCTCTTTCAGTCCTTTGTTAATTTTTCTTTTTCTTTTAAAACGGCCTTTAACAAGTTTCTTCATGACCATTGCCCTGCCTACGCCGCGGCCTTAACCTATGCCTCTATCCTTTCCTTAGTGCCTATTGCCACCATTTCCTTTTCCCTTATTAGCTATTCAAAGTTTTCTCCAGCGAAAATCCGGGCATTTTTATTGAACTATTTTCTCCCTGAATCAAACCTCGTACCCATTATTGAGCGCAATATAGAAAAGTTTATCCAGAATACCACTACTTTAAGTATTATCAGTTCCATTGTCTTACTGATCATTTCTTTTACAGTGTTAAGTGTAATTGAGGGTATCTTTAACCACATTTGGCATGTGCACCGCAAGCGTCCTTTTTTAAATAAACTTACTTCTTTCTGGACAGTGCTTACACTTACTCCCCTTCTTTTTGGCGTTTCTTTAAGCTTTGTTGCTTATTTGCAACACCTTACACTTTCTCCCATTATTATATCTCTTTTTTTAAGCACCGCAGGCCTTTTTATCCTTTACCGCTTGTTCCCTTATACGGAGGTAAGCCTTAAGGCGGCGATCATTGGCGCCCTCGTGGCAAGTATTTTCTTTGAGTTAAGTAAATGGGGTTTCCGGTATTATGTTAAATATTATGCCAATTTTGAGCGTATTTATGGGGCATTAAGTGTAATTCCTATCTTTTTTGTCTGGCTCTACTGGGCCTGGAATATTGTTCTCTTTGGTGCTGAAATCGCCTTTGTCCAGGACTATCCTTATTTTGCGGACAAGCGGAAGCAACTCTTTAATCCTCTGTGGCCAGTGCTCTTATTGCTTTGCCTGTTACAAAATTTCCGTTACGAGGAAAAACGGCTAACGACCAGCGATTTAGCTAAGAGACTGAATTTGCCTTTAGATAAGATAAGTTTTCTCATTCGCCAATTTGAAAGAGAGGGCATTATTGCTGAGACCGAACAAGGAGAGATTTTGCCAAATGTTCCGTTGGAAAACATTTGTCTAAAAGAAATCTTAAATTTCCCCGTTTCTTTACTTGATGAACTACCACCGTTTGGTTCCAAAATTGAAGTATTGGCCCAAAGATTAAAAAGTTGTTTGGGGAAGGAGTGGGAAAATATCCCTTTAGGGGCATTACTTGATGAAAAAGGGACGCATCCTTGCTCTTGATGTAGGCACAAAACGTATCGGGGTGGCCGTAAGCGATGAGTGGCAGTGGACGGCCCAGCCTTTAACGGTCATCAAACGCAAGACCGATGAGAGGGTCTTAAAGACCATTGCTAACTTAGCAGAAGAACAAGGGGCAGTAAAGATTGTTGTGGGGCTACCTGTAACCTTAAGGGGAGAAACTGGACAAGCGGCCAAAGAGGTACTTGGCTTTGTAGAGAAATTAAAGGAGCGGCTTAGCGTGCCTATCATTACTTGGGATGAGGCCCTCACAACGGCCGAAGCAGAAGAAATCTTATTAGAGGCCGATTTAAGCCGTAAAAGACGCAAACAAGTGATAGATAAACTTGCCGCTGCCCTTATTTTAGAAAGCTACCTTAGGGCAACGGCAGAGAATTAAAAACTGTAATTCAATTCTAGATAAAACTCGTTTACATCGTTAAACTCTCCATAAAGCTCGCTTTCTTTACCTACAAAGATATGCATGCCAATAGTAGTGGTAATATGGTCATTTATCTCAAAATAAACCCTTGGACTGAGACGCCATTCGTTGTCATCACCGTAAATAATTAAAATATCTGGTTTTAACCTTTCATGAAAGAAGTCAGTAGAAATTTTTAAAGTCAAATAGGTTGCTACCTTATCCATTGGTCCACCTGAGGGTAAAAGGAATTTATAGCCGTGATAATCCTTTTGACTATTAATAAGCTGGATGAGCTGAAAGCTGAAAAGCCAGTTGGTGATGACATATTTATCTAAACCAATGACATATTTGAACTGGTCAGTCTTAGTATAGGCAAGACGTCCTTGTGCATCATAATATGCTACAGGAACATCTTTTAAATAGGCAAATTCTCCTCTGATTGTAAGCCCTTGAAAAAAGCCACTTACCAAACTCTTAGAGAAAGACCCACCCCAAAGATTAATACGGCTGTATTTTTTGACAAAGTGATAGGTAGAGCCTATAGGAGGATAACCTGGAGGTACAGGTGGAGGGGGTAGAACCATGGTGCTTGTATCTACCCAAACATAAGTTTCTGGATTCATATTCCAGCCATAAAGGTAGTTTAGACTATACTCCCAGCCGGCAACTACATCTCGCCATCTCATTCCAAATTTGGCATTGCCAAACTTTTCGGCCGGACGATCTTCTTCCGTAACGACATGATAGCCATAGTTTTCTAACTGGGCATAATTCTGAGCCGCTATTTCAGCGGTCTTAAAGGCAAAGGGGGCACCTGCTGGGGGTAAAAAGTTTGGTTCAAAGTCAGGAATAAAGAGAAATTGAAGACTTCCATTAACGGTTGGTGCTACTTCTAACTTAAGCATCCAAAGGGGAATTTTGATTTCATTCCAGTCTTTCAGGGTAAATTCGCGATAGTCTAAAGGATTTACTTGGTCTAAGATCCGAATCCCGTCAGCCGCCCCCCAAGTAACAATCTGCTTACCCAAACGTACGTCTACATAGTCAGAGAAGTAGTCCAAATAAAGCTCTCTGACCCAGCTAATACCGGTCCAAGTCTGGCGGTTGGTATACATGGCATGTCGGGCTAAAGCATAGTCATCTTCTACATTATAGGCGTGATCCCAGAACTTATTGATGTGCACAAAAAGAGACAGATAATCTGTTGCCCGGTATTGTCCCTTAAGGTCAATAATGTCCATAATCTTTATAAACTTACCTACATCATCCAGATAAACGCCCGTTTCATTCTTTAAGGACCCTTCTATCGTAACACCGTGTCCGCGGTAAATAGAGGCCTGGGCCAGCGTTGCCCAAAAGAATAGGAGACCGATAAATACACCCCACCTGCGCATCGTTCTCCTCCTTTTACCATTCCATTCTTTCTAAGATACGGGGAGAAAAGTCTCTTTCTTTAAGACCAGTATTATACCGTGCCGGACTAATGATGATCGTGTCTCTATGTCCGGTACGATAGTTGTAGACCTCCCAGATGCGGGTTGTCCAACAACCATTTTCTGGTGTCTCCAAATAACGGAAAATTTCCTTAAACTTCCGTCCCCGTTTGTCATAGAATTCTTCAAAGATATCCACCCCGGTCTTTTTGTCTATCCATAGAATGCGATAGGCGTAATACCAATTCTTCCGCTTAGGCACAGCTTTGATTTTATAACAGGGAGTGCCGGCAAAATAGGTCTTGTTATTGTAGCGGCAGGTGTAGCCTTGAAACCTCTCCTCGCCCAAAAGCTGGTAGGTTTCATAGCCGTAACGCCGGGTGCTTATATCCTCTACCGTAAATTCTGTCCCTAAAAAGGAGTCATCTTCTTCTGACTGGGAGACCTTACGCACCTTTTTCATAGAAGGCAGCCAAAGCCAAATATCGTTTTGTTTGTGAATATCCGTATAAGCCCAGGTGAGCACGGCTAGTCCCTTGGTGTATTCAGGATAGGTAATCATGACCAAGTCCTTGTAGTCATATCCATGCTTACCGTGCAAGATGATTCTTTTGCGCACAGAAATCTTTTCCCGCTTAAAACCAGAGCGGTCTACCATCACAACCTTACACTCATCATAGATGACATCGTCGGCAAAGCGTGTAAACTTGATCTCATACCAGCGTTTCATAATCTGATCTAGGGTCGGATTGAGAGGCAGAGGGGCAGGTCGGCAATGAGAAATACTGCCACTAAAACTCGCTATTGGCCAAAGGATCAATAAAATGAAAAATAATAAACACCGTTTCATTTTTCCCCTCCTTCTATAAAACTCCTATTTCTTGCCAAAGGGTAAATAAACGCACAAACACAGGAAACCACTGCATGAGCTGACGAAAATCAGCCTTAAGTTCAATCTTCCCCTGAAAGAAGGCGGAAAAAGGATCTACCTCACCCTTAAAGACCCACCGCCACACTCTTTCCTTAGCGCTGAAGACAAAGGTAGCTTTTTCTGTTCCTTCTTTTACATCTACAATCTGACCCTTTTCAAAGAAGAAAGAAAGTTCTTTTCCTTCTGTAAGAAGACCTAAAATCGTAGTAAATCCATATTCTTCTCCAAGCCTTTGCATCTCTTTATCTTGATTTACCCTTCCCCTTAGGGCAGAAAGATGTTCAGGAGAAAATAAGACATGAGTAACCGGCTTAAGCATTCTTTCTTTTGGTTTTCGGCCAGTTAAAAAGGCCAACTTGGTATTAGTTTCCAAAAGTTCAATCAGGGAAAAGACCTTTTTAAACTCATTGCCAATGGCCACTACACCGTGATTTTTCAAAACCACAATGTCGTTTTTCTCTAGGGCTTCTAGTACAGGCTCTAGCTTGGTCACTATGGGTGTATATTGAGGTACGACTGGAATAATGCCTAGATAAAGCCTTTCCTCAAAGGTAATGGGCTCAAGCCAAGGATATTGATTAAAATAATGCACTGTATAAGGAGAATGGGCATGTAAGATAATTGTCTTTTCAGGAAACTGCTGATAAATGGCTAGATGAAGCGGTGTTTCTGAGGTGGCTCCTTTTTTTCCTTCTAGCAGATTACCTTTTACATCAAGCACAACAATGTCCTCTTCCTTAAGAAAACCCAGATAACTCCCATGGGCAGTGATAAAGATTCTGTCCTCCACGCGTCTTGAGATATTCCCAGAGCTTCCACAAAGGAGTCCCCTTTCATAAAGCATCCGTCCCCAAAAGATGAGTTCTTGTTTTATCGCCTTCATCATATCTCCCTTATTAGATCAAATCCCCGTTCAATCATCCTTCTTTCGGCGTCAAAGACCCGAATATCGGCAAAACCAATTTCACCAGTAATGAGGTTGTCCGTTACCACCAAAAGGGCACAGGCCCTCTTCCCATAAAGCTGGGCAATGGTCAAAAAAGGGCTTGTAACCATGTCTACCGCAATCGCCCCTTTGGCAATGGCATCATTGACTATCTCCTTTGTTTCCCGCAAGATGGCATCGGTTGTCCAGATCATGCCTAAATGAGTGTGCTTTTTGCAGGTTTCTGCCAGTTTAGTCGTTAATGTCTTATCGGCATAGGGTACAAAGTCATCGTCTACATAATATCTCGTTACCCCATCACCTCTTATTGCGCCTTTAGCAATGACATAATCACCAATCCCTATTTCTTTTGTCATGGCCCCACAACTGCCAAGCCGAATAAGATACTCTACCCCTCCGACACAGAGAAGCTCGGTAATCAAAGCGGCATCAGGGGCATACATTCCCCCATGTCCTACCGTTACCCGTTTGCCCTTATATTCACCCGTCCAAAGGGTATACCCAAAGGCACTGAAGTTGCGCATGGGGTTTTTAAGCTTTTCTAAGGCCATCTGTACCCGCTGGGGCTGACCACTGATGACGGCAATTTTGCCAAAGTCCCCTGGCTTAAACTGCATAGACATAAGCAAATCCTTTGCGGTCAAGTGCACATCTCTCTGCATCATTTATCCTTCTCCTTTACACAAAGATTTTATCTTCTACGGCCGCTTGGGCGTGTTCTTTACCTGCTGTCTCTACATATGTTCTAGCAATCAACCGGCAGAAGGGATGATAGCCCTTGTAATAAAGGATACGCTGCACCCGTCCAGGTTTGCTATAAAACTCCCGGTTGGCCCAGGCCGCAAGTCTTGCCAGGTCTTCTCGCGAGAGGTACTTGGTGCGGATAACGGCATGTTGAAAATCCCATTTTCTTAGGTCCCAATCCTCTACTAATGGCTCAAGCTGTTTATACATAGGAATACCTGGCAAAGGTGTCATGATTTGCAGGGCGGCCATGTCTGGATCTATCAAATTTAGACGTTCTATCCGATCCTTAATTTTCATCTCATCGTCTTCAGGAAACCCTACCATCCAAGTAATAACTGATACAATGTTGTTTTCCCGAAAGAGTTGCACCAACTCAGCTACTTCATCCACCGTTGTGCCCTTTTTGATGGCCTCCAGGGTCTTTTTATCTACGGCCTCCATGCCAAAGAGACCACAGACAAAGCCTACTTCCCGCAGGGGCTTAAGCAGGTCCCGATCCCGCAGATGATATGGTGCTCGACCCATGAAGAAAAAGGGCACCTTCAAGTTGCGCCTGCGCAGTTCCTCTATCAGTCCCTCCATCCGTTCGCGGTAGACATTTAAATCTTCATCCATCATGCAGATAAACTTGGCCCCGTATTTTTTTACCAAAAGCTCCATTTCTTCAGCCATACGTTCGGGCGAGCGATAGCGATAGTGTGTCCAGTCCTTGTTTCCCCTGGGGTCGTAATTTGTCCAGCCTACACAAAACCGACAGCCATTAGGGCAACCCCTGCTCATATAAGTTTCTACATAGTGCTTGAGGTAGTTAAAGCCCACATACTTGTCCATGGGGAAAAGGTCATAGGCCGGTAAGGGGAGATCGTCTAGATTTTCAATGAGAGGACGATATGCGGTTAATTTTACCTCCCCGTATTTGTCCCGATAGGCCAAGCCTTTAATAGAAGGGATGTCTGGATCTCTTTTGCTTAATTCCTTGGCCAACTCTGGGACGGTGCGTTCAGTTTCACCGGCAACTACAAAGTCAAATTCTGGCGTCTTTTCAAGCATCATTGGCGCATTGGCCCCATAAAAGAACCCACCTACGCAAATCTTAACCTTTGGCAATACCTGCTTGATTAACTTAGCTGCATGTTGATAACGGGGATGAATGGCGGCCACACCGGTAGTTTGCAGGGCATCACCCATGTAGATAAGATCAGGATTGATTTCCACAATCGCATCTAGCATCTGTTTCTCATCCATACCTAAGGCCCTGGCATCTAACACCTTGACCTCAATCTCTGGGTACCACTCTCTGATATTGGCTGCCAGCTGGGCATGAGCAACATTGTTAGCAATGTGCCTTTTCCACACGGCCCACCAGCCAAGGGGCGGTTGCAAAAACAAAACGCGCATGGTTATACCTCCTTAAGTCAGATTTTTATTATTTCCTCCTCTGGCCAGATAACGGATTTCTCATCTTCTACAAACGATCTGCCGTCAAGTGTGCCAGCATGTTTATCATTGACAATGTCTGGCTTCTTTCCTGGACAAAAATATACAGGTACTTGGTGCAATTTGCTTAAAAGGGTTACATAAAGACTTCCACTGATGCCCTTAATTTCAGCAGTTCTTCTTTCTAGATAAAACAAAAGGGTTTCTTTGATTTTTCCCTTAAAAAACAAATAACCGAGCATGTTATCGGTTACATAAACATGAGGACAGCCATGCGTTTTTAGCTCTTCACATAAAGAAAGGCCTAAAAGATAAGGCCGCATCTCCGGCACAAGCAAAAATTTGCCCTTTAATCCTTTAAACTCTGCCGGTACCCCCCAAATTAAACTGAGCCTTGTTATCTCATCTAGCCTCATTTTTTCCTTACTTTCCCCTCAATATCAAACCAGCCGGTAATCAGTTCTGCAGGCGTGAAGTCAAAGGCCGGATAAACGGCCGGCGGCCATTTATTTCTCTTCTTAAGCCACATAAACACCTCTTTTTCTGGTCGCTCTTCTATCTGCACCTTCCTTAAATCCATCTCTGCCGGCCGCTGGATGAGGACATAGACAGGGATATGATAATGCCTTGCCAGCAGGGCCAGGGCATAGGTGCCAACTTTGTTTATGATGTCTCCCTTCTGGTTAGAGCGGTCAGAACCTGTAATCACTGCATTTATTCTACCTGTGTGCATCAACCAGGCCGCTTGGTTGTCACATAGCAGTTTAGCCGGAACCCCCGCCCGGTTTAACTCCCAGAAGGTAAGCCTTGTTCCCTGTAGATATGGTCTTGTCTCAGAAACATATACACAAATCCTTTTTTGCATTGCCTGTATGGCCTCGGCGATATAGACCATCTCTCCACTGACATGGCAAATGGTAAGGACATGGGCATCTGCAGGTAAAATTTCTGCTACCTGCCTGGCCCTTTGTCTGCGTTTTTCCTCAAAGGCAGAGACAATTCTTTCCACGGCTGCCTTAATGTCTCCTGCCCTTTTGGTTACCTCAGCTAGCATGCCAGCGAGGCCGTAGAAATCAAAGGTTGGACGCGTTTGCTGAAAAACCCTGGCCGTGCCCATAATGTCCTGGGTTAAAACACAGGTGTAAAAATAAAGCAAGACCTGACCAAAGGCCCTGGTTTTCATCTCCTTTAGAACCATAACCGCCTCATCTAAGGTGCGTATAGGGATATACTCCTCGGCAAAGGGCAGGGCCGTTTCGTCCAGCACCAAGATCACCCCTTCTTCATAGCGTACCGGAAAGGCAAGGGGATTTTTCACTTTTTCTCCTTTAAAAAGCTTGGTTTAACCAATAAGACAAACACTGGTAATACAATCAGGGCAGCGAGCATGTTAAACAAGAGCAACCCACCAAGTGTGCCTCCCAGCTTGGCCTGAAGCTTGAGATTAGAAAACATCCAAGACCATACGCCAATGGTCAGGATGCTCCCAGTGAAAAAGACCGCTTGGCCGCAAGTAAATACCGCCTTATTGATGGCCATAGGCAAAGCATATCCCTTCTGCCGTTCTTCCTTGATACGGGAGGCCAGATAAATGGAATAGTCTATCCCTAAGCCTGTTCCCATGGCCGCTACCGGCAGGGTGGCAATGGTAAAGGGTATATGAAAAAGGCCAAAACTACCAAAGGTCAGGACGATACTGAAGGTCAAGGGAACAAACAAGAACAAGCCACCACTTAAAGAACGCAAGGCCAAACAGATACGAATGAAAATGAGCACGCTTAAGATAAGCATATTCTCTAAAAGCCCGTTTTTAATAATATCATTGGTTGCCCCAAGGACACCGATAGGACCACCGGCATAATCAAACCGCATTCCCTTAAAATGGTGGAACTTTTTTAACCAGGTGGCGGTAAGCTCTATAACCTTTGCAATAGTTGTGCCCTTACAGTCCTTTAAGTCCAGTCTAATATTGGCATAGCGATGGTCAGGGGTAATAATGGCGTCAAACTCGCCTGGGAAGGCATTGCTTTCGTAAAGAAAGATGTATTCACCAATGGTTTGATCCTTTTTCGGCACACAGAACTTGTGCTGGATGGCCAGGTTCATAAGTTTGATATAATCGGCCACCGAGAGACTATAGCCGGCCTCCTTAAGGTGTGTCCTTAAATAGGTTTCAAGAGTATCTATTTCCTGCATTGCCTTTGCCTTTAAAAGCCCTTCTGGTCTTTTGGCCTCTACCAGTACATAGTAAGGGGTTGAACCACCAAAATATGTATTAATCTTGCGTTTGGCTACATTATAAGGGGCGTCCCGATAGAGAATAGAAGTGCCTGGTTCTATCTCTCCCACAACAATGTGTTTCATACCATAGAGGGAAACTGCAAAGAGCAGGACAAACAGGACTAGTACCACATAGATTCCTCTTTTGTTCTGCCAGAGTTTGGTAAACTGCCGCAAAAGAAGTAAGGTAAAGCGCAGGTTATTGTTTTTATCCTTATTAAAACGGGGCAAAGGGAAGATGGCAAAACAGGCAGGCAGAAAGATAACCACGCTAAGCCAAATACTTAAGACCCCTAAGCTGCCCAAAATGGCAATGCTGTGGATGGCCGGGATGGGAATGAAGATCAAAGAGGCAAAGCCTAAAAAGTCAGTGAAGAGAGAGGCACGAATAGGGCTTAAAAGGGAGGAAAGGACATTAAGAGCGACTTTTTGTTTGTCTGTTTGTACATGACTTTCTTCAAAGTAACGTTCCATAAACTGAATGCTGTGGCTAATGGCCAGAATAAAGATGAGAAAGGGTATGAGGATGGTGAAGGGATTGAGGCGGTAGTGCAAAAGGTTAATGCCAGCCAGGCTAATGATGACCGAGATGGTGCCGGCCAAAAGGGGTAATAAAAAGCCCCGCTTTTTGCGGAAAGCCAAGAAGAGAAGGAAAAGGATAATGCCTAAGGCAAAGGCAAAGACATAAAAGATAAAAGAAAGATGGGCATCAATAAAGCCTTCCAGAATGGGATAGCCGCTTAAATAGACTTCCATTTGGGCAGAGGCGTGTTTATGCACGATTTCTTTTATCTGCTGATAAATCTTGGCAGAGGGAACATCCTCATAAAAATCGGCTTGGATAAGCGTGGCCTTAAAATCCTTGGAAACAAGCGGACCATAAACAAGGGGATTGTGGCGGATCTTTTCCTTTAAAATGGCGATTTCTTTAGGTGTTTTAGGAATTTCCCGGATCAGACGGTGCACTGAAAAACCATCAGGCTGGATTTCTATATCCTTTACACTGTGGGCAAAGATGGAATAAACCCGACGGGGATTGACCTCATCTAAAAGCTGAATGTCCTCGGCAATGCCCTGTACCCTCTCTAAAATATCCGGGCAAAGAATATCTCCCTGCTTGGCAACGATGGCAATGTTCACCCGATTAAGCCCGCCAAAGAGTTGGTTAAGTTGCTTTTGGACATTGATAAAATGATGTTTGGTGGGGATAAACTCTATGTGGCGGCTCTCTATCTTAATGTTCCAGGCAAGGCATAGTCCTATGCCACAAAGCAAAAGGGGCAAGATAAGTCCTAGATACCGAAACCGAATAATAACCCGGGCAATTCTCTTATCCATCATGCGCGTAACTGTGCCTTGGCAATCTTACCTGAACTCGTCCGAGGTAAACTGTCCCGAAAC
Source organism: Candidatus Desulfofervidaceae bacterium (assembly GCA_027064585.1). Lineage (GTDB taxonomy): Bacteria > Desulfobacterota > Desulfofervidia > Desulfofervidales > Desulfofervidaceae > JAGHCL01. Next base: position 8,529 of record JAMOPI010000016.1, on the reverse strand, counting down.
TCTACAATCTTGGGCAACTTATAAGAGGCTAGACGTCTGCGGCAGAAATTAATAATCTCCTGCGCCGTTAGGTTATAACCTGGCTTGGGCACAATCACTGCCTTGACTGTTTCTCCCCTGATACCGTCAGGCACTCCGACTACGGCCACCTCAGCCACGCCTGGATGTTCCTGAATCACAAATTCTACTTCATTGGCATAGACATTAAGGCCGCCAACAATGATAGTCTCTTTCTTACGTCCAGTGATGTATAAAAAGCCTTCTTCGTCCAGATAGCCCAAATCGCCGGTATAGAGCCAGCCGTCTTTGATGACCTCTTTGGTCAGCTCTGGGGCCTTATAATAACCTGCCATAATAAACCAGCCTTTAAGCAGAATTTCTCCAATTTCACCTGTAGGCAATGTTTCTCCTTGATCGTTAACAATCTTTATTTTCACCCACGGGGCCGGCTTGCCTAGGATACCTGGCTTAAGCTTTTTTTCTAAAGGTAATCCAGGAGGCATGAGCACATTGGGTGCAGCCGATTCACTCAAGCCGTAGCCAGTGACGAGATCAATCCAGGGAAACTTTTCTGCAAGGTCCTTAAGCAAGGCCGGTGGACACGGTGCACCAAAGGAGGCAATCCAACGCACACTTTTTAAGACACTCGGGTCTAAGTTCTTTTGCAAGAGAATGGTTTGAAGGATAGTAGGCGGAACAAAGAAGCCTGTTACTTTGTGTTGGGCGATATATTTTAAAAAAAGTTTAGGGATGAATCGTTCTAAGACAATGAGGGGAGTGCCAAAGGTAATAAGAAATAAAAGCCCAACAATGCCACCTAAGTGAGAAAAGGGCACGGTGCCCAAAAAGATATCGTTTGGGGCAACATATTGAAAGTAATCTATGGTCATAACTGGGGAGTCCAAATGGCGGTAGGTCAAAAGCACGCCTTTAGGGGTGCCAGTGGTGCCAGAGGTGTAAAGGATAATGGCCGGTGCCGTTTCATCCATAGAGGGGAACTCTAACTTAGAAACAGAAGGGGCACAAAAGACATCTTTTAGAAAAAAGATTTTAAGTTTATCTACCTTGCTTTTAATCTCGGCCAGGGTTTCTTCCTTTCTTGGCGGTGTAAGTAAAAATTTGGCCTCAGCGTGCTGAATAAGCCCGGCCACATCACTAGCCTTGGTCCCGGCATCCAAGGGGACAACGATCCCTTTAAGACACCAGGCTGAAAGCATTGCCACCGCCGCGGCCACATCGTTCCATGACCATATAACGAGTCGATCTCCTGGTTGGAAGCCAGCTTGGACTAATGCTTGGGCAAATGCCTTTACCGCCTGCTCTAAGTCCGTAAAACGCAATTTCCTTTCTGATGACCACAAGGCCAATTTGTCTCCCCACTTGCTGACGGCCTTATTAAGGTTATAATAAACATCCATCGCCATTCACCGTATTTTGGTAAAAACTGACTTTTAAAATTTGATTAGTGAAAGTTTATGACATTTTATTGTAAAAGTCAACCTTTAAAAGAGCCCAAAATCCGTGATTGCCCTCCAATAGAGTCCACAAGTGGGCTGTAATAAAGCGATTTTTTTAAAATACCTTTCACCTAAAAGGTGAAAATATGCTTACCTTTTCTTCAAGCCCAATAAAATTATAGCACCTCCGCTCGCTCACTAACGAGGCCTTGGCGTATAATTTCTGTAAGGAAGGGAAATTTGGATCAATGTTTAATTTTCAAACAGCCTCACCCTTAAAAGGAAATCTTTAATCAAAACTAATTATCGTTCTTTTTTCTCTCTGGCCGTATCAATGGCTACCACTTTTACTGTTTGTTACAAGGCAATTGAGCTTAGTTAGAAGCTAAAACAGAGTTTTTCAGGAACGATTATGATAGCCCCTTACTCAAAATCACTTAAGACTTCCATTTAGGCATAGGCGATATGTGAGGACAACGAATTTAGTAGAAAGGAGCTTTGAAGAGGAACGCAGAAGGACAAAGGTAATTCCGTGTTTTTTGACTGAGAAGTCAGCTTTAAAGTTAGTTTTCTCAGTCCTTATTAGGGCAGCCAAAAGATGGCGTAGGGTAAGTTTTACCAAGACAGAGCTTAACTGTTTGGATAGGTTAAGAGAGGAATTAGGGATTAAAGAGAAGTTTCAAGATATACAGGAGTTAAAGGAGGTATGTTAATTTATATGGTTGGCTACCCTTTTTACAGGAAATTTGGGACTTGACCTGACCAGTTTACTTAGGTTATAAGATAAGATTTGGGAGGGTAAGCCCATTGCAAGTTTCTAAATTTACACATGTAAGGGGACAGTACCAAAAGTTTTGAGTAAATAGTGAATCTTTTACTAAATTTTTTTGGGAGGAAATAAATGGTTAAAAAATCAATTCTTCCTTCTTTTACTTTTTCTCTGGTGGTTATTTTTACTTTCCAGCTTTTATTTGTCCAGCAAAGTTTCGCCAGCTCACCCAAAGGATATCCTGCCTGCCGCTATGCTAAAGAATATCCATGGGAGAAATTTGTTTCTCCGTATAAAGGGGATAATGACCTTTTAAGGATAAAAAAAATTACCGAAAGCAATGAAGAGGTTTTTCTATTCCCTGACCCTATTTTAGTAGATTATGCTGCCTGCGATCTGGGACTAAATAAAATAGGTCAGCTTGCCTATCGTGTACCAGATCCTGAAGTAGATTTGATTATTTCTTTGCCAACTTTTGTCAATCTTGGTTATTATAACCTATATGCGGATAATGGCCCCACCTTAAGTGATATTCCAAAAAAGCCAAGATCGTGGCAAATATCAGGGCATACTCATAAGGAAAAATTCCTTAATATTGGAGGTGGAAAAGGATTTTTAAAATTTGACAGAGACTATTCCAAAGTTAATGGCCGGGAATCAGTTGGCCAATCAGCATATGGCTATGTTATTTTTAAATACTCTGATGAGCGCGATATTGTTTTAAATTACGGTGATAGAATTGTTATTGATATAAGCTACGGGGAAAGCTCAAACACAGGAAAAGTAAAGTACTCTCTTAGTTCAGTAGAGTCAATGTTAGCAAGATTTGTCAAAAGCTTTGCCGCTTATTCGGAAAAATTACTAAATGATGCGGCAAAACCTAAAAAGAAGAAAAACTACTGGCAGATAACCCTGGTATGCTCCCATCCTGACTTTAGATCAAAGCAAAACATTGTTGGTGAGACCTATATGCCATCAAGCATTAGTATAGCGGGAATAGTTAAAGACGAGAATGGAAATCCTATCCCTGGAGCTATTGTAAAAATAATGGAGCTGAAGGTAAGTGCGGTAACCAATAAAAATGGAGAATATAAAATCTCAGTCCCAACAAAGGGAGAAAAGCCATTTAGCCTGAGTGGATTTAACTTTGTGCTTCAAAAAAAGATTACCAGTGTTGGAATTGAAGCCAGTATAGGTGAGAAATTTATTTCTTTTCCTTTCAAGGATGGGATAAAGCAAAAAATCCCAATTAAAATAAAGGTAGTTGATCAGGACCTAAAACCTTTAAAAAAAGGATCGGTTTCCTTAGAGATAATTGATTCAGAAAAGCTTCCCTTTATTTCTATAGAAAAGGACAGTGGGTTTTTAAACAGAAAAGGAAAATACTCAACCTTTATACTTACACGAAAACCTGAGGAAAACAGGGATTACGTTTTCCTGAAGGATGTTCCTTTGAAATTAGCTTTCAGGATTAGGGTAGAGGATGAGGAGGGTAATTTTTTAGGAGATAAAAAGCTAACCTTTCCCCTTGGAATGGCACTTCTTCATGGCTGGACAGTAGGACCTGATATGAAACCAAGGTACGAGCCAGATCCACCTGTAGTTTATCCAAAGACTTACTATCTTGCAAGCCAGGCAAGTCCTGAGGGAGAGTTTTATATTCTGGTAAGAATACCCTCTTCTACAGAGCGTAAGGCAAAGGAGATTTATCTGAAATGGACAGATGCCTGCCATTTGCCTCTTGAGCTTCTTCTTAAAAAGCCTTTAAAGGCAGGAGAAAAAATAGAGGTTAGAAAAGGAAAGGTGGATATTTTAACACCTGAAGAACACGAGCGCAGGATTAAACAATGGGTAAGAGAGTTTTTGCAGGCTATGGGATTTGATAATGGATGCCTGAGTAACACCCTTTCCAACCTTCAAAAACTTCCCGTACGATACAATGTTTCCGGGGCAACTGTTCCTCATTATGCAAGAGGTGGATTTGAGTCAGTAGGTCATATTGACATTTTTGATAGTGATACGGAGTACTGGGGAACTAAAGCATTTAAGGGTGTAGATCCACCTTATACAATTTTATTTCATGAAATGGGACACTTTGTTCATAAACAGATGGTGGATAAATGGATAGAAGCCTGTTTATGGGATAAATTTTATCTCGGAGCAGAGCATTCTACCTGGAGGCCACCTAAGGCAAAGACAGAAAAGGGGAAGAGGATTACCTCTTTTTATGAAAATACCGCTGATTTTTTTGCCTATCTTATGTATAAATTTTTAGATAAGCACCATCCTGAGTTTAAGGATTCTATTTATTATGACCCGGGTTATCTTGAGGATTTTGATACTACCAAAAAAGCTATGGCAGCCTTAGCTTATGGTTATGGTGGATGCAGGGTGGAGGGTATTCAAACAACGTTTTTGAGGTGTCTTTACGGTAATTTTGTAAAAACATCTCCTGCCAGAGTATTTGGAGATTATCTTAGAACAATGGATTCCTTTAAACGGGAGTCCTGGATATTAAGATGGGTACCAGCCCGCAATATTGGTGAATGGGTGCAGATGAAGAGAAAATACAAAGGTATGCAGGGGGAAATCTGAGACTTTTGGCCAAAAAATTCAGAATCAGGGAGTGCGATACTGGAATTACGGCTTATGCTCAGGGTAATCTCAAGATTAAAATTAATCAAAATTCTTATCAGCTTAAAGAAGGTGTAGATGGGATGGTTAGTTTAACACCTGGGGATACTGTGCAAGTTAAGAAAGGTGCTAGTATTATTCACATCAATGATCCTAAAAAAGGTGAAAGATCCTATCTTTTTGTTAAAAAAGGAACAGTGTTTCAATTTTTATCCTTTAGAGAAATAAAAGTTATACAGGGAAAAGTTGCCTTTCATGGTCCCATCATTATTCAAACTGCCAGTGCTACTATCCAGCCAGAAGGCACCTCAGGTGTGGTTCAGGTGAAAGCTAATGGAGAAATAAAAGTTCAGGTTGTTGAAGGTAAGGTGGATATTAAAACTTCAATAACTCAGAAGAAGCTCCTGGAAGGGCAGGAGGCTATAATAGACACCAATGGGAAAATAAAATCCATTCAATCGGTTAATCAAAACCAGATTGTTGAGTCATTTTACCAGAACGCCCTCCCGGCAGGTGTAAAGATAACAGAGTCTGCAAAGGTTTCTCAAACTGCTAAGGGGGAGGTTACATCTTTTAAGAGAAACTGGAAATGGAGTGATCCTGAGGGTAATGATCATTACTCAATCCAGGAAGGTGAATTTTATCTGAAGATAAACCCATATCAGAATATATGGTCCTGTAATCGTGGTGGGGCGGGACTTCTAACTACCGATGTTCCTCAAACTGGCACCTGGAGTGCAGAGGTTATGCTAAGGATGGCCAAGAGAAAACAGGCTACCCATACAGGGCTTGTTATCTGGAATGGAAGAGAGAAAAATCCAGTTTATGTCTTATACGTTGGACTGTATGACACTCAAAGGGTTAGAGTAGAGGGATCTTATTCAAAAACCTGTACAGGCTGGCCTGCTACTTTGAAAGCTATAAAGGGGAATAAGGGAAACTTTGATGATCCCTACAACAAAACCTCTGTATTTTTAAAGATAGAAAGAAAAGGGGATAATTACAGTTTTTATTATAGATCTCCTGATTCGAAAAACTGGAAGATGTTGGGTCAGATACTTACCAAAGATAAGTTTACCCGCATTGGCTTTATCGGAAAAAGCTGGGGAGGAAACTCACTGGAGGCAAGATTTACAGATTTTAAACTTTCTGTCCATAAAGTCTCCAAAGCTCCTCCAGAAAAGGTCCCGTCTGTTCCTGCTAAATTAAACATTATAAGACTTCACCCAACAGCTGACTCCCATGTTTTTGCCTATTCCTATCGTAACTGGAACAATGCCAACTGGGGAAAGTGGGGAATAATTGGTGCTGGATGGCAGGTACCTGGTGGTGAGAAAAGGGCATACCTAAAATTTGACTTACCAGCAGTTCCAGTCAAAAGGGCAATATTAAAACTATACCTTTACAATATCGGTGGTTCTAACACAGCAACACTTGGGGTTTACAGAGTGCTTGAACCATGGAATGAGGGGACTGATACCTATCATCCCGGAAAGGTGGAAAGAACAGCAAAAGAAGGTGAGATAACCTGGAATAATCAGCCTGTTTTTGATCCCCATCCAGTGGTGACATTTAAACCTCCTGCTGAGGTTAACAGATGGGTCTTTGTGGATATAACCCCTCTTGTAAGAATGTGGCTTTCTGGCAAACCAAACTACGGATTGATGATTAAGATGGTTGAGAGTGCACATCCTGGACTTACTGAATCTATTTATAACTTCTGGTCGAGGGAATACAAGGATGAGACAAAATGGCCTGTTTTAGAGATTGAAACCATTGACTATCCATCTAGGAAAGTCAAAAAGGAGCTTTTAGAAACGAATACTTGTACCAATATCCCTCTTACACTCCATGCATGGGACCAAGAACGACATCGCCATGGTTATTACACCTCTACGCCCTATGGCCTTTTGATAAAGGGTGGGGCATGGACGAACGGAACCCTTGTTAATGACAGGGTAGATGGCAACTATCTTCTAAGCAGGAAAACCTTTGATTTCAGTAAAGGTGGAGATGTATATATGACCATCGTGGTCCACGGCGGTGGCAAATACATGGGTGTTTATGCCACTGGGATCACAGAAGTTACGGATACCCTGTATTTTCACATGGGTCCGAAGATAACGGACATAAGGATTCCCTGGCTCACAACACAATCCTCATGGGCAGGTAGCACCGTGATTCCCGACGATGAGCCACTTTTTGTTCATCTGCACATAGCTCCAGAACGTACCTATAGCTGGTCTGTATGCAGAGGAAACTATGAAGATCGAGGCGGACAAATAATTGCCAAAAGCAATGGGACGATTTCTGAAAAGCATTGGAGATGGTTCAGAAAGGCCAGGGTGCTCATCTATTTCCTTGATAATTATGCCGGCACAGATGCTTATGTCATAGTGAAAGAGGCCAGGGTATGTACCAGCGGACGGGGGCCGAGCTATGTCTCGCCTCCCGGGTTCAACAGAGAAGTAAAGAGATTGACTCTAGTCCCTTGTCTTCAAGCTCGCCATAGGTGTTATTGGGGCGGCGGGAACCTTACCTTTTCCTGGGGGCGCATAGAGATAAATTCTTCTTCTGGACAGGTAAGGGTCATTCTAAGGGGAGTAAAGGGAGTAACTGCAACAGAGAACCATCCGCCCTATCGCCTTCAAGTATTTTATCTGGGAGTAAAACCATCGGTGGCTATCGGCAATCCCTTCTATACAGACAACGAGGGAAATTTCGACGGGATTATAGGAAGGATCTCTATCCCAGGAAAGGGGTCATTCGTCATTAACTCCAGTGGCACAGATGGAAACTGCAAGACCTATAACACAGGGGCCCGCCAGCAGTTTATAACTGAACCGTATGAATCCATAGCAAAAGAGCAGGCAACAAAGCCAGGAAACCACACGTTCTCTGGTTCGGCACAGAGAAAAGAGACTTCCGTTATGGGCCCAATGGAGTGGGACACTGATCGGATGGGGCTAGATTACTCTAACTTCGACCTACCAGAAGCAAATCCTGCGCTGTGCCGGGATGCCTGCGCACGGGATCCCAAATGCAAAGCCTGGACCTACGTGAAACCCAACACCATCCAAGGGCCCAAACCGCGCTGCTGGCTCAAATACGCCGTTCCCAAACCGAGTCACAGCACCTGCTGCGTCTCAGGGGTAAAACACTAGATACTCTCCAAGCTCAAGGTTGAAGAAGTCCATCCTTTAGTCTACTAGTAGTGATGTCTTATAATTCCTGTAAAAAGAGGGTGGCCTGAGTTATAATAAAAAACTTAACAAAAAACAAAGGAGACCACCCATGAAAAGGATACCACCAAGTGAAAAGATGTGCCAGGAGTTAGAAGCATTGGACATTCCCCAAAATTTAGCTCAACTTTGACACCTAAAAATTAAAATTTGCCTATATTTGGACATTTTTCACCTGTAATTTCAGACGTACCCACTACATTCTTCCCTATCTCAAGCACCCGTGGAGGTACAGCTATGCCTGCTGCCCTAAAACCCAGGTAGGCTTTGCCATTTAATTCAGTCCTTACTAAATAGTCGTCCCTGAAAAACGCTCTAACCTACCATTTTATCACACATTTTTCTTGAAATAAGGCTGACAAAAATGCAAAGATATGCTAAAAATCAGCTCAACACCTTGCAATTTGGGACATCAAAATGAAAGGGA